>JAHEFI010000031.1 GCA_024640255.1 Bacteroidota bacterium | reverse complement strand
ATTACTGGCACAAGTGAAGAAAGAAGAAAATTGATGGATAGTTTATTATCACAATTGTATCCGACCTATTTACATCATTTAATACAATACAATAAGGTTTTAGTTCAAAGAAATAGTTATTTAAAATTGATTGCAGAGCAAGGCAATATGGATACTATCATCATCGAAGCATTCAATGAACAATTAATTCAACATGGCGATATTATTTACCAACATAGAAAAGAGTTATTAAATAAATTTTTACCAGAAATTTTATCTCTCTATAAGATTTTAGCTGGCAAATTGGATGATATTCATATAGCTTATCAATCTAGCTTACTTACAAAATCTTATCAGGAGCAATTGAAAGAATCTTTGCAAAAAGATATGGTCTTACAAAGAACTTCAGTGGGGATACATAAAGACGATTTAGTTATTACAATACAAGGTCAATCATTTAAACAAGAAGCATCTCAAGGTCAAAGGAAGAGTTTATTATTTGCCATTAGATTAGCAGAATGGGTTTTTATTAAAAAAGAAAAACAGCTCTCCCCCATTTTATTGATGGATGATATTTTTGAAAAGTTAGATGAAAATAGAATGATACAACTACTTAGTTGGGTTCATCAAAATACAGATGGTCAAGTATTTATAACTGATACACATAAAGAAAGAGTAGAACAAATTTTATCCAAGCAGGTGATGGATTTTCAATTGATTCAATTATAACACTTAGATTTGTAGCATGGCAGTATTTAAATTAGGAGATGCGTTAAAGCAATTTGTACAAAATAGCAAATTGAAAAATGGAATTCGAGCTGCCCAAATAGAAGAAGTTTGGCAAGAATTAATGGGTGCTACTATTGCTAAATACACTGATAAAATTTACATATTTGATCAGAAACTTTTTATAGAAACAAGTGTAGGGCCATTAAAAAATGAATTGGGTTTTCAGAAACAACAAATTATAGAAAGGGTTAATGAAAAAATGGGAGAAAAAATAATTACTGATGTTATTATAAAATAAAAGGGACTTTTTCAAAGTCCCTTTTATTTTTATTTCTTGTCAATTACTTCTCTCATTAAATCGTTCATGGTAAGTATTCCTTTAAATTCCATTTCATCAAATACAGGAAGGTACCTTGTTTTATAAACATTCATTAATACCATGCATCTTTCTAAATCATCTGAATAACCTATAACAGGATAATTCGAAGTCATAATATCTTTTACAGTGGCAGTTTCAGATTGTCTGCCCTCTAATTTAATTTTATGGGTATAATCTCTTTCTGACATCAGGCCAAGATATTGATCATCTTTCATTACTACAACATAACTCAAATTTTCAGCTTTCATCAATGTCAATGCATCTAAAACTTTCGTATCAGGGGTTACAATATTAAAATGTGGCCCTTTTTTAGTTAGGATATCTTTAATCTTTGACATAGAATATAAATTTAATTGTCTTTCAATTCTTTCTAAGTTACTAAAAAGAATTTATTCTATAAAATATATTAAATAACTAATGAGCGTCAATATAGTCTGTATAGGCAGTTTTACTCATAATTGTTGAGCCATTCATTACAAATACAGATGGCCAAACTCTTGCTGCAGTTTTGATCATTGTATTGTCACCTATAAGTATTTGTTCTTTTGATAATAAGCTAGTTGCACGATCTTTGTCCGCAGTAACTATGAAGACTAACTTATGTTTATTATGCAATTTGGTCAATAAGGTATCCCATGGTATAGAAGGGTCAATTTGACCAGCAAAAACTAAAACATAAGGTGTACTAATAGTAAATAGTGCATCCGTAGTATCTTGTCCGTTTAATGTATTTAAGGTAAAACTTTGAATGGGTGCAACAATTCCATTTCCTTTCAGTAATACAACTTCCTTTCTTGATTTGAAAATATAAGTGCTATCAAAATCAGCAGGGAAATTGGATGGATCAAATTGATAGGTTTTGCCATTCTTTTCAAACTCCATATCCAATCTAATACTGTCAGCAACAGCATTGGCAGGTAATTTCATTTGTTCAACTATATCTTTTCCTACTTTATAGGGCAAGCAATCAATAAATGGCAAATGTGCTAAAACATAATATTGACCATATCCTACTGAAAATGTACCCACCAATAAAATAAGCATACCCCAAGCTTTATGAAGATTGGTTTTTACTTTTTTATGATTGACTAATAAAATTACAATAGATACAAAGAGTACAATATCTTTTATAAAAGATGTCTTAGGACTTAATGGAATACAATCTCCAAAACAACCACAGGTTTTAATTTTGCCTGAGAACAAAGCATATCCTGTTAAAAAACTAAAGAAAACGATTAGCACTAATAAAACCCACAAAGTTTGCTTGTAAGGATATTTAATTAATAAAGCAATTCCAGTTACAATTTCTAAAAGGTTCATCACCAAGGATAAACCCAAAGTATAATCATTGAAAAAAGATAAGCCCCATACATCAAAAAATTCCTGCATTTTATAACTTAAACCTAAAGGATCATTTGCTTTTATTAAACCGGAAAAAATAAACAGCAATCCTACAGTCCAACGCAATATTTTTAGAAAGTTTTGCATAGGGTCTTTTTAAATGGGCTAATGTTTGCCTTCCGCGATTTGAATTAAAGCAAAAGCAGAATAGTTTAAAATATCTACAAAGTTGGCATCTATCCCTTCACTAATAATGGTCTTACCATCGTTATGTAGAATTTGTCTAATTCTTAATAGTTTAACTAAGATTAAATCAGCATAACTTTCTTGACTCATATCTCTCCAAGCTTCTCCATAATCATGGTTTTTGTCCAACATGGTAGATTTAGCAAAATGAACATTTTCTTCATACAATGTTTCCACTTTACTCACCTCAATTTCTTCTACTTTAGGGTCTCCTAAGTTCAATTGTATTAATCCAATTACTGCATAATTTAAGATGCCTTTAAATTCTGATGCTATATCATCCCCCACTTTTTGATTACCAATATCTTGAATGGTTCTAATTCTTAATGCTTTAATAAAAATTTGATCTACTACTGATATAATTCTTAAAACGCGCCAAGCAGTACCATAATCCTTGGTTTTTTTGATAAAAATATCTCTGCAAGATGCAACTGCTTCGTCGTATTGTAAAGAGGTCTGACTCATGAAAAATAGCCTAAGTTTCTATGTTATTAATATCTTTGAACACTTGCAAGATACAGCATAACCTTTTTATAATAAAACTATGTTCAATAATACTCAAATAATGGCGATAATGAACCTTACGCCAGACTCGTTTTATGCAAATAGCAGGCTTCTTTCTACACAAGAAGTGGTGGATAAAGCTGGGGTTTTTATAGAAGAAGGTGCTGAAATTATTGATATAGGAGGTCAAAGCACCAGACCAGGTGCAAGCATGATTAGCGAAGAGGAAGAAATTCAAAGGGTCTCTCCTGCCATAGAAGCCATTTCAAAGGCTTTTCCTAATATTTTGATATCTATTGATACTTTCCAATCTAAAGTAGCAGAAGCTGCAATAGCTATGGGTGCAAAGATGATTAATGATATCAGTTGTGGTAGTTTTGATCCCACAATTTTAGATATGGTCTCAAAATACAATACTAGCTATATTGGCATGCATATTACAGGTTCCAAGGAAACAATGCACGAAGTACTAAAAAGAGAAAATATCATACTAGAGCTTCTGCAGTTCTTTTCCCAAAAGAAACAGCTATTTACTCAAAAAGGGATTCATCATTGGATAATTGATCCTGGATTTGGGTTTGGAAAAACGATTGAAGAGAATTTTACCATTATAAAAGAATTGAATCAATTAAGTTCACTTGAATTACCCATACTAGTGGGTGTTTCTAGAAAATCTAGTATCTACAAAACACTTGGAATAACTCCTGAGGAAGCTTTAAATGGTACTACTGTTGTAAATACTATGGCTTTAAAAAATGGTGCTAGTATTTTAAGAGTTCATGATGTAAAAGAAGCCAAACAAGCTATTCGATTAATGGAACTATTATAACATAAAAAAGGGGCTGAAATTCAGCCCCTTTTTATTTTCATTTAGTAGAAATTATTTCTTTGTAACATCTTCAATTTCTATATCAAAAGCTAAATTCTCAAATGCTTTGATCACACCATTTGCTTGAGATCCGTATGCTAACATTGCAGGAATATAAATAGAACCTTTACCACCTTTTCCAAAATATTGTAAACCAATTTCCCAACCTGGGATAACTGCACCAGCACCCACTTTAACATCATATGGTTTGCCATCTGGCTTCATGTTTGTATCAAATACATCCCCTTTGAAAGTATATCCTTTATATAATACACTCGCTATTTTAGTTGTATCAATTTTATTGGCTGCATCACCAGGTGTTTTAATAGCAACAAAAACTCCTTCTGGTGATTCAATTGCATTGATTTTATTTTTAGCTAAATATGCTTTAATTGCAGCAACTTCTTTTTTCTTTTCTAACTCAGATTCAGCTTTATAATCTGCATCTACTTTAGCTACATCAGCAAAAACATCAATGATTTCAGCCTTGCCAACAATAATGTCTTTTGCTTTGAATACTTCATTAAATTGAAGTACACCCATTTTAACTAAAGTGTCAACACTTAAAGAGAAATCAATTTTATCTCCTTTTTTACATTGCATAATAATTTCAGTAAAAGTATACTTACCTAATCTAGCAGTGTCAATAGGAAAATAAACAGGTATTTGACCATAAGTAGTACTTAAGATGGTGTCTTTGCTTTTTAATTTATATTCTAAATTAACTTTTACAAATTGACCTTGAGCTAATTTCTGAGGGTTACCAGAACCATGAGAAATTTTATAAAGCATACCTGAAGGTGCTTTTTCGTATTGATTACAACTTGCAAACAATACAAGTACTGCGACTAATTTTAATGTTGACTTTAACATGTTTTAATTTAATTGAGATAATTGTGTTTTATATGTTTCTAAGATATTTTTAAAATCATTGAAAGTATCTTCTACAGATTTTAAAGAGCTTCCTCCAGCTGCATTCGCATGGCCACCCCCTTCAAAATGTGTTCTCGCAAATATATTAACATCAAAGTTGCCTTTGCTTCTAAAGCTCCATTTTCTTTCTTCTTCTCTGTCAATAACTATTGCCGCAAATTTAATTCCTTGAATAGATAATAAGTAATTCACTAAACCTTCTGTATCCCCAGTCTTTAATTCAAATTTATAAATGTCCGTTTTGGGTATAGCCATTACAGCTGTTTTGAATTCAGGGAAAACATGCATTCTATTTAAAAAGGCATTTCCCATAAATTTCAATCTACCCTCAGTAGATTGATCATATATTGCTTCATGAATTTTACCATGTTGCAAACCCAATTCTTTTAGATGAGCAACAATTTTATGAACAGAGGCAGTGCAAGATGGAAATCTAAATGATCCAGTATCGGTCATCAAACCTGTATAAATACAAGTGGCAATATCTAAATTGATTAAATTACTATGTCCTGACTGAACAATAAAATCATAAATCATTTCACAGGTAGAACTCATTTTAACATCACTTATGCCATAACCAAAACTAGGTGTATCAGGCTGTTGGTGATGATCAATTAAAATTTTAACCGCTTTGGAGTCTTTGATAACAGGCTCCATATGTTTGGTTCTATGTAAAATATTGAAGTCTAAACAAAAGATATAATCTGCTTGATGAATGATTTCGCTTGCCTTGGATTTATTATGTTCAAAATCCAACACTTTATCAGTGCCAGGCATCCAATCTAAGAATTGCGCCCAATTGGTAGGTGAAATAACATGAACCTCATGGCCCAATTGGATTAAAAAATGATATAGAGCCAAACTTGACCCCATTGCGTCACCATCTGGTTTTTGATGAGCTGTTATAACCGCTTTGAATGGTTTAGCTAAATTGGGGTAAAATTGATCTATTGCTTGCATAAGGCACAAATTTACTATAAATCAAAGGTTTTTTAGTAATTTTGCGCCTGCAATTAGCAACATTATAACAAATTGATTATGAGTAACAGAACATTCACGATGATTAAACCAGATGCTACCTCAAAAGGGCATACTGGAGCCATTTTAGATCAGATTATTAAGGCAGGATTTAGTGTAAAAGCGATGAAATGGATTCATTTGACAACAGCACAGGCAGGTGAATTTTATGCAGTGCATAAAGAAAGACCATTTTATGGTGAATTAGTGGAATTTATGTGCAGTGGGCCTATTGTTGCAGCTATTTTAGAAAAAGAAAATGCAGTTGCAGATTTTAGAACCCTAATTGGTGCTACTAATTTCAAAGATGCTGCTGAAGGAACTATCCGAAAAAAATATGCAACATCTATTGGTGAAAATGCAGTTCACGGAAGTGATAGTGATGAAAATGCAAAAATAGAAGGCGATTTCTTCTTTAGTGGATTAGAAAGATTTTAAATAAACTAGTCCTTAAAAAAAAATAAGGACTAGTTTATTTAAAGCTAAAGATTTTATTAGTCCACCCCATAAACGGGTGGACTAATTTTTTGAACATACTTGTTATTTTTTCCCCCCTCTCTTCTTTGGCTTGCCATATTTTTTCATCATGGCATCTTTATGACTTTTTCTAACATTTACTTTACTATTCTTTGCAGATTTTTCATGGAAAGCTCCACCCCCTGCGTCAATCTTGGGACGCTTTATTTGAATAGTTTTCATATGAACTTTTGGAAGTTCATCCTCAATTAATATAGTAGATATTTCTAGATCTTCTGGAAGTGCCAACATTGGAATAGGTTGTCTCATCAAAGCTTCAATCTTTTGTTGAAAAGGCTTCTCTTTTTCTGTTATAAAAGTGATAGCAATACCTTTTTTGTCTGCTCTGCCTGTCCTACCAATTCTATGAATATAATTTTCTGGCACTTCAGGTGTATCAAAATTAATTACATGCGTCACTTCCGCCACATCAATACCACGCGCCATTATATCCGTTGCTATGATGTATTTAAAGACACCTGCTTTAAATTGTTTTACTGTATTGAATCGGTAATTCTGTTCTTTATTGGAATGAATTACACCAACAATTTCTGGAAATTCTTCGTTTAGTTTTTCATACAATTGATCTGCTAAACTTTTAGTACTAACAAAAATCAATACCTTGGTCATAGTATCATCAGAGCTTAATAAAAGTTCCAATAAATTAACCTTTGTATTAAAATTGGGAACATCATAAGCAGTTTGAATAATATTCTCTACTGGACTTCCTGTGGGTGCTGCTTCTATTCTTTCTGGTTCTGTAAAGTAATCATTCATTAAACTTTCTACTTCATCTGTGATGGTTGCAGAAAATAATAAATTTTGTCTCTTACCTGGTAATAAAGAAAGTATATTGGTTATTTGAGTTCTAAAACCAAGATTCAACATTTCATCCATTTCATCTATGACTAATCTTTTGATGGTCTTGGTTTTAAAAGCACCATTTAACAACAAGTCATATAATCTACCTGGAGTAGCTACTAATACATCTACACCCTTTTCTACTTCTAATTGTTGGGTATTTATATTGGCTCCACCATACACTCCAACTGTTACCACATTCATATAAGTGGTTAACTTTCTTACGGATTCAGCCACCTGTACAACTAACTCTCTGGTGGGTACTATAATGAGTATTTGAGGATCTTTATTTTTATCAAATTTCCATAATCTCAAACAAGGTAACAAGTAGGCAAATGTCTTACCAGTTCCGGTTTGTGCAATACCACATACATCCCTACCAGACATGACTACTGGGAAAACCCTATGCTGTATGGTTGTTGGATATTGAAAACCAAGGTCTTCTATAGCCTTACTTAAAGATGGATTAAGATTTAAGTCGGAGAAATTCATGGAGGCAAAGGTAAGATATTTAAAATGGTACGGGGGATTTAGCTCCCTTCGGTCGCTGTATCCTCTCACCCTTGTTGCAAAAGCATAAGTAACAACCAAATAACTATACAAGCCCTTCGCTTCGCTCAGGCCTTTCAATTGTTATAATCGCCCACAACTTCAAGCAAGCTTGAGTTGTTTGCTCTTATAACAATTCAGCCTCAACTTTCGTCGAGGCTGTACTTTTTTGGGTTGTTTCTCTTTTTTGGTCGGGTGAACAGGATTTGAACCTGCGACCCCTTGCACCCCATACAAGTGCGCTACCGGGCTGCGCTACCACCCGAAACCTTCTCAAATCACTAAAAATCACGGGATTTGGGGTGCAAATATACCCTCTAATCGAAAAAAACAAGCTATATTTACATCAAATTTATTGACCTAATGTCCATTCTTTTAAGACAAGTCAAGATAGCCGATCCGGCATCTCCATTTCACGGTAAGGTTAAAGATATTCTCATAAAGGATCAAGAAATCCTTTCCATTACAGATCATTTTGATGGCAAAGCAGATTTTATTTTTGAAAAACCAGGAACGGTAGTTTCACCAGGTTGGGTTGATCCATTTGTTCATTTTTGTGATCCAGGAATGGAAAATAGAGAGACTTTGGTAACAGGAGCTGCTGCAGCTCAAAAAGGAGGATTTACAACGGTATTTAATATTCCTAATACCCATCCAATAACAGATAATAAATCTCAAGTAACTTATACAAAGCAACAAAGCAATCATTTACCCATCAATGTTTACCCAATTGGTGCATTATCTAAAAAAATTGAAGGGAAGGATTTAGCAGAGATGATAGATATGTTCAATAATGGTGCGGTTGCTTTCAGTGACGGTCTACATCCTGTTCAATCTACCCTCTTATTTTTAAAAGCGCTGCAATATGTAAAAGCATTTGACGGCTTAGTAATACAAATGCCAATAGATAAAAGCTTAGGTAGTTTGGGTTTAATGAACGAAGGAGTTTTATCCACTCAATTAGGATTACCAGGAATTCCAGCAATTGCTGAAGAACTGATTATTTCAAGAGATATAGAATTATTAAAATATACTCAATCTAAATTACATATCACTGGCGTTTCAACAGCCAAAGGTATTACGATGATTGCTGCAGCGAAAAAAGATGGATTGAACATTAGTTGTAGTGTAACACCTTATCATTTATTCTTCACTGAAGAAGATTTAAAAGAATACAACACTTTACTAAAAGTCTTTCCTCCACTAAGAACCAAGAAAGACCAAGAAGCTTTGTTAAAGGCAGTGGAAGATGGAACAGTGGATTGTATAAGCTCTCATCACCTTCCGCAGGACTGGGATGCCAAAACAATTGAATTCGAAAATGCAAAAGCAGGTATTGCTAGTATTGAAACTTGCTTTAGTGCAGTGCTAGAAAAATTACCAAAATTAACCGAAGAAAAAATTGCATCATTGTTTTCAAATAATGCAAGACAAATATTCAACTTGCCTACCACAAGTTTAATTGAAGGAGCTAGAGCAGAGTTAACATTATTTTCTTTAACAGAAAATACTACAATGAGTAAATCAGATTCTGCAAGTAAATCTGCTAATTCACCTTTCTGGGATATTTCATTAAAAGGAAAAGTAATAGGTACGGTAGCTAAGAATACATTACATATCAATTCATAATTTATAGTTCAATGGAAAACACAGTAACAAGTCATATTATTAAAGGAGCCATTTTAAGTGGTATCTCTATTGTATTTAGTGTAATCGTTTATGTATTCAATTTATATGAAGTAACATGGTTAAGTTGGATCAATTATGCTATTTTCTTAGGTGGTTTAATTTATGGTGCAATCTTGTATGCTAATCAAAACAACAACAATGTCACTTTTGGTAATGTTTTTGCCCATGGATTTAAAACTACTGCTGTGGTAATTGTTATTACGGTATTATTTACTGTTTTGTCAACTAAATTCTTATTCCCTGATATGGTAGATAAGATTGTTGACATGACTAGAAAACAAATGGAAAAAAATCCTCAAATGACAGATGAGATGATTGAGCAAGCAGTTACAATGACGAAGAAATTTTTCTTACCATTTGCTATTGGAGGTGCCATTATTGGTACAGGAATTTTAGGAGCTATAGGAGCTGCCATTGGTGCAGGTGTTGCTAAGAAGAATCCAAATCCATTTGAAGATAACGCAGCTTAAATAAAACTTAATGCAAATCTCTGTAGTCATTCCTTTATTTAACGAATCTGAATCTTTGCCAGAATTAATGGCATGGATTGATCGCGTTATGCAAAATAACCAATTTACTTATGAAGTAATTATGGTGGATGATGGAAGTGACGATAATAGTTGGGATACCATACAGGGATTAAAAAATAATTACCCTGCTTTAAAAGGAATTCGTTTTCAGAGAAATTATGGTAAATCTGCTGCTTTAAATGAAGGATTCAAGGCAGCTCAAGGAAATATTGTAGTGACAATGGATGCTGACTTACAAGACTCCCCAGATGAGATTCCAGAATTTTATAAAATGATTACAGAAGATGGGTATCATTTAGTGAGTGGCTGGAAGAAAAAAAGATACGATAACACTTTTACTAAAAATATTCCTTCTAAAATATACAATGCAGTAGCAAGAAAAAGTTCAGGAATTATTTTACATGATTTTAATTGTGGAATTAAAGCCTATCAATTAAAAGTGGTAAAGAGTATTGAGGTATTTGGCGAGATGCATCGTTATATTCCCATTTTAGCCAAATGGGCTGGATTTAAAAAGATTGGAGAAAAAGTGGTAGTTCACCAAGCAAGAAAATATGGAACAACCAAATTTGGATGGGAAAGATTTGTAAATGGCTTTTTGGATTTAATGACCATTCAGTTTTTATCCAAATTTGGTAAAAAGCCGATGCAATTTTTTGGCTTAGTGGGTACCCTGTTTTTCTTAATAGGATTTGGTTCTGTTGGATATATAACTGTTTCAAAATTTTTATATCCAGAAACTAGTATTACCAATAAACCTGCCTTTTATATTGCATTAACTTCTATGTTAATTGGGGTACAATTATTTCTAGCAGGTTTTATTGCAGAGTTGATTAATAGAAATGCACCGGATAGAAACCACTATTTAATTGCTGAAAAAATAGGATGGTAAACAGTTTGGTTATAATAGGCCCCGCTTGGCCCTTAAGAGGTGGATTGGCCGCATTTGACGAAAAGTTAGCTAATACATTTAGTCAAAAAGGTATTCAAAGTTCTATCGAAACATTTTCTTTACAATACCCTCAGTTTTTATTTCCAGGTAAAACACAGTATAGTAATTTACCTGCTCCAGAAAATATTACCATTCATGTTTCCATCAATTCAATTAATCCATTCAATTGGATCAAAGTTGGATTACAATTAAGAAAAGCAGCCCCCTCCTTAATTATTGTAAGGTATTGGCTACCCTTCTTGGCTCCATGTTTGGGAACCATCTGTAGAATAGCAAAAGGTAATAATAAAACAAAAGTGATTTCAATAGTGGATAATATGATTCCTCATGAAAAAAGAATGGGTGATCAACTATTTACAAAATATTTTGCAGGTGCTGTTGATGGATTTTTAACCATGAGCGAAAAAGTAAAAAAAGATGTGCTGCAATTTTCTACTAAACCAATACTTATTTCTCCTCATCCTATATTTGATCATTTAGGTGAACCCATTTCCAAAGAAGCTGCTAGAAATGTTTTAAGTATTCCATCTGATCAGAAATTAATTCTATTCTTTGGCTTTATTAGAAAGTATAAAGGTTTGGATTTATTATTAAAAGCAATGGCTACAGAATTAATTCAATCTGCAGGAATTCATTTAATGATTGTAGGAGAATTTTATGAAGATGCTGCACCTTATCATGAATTAATTAACTCTTTAGGAATTCAGGATCGAATTCATTTGGTAGAAGGATTTGTTGCCGATAAGGAAGTTAAAAACTATGTATGCAGTGCTGATTTTATTATTCAACCATACAGAAATGCAACTCAAAGCGGAGTAACTCCCCTTGCCTATCATTTTGAAAAACCCATGTTGGTAACCAATGTTGGTGGCTTAGCAGATACAGTTCCTAATAATAAAGTGGGTGTTGTTGTTGAACCAAATGTGGAAAGCATTGCAGAAGGTATCCAAACTTTATATGAAAATGGGGAACAGTTCTATTTACCTAATATTAAAATAGAGAAACAACAATATACTTGGGAGCAAATGGCTAATAATTTTTTACTTTTACATCAACAAATACAATAGACCATGTCCACTATAAAAATTAAAGAGCTTATTCAATCCTCTATAGAAGTAAAACAATCTTTACTTCAAGATGAAGCTTTGGTAAAACAAATTGAAACTGTTGTAGAAGTAGTAACCCATGCTTTTAAAAATGGTCATGCAGTTTATTTTGCCGGCAATGGCGGAAGTGCAGCTGATGCACAACATTTAGCAGCCGAATTTTCTGGCCGTTTTTATAAGGATAGAAAAGCATTGCCTTCAGATGCTTTACATTGTAATAGCTCTTATTTAACAGCTGTAGCTAACGATTATAGTTATGATGTAATTTATTCAAGACTATTAGAAGGATTGGGTAAAAAAGGAGATGTATTAATTGGTATAAGTACTTCAGGCAATTCAGGCAATATTGTAAAGGCTTTTGAAATGGCAGCTTCTATGGGAATTGTTACTGTCGGATTTACGGGTGCTGCTGGCGGTAAAATGAAAGAAATGGCTGATTATTTAATTAATGTGCCTTCTACCACTACTCCAAGAATTCAAGAGTCTCATATTTTGGTGGGTCATATTATTTGTGAATTAGTGGAAGAAAATATTTTCGGCAAATAATGTCCTTTGAATTTGCACATATCAATTCAGATTGGACATTGTTCTTAGATAGAGACGGTGTGATTAATGTAGAAAAGAATGAGGATTATATTCGTAATTGGAATGAATTTGAATTTTATCGGGAGAGTTTATTAGCCCTACCATTATTAGCGAAAAAATTTCCAAGAATTATCATTACAACAAATCAAAAAGGTGTTGGAAAGGGATTAATGACAGAAGATGATTTGAAGGATATTCATAATAATATGAAATCACAAATTGAATTAGTTCAAGGAAGAATAGATCATATTTTATATTGTACCGATTTAGACAATGATTCTCCCAATAGAAAACCTCAACCAGGAATGGCATTTCAAGCCAAGACTTTATTTCCAGAAATACAATTAGATAAATCTATTATGGTAGGTAATAGAATGAGTGATATGCTCTTTGGCAGAAATGCAGGAATGTCCACTGTATTTTTAGCCACTACCCATCCAGAAACAAATTTCCCGGATCAAGCAATAGATTACCGATTCACCAATTTATTGGATTTTGCTAAACTAGTCTAGTTTTAAAACTGCTAAAAAGGCTTCTTGAGGAATTTCTACATTACCAATTTGACGCATTCTCTTCTTACCCTCTTTCTGCTTTTCTAGTAATTTTCTTTTACGACTAATATCACCACCATAACATTTAGCGGTTACATCCTTACGCATTGCAGATATATTTTCTCTTGCTACCACCTTAGCGCCAATAGCAGCTTGTATAGCAATTTGGAATTGTTGTTTAGTCAATAACTCTTTTAATTTTTCACAAAGCTTACGACCAAATTCTGCAGATTTGCCTCTGTGAATTAAAGCACTAAGGGCATCCACTTTTTCACCGTTTAATAAAATATCCATTTTAACGATGTCTGCTTCTCTAAAGCCAATTTGAGTATAATCAAAAGAAGCATAGCCTCTTGTTCCACTCTTTAATTTGTCGTAGAAGTCAAATACAATCTCTGTTAATGGCATTTCAAATATTAACTCAACCCTTGTTGGGGTTAAATAACTTTGATTAATTAACATACCTCTTTTACCTAAACATAAAGTAATAATATTCCCAATATAGTCAGGTGTGGTAATAATTTGAGCTCTAATAAATGGTTCTTCTATATAATCAATTTTAACAGGATCCGGCATTTCTGTTGGATTGTTAACAATGATTTTTTCTTTTCTAGTAGTATAAGCTATAAAACTTACGTTAGGCACTGTGGTAATTACAGTTTGATTAAACTCACGCTCTAAACGCTCTTGTATAATCTCCATGTGCAATAAACCCAAGAATCCACATCTAAATCCAAAACCTAATGCCTGAGAAGTTTCTAATTCAAAAGTTAAAGAAGCGTCGTTCAATTGTAATTTATCCATACAATCGCGCAACTCTTCAAACTCGTCTGTATTTACAGGATAAATACCAGCAAATACCATTGGTTTAACTTCTTCAAAACCATTGATCATTTCACCTGGATTATTAGCCAATGTGATTGTATCTCCTACTTTAACTTCTTTTGCATTTTTAATACCTGTAATAATATACCCTACATCCCCAGCCCTTACTTCTTCTTTTGGTGTCATAGATAATTTTAATACACCTACTTCATCTGCTATATAATCTTTGCCCGAAGCAACAAACCTAATTTTGTCGTTCTTTTTTAAGACACCATTTAAAATTCTATAATAAACAATAATTCCTCTAAAGCTATTAAATACACTGTCAAAAATTAAAGCTTGTAATGGAGCTTCTGGATTACCCACTGGTGCAGGAATTCTTTCACAGATAGCTTGTAAAATTTCTTCAATTCCAATTCCTGATCTACCACTTGCTAATAAAATATCTTCTTGCTTACATCCAATTAAATCTATAATTTGATCAGTTACTTCTGGAATTTTAGCTCCATCCATATCAATCTTATTAATAACAGGAATAATCTCTAAATTATTGTCTAATGCTAAATATAGATTGGATATAGTTTGTGCTTGTATACCTTGAGATGCATCCACCAATAACAAAGCTCCTTCACATGCTGCCAAGGCACGGCTCACTTCATAACTAAAATCTACGTGACCAGGAGTATCAATTAAATTTAAAGTATAAGTTTCTCCTTTATGGATATAGTTAATTTGAATCGCATGACTCTTAATAGTAATACCCTTCTCTCTCTCTAAATCCATATCATCTAACACCTGATTCATCATTTCTCTTTCAGTAATGGTCTTGGTATGTTCTAATAAACGATCTGCCAAGGTACTTTTACCGTGATCAATGTGGGCGATGATACAGAAATTTCTAATATTCTTCATGTAGTGAAACTAATCTTTTAAATTCTATTTTAAAGCATTTATAATTGCAGCAAATTCTGAAGCAATTAAAGATGCACCTCCCACTAAACCACCATCCACATCTGGTTGTGAGAAAAGTTCTTTTGCATTAGCAGCTTTTACGCTTCCTCCATATAAAATGGAAATTTGATCTGCTATGGATTGGCCATATTTTGTAGCAAAAACAGATCTGATATAAGCATGAATCTCTTGTGCTTGTTCACTTGAAGCTGTTTTACCAGTTCCAATTGCCCAAATGGGTTCATATGCAATAACTACTTTAATGATTTGCTCAGCACTTAAATGAAATAAAGAATTTTTTAATTGTGCTTCTACAAAACTATTTTGTGTACCTGCTTCTCTAATCTCTAAGGGCTCACCACAACAAAAAATAGGTGTACTATCAATAGCTAAAACTGCATTTACTTTTTCAGCCAATAAAGCATCTGATTCAGCAAAATATTCTCTTCTTTCAGAATGGCCTAACACAATATGTTTTACGCCCACAGAAGCAAACATAGGTGCTGAAATTTCACCTGTATAGGCACCATTTGATTTTTGATGACAGTTTTGTGCTGCTACAAATACATTTTGCTTACCCGCTAATGTAGATGTTGCTTGATGAATATATATAGCAGGAACAGCAAATATAGCTTCCTGATGAGCTGCTAATGAATGATCAGTTTGTAATAATTCATTTAATAAAGTATCCGCTTCGGATTGACTTAAATTCATTTTCCAGTTAGCTGCAGCAATTTGCTTTCTCATTGGGTAATTTTTAACTTATTTTAAGCTATTATTAGCGCTGCAAAGGTAATCAAAAATTAAGCCGAAACCTATTAAACCTATAAATGAGCTAGATGATGAAGATGTTTTAAAACTGAAGCTTCTTCTATGCTCAATTCAAAGCCTTTCATTTTTTTCCAGTTACCTATATCCTCTATGGCTTCTTCTAAGATATACCCTGGTAAAATGCCCCAAGTAAAATTGGGTAAATTTTTAGGTAACAAGCCATTTCCAAAAACATTCGCAGAAATGCCAATATAAGATCCTGTATTGATGCTGGACTGAATCGCAAATCTGCTATAATCCCCCACCAACATACCCATTTTTTGACCCACTGTATCCCAAACCTGTTTAGCTTCATTCCATAATTGAACCTTACCCGCTGAGTTTTTGACATTACTATTGGAAGTGCCTGCACCCAAATTGCACCAATAACCAATAATACTATCTCCTAAATAGCCATCGTGGCCTTTATTGGAAAAGCCCATCATAATGGAATTCTTAATTTCGCCGCCAGCTAAACAATAGGGTCCTATACTGGTAGCGCCATAGATACTGGTATTCATTTTAACTACCCCTTTATTACCCAAAACAATAGGGCCTCTAATACTTGCTCCTTCCATTATAACTGCTTCTCTACCAATATAAATAGGCCCTTCACTTGCATTTAAATTACAACAAGATAAATTGGCCCCTTCTTCTATAAAAATCTGTTCTTTATTAATTAACCTATTAGATTCATTGACCGTCTTGGAAACGCGATTTGCAGTGACTAAACTAAAATCAGCTTTAATGAAATTGGCGTGTTTTTTGAGTAAATCAATGCTGTTCTCCACCCATTCTACCTCTTGAACGACCACTGGAGCCAATTCAGGTAAGAGTATTTGTGCAATAGATCTTTGCTTTGTTTTTGTGGCAATCCATTTTCCAGATGCACTGATTAACTTTTCTCCTTCACCCAGGGATTTTATTTGTTGAATGATCTGCTTATTGGGAACAATAGTAATATTAATAAAAGTCAATAAATCATCCGTAGACAAATATTGATTTGGATACAATACCTGAAGGTATGAAACCGTGTAAATGCCTGACTCTTCACCCAAGAACTTCTCCCATCTTTCTTGAAAATTATATAGACCCACTCTACACTCCGCCAAGGATCTAGTTAAGCTAAAAGGATAAAAATTTTCTCTATCCGCGATGTCCACCAATACATATTGCATAATGCTAAAATACTAAAGAATTTTGTAGTTAAACGGATCATTTACAAACAGATGTTCTTTAATTGCTTATTTTTGAACTCTAATTTTTATATATGCAATTTGGATATTTCAACTACCCTATGCCAGTGAATGAACCTGTACTTTCATATGCTCCTGGCAGCCCTGAAAAACTAGCTTTAAAAAAGGCTTTAGCTGATTTGAAAAAGAAGACATTAGATATACCTATGTATATTGGTGGTAAAGCGGTTAGAACAGGAAAAAAAGTATCTATTCACCCTCCTCATGAAATTAAACATGTATTGGGTCATTTTCATATGGGAACTAAACAACATGTTGAACAAGCAATTAATACCGCTTTAAAAACAAGAGTTAGTTGGTCAGAAATGAGTTGGGAAGCAAGAGCACATATATTTTTAAAAGCAGCAGATTTATTGGCTACAAAATATCGTTTTGAAATGAACGCAGCAACAATGTTGGGTCAAAGTAAAAATGCTTTTCAAGCAGAAATTGATGCAGCTTGTGAATTAATCGATTTCTTAAGATTCAATGTGCATTTTTTAAGTCAAATATATCAACAACAACCTATCTCCGCACCTGGTATTCACAATAGAATGGAATGGAGAGGATTAGAAGGTTTCGTATTAGCTATCACTCCATTTAATTTCACAGCGATTGGAGGTAATTTACCTGCATCTGCTGCCATGTGTGGAAATGTGGTAGTTTGGAAACCAGCGAATACCCAAATTTATTCTGCTCAATTATTTATGAGAATATTAAAAGAAGCAGGATTGCCAGATGGCGTTATCAATATAGTATATGTAGATGGTCCAACCTTAGGTGATACTTGTTTTAAACATCCTGATTTTGCAGGTGTTCATTTTACCGGATCAACTGGTGTATTCAATCATATGTGGAAACAGATTGGTGAAAATATTGCTAACTATAAATCGTATCCAAGAATTGTAGGTGAAACAGGTGGAAAAGATTTTGTCATGGTACATCCTACAGCAGATGTAGATACAGTGGTTACTGCATTAGCAAGAGGTGCTTTTGAATTCCAAGGTCAAAAATGTTCTGCTGCTTCAAGAGCATACTTACCAAGTAATATCGCTGAAGCGGTTAAAACAAAATTGGTTAAGGCAGTTCAATCTATGAAAGTTGGAACAGTGGAAGACTTCTCCAATTTTGTAAACGCAGTGATAGATGAAAAAGCATTTGACAGTATTACTAAATACATCAGCAAGGCTAAAAAAGATAAGAAAGCAAAGATTTTAATTGGTGGAAATTATAGTAAGTCAAAAGGATATTTTATTGAACCTACAATCATTGAAACTTCTGATCCTAAATACACTACAATGTGTGAAGAAATCTTTGGTCCAGTATTAACCATTTATACTTATCCAGCAACTAAGTTTGAAAAAACATTAGATATTTTAAATAGTACTTCTAAATATGCTTTAACTGGATCTATCATTTCTCAGGATAGATCATCCATTGAATTAGCTACCCAAAAATTAAGACATGCGGCGGGTAATTTTTATATCAATGATAAGCCAACTGGAGCGGTGGTTGGTCAACAACCATTTGGTGGTGCTAGAGCGTCTGGTACCAACGATAAGGCTGGAAGTATGCTTAATTTATATAGATGGTTAAGTGCTAGAACCATAAAAGAGACATTTAACCCTCCTACAGACTATAAATACCCATTTTTAAACGAAGCATAGGACTGTTTTTAGACCATTTTAATGCGAAAAAACAGTATATTTGCTCCTCAAAATTAAAGGACTGTGGCCCAAAAATTTTCAAAAGAAACCTACCTGTATTGGTACGAATTGATGCAATTAATCCGTCAATTTGAATCTAAATCAGAAGAAATGTATAAAATGGCTGGAAAAATCAGAGGATTTTTCCATGTCTACAACGGACAAGAAGCTATTGCAGCTGGTTGTATGACAGCAACCAACCACGAAGATCCATTTATTACAGGATATCGTGATCATGGGTTGGCTTTGGCAAAAGGAATGAGTCCTAATGCTGCCATGGCTGAATTATATGGTAAAGCAACAGGTTGTTCTAAAGGAAAAGGCGGAAGTATGCACTTGTTTGATAAAGAAAACTACTTCTTTGGTGGTCATGGTATTGTAGGTGCGCAAATTGGAACTGGTGCAGGTTTAGCTTTTGCTGAACAATACCGTGGTTCTAAGAATGTAGTATTATGTTTCTTTGGAGATGGTGCTGCAAGACAAGGTATGTTACACGAAGTATTTAACCTTGCTATGTTATGGAAATTGCCAGTTGTATTTATTTGTGAAAACAATAACTATGCAATGGGTACATCCATTGAAAGAACAAGTAATGTAATTGATATTTATAAGTTAGCGGATGCATATGATATGCCTTCAGATAAAATTGATGGCATGACTCCAGAATTAGTGCACGAAGGTGTTGCTAGAGCGGTGAAAAGAGCAAGAGATGGTGAAGGTCCTACTTTATTAGAAATGAAAACTTATAGATACAAAGGACACTCAGTATCTGATCCACAGAAATATAGATCTAAGGATGAGGTGGAAGAATATAAAAACCAAGATCCTATCACAAAAGTGACTAAAACAATTTTAGACAATAAATATGCAACTGAAGCAGATTTAAAAGCAATTGATGAAAAAATCTATGCAATTGTAGAAGCTTCTGTAAAATTTGCTGAAGATAGCCCATGGCCAGATGACAGCGAAGTTTTAAAAGATGTATATATTGATCAAAACTATCCATTCATCGTAGACTAATTACAAACACTTATATGAGCGATTTACAACAAGAACAACAACCAATTTTAGATTTCTTTAAAAAGAATCAAAAATCTTTAACTTATGCTTTAGTATTAGCTATTGTATTAGTAGGTGGATTTTTCGGATATACAGAATTATATCAAAAACCAAGAGAAGCCAAAGCTGCTGATGCCATGTTTATGGCAGAAAAATATTTCGCAAATGACTCTTCTAACTTCGTATTAAACGGAGATGGACAAAGCAAGGGTGTTTTGTATATTATTAAAGAATTCAGCGGAACCAAAGCTGCTAATTTGGCAAAGTATTATGCTGGTGTAAGTTATTTTAGATTAAATGACTTTAATAAGTCTATTGAATACTTAAAAGACTTCTCTACTGATGCTAAACAAATTCAAGCTGTTGCTTATGGTACTTTAGGTGATGCATATGCGTCTTTAAACAAAGTGGATGAAGCAGTAAGCCATTACAAGAAAGCGGGTGAATATTTCCCTGAAGATGAAGCCATCTCTTCTGAATATTTGTTTAGAGCTGCAGCTTTTTTAGAATTGAATAATAAAACAGAAGAAGCAATTGAGTTATATACTAAAATCAAAAATGAATACCCTAAATCTGAAAAGGGTTTCATGGCTGATAAGTACATCAATCGATTAAAAGTTCAACCTTAATTTTATAAAGAGTCTCCTAGTGAGGCTCTTTTTTTTCCTTATATTTGAATTATGAAAGTACAATTATTCATCCCCTGTTTTATGGATCAACTGTATCCACAGGTAGCATTTAATACCATCAAAGTATTAGAGAAAGCCGGATGTGAAGTATTGTATAATCCAAATCAAACATGTTGCGGCCAACCTGCTTTCAATGCTGGTTTTTGGGGAGAGTCTAAAGATGTATGTACCAAATTCGTACAAGATTTTGAAGGAGCAGATTATATAGTTTCACCAAGTGCAAGTTGTACTGGTTTTGTTAGAAATAATTATGGTAAACTTTTTGAAAACAATGCATTTCAAAGTCCTGCTAAAAAAGTAAAACAACGCATGTATGAATTATCTGAATTTCTAGTGCAGGTTTTAGGCGTAACCGATTTAGGTGCCAGTTTTGATGCCAAAATTACTTATCACGATAGTTGTGCTGGTTTGAGAGAATGTAAAATAAAAGAAGAGCCAAGAAAACTGTTGAATGCTGTAAAAGGAATAGAAATAGTAGAAATGAATGATGTAGAAACCTGTTGTGGCTTTGGAGGTAGCTTTGCAGTAAAATTTGATACAATCAGTACTTCTATGGCAGATCAAAAAATAGATAATGCTATAGCTACTAATGCTGAATATATAGTAAGTACGGATACTAGTTGTTTAATGCATTTAGATGGCCGTATTAATCATAATGGTCAAGCTATTAAAGTCTTACATTTAGCAGATATTTTATCAGCCGGTTATTAAATAAATTTGAATCTATGGCTTATTGGTTAATCAAATCAGAACCTTTTAAATATTCTTGGGATCAATTTGTTAAAGACAAGAAAACTTTTTGGGACGGTGTAAGAAATTATGGAGCAAGAAACAATCTTCGTTCTATGAAGAAAGGTGATTTGGCATTTTGGTACCATAGTAATGAAGGATTGGAAATTGTTGGCATTGCCAAAGTAGTGAAAGAATCTTATCAAGACCCTACCACTGAAGAAACTGCTTGGCTGGCTGTGGATTTTGCACCTCACAAAAAATTAAAAAATCCAGTTAAACTGTCAGATATTAAAGCCAATACTAATTTAAAAAATATGGCATTGGTTAAATTAGGTCGTCTTTCAGTTCAACCAGTTACAGAAAAAGAATGGGAAGAAGTAATGAAAATGAGTGACGGTAAATAAGAATTATCTAAAGAAGGTATACCCTATTATAATGGCAATCACCACTCCAATTAAATCTGCAAAAATACCTGCCCATATTGCATACCTTACTTTTTTAATGCCTACACTTCCAAAATACAAGGCAATAATATAAAAAGTGGTATCTGCAGAACCTTGAAATATAGAGGCTAATTTCCCTACAAAAGAATCTGGTCCACTGGTTTGAAATATATCTAACATCATTCCCCTAGCTCCGCTTCCACTTAATGGTTTCATAATGGCAACAGGCAATGCTGGAATAAAATCTGTATTTACACTGGTAAGCTGAATTAAATAAGTTAATCCATTTAAGATATAAGTCATTGCTCCACTATCTCTAAATACTCTAATAGCCACTAACATGGCAACTAAATAAGGGATAATTTTTAATACTACATCAAAGCCGTTTTTAGCACCCTCAATAAATGCATCAAAAACGGACACTT
>JAHEFI010000029.1 GCA_024640255.1 Bacteroidota bacterium | reverse complement strand
AACCTTATAAAGAAAGAGGCCACCGCTTCTGTTGTACAAAAGCTAGTGGCCTCTTATCAAAATATATTTCAGAAATCATTGCAACATTATATCGTTGCTATTTCTGATGGAGCTGGTCTTATTTAGAACCAAGATCCATTAAAAGTTGCATCTGTATCATTCTTTGCATTTCTTCTTGCAACATTCTTTCTTTGAATCCATGTTGTTACGAACATCAAAGGAATAAAGATGAATGTTAAAGGAGGAATACCCAACATGCTAATCCACTTACCACCAAAATGACGACGCATTGGTCTTTTTAAGCGTTCGGCTATCAAGTACATTCCAGGTACAATGAACAAAGTCATAAAGAATGCAAAGATCAATCCAAAGATCAATGTCCAGCTTAATGGCTTCCAAAAAGCAACATTATCGCCACCAAAGAAGATATGTGGATTTAACTCACTAAATAAAGTAACGAAGTTGATATTGAAACCAACCGCAATTGGAATAAAACCAAGTATCGCAGCTAATGCTGTTAACATTACTGGAATAATTCTTGTTTTACCAGCTTGAACTACTGCTTCTTTTGTTTTGTATCCTCTTGTTCTTAATTCATCAGCAAATTCAATTACCAAGATACCATTCTTCACAACTATACCTGCTAGTCCCACAATACCTAATCCTGTCATTACACCAGATACAGTCATTCCAAAAATAGAGAATCCTAAGAATACCCCGATAATACTAAACAAGATCTCTGTTAAAATAATCACTGATTTAGAAACAGAATTAAATTGTAATACTAAAGTGAATAAGATCAACATTAATGCAATCACCAAAGCTTTACCTAAGAAAGCAACTGTTTCTAATTGTTGTTCATTCTCACCAGTTTGCTTAACTGTTACACCATCAGCAATACCTTTGAAATTAGAAATGTATTGAGCAATAGCAGCATTCACTGTTGTAGGATTATATCCCTTATCCATCAATACATTAGAGCTTAATTGGATTAATCTTTTTTGATTCTTTCTCTTAATACTACCTAATGTAGTAGTTGGTTCAACTTTTACTAAACTACTAATAGGAATGTTTTTTACCATACCACCAGCAGCCATATCTCTAAAAGATAAACGCATGTTTAATAAATCTACTAGATTATTTCTTTGAAGCTCTTCACTTCTTAATTGAATCTTGTATTCTTCTTTGCCGTCTTTAATTTTAGAAACTTCCTTACCAAATAAAGCAGTTCTAATTTGCATACCTACTTGAGCACTACTTACACCTTCTGCTAAAGCACGGTCTCTGTCAATTGTTAAGGTTAATTCTGGATTTTGTAAATCCACATCCATCTTTAATACATTGATACCAGGAATTTGTGCGGCATCTAAGTAGTTCTTTAAGCCCACAGCTGTTTTCACTAGGTTGTCAAAGTCTTCTCCTTGAATTTCAATATTTACTGGTGGTTCAGTTGGAGGTCCACTAGCTTCTTGGTCGATAGAGATTTCTGCACCAGGAACACCCTTTAATTCATTTCTTAAACTTTCAAGATATGGTGCAGTTGATTTTCCATGACGCTTTTCAAATTCAATAAAGTTTATTTGAATACGACCTAATTCAGAACGAGTTGTTCTATCACCTCTCATTGGATCACCAGCGCCAACAGCTACATTACTAATAATACTTTCTACTAAAGGATTCTTCGTTTTATCATTTTCTAAAACCTTATTCACTTTAGCTTCTAATACTCTAGTTACAGAGTCAGTATAATTTACATTGCTACCAGAAGGTAATTTTAAATAAACATATACTTGATTGGGGTCACCTTTAGGGAAGAATTCAATTCCTACTCTACCAGTGGCAACACTAATTCCTAAGATCACGAAAGACAATATCAATAAAACAAAAGTTCCTATTAATAATTTCACTGGTCTCCATCCGTTCAATGCTCTTCTTAAACCAGTTTCGTACAAATCCATCATTTTTGGAAGTGTCTTGGTTTGGAAACTAATAATCATATCATTAATGAAATACTTATTTGCAACAACAAGTATCATTACGAAGATCAATAAGTTACCCAAGAAAGTGAATCCTGCTATATCTAATAAAACACCTACAGCAACTGGAATCCAAAAATTCTTCTTTTTGAACATCGCACTCTTTGGTTCATCCGCTACAACGTCGTCATCATGATTCATGAAGTCTACTGCAAATACAGGGTTCATGATAAAGGCAACAACTAATGATGCAGCTAATGTAAAGATTAACATCGCTGGTAAATACACCATGAATTTACCAATGATACCAGGCCAGAATAATAATGGGAAGAAAGGTGCTAAGGTGGTAACCGTACCAGCTAATACTGGAATGAATACCTCACCAGCAGCCATCTTAGCAGATGTTGTGGCAGTTAATTTACCCTTTCCTTGAACAAAGATTCTGTGTGTATTTTCAATTACCACAATCGCATCATCCACAATAATACCTAAACCAAACAGTAAAGCGAACAATACCATGAAGTTCAAAGTAATATGAGAACCTACTACTAAATCACCAGCAGGTAAAAATACAAAGGCAACAAACATACTTAATGGAACAGACAATGCCACAAAGAAGGCATTGGTAACGCCCATAAAGAACATCAATACAACCAATACTAATACGAATCCAATTACAATAGAGTTTACTAATTCTGTGAATGAGCTTTTTGTACGAATACTTTGATCACCAGAGATAACCACTTTAAGGTCTTTTGGTAAATCATTTAGCGTAGCTTCTTCCACTACTTTCTTCACAGCGTCAGAAGTAGCAATCAAGTTTTCACCATTACGCTTGATAATATTTAATGTAAGTACATTCTTTCCATCTAGACGCGCAAAGCTTACAGTATTCTTAATAGTATCAGTAATTTTTGCAACATCTCTTAAATAAATTGGAGCGCCACTAGTATTACGAACTATAATATTAGCAATATCATTTGCACTCTTTAACTGACCTTTTAACTGAAGGTTACGTTGCATATTACCTACATCCAATAATCCACCAGACAAGTCAAGGTTTTCTCTTTGAATAGCAGCACTGATATCATCAAAAGTGATGCCAGCAGTTTGCATACGGTAATTGTCTACATTGATTTGAAATTCTCTTTCAGGTGCACCTACTAAATCAATTCTATTAATTTGAGGGATACCTTCTAATTTATCTTTAATATCATCAGCATATTTCTTTAATTGAACGGTATTGTAATTACCACTAATGTTTACAAACATAATAGGCTGATCACTAATATTCAATTCTACTACACGAGGTTCTTGAGTAAGGTCATTAGGTAATTCACCTTTTGCCTTATCCACGGCGTCTTTTACTTTTTGTAAAGCCACATCTGTCTTCACATCTGTACTAAACTCAACAGTAATTAATGAGAAATCTTGTTGAGAAGAAGAAGTAAATTTATTGATCTTTACACCACTGATACTTTTAATTTGTTTCTCAATTGGACGAGTAACAAGGTTTTCTATATCTTTTGGTGAGTTACCTACATATACTGTTTGAATAAACATAGTAGGAATAACTACTTCTGGAAACTGCTCTTTTGGAAGTGTTAAGAACTGGTAAATACCTCCTAAGCTAATAAACAACATCAATAAATAGATAGATGTTTTATTAGTGATACTCCAAGAAGTAGGTCCAAATTCTTTGAACTTTTCTTTTATTTTATTAATTGTCGACATATGATCGATTATACTTTTAAATGAATATTATATACTACTTGTTGGTGCTTACTGATAATAATTGGCCGTCAAAAATATTTTGATAACCTTCAGTAACCACTTGCTCGCCTGCACTTAATCCAGAAATAATTTCAATAGCGTTTGCGTAAAATTCACCAATGGTTACCATTCTTTTACGAGCAATTAATTTTCCATTTTCAGATGCAGCTACATATACAAACTTTCCTTTATCATCGTTTTGAACTAAATTAATTGGAATACTAATCGCATTCTTTTTAGTGTAGTCTTTGATTTTAACTTGTGCTAATTGGTTAGGACGGAAATTTTTATCTACTGGTAATTTTGCTTCTACAAAAAAGCTTCTGCTTAATGGATCAATTACATTACCTACAACAGATAATTTAGTATCTATTGATTTGTTTAAGTCAGGAAAAAATAAAGTAATATCTGTTCCTGCTTTTACCTTACCAGCATAATTTTCTGGAACCTGGCTAGTTAATTTTAATCTATCTGTATTAACTACTTTCAATTGCCCAGCACCCATGAATATTTCACCTACTTTGATGTTCACTTCTTCAGCAACTCCATCTACATCGCTACGAACAGTTGTATAAGCTAATTGATCCTTAGCCATACCCAATTGCTCCATAGCAGCTTTTAATTGACTAGCTAAAGCTTCAGCATTTGTTTTTGCAGTTAATAACTGAATTTCACTACCAATATTTTGCTCCCATAAATTCTTTTGCTTCTCATATACTGATTTAGCTAATGCTGCTTGAGCTTTTACTGTTTCAATATTTTGAGTAGCAGCAGCAACGCTTTGCTTAATTAATGAATTATCTAATTGTAATAAGATTTGACCTTTAGCTACTCTGTCTCCTCTTTTAACAAATACTGCTTTTACTTGACCACCACCAGCTCTTGGTGTTACAAAAGAAACGCTTTCAGATTCAATCTTACCTTGAATTTCAATAAAGTGATTAAAATCTTGAGAAGTCACTGGAGCAATATTTACCATTACAGCTTGTTGCGTAGCTCCTGCGCCTTGAGCAGCTAATTCTTTTTCTAATGTAGCGATAGTAGCATTTAATGTTAATGCTTCTTTTTTAAGTTGTTCTAATTTTGCTTTTTTACCAGCAACAGAATTATCATTACCTCCACAAGCAACTAATACAGTAAGGGTTGTTAAGAAGAATAATTTTGATATATGTTTCATTGTTATGTTTTTTAAATGTTGTCTTAATTATAATTTACCAGTAGCTTTTAAGAAATCTACTTTAGCAATCAATGCACTATATAATGCATTCATGTAATTGTTTTGAGCAGCTACTAAATCGGCTTGAGATGCAGAAATTTCTGTATTAGAGCCAGTACCTGTTTCAAATTTCTTTCTTGTTTGAGCATATACTGTTTCTGCTAATTGCATATTTTTCTTTTGAAACTGAACAGTTGCTACAGAAGAGATATAATTCAATTTAGCTTGTGTAATTTCATTGTCAATATTATTCTTCATGGCTTCCATTTGATTAGAAACTTGTTCTAATTCAATTTTGGTTCTTCTAATTCTAGCCATGGTTGCACCACCATTGAAAATTGGTAAGCTTACATTAAGGTTTACAAAAGAAGTAGTAAACCAGTTTCCTCCTTCGAAGAAATCAAATTTAGAACGCTGTGCATTCTTTGTGTAAGCACCAGAAACACTTACAGTAGGAAGGTTACTTAATTGATAACGCTTCACATTGTATTCGCTTAATTTCTTTAAAGTAGTTAAATATTGAAAATCTTTTCTTAATGCATATTGAAATTCGTTCTCTACTAAAACATCTCCTGTTAAATCTTTTTCGTTGATTGCTTCAGTTAATACCAAGCTATCTTTAACAGGCATGCCCATTAACATTTTTAAGCCCATATAACCTACAGCTACAGCATTATTTGCTTTTAATTTCTCGGTTTGTAAATTGTTTAATTGAACATTTACTTTATCAACATCTAGTTTTTCTGCAAATCCATTTTTATACATCACTTCTGCGTCATGTGCTAATTTGCTTAATCTTTCGATATTAGCATCCAAGATGTTTAATTGAGTTCTACTAGCAGATAATTGGTAGTAAATTTTGTAAATATTTGCTTTGATATTTTCTTCAGTTAATGCAGCATTTTTTCTTTGCATTTCTAAAGAAGTATTTCTTGCTTGTAAAGCAATAAATACTTGGCCATCAAATAACAACTGAGAAAAATTCGCGCCATAGTTAGCGTTAAACTTAGTACCAAACTGCACTGGAATAAATGTTCCAGGTGCACCACCAAAAATTTGAGCTGGTAATAAGCTAGTGGGGATTTTTGTATAATCCATCACACTTGTGCTTGTCATAACAGTAGGATAAGCTGCTGCGCCAATCTCTCTGTTTGTTTGAACTTGTGCATCAATAGCTAATAATGCATTTTTTACTTGCACATTATTTTTTTGTGCATACACCACACAATCATCTAATTTAAATTGATGAATGTTGGGAATTTCTGTTTGAGCCATTGATTGCACAATGCTCATGGTCCCGATGATTAATAAGAATACTTGTTTCATATATTTTATTGCTTGCTTGTTATTCTGTTAATAAATTCTTCATCCAATGAACTATCCTTGCCTGCTTTCTTTTCTTCTTTATATTTTTCCATCAACTCTAAACCCTTCGGTGACATTACACCATAAATAAAGTGTTCCATGATTTGAACATTTACTTTACCAATATCATGTTTATTTAAAGGGAATACATTTGGGTTAAATGCAATAAACCCTGTCTCTAATCTATAAGCCGCTAAAATATCTGGATCAATATCTTTTCTATACACACCTTGTTCAATACCTCTTTTTAAATTGGAGATAATTACACCATGCATAAACACATTTTTATGCTGTTCAATTTTCTTAAAAGCATCCACATGGTATTTAGCTAACTCGGTTATTGTTAGAGGGTTCATGTTTCTGAAGATGGTTTGAATGTCTTCCAATAACATAAACATTTCATGAACTGCGTTTTCGGCCTTCTCTTGACTGTTTTTTAATCTTAGGTTTTGTTCCTCCAATTCAAAATCTATAACAGAAGAAATTAAGGCATCTTTATCGGCATAAAACTGATATATCGTTTTTTTGCTAATGCCTAACTCATTGGCTAACACATCCATTGTAACGTATCTAGCACCATTTCTTACCACTAACTCTCTGGCTTTCAATAAAATGCGATTTTCCATAACTTAATTTGAAGGCGCAAAACTATGGAAACTAATTAAGTATTCAAAGTTTCCTAGGTGAATATTTAATTATTTGTGACAAATGGTAAAAAAGGTCGAAATTTGGCTTTAAATCCATTCAAAATGCCCAGTTTAAGGCAGAAAATTAGAAGAAAACAGCTTTTAGCAGCACTCGCACAGTTCTTTTTTCAAGGAATAGTGGTGTTGGCACCCATTGGGGTAACTGTTTGGGTAATTGTGAGCCTATTTAATTGGGTGGACAATTTCTTACCTAACTTATTAAATGTTTTATTCCCAGTTCAGTTTGCTGAGGTAAACGGACAAATTCCTAAAGTAACCGGTCTTGGATTTTTAGTGGTAATAGCTTTGGTATTTTTTGTAGGATGGTTGAGCTCTTTATATTTTATGGAGCGATTGGTTTCTGTTTTTGATAAAGTATTGGAGCGTACACCTGGTATTAAAATAATATATTCTTCAGTAAAAGATTTCTTAGAAGCTTTTGCAGGTAATAAGAAAAAATTTGATGTACCAGTGTTGGTGAATGTAGATGCGCAAGATGTTTGGAGAGTTGGTTTTATTACGCAAGAAAATACAGAACATTTTGGCATGAAAGATTATGTGACAGTGTATGTGCCACACTCATACGCCATCTCTGGTATAACTTATATAGTTCCTTTATCAAGAATCAAAAAATTACCAAGAGGTATTAGTGCATCAGAAGCGATGAAATATGTAGTTTCTGGTGGTGTTACAACAGTGGATGAGAATGATGAAAATGAACCATTGGTAGATTTATAAATTTATACAGATATAATGCAATTGCACAATTTTAATTCGGGCCCATCTATTTTACCAAAAGAAGTTTTAGATCAAGCAGCTCAAGCCACTCATAATTTTAATGATACAGGTTTATCTATTTTAGAAATTGGACATCGCACAACACATTTTGTTGCTGTGGTGGAAGAAGCAAAAACAATTGTAAAAAGATTAATGGGAATTGGTGATGAGTATGAGGTTTTGTTTTTACAAGGTGGAGCAACTATGCAGTTTATGCAAGTGCCAATGAATTTATTAGATGAAAATGGATTAGCCGCTATTTGTGATAATGGTGTATGGGGAAATAAAGCAGTGAAAGAAGCAAAGATCTTTGGTCCAGTAGAAGTGGTTGCAGACACCAATGCAGACAAGCATACTCATTTAATAAAAGACCTGAAACTACCTGCAAATACTAGCTATTTGCATATAACTACCAATAATACAGTAGAGGGAACACAATGGCATAGCTATCCTCAATTAGGTGTTCCATTAGTGGGCGATATGAGTTCTGATATATTTTGTAGACCTACTCCATTTAATCAATTTGATTTGATTTATGCAGGTGCACAAAAAAATATGGGTGCTGCAGGTGTGACCATGTTAGTGGTTAAAAAATCTTTATTGGGGAAAACGAATAGAAAAATTCCAGCAATTTTAGATTATCAAAAACATATTGAAGCAGGATCATTATTAAATACACCTCCTGTGTTTGCCATCTATGTAAGTTTATTAACCTTAAGATGGATAGAGAAAGAAGGTGGACTTGCAGAAATGGAAAGAAGAAATTTAGCCAAAGCTGAATTATTATACAACACCATTGACGCTTCTGAACATTTTTACTGTCCTATAAAAAAAGAAGATAGAAGTATAATGAATGCAGTTTTCTTTTTGAAAGATCAAACTAAAGAAGCTGCATTTTTAGATATATGCAAACAAAATGGAATGATAGGTGTTAAAGGATATAGAACTGTTGGTGGTATTAGAGTAAGCATGTACAATGCAATGCCACATGATAGTGTTAAAGCATTTTGTGAATTAATCAATAACTTCTCTTAAAGAGCAGTTATAATTACCCAAAAAGAACGATATTCGCGCCCATGGCAAAAATTAGACCCTTTGAAGCTGTGCGCCCACAGCCACAGTTAGCAAAACAAGTAGCAAGTAAACCTTACGATGTTTTAAATAGTGCAGAAGCAAAACAAGAAGCAGTAGGAAATGCTTTTTCTTTTTTACACATTACTAAAAGTGAAATTGATTTACCAGAAACGGTAGATATTCATAGTCAACAAGTATATGATTTAGCATTAGAAAATTTAAACGCTTTCTTACAAAGAGAAGTGTTGTTTAAAGAATCTAAGCCTTGTTATTATATCTATCAATTAATTATGGATGGTCGTGCACAAACTGGATTAGTATGTGTAAGTAGTATTGATGATTACAATAATGATATCATTAAAAAACACGAGTTCACAAGACCAGAGAAAGAGCAAGATAGAATCAATCATATCAAGACTTCTGGAGCACAAACAGGTAATGTTTTTTTAGCTTATCGTAATCAAGCTTCTATTGACACATTAATTGATAAATGGAAGACTACTAAAAATGCAGTGTATGATTTTACTGCAGAAGACGGTATTCAACATACTGTTTGGGCGGTGAGTGATGAAACTATTATTGATCAAATTACTTCTTTATTTGAAAAAGAAGTTCCTTGTACTTATATCGCAGATGGACACCATAGAGCAGCATCTGCAGCAAAAGTAAAATTAGCAGCACCAGAAAGTGCAAATTATTTTTTAACTACTTTGTTTCCTTCGAATCAATTATACATCATGGATTATAATCGTGTTGTAAAAGATTTGAATGGACATACAGAAGAAGCATTTATTGCAGCTTTAGAAAATCAGTTCACTGTAACAAAAGTTGACGCTGCATATAAGCCAGCCAACTTGCATCATTTTGGAATGTATATCAATAAACAATGGTATAGCTTAATTGCAAAACCAGGAACCTATAATGATGCAGATCCAATTGGCGTTTTAGATGTAACCATTTTATCCAATAATATTTTAGCTCCTATTTTTTCTATTTTAGATCAAAGAACAGATAAGAGAATAGATTTTGTGGGTGGAATCAGAGGATTAGCAGAATTAGAGAAAAGAGTGGATAGTGGAGAGATGGCAGTTGCGTTTAGTTTATACCCTGTAACTATTGATCAATTGTTCAACATAGCAGATGCGGGTGAAGTAATGCCACCAAAAAGTACCTGGTTTGAGCCAAAATTAAGAGACGGCTTATTGACCAATTTGATTTACTAATAAATTAGATTTTAATAGAAAAAACCCGGCCTTTGGTCGGGTTTTTTTTGTATTTTGTTACACAATTTGCTTGACCATGGAAATCAAAAGACTCTTCGATTGTATCGAACATCAATTACAGCATTTTCCTCAGGAAGACATGTTGGCTGCAAAAGAAAATGGTGTTTGGAGAAAGTACTCCACACAAGAAATCGCAACCACTGTAAATCAATTGAGTGCAGGTTTATTAACGCTAGGCCTTTCTGGTAAAAACTATACTGCAGAAGGAAGTGATAAAATTGCCATTATTAGTTCTAATAGACCTGAATGGTTAACTGCAGATTTAGCTGCTCAGCAAATTGGTTTAATATGGGTGCCAGTTTATCCAACAACCAATCCATTGGAATTAAAGTTTATCTTGAATGACGCATCTGTTCAATACATGTTTGCAAGTAATCAAGATTTATATGACAAAGTAATGTCTATTAAAGCGGAAGTACCTTGCTTGAAAGAAGTATTTACATTCGATCATATTCCTGGCGCAAAACATTGGACTAGTTTATTAAATCAGGATGCTGATTTATTGAATCAAGTAGAAGTAATCAAAAAAGAAATTCCTGTAGATCAAGTTGCTACTTTTATTTATACATCAGGAACCACAGGTACTCCAAAGGGTGTTATGTTAACGCATAAAAGCATTTACTTTAATTTACAATGTGGTAAAAAAAGTTTCCCCTTCCCAGATGCTCCAGATCAAAGAGTATTAAGCTTTTTACCACTAAATCATATTTTCGAAAAAGTAGCTTCTTATATTTATATGTTCAGCGGTATGAGTATCTACTATGCTGAAAGCCTTGAAACCATTGGAGATAACTTAAAAGAAATTAAACCAGACGGTTTCTCTACTGTACCAAGATTATTGGAAAAAGTATTTGAAAAAATAATGATCACTGGTGAATCTTTAACCGGCATCAAAAGAAAATTATTTTTCTGGGCAGTGGCTTTGGGAGAACAGTATGATAATTTAAATCCAGGTTCTTGGTGGTATCGCACTCAATTAAAGCTAGCTAATAAATTAATTTTTAGTAAGTGGAGAGAAGGTTTAGGAGGTAATGTGAAATTTATTGTAACCGGAGGTGCCGCGTGTCAAGTAAAATTATTGCGCATATTTAATGCAGCGCAGATACCAGTTTATGAAGGTTATGGTCCAACAGAGAATAGTCCAATTATTAGTATCAACTTAAGAACACCAGGTGGAACAAAATATGGCACAGTAGGACATGTAATTGAAGGCGTACAATATAAGCTGGAAGCGGATGGAGAGATCTGTGTTGCAGGTCCAAGTGTGATGCAAGGATATTATAAGCGTCCAGACCTAACAGCAGAAACTATTATTGACGGATGGTTACATACTGGTGATATAGGTGAAATCATAGATGGTAAATATTTAAAAATCACCGATCGTAAAAAAGAATTATTTAAAACAAGTGGTGGTAAATATGTAGCTCCACAACCTATTGAAAATAAAATGAAAGAAAGTCCTTTCATTGAGCAGATAGTATTGATTGGAGACAATAAAAGATTTGTGAGTGCATTGATTGTACCGGGCTTCTCAAAATTAAAAGAATGGGCTAAGCAACATGGTATTGAATACACTAGTAACGAAGAGATTATTAAAAACAATATGGTAATTACCTTAATTACAGATATTGTAGATGAGTATAATAAATTATTCAATCAAGTTGAACAGGTAAAGAAATTTACTTTAATACCTAGAGAGTTCTCTATTGACAAACAAGAGATGACGCCTAAATTAAGTATTCGAAGAAAGAATGTCATCGCCAACTTTGAAAAAGAAATTGATACGATGTATTTATAGAATTTAAAAAGAGTCTCCTACAAGGGACTCTTTTTTATTTGAGCTAAAAACTTTTCTCTGATGATGCTTTGCACATCCTTGCCTTGAATTCTACTTTCTAACCAAGAGATAATATCTAAATACATGAAAGCGCGGCTTTCTAGTTTGTTTTTCTCCAATGGTTGTAAAGTGTTTAATAAATCTTGGAAAGACTGATTTATTTCTCCTCCAGATTGAATAGACTTTCTAATAAAATTAAAGAGTACTTCTTCCACCGCACCCAAATTATTCATCTTAGACATAAAACGGTAAACTGATTTAGATAAATAGTTTACAATCTCCATATTGCCTAATTCATAATGCGCAATCAGGTGTAATAATCTAGCGTAACATTGTAAATCGTCACGCAGGTTTAACTTCCAATTAATAATTCTATTTAAGTAGTCAATCGCTTTGTCAGCCTGGCCTGCACCAAAATACAAACAAGCTATTTTGTAATAGAAAACCAACACTCTATGGCTATCCATATACATTTCAATCTCCTTCAATTTTTCTTCCATTGTAGGTACCATCGCCAAACCTTCACTAAAGCTACCTTCTAAAAAGTGTTGATTAATTTTAGCAATGTATAAGTAAACAAAAGATTGAATTTTATTATTCTGGTTGTTTGCAACAATCGGAGTATCCATCACTCTTTCTAAAACCGCAATAGTCTCTTTAAACTTGTCTACGTTTCTTAAATCAAATAAAGAAGTAATTAAATTATGTAATCCTTTAATATACTGTGCAGATTCAATTTGCTGCATATGTTCTTCCTTCTCAAATAAATCAACCCATTTTTGTGCATACCTATAATGCATTAAAAAATCTTGATTGATAAATCCATACCAGCAATAACATTGGTATCTATATAATCTTTCATAAAAACCTTTAGAGGATTTCACTAATTCAATCGCGCCGCTATTCATTAACTCATCCACCGCTTTTCTATCTTCATCATTTCTTGCATGACCATGTTGAATATACCAACCGTATAATTGTAAACTCAAATTAGAAATAGCTGTAATCATTTCTATTCGCTCATTCACCTCATTCATTTCAGTGCTTAATTTTTCTGCACGGTCTTGCATGCTTCTGGTAATATGAAGCGATTCAATTTTCTTTTCTAAAAACAATACCTGCAACAAATAAGTGACTTGATTATTTTGTTTAGCTAATTGCTTGATTTTCTCCAAAAGTCTTAACGCCTGGATATACAAACCTTTATTGAACAAAATTTTGGCATGGTCTAATTGCTCGTGTATTTGAAGATCAATATTTTCACTTTGCTTCAAAATGCGCAAGCTGGATAGAATTTGATCGTATAAGTGCGCTTTTAAATTAGAGAGTTGTTGTTTTTGAATGGACTCGTTTTTTCGAAGCAATTCCTCCTCGTCGTATTGATTCATTTTATCTAGGGCATCAAAAAGCTGTACAATTTTAAGGTCGGCCGATCCAGAATTGCGGGCGGCAAACAACTTAAAGTTGCGTTTCTCCCCTTTCTCAAGGGATTTGATTAAAATAAATAAAGCATCCGAACTTAGGTTGGGCATCGTAGCCGATTTGAGGTCAATTTATTGAAAATCAACCAATTAAACAAAAAACACACCCCTTACAGGTTGTAAAATAGGCATAAAAATGATGTGAATTACTTGTTGATATTGGGTAAATTTGAACAATAACCGGGCGTAAAGCCCGTTTTGTATCTATAACCGATTGTAAATCAATGCTATGAGCCAAAAAGTATTCATATTTGATACCACTTTAAGAGATGGTGAACAGGTGCCTGGGTGTAAATTAAACACCAAGGAGAAATTAGAGCTAGCGGTGAAGTTAGAAGAGCTAGGAGTGGACATCTTGGAAGCGGGTTTTCCAGTATCAAGTCCGGGAGATTTTGAATCTGTTAATCAGATTGCCAAGACTTTAAAAAACACGGTTGTTTGTGGATTGTCAAGAGCCGTTCAAAATGATATCGAAGTAGCTGCTGCAGCATTAAAACCTGCAAAGCGTTTTAGAATTCATACCGGTATTGGCACATCAGATTTACATATCAAACATAAATTCAATAGTACTAGAGAAGAAATTATTGAGCGTGCAGTGAAGGCAGTTACCACAGCAAGAAACTTTACAGACGATGTAGAATTTTATGCAGAAGATGCTGGAAGAACAGATAATGAATATTTAGCAAGAGTAATTGAAGCCGTTGTGAAAGCAGGAGCAACTACTTTAAATATTCCAGATACAACTGGTTATTGTTTGCCTCATCAGTATCAAGATAAAATGGCATACCTAAGTAACCATGTTCCAAACATTGACAAAGCAGTTTTGTCTTGTCATTGTCATAACGATTTAGGATTAGCTACTGCAAATTCTATTGCAGGTGTGATGGGTGGTGCAAGACAAATTGAGTGTACTATTAATGGATTGGGCGAAAGAGCTGGTAACACTGCATTAGAAGAAGTAGTGATGATCTTGCAACAACATAAAGATTTAGGTTTTTACACTAATATCAATCCAAAATTATTAAATCCAATTAGTAGAGAGGTTTCTGATATTATGAGAATGATGGTGCAACCTAACAAAGCCATTGTGGGTGCTAATGCATTTTCACATTCATCAGGAATTCATCAGGATGGATTTTTGAAAGAAGCGCAAACTTATGAAATCATTAATCCTGCAGAAGTTGGTGCAGAAGATAGTAAGATTGTATTAACTGCAAGAAGTGGTAGAAGTGCATTAGCACATAGATTACATAAGATGGGTTATCAGTATACAAGAAATCAAGTGGATGAATTGTATCCAAAGTTTTTAGAAATAGCAGATAAGAAAAAAGAAGTATTAGAGGCAGACTTAAAAGAAATGGCGGAAGCATATAATTAATTATTATGGGAAAAACATTATTTGAAAAAATTTGGGACCAACATGTGGTAAAGCAAATTGAAGATGGACCATCAGTGGTTTACATCGACAAGCATTTTATTCATGAGGTAACAAGTCCACAAGCATTTAGTGGTATCGAGAAGAGAGGTGCGAAATTATTTAGACCGCAACAAATAGTAGCTACAGCGGATCATAATGTACCTACTATGCATCAAGAATTACCTATCAAAGATGCTTTGTCAAAGTTTCAGGTAGATACTTTGATAGACAATTGTAAGAAGCATGGGGTTGAATTGTATGGATTAGGTCATCAATATCAAGGTATCGTGCACGTGATTGGCCCAGAATTGGGAATCACACAACCAGGCATGACCATTGTATGTGGAGATAGTCACACTTCAACACATGGTGCTTTTGGTTCAATCGCTTTTGGTATTGGTACTAGTGAAGTAGAAATGGTATTTGCATCACAATGTATTATGCAAACCAAACCAAAAGTAATGCGTATCAATATAGATGGCGAATTAAAAAATGGGGTGGTTTCAAAAGATATTATTTTATACATCATTGCTCAAATCTCTGCGAGTGGTGCAACAGGTTACTTTGTAGAATATGCAGGATCTGCTATTCGTGCATTAAGCATGGAAGCAAGAATGACAATTTGTAACATGAGTATCGAGATGGGTGCACGTGGTGGAATGATTGCACCAGATCAAACAACATTCGATTATATCAAAGGAAGATTGTTTGCTCCTCAAGGTGCAGAATGGGATGCAAAGCTTAGTGCATGGAAGGAATTATATACGGATGCAGATGCAAAGTTTGATCTAGAAATAAATATTAAAGCAGAAGATATCGATCCAATGATTACTTATGGAACCAATCCTGGAATGGGATTATCTGTAAGAGGAACTTTACCCACTGTAGAAAGTTTTAAAGATGCTACAGAAAAACAAAACTATGAGAAGGCTTTACAATATATGGGATTAAAAGCTGGACAAAGTTTATTGGGTATGCCTGTACAGCATGTGTTTATTGGATCTTGTACCAATTCAAGAATTGAAGATTTTAGATTGGTAGCAAGTATTATTAAGGGAAAACAAAAAGATCCCAATATTAAAACATTGATTGTTCCAGGTTCTCAAGAAGTGGCTAAACAAATCAAAGCAGAAGGATTAGATAAAATATTTGCAGATGCTGGAGTAGAAATTAGACAAGCGGGATGTAGTGCTTGTTTAGGAATGAATGAAGATAAAATTCCTGCAGGAGAATATTGTGTAAGTACTAGTAATAGAAACTTTGAAGGAAGACAGGGTGCTGGTGCAAGAACATTATTAGCTAGTCCATTAACAGCTGCTGCTGCATTATTAACAGGAAAGATCACAGACATTAGAGACATTATATAAAAGAATATTATGCAATCATTACAAAAACTAACCAGCCGATTTGTTCCGCTACGAATAGAAAACGTAGATACGGATCAAATTATCCCTGCGCGTTTTTTAAAGGCAACTACTAAAACAGGTTTTGGAAAAAACTTATTTAGAGATTGGAGATACGAGAACGACGATGAAACAAAACCAAAAGCAGATTTTGTATTAAATCAACCACAATATGGTGGAGAGATTTTAGTAGCTGCTAAAAACTTTGGTTGTGGATCATCTAGAGAGCATGCTGCATGGAGTATACAAGATTATGGATTTAAAGTAGTGGTGTCTAGCTTCTTTGCAGACATCTTTAAGAACAATGCTTTAAATAATGGTGTATTGCCTGTAACAGTAAGTGATGCTTTCTTACAAGAAATATTTGCTGTGGGTGCTGATGATACTTTGACAGTAGATTTAGAAGCACAAACAATCACTATTAATACAACCGGTTCTTCAGAAAAATTCGAAATCAATTCATATAAGAAAACCTGTTTATTAAATGGTTACGATGATATTGATTACTTATTAAACATGAAGGCAGAGATTGAAGCTTTTGAACAAACTAGAAAATAGAAATATGGAAAAGAAAATAGCAGTCATATTAGGAGATGGAATTGGTCCAGAAGTAACGCAGCAGTCTATTAAAGTATTAGATACTATTGCCAAACACTTTAGTCATCAGTTTACTTATACGCATGCATTAATGGGAGCTTGTGCCATAGATGAAACAGGTAATCCATTACCAGATGAAACTATTAAAATTTGTTTAGGAAGCGATGCTATTTTATTTGGTGCGATTGGTGATCCAAAATACGATAACGATCCAACAGCAAAAGTACGACCAGAGCAAGGTTTATTAAAACTAAGAAAGGAATTACAATTGTTTGCAAATATCAGACCAGTAAAGACCTATTCAGCATTACAACACCTAACTCCATTAAAATCAAAATTATTGGAGAACGTGGATTTTGTAATTTATAGAGAATTAACCGGTGGTATTTATTTTGGAGAAAAGTCATTAAGTGAAGATGGCAATACTGCAACAGATGGTTGTTCTTATACTGTTACAGAAATTGAAAGAATTGCTCACTTGGCATTTAAGCATGCACAAATCAGAAGAAAGAAATTAACCCTTGTAGATAAAGCGAACGTTTTAGAGACTTCTCGTTTATGGAGAAAAGTAGTACAAGCAATTGCAAAAGAATATGCAGATGTAGCAGTGGATTATTTATTTGTAGACAATGCTGCTATGCAAATTATTTTGAACCCAGCACAGTTTGATGTGGTATTAACAGAGAACTTATTTGGAGACATTATTAGTGATGAAGCATCAGTATTAGCAGGTTCATTAGGTTTATTGCCTTCTGCATCTGTTGGAAACACAGTGGCTTTGTTTGAACCTATCCATGGTTCATATCCACAAGCAAAAGGAAAAGATATTGCTAATCCATTAGGGTCTATTTTATCTGCAGCCATGTTATTAGATCATTTCACTTTAAATAAAGAAGCTGAAATTATTAGAGAAGCTGTAAGCTGGTGTTTGAATAATGGATTTGTAACAAAAGATATCGATCCAATGAATAGTTATACTACCACAGCAATGGGAGATATGATTTGTGAATACATTGAGCGTCATGCAAAAGGAGAATCACATCCAATACATGAGCGTTTACATAAATCAACAATTATATAAGTATTATGGAATTAAATAAATATTCTAAGACCATCACTTTAGATCCAACGCAGCCAGCTGCGCAAGCCATGTTTTATGGTATTGGATTAACTGATGCTGATTTACATAAAGCACAAGTGGGTGTGGTAAGTATGGGTTATGATGGTAACACTTGTAATATGCATTTGAATGCTTTAGCAGATCAGGTGAAGCAAAGTGTATGGGCACAAGATTTAGTAGGATTAACTTTTCATACAATTGGAGTAAGTGACGGAATGAGTAATGGTACCGATGGTATGCGTTATTCTTTAGTGAGTAGAGATGTGATTGCAGATAGTATTGAAACAGTTTGTGGTGCACAATACTATGATGCATTGATAGCAGTTCCAGGTTGTGATAAAAATATGCCAGGTTCATTAATCGCTATGGGTAGATTAAACAGACCAGCGATCATGTTATATGGTGGAACAATAGCACCAGGACATTATAAAGGACAGGATTTAAATATTGTATCTGCATTTGAAGCATTAGGACAAAAAATTGCAGGACAATTAGATGAAGCAGATTTTAAAGGTATTGTACAACATGCTTGTCCAGGTGCAGGTGCTTGTGGCGGTATGTATACTGCAAACACTATGGCTTCTGCGATTGAAGCATTAGGTATGAGTTTACCTTACTCATCTTCTAATCCAGCATTGAGTGCAGAGAAACAACAAGAGTGTAAAGATGCAGGTGCAGCAATAAGATTATTATTAGAAAGAGATATTAAGCCAAAAGATATCATGACACGAAAAGCATTTGAAAATGCAGTGGCAGTGATTATGGTATTAGGTGGAAGTACCAATGCAGTACTACATATGATTGCAATGGCAAAAAGTGTGGGTGTTGAATTTACACAAGATGATTTCCAAGCCATCAGTGATAAGATTCCAGTATTGGCAGATTTCAAGCCTTCTGGAAAATATTTAATGCAGGATTTACATCAGTATGGTGGTGTACCAGCAGTGATGAAATATATGTTGGCGCAAGGATGGTTACATGGAGATTGTTTAACCGTAACAGGTAAAACTATTGCAGAGAATGTAGCGAGTGCACCAGATTTAGATTTTGATCAACAAAAAATAATTCTTCCTAAAGAAAATCCTATCAAAGTAACAGGCCACTTACAAATTATGTATGGCAATTTAGCTACTGGTGGTAGTGTTGCAAAAATTTCAGGAAAAGAAGGAGATATGTTTGAAGGTCCAGCAAGAGTATTTGATGGAGAACATGCTTTAATTGAAGGTATCAATTCTAAAAAAATACAACCAGGTGATGTAGTAGTGATCAAGAATGTAGGACCAGTAGGTGCACCAGGTATGCCAGAGATGTTAAAACCAACTTCAGCAATCATTGGTGCAGGCCTAGGAAAATCAGTAGCCTTAATTACAGACGGAAGATTTAGTGGAGGTACGCATGGATTTGTGGTGGGTCATATTACACCAGAAGCATATAAAGGCGGATTAATTGGATTAGTAGAAGACGGCGATATCATTGAATTGAATGTACCAAAGCGTACTATGACATTAAAAGTAGATGAAGCAACAATTGCTAAAAGAAGAGCAGCACAACCAAAGCCACAGTTGAAAGTAACGAATGGCGTATTATATAAGTATGCTAAACTAGTAAAAGACGCAAGTGAAGGTTGTGTAACTGATGCTGATTAGTTGAGTCCTCTTTGAGAGACTCATCATAAAATGAAAAAAATGGAAGCGAAACAATTAACAGGATCACAAGCAGTACTGGAAGCATTTATTGCTGAAGGAGTGGATACCATATTTGGTTATCCAGGTGGTGCTATCATGCCTATCTACGATGCATTGTATGATTACAACGATCAATTAAAACATATTCTAGTAAGACATGAACAAGGTGGAATACACGCAGGACAAGGTTATGCGCGTACTTCAGGAAGAGTAGGTGTGGTATTTGCAACAAGTGGTCCGGGTGCTACTAATTTAGTGACAGGATTAGCAGATGCTATGATAGATAGTACACCATTGGTTTGTATCACAGGACAAGTTTTTGCACATTTATTAGGAACAGATGCCTTTCAGGAAACAGATATTATTAATATCACTATGCCTGTAACCAAATGGAATTATCAAATTACCGATGCAACAGAAATTCCACATATTCTAGCAAAAGCTTTTTACTTAGCCAAGAGCGGAAGACCAGGACCAGTGTTGATTGATATTTCAAAGAATGCACAATTACAAAAATTTGATTACGAAGGTTACACTCCTTGTAATCATGTAAGATCTTATAGACCCAAACCCATTATTCGTAAAGAATATATTGATGCTGCTGTAGCATTAATCAATGCTGCAAAAAAACCAATGATCATTTTTGGACAAGGTGTGATATTAGGTAAAGCTGAAAAAGAATTTAAAAAGTTTGTAGAAAAATCAGGTATCCCAGCAGCATGGACCATTTTAGGATTAAGTGCTTTGCCAACAGATCATCCATTGAATGTAGGCATGTTGGGCATGCATGGAAACTACGGACCCAATGTATTAACCAATGAGTGCGATGTATTAATTGCAGTGGGTATGCGTTTTGATGATCGTGTAACAGGAAGATTAGATAAATACGCTAAGCAAGCAAAGATTATTCATTTAGATATTGATCCTTCAGAGATTGATAAAAATGTAAAAGCAGATGTTGGTGTTTGGGGAGATTGTAAAGAAACATTACCGTTGTTGACATTAGGCTTAGAGCAAAAAGATAGAACAGAATGGGTAAATGTATTTAAGGATTATGCTCAAAAAGAATACGATCAATGTATCAAGGAGGAGATATATCCTAAGACAGAAGAGATGACCATGGGAGAAGTGATTCGTATTGTAAACGAAGTGAGCAAGGGAGAAGCTATTATGGTAACCGATGTGGGACAACACCAAATGGTTACTTGTAGATATGCGCAGTTTAATCAAACTAGAAGTAATGTAACTTCTGGTGGATTAGGCACAATGGGCTTTGGTTTACCAGCGGCTATTGGTGCGAAGTTTGGAGCATTAGATAGAACAGTAGTAGCAGTAATTGGTGATGGTGGATTCCAAATGACTTTACAAGAATTAGGAACCATTATGCAAACAGGTGTGGATGTAAAAATCTTAATCTTAAACAATCAATTTTTAGGAATGGTGCGTCAGTGGCAACAATTGTTCCATGACAAGCGCTATTCCTTTGTAGATATACAAAGTCCAGATTATATCATGTTGGCAAAATCATATGGTATTGACGGAGCAAAAGTGGAACATAGAGATCAATTAGCAGCTGCAGTAAAAACCATGTTAGAATCCAAAGGTTCTTATCTATTAGAAGTAATGGTAGGTAAAGAAAACAATGTATTCCCAATGGTACCACAAGGTTGCTCGGTGAGTGAAATAAGACTTAAATAGCGAAGCATTTAAGTCTTATTCGAGCGAGTCTTTAGACGAGCTCAAATCTCGAAAGAGAATTATAAATAAAAAGGATGTTTATGAGTATAGAAGAAAAACAAGAATATACGATTACGGTATACACCGAAAACCAAGTGGGTTTGTTAAATCGTATTGCGATTATTTTTTCGCGTAGAAAAATAAATGTAGAAAGCTTGAATACTTCTCCTTCAGAAGTACAAGGCATACATCGTTTTACCATTGTGGTAGAAGAGACAAGAGATGTGGTGAATAAAGTGGTGAGACAAATTGAAAAGCAAGTAGAAGTTTTAAAAGCTTACTATAATACAAATGATGAAATTGTATGGCAGGAATTGGCATTGTATAAAGTATTAAGTGAAGAAATTACAGAGAAAGTAAAAGTAGAAAGATTATTAAGAGAGTATGGAGCAAGAGCAGTAGCTATTAGAAAAGACTTTATCGTATTTGAAACAACTGGTCATAGAGAAGAAACCAATAGATTAATGGAAGCATTGGCGCCATTTGGTTTGGTGGAATTTGTGAGAAGTGCAAGAGTAGCTATAATTAAAGAGAGTGCAGGTTTTCATGAGAAGTTAAAAGACTTTGAAAAAAGAGAACCAGGAGAGGAAGTGATAGAGAATGAATATTTAGGAAAAAGAGAAGCAGTATTTACCATGTAAAAATAAAACAACAATAAAAATTTAAATCTTAATTAAACTCAAACTAAAATGGCAAAGTTAAATTTCGGTGGAACTGAAGAAAACGTAGTAACGCGTGAAGAGTTCCCTCTATCAAAAGCACAGGAAGTTTTAAAGAACGAAACTGTAGCGGTAATTGGCTATGGTGTTCAAGGTCCTGGTCAAGCTTTAAACCAAAAAGAAAACGGTGTAAACG
>JAHEFI010000027.1 GCA_024640255.1 Bacteroidota bacterium | reverse complement strand
AAACTACCTTTGTGCCTTAAATAAATACTATTATGGGCTTACAAAACATCGATTTTAGCTTACCATATAAGGTAGCAGATATCTCCCTAGCAGAATGGGGTCGTAAAGAAATTCGTTTAGCTGAAGCAGAAATGCCAGGTTTAATGAGCATCCGTGCAGAATACGGACCTAGCCAACCATTAAAAGGTGCTAGAATTGCTGGTTGTTTACACATGACTATCCAAACTGCTGTGTTAATTGAAACATTAACTGCATTAGGTGCAGAAGTAAAATGGAGCTCTTGTAATATCTTCTCTACACAAGATCAGGCAGCAGCAGCTATCGCAGCAGCTGGTATTGGTGTTTTTGCTTGGAAAGGTCAAAGCATCGAAGAAGCTGATTGGTGTATTGAACAAACTTTATTCTTTGGAAGTGAAGATCGTCCTTTGAATATGATTTTAGATGACGGTGGTGATTTAACCAATATGGTGTTTGATCAATACCCTCAATTTGTAGCTGGTATCAAAGGTTTATCTGAAGAAACTACTACAGGTGTTCACCGTTTATATGAGCGTATGGCAAAAGGTACTTTACCAATTCCTGCAATCAACGTAAACGATTCTGTAACTAAATCTAAGTTCGATAATAAATATGGTTGTCAAGAATCATTAGTAGATGCGATTCGTCGTGCTACAGATGTGATGATGGCAGGTAAAGTAGCTGTAGTAGGTTCTTACGGTGACGTAGGTAAAGGCTCTGCAGGTTCTTTAAGAGGTGCTGGTTGTAGAGTAATCGTAACAGAGATTGATCCAATCTGTGCATTACAAGCTGCAATGGATGGTTTTGAAGTAAAGAAAATGATTGATGCTGTTAAAGAAGCTGATATCATTGTTACTGCATCAGGTTGTAGAGACTTGATTACTGAAAAACATTTCAGAGCAATGAAGGATAAAGCAATTGTTTGTAATATCGGTCACTTTGATATTGAAATTGATATGGCTTGGTTAAATAAAAACTATGGTCATACAAAAGATACTATCAAACCTCAAGTTGATTTATACAATGTTGATGGAAAAGATATCATTGTATTAGCTGAAGGTCGTTTAGTAAACTTAGGTTGTGCAACTGGTCACCCAAGTTTTGTAATGAGTAACTCATTCTCTAACCAAACTTTAGCACAAATAGAATTATGGACTAACCATAAGAACTATGAAAACAAAGTATATGTATTACCTAAGCATTTGGATGAGAAAGTTGCTAGATTACACCTTGCTAAAATTGGCGTTGAATTAGACGAATTAACTGCTGAGCAAGCTGCTTATTTAGGTATTCCTCAAAAAGGACCTTTCAAATCTGATATGTACAGATACTAGTAGAAATAATACCATTTTATGTGGAAAAGCCCGGCCAGAGAAATCTAGGTCGGGCTTTTATTTTCAGTATCTTTAAAGAGCAAAAAAAACGATTGCTTTAATTATAAATATTGCTTTATGAAAATCATGAAATTAGTCTTAACAAGCTTATTCATTTGTTCTTTAACCGGACTTATGGCTCAAGGATTAGGTATTATTCCTGAACCCTATTTATCCACCAAAGGGAAGGACATGTATACCTTGCCAAAGACCATTACTATTAATGCTCCAACATCATTAAAAACATTGATTGATCCAATTAGCAATCAACTAAAATTAGTGACTGGTAAAAATGTAAATTTTAGCAAGACAGAACCAACTATTGAATTTAGTTTGATTAAAGATGATGTAATTGGTAACGAAGGTTATTTATTAAATGTAAATCCGCAAGGCATTCAAATTAAAGCAAATACTGAAGCTGGATTGTTTTATGGATGGCAAAGCTTACAACAAATTATGCCTGCAGCTATTTATGGAAAGAGTGCTGCTAAAAATATTAACTGGCAAGTACCTCATTGCTCTATCATAGATAAACCAAGATTTGGCTGGAGAGGAATGATGTTGGATGTAAGTAGACATTTCTTTAGTAAAGAAGATGTGAAAGTATTTATTGATGACATGGTTCGTTATAAATACAACAGATTCCATTGGCATTTAACAGATGATCAAGGATGGAGAATTGAAATTAAATCTTTACCAAAATTAACCAGTGTTGGGGCATGGAGAGTGGAGAAGAAAGGAAAGTGGATGAATATTACTACACCTGATATCAACGAACCTAAAACCTATGGAGGATTTTATACGCAAGAAGATATCAAAGAAGTAGTGGCTTATGCTAAAGAGAGATTTGTAGAAGTGATTCCAGAGGTTGATGTACCTGGACATAGTATGGCTATGTTAGCGGCTTATCCTAATTTAAGCACAACCCCTAATTACCCTTATCAAGTAAATGCTGGTGACGAATTTATGGATTGGGAAGGAATCAATGGACACGCCACTGCAAGAATTGACAACTCACTGGATCCATCTAATGAAGAAGTCTATAAAGTATTAGATAAAGTAATATCTGAAATTGCTCCCCTATTCCCATTTGAATACATACATATGGGTGGTGACGAAAATGCAAAAAACAATTGGGAGAAATCTGCTAATGTTCAAGCAATGATGAAGCGTGAAGGTTTAAAAGATCAAATGGAAGTTCAAAGTTATTTTGTAAAACGCATGCAAAAAATCATTAACTCAAAAGGTAAAAAAATGATGGGTTGGAATGAGATTTTACAAGGTGGCTTGAGCGGTGACGCTGCTGTGATGAGTTGGCAAGGTATAAAAGGTGGTATTGAAGCTGCAAAACAAGGGCATAAAGTAGTAATGACTCCAAATGATTATAATTATATAGATTTTTACCAAGGAGAACAAACTGCAGAAGGAAGAGTATATAGAGGATTAAGAATGAAAACAACTTATAGCTTTGATCCAGTGCCAGCAGGTATTGATCCAACATTAATTTTGGGTAATCAAGCCAATCAGTGGACAGAGCAATTACAAAATATGCGCAATGTTCAATACATGACTTGGCCAAGAGGTTTAGCTGTGGCAGAATCTAGCTGGTCTCCTAACGAGAAAAAAGATTGGAATCATTTTGCAAAAAAAGTAGAGAAGCAATTTGAAGTATTTGAAGCAGCCAATGTAAAGTATGCCAAAAGTATGTATGATGCTATTGTGACTACTGAATTAAATACAAAAGGTGAATTGATTTTAAAGATGGAGGGCGAAGTAGATAATTTAAAATTCTACTATACTATCGACGATCAAATGCCTGATAATTACAGCGACGAATACACTAAACCAGTGGTACTTCCTGCAGATGTAACTTTGGTAAGAGTGCAAAGCTATAGAGATGGCAAACCTATTGGCAAATTATTAAACATCCCTATTGAATCTTTAAGAAATAGAGCAAAAAAGGTTTTATAATACATAATGAAGCATTCGATACTTTTCATATTACTTCTTGGTACTACGATTGTATCGAATGCTCAAAACCAACGCTACAAAAAAGATATTACCGAAATTGGAGATAGTAGTAGGGTTCAAAAGATAATCAACTTACTTAAAGGGACTCCTAACCCTTTAATTGATTCGACCAATATGGTCATCAATAGATATATTCAATCAATAGGAAGTTTAGAAGGGAAAATTATTCATTCCATAAATATTGAACAAAGACATTTTGGTGCTGATATTGATAGGCCCACTATTCAAAGAAAAAATGCATTGATTGATTTAGCCAATCAACTGCATGACAAAACAAATAAGTCTAGTATCACAAAAAATCTCTTTATCAAAGTAAATGAGCCATTGAATCCATTGCTGGTAGCTTATAATGAGAAATGGTTGAGAGATTTGACTTATATACAAGATGCTAGAATTCTTGCTTATCCCAATAAAGAAGATTCCAATCAAGTGGATGTTTTTGTAGTGACCAAAGATATCTTTCCAATTGGTGGAAACTTTAATTTGAAAGAATCCAATGCTTATGAACTTAAATTAACTACTGAAAATATAAATGACCTAGGCAATGCCATCAGTATTTCTCAAAACTATGATCAAAAAAGAAAAACCGTTTCGGGTTGGGGATTTGATTATACTACTAGAAATATAGCCGGTAGTTTTATGGACATTAAAACAGGCGCTGAATCTTATATGGCTAATTATGCTAATAGAATGCCTTCAGCAAGTAATGTATATATTAGTGGCAGCAAGCCTTTATTACACCCTTTGGATAGATGGACTTATGGATTTGATATCCATCAAGAAAAAAACAGAAACGCCTATAATACTTGGTCAGATTCTTTATACCAAAATACATTACAATATCAACTAAAACATTTTGATGCCAATATAGGTTATCAATTATTCATTAAAAACAAGATTTACCAAAACGATAACCTTAGGTATTTTTTACAGCTTAGGTATTTGGAAAATGATTTTACACTAAGACCCCTGCAATACCAAAGTCAGATTGATAGAAATTACCAAAGCATTCAAGCTTATTTTGGATCTCTAACTTTATTTAAACAAAAAATTATCAGAACTCAATACTTATATGGATTTGGTCGTAATGAGGATTTGCCCACAGGTAAATCATTGATGATTACCACTGGTCACTATAATAGAGAAGGTCAATCACTTCCCTATTTGGGCGTACAATTAGAGTCTTATACCTTATTGAAAAACGAAAGTTTCAGTCATGCCAAATTAAATCTTGGATCTAGTTACATAGATGACCAAATACAAGATTTTAGATTTTTAGCAAGTATTGAAAGAATTAGTAAAATACATTATTTAGAATCGGGCTATCGATATAGACAGGTGATTAATTTAAGTTTTGCTCAAACATTGAAAAATAAATTCAATGAAGCGCTATTGATTAATAGTATCTATGGTATACCTCAATTAAATAAAGAAAGAATTAAAGGAGGCACCAGGATTACTGCGAACTGGGAATCCATTTGGTATAATTCCAGAACTTTTTATGGATTTAAAAAAGCGCCATTTGTGTTTGCCAATCTAACCTATATAAGAACAGTGAGTGAACCTATAAAAAATGGAGATATTTACAGTGCCTTTGGAGGAGGCATTAGAGTGAGAAACGAGAACCTAATTTTAGGCACTATTGAGTTAAAGGGATTTTACTTCCCAAGAACCAATTTACAGCTAAGTCCATTCAATCTTAGCCTACTGGCCAATATTAGGTTTAAGTATAATTCTAGTTTGATTGAAAAGCCTGATTTTGTGGCAATTAACTAATAAAAATGCCTTTTTCTTTCAACCATTCGGATGTAGATTTGTTATGTAATTATGGTTCAAGCATATAATTTTTTAGCCAGTTGGCAACTATTTCCTGAGAAATGCAATTTTGAATACCAATTGGTACCTAAATCTGGCAATTATAAGATTGATAGTATCCAAAACGGACATGCACTTGATTTTAGCCATAATTGGGTGAATATAGAAAACGAAGCTTTTTATGCTCAATTCTCTGTTAATCCAAACGGCGAAAAACATCCATTTAATAATGGCAATGCTGAAAATTTTGCCACCCATATTGCTGCTGAAATAAATAACGCCTCTTGCTTGACAGTGCATATGTATAAAGAAGATCAAGAGCAATTAAAAGTAGTGCATGAAATTTTGGCTAATGGTTTTATGAAAGTGAGCCATCATGGAAAGAAGGAAGACGGCAGTGAATTTACCAATACAGAAATATACCATAAGCAATTAAGTGTGCTTCCTTATGCTTCTTCTGCAGGAAGTGTTGCTATTAGACCCACTAAAGAAGGTGTGATTAAACACAAGGCTTTGTCTGCGATGGAAGATCAAACCAATATGCAGCTCAATCAAATAAAAGAGCAGATTGAATTATTGGCAAGACAAGCACAAGAAATAAACAAGCGAAAAGAATTAAGCATGATGATCTATGAAGCTAAAATAACTTTTAAGCCTCAAATTGGTCAAGTATATCATGTATATGAAAAGACGGATGGTTCACATGTATTATCTTTAGTGGCTCCTAGCGAATGGGGAGGCGGCTCAGGCCCTTTTGCTCAATTTATTGCAACGGTGAAATTATTAGCAGATCATACCTGGGTTGAATGTTAGTACCCGTATTTCGCTAAAATTGCATCAACCTTTTTCTCCACTGCTTCATCTTTCAAAACTGGCGGAGCGTGATGCTTCTTAATAGTTGAATCAAAAATAATTGGACCTTGACAACCCCAATGCTTCTTCTCAATAAATGCATCTACCCCGTCTATATCATGTGAAGGATTCACTCTTGTAAAGCCAGCCCATAAAAAGTTTTGAATATTAGCAGCCATCCACTGAGCATCTTCTGTAATCACCAACATGAATACACCTTCTTGGTTTAACAAAGTATCTCCCAGGCCCTTTAATTTTTCTTGTACAGATGCTATGGTATTATTTTGAGCGTTGATGGCAATCACCCCTGGCATAACAAAGGCAGCATTATCCAAATGAGTTGAAATTAATGAAGGTACCGATTCACACAAAGTTCTTTTTGGATCTCCATATGCAGCCATCACTACTTTAGAACCTTCATTCAAACCTTCCCCTGAATAATCTAAAGTATCCATAGTGGTTTTAGTATAGAAATGAACATCTCTTTTTAAATCCATACGCTCCATCATGTATTTAAAAAATGTTGGAACATCATGTGTAGAAAGAGATTCTCCTTTTTTAATTTGTGGTGCAGTGATCCAAACAAATTTTGCTAAACTCAACTGGCCAGTTCCTAAAATATGATTAGCAATAGTTAATAATTCAGCTGGCGCTTTATTCTCAAGAAATGGTGTGTACCTTTCACTTCCAATAGCTAACAATAGAGGATGAACTCCTGCAGCATCTACTGCATGTACTTCTTTTAATCCTGGAATTTCATTTGAAACTGCATCTCCTGTCATGGCATGTATCAATTCTCCAAAACTAGTATCTTCTTGAGGAGGCCTTCCCACTACCGTAAAAGCCCATATAGCATTTTTCTTTGCATACACTTTATGCACTTTCATTACAGGGAAAGGATGTTGTAAACTATAATAACCCAAGTGATCACCAAATGGGCCCTCAGGCTTATTCTCTCCTGGAAAAACTTCTCCAGTAATAACAAAATCCGCATCCGTACTTATACAAAATCCATCTTTATAAGTGTAGCCAAATCTTTTACCCGCCAATACTCCAGCAAAATTCATTTCACTCATACCTTCTGGCAAAGGCATAACTGCAGCTACACTATGCGCTGGGGGGCCTCCAATAAAACAACTTACTTTTAAGGGCTGTCCTTTTAAATTCGCTTTTGTTTGATGCACGCCAATACCTCTGTGCAATTGATAATGTAAACCTATCTCTTTATTTAAAATATAATCGTTACCATTTAATTGAATTCTGTACATACCTAAGTTAGCATTTCCTATTCCTGGCTTATCTGCATCTTCTGTATATACTTGTGGAAGCGTTACAAAAGCACCCCCATCCATTGGCCAATGCTGTATTAAAGGAAGATCTGAAATATTTATCTCTTCATACACCACGGGTTGCTTGAATGGATTTTTATTGGGCAATGCATTCAATGCAGCTGGTAATGCGGCTAAAGATTTTAAAGGATTTTTAATCGCAGCCATTGGATCAATTTTCATGGCAATTAACTGCTTCACTTGAGGAAGTGTTTTTCTAAAAATAAATTCACTTCTTTCTAATGTTCCAAAAATATTAGATACAGCTCTGAACTTTGACCCTTTAACTTTTTCAAATAAAATAGCTGGGCCTTTTTGTTCATGAATGCGCAAATGAATAGATGCCATTTCTAAGTATGGATCCACTTCTTCTTTGATACGAATTAGTTGTCCATTTTGCTCCAAATCCAATAAACAAGCTTCTAAACTAGAATAGGCCATTCTTTCTTATTTGAGTTGCAAAAATAACTTAAATTTGACTATGACTCGTTTAAGTGTAAATATAAATAAGATAGCTACCCTAAGAAATAGCAGAGGTGGAAATAACCCAAACCTTGTTAAAGTAGCAAAAGATTGTGAAGCATTTGGAGCAGAAGGTATCACGGTGCATCCAAGACCAGATGAAAGACATATTCGTTACCAAGATGTCTATGATTTAAAGCAAAATATTAGTACAGAGTTCAACATAGAGGGCAATCCGAAAGAGCAAAAATTTGTTGACTTGGTTTTAGCCAATCAACCAGCACAAGTGACATTGGTGCCAGATGCCCTAAATCAATTAACCAGTGATCATGGATGGGATACCATTAAAGAGCAAGCATATTTAAAAGAGATCATTGCTACATTCAAAAATGCAGGAATTCGTGTATCCATTTTTGTAGACCCCAATGTTTCAATGGTAGAAGCAGCAGCTACTACTGGTACAGATAGAATTGAATTGTATACCGAGTCTTATGCAAAAGCATTTGAAGCTGGCAAAAAAGAGGAGATTATACAAGCATATATCAAAGCTGCAGTAAAGGCAAAAGAATTAGGACTAGGAATTAATGCAGGTCACGATTTAGATAGACATAATCTACCTTATTTAGTTCAACAAATTCCTTTTATTGATGAAGTGAGTATTGGGCATGCTTTAATTAGTGATGCATTATACTTAGGTTTAGAAAATACCATTCAATTATACAAACGCGCTTTATCGCCACTAAAATAATGCCATGAAAAAAATATTATTTGCTTTAAGTGTATTCATTTTACATAGTTGCACCAGTAATGCGCAAGAAAAATTTGGCCCCACTCCAACTAAAGAACAATTAGCATGGCATGATAAAGAATTTTATTTGTTCATGCATTTTGGCCCTAATACTTTCACAGATCTTGAATGGGGACATGGAAGTGAAAATCCCAATGTGTTTAATCCTACAGCCTTAGACTGTAACCAATGGGCTCGTATTGCCAAAGCAGCAGGTGCAAAAGGTATTGTAATCACTGCAAAACATCATGATGGATTTTCTTTATGGCCAAGCAAGTACAGTAAACATACTGTAAGAGAAAGTAGCTGGATGAACGGAAAAGGAGATATAATTAAAATGTTGTCTGAAGCATGTAAGAAAGAAGGTATTGAAATGGGTGTTTATATTTCTCCATGGGACAGAAATCATCCAAAATACGGAACCCCTGAATACAATGATATCTATATCAATACCATGAAAGAATTATTGACTGGTTATGGTAAATTTTTTGAACTATGGTGGGATGGCGCTAACGGAGAAGGTCCTAATGGAAAAAAACAAGTATATGATTTTACTAGATTCAAAGATTCTGCATTAAGATACCAGCCACAGGTGGTTATCTTTAGTGATATTGGACCACATATTCGTTGGGTAGGAAATGAAAACGGATTAATTAATAGTACTAACTGGAATTTATTAGATACTGCTGGATTTAAAAGAGGCGAAGGTGCCCCACCTAATGATACATTGTTTACTGGAAATTATAATGGAAAAAATTGGATAGGAGCAGAAGCAGATGTATCCATTAGAAAGGGATGGTTCTATCATCCAGAAGAAGACAATACAGTGAAATCTGGAGCTACCCTATTTAATTTGTATTTGCAAAATGTAGGACATGGCGGTAATATGATTTTAAATGTACCCCCTAACAGAAAAGGATTAATTGATCCTTTGGATTCTGCTGCATTGATGGACTTTAAAAAAATTAGGGATAAAGCATTTGCCAATAACCTTTTCAAAAATGCAAAAATCCTTTATACCAATAATAGTGTGGAAGTTCATTTAGACAATCCTGCTACTTTTAATAGCATTGTATTAAAAGAAAAAATAAGTGTAGGACAAAGAGTGGTGAAGTTTGAAATTAGCGGAGGCAATGATTTAAAGCAATTCAACCCTATTGCTAAGGGCACTACTATTGGACATAAAAGAATCATTCAATTTCCCAATCAATCAGTAAAATACATTAGAGTAACCATTACAGAATCCAAAGCCAAGCCAATTATTTCTGATATCTCAGGCTATTTGATCAGTAATTAAAGGCTAATTTGTATCTTGCACTAAATTAATAGTCATGGCAACACAACCAATTGTAGGCATTATTATGGGAAGCGATAGTGATTTACCAATAATGCAGCAGGCTGCCGATATGTTGACTTTATTTAATATTCCTTTTGAATTAACCATTGTTTCTGCTCATAGAACACCAGACAGAATGGTTGAATATGCAAAAACAGCTCATCAAAGAGGATTGAAAGTAATTATTGCTGGTGCAGGTGGTGCAGCTCATTTGCCTGGAATGGTAGCGGCTATTACTAGTTTACCAGTAGTTGGTGTACCCATTAAATCTAGCAATTCTGTTGATGGATGGGATTCTATTTTATCTATTTTACAAATGCCAGGAGGTGTGCCCGTTGCAACTGTCGCATTAAATGGTGCAAAAAATGCAGGTATCTTGGCAGCTCAGATGATCGGTAATCATGATGCTACTGTATCAAAAGCAATGGAAGCTTATAAATTGCAAATAGGAAACGAAGTATTAGAGAAGGCAGATAAAATGCAAGCCAATTGGCCTAATCAATTTGATCAACAATCGTAAATTGTTGTTGCATCGTAGGAGAAGACTGAATCACTGCGTCTAACCAATCTTGTCCATAATCGCCCATCCACTCAGCGATATTTTCAATTCTTTCTTGTAATCCATTATTTGGGAACAAAGCCTGCTTAATAGCGTGAATTCTTTCAATAGCAACTGCTTGCTTTCTTCTCTCTGCACGAATCATTTTCTTTTCTAATTCCAATAATTTTTTAGTAGACTGATGTGCTAAATTATTGGCATGTGCACCTAGTGTAGCATCTACAGACTTAACTCTTTTTTGAACCTGATCGTAAACTTGTTCTAATGATTTTAGTTCTGCTTCCAAACTTAATAATTCACCAGATTGTTTTTTCACAAATGCCACTTCAATATCCAAAACTGGCTTAAATAAATCTTCTTTAGTCAAGCCTAGCGCAGTCCATTGTTGCAATTGCTTTGATCGGATAAATAAAAAAGAATTTCTTAATTGAAGCACCGGCATAGGTACATTCGCTTCTGCAAAAACATTTTTTAATTCCATCCAATAAGCAAGTTCACCCCCACCTCCAATAAATACTACACCTGGTAAAATAGTTTCTTGAAAAACACCTCTTAAAATAACATTGGGACTGAATCTCTCTGGATGATTTTGTAGCTCTGTTAAAATTGCTTCCTCTGAAAAACGAATTTCTGTATCAGTTACTACAAATTGATTACCCTGTTTTTCAATTCTAGCCCTTATATCCTCTTTTAAATAAAATAAATTTAAAGCCCTTCCTTCTGTTTGCACATGATAATTAGCCGTCAATGATTTCAGCGTAGGCTGAATTGCTGCATGAGAAAAACCTTTTAGCAACTCTTTTTTCATGGTATCTATGAAAAGAGATTTCAATAAAGCATCATCCGGCTGAACAACAATTAAACCATACTCCCCAAAAAATGCGTTCACTAATTCAATAGTAGCTTCAGCAATTGTTTTATTTTTTTGGTAAGCCGCTTTCAAAATAGCTAAAGCCTCTTTCCCATTCGACTTAACAGACCAGTAGCCTTCTAAATTTTGTAATAAACCAACTAAGGCATCATCTACTTTCATTCTGCCAACAGCGCCTTTTTGCTTAGTTATCCATTGATGTGTTGTTCCACCTAATACAAAACTTCCCACTTCTTCTATATCAGCATCTTCTGAACCCATATAATACACGGGTACAAAATTAATTTCTGGAAACTGCTTCTTTAAATCTGCAGCTAATTGAATAGCATGTATGATTTTATAAAAGAAATACAAAGGACCAGTAAATATATTGGGCTGATGTGCTGTTGTTACTACAAATGTATTCTCTGAACCTAATAATTGAATATGGTCATTCAGTTTTGCATGCGTCTGCAAAGAACTGTATTGTTTTTGTAATACCTCCACTAATAGTTTTCTATTGGTAGGATATTTTTTTCTTTGTTCAATAGCTTTAGCTACCCCTTCATAACTTGGATCAAACGCTACAAAAGATCTAGCAGTACCTTTATCTTGGATATAATCTTTGACAAGATTAGAGAATAACCCTGTGAATTGATAATCTATTGATGTAGCATTAAATTTCATTAGGCATCAAATCTTTCAGGGTGATAAATAGCAATATCAATACTTGGCTTTTGTTCTTGAACAATCTCAGTAACAATTTTACCAGTAGCAGCGCCTAAACTCATTCCCACCATTGCATGCCCTGTGGCCATAATTAAATTGCTACACTTTTTTGTTCTACCTACATAAGGCAATCCATCTGCAGAGCATGGTCTATAACCATACCAAACATCTTCAATCGCTGGCATAGGTATATCAATCTCTGGAAAATATTTTCTAACCGATTCTATAATTCCTTTAACTCTATTTATTTTGGGTGGGGTATTAGTAGAAGTGATTTCCATAGTTCCACCAAAACGCATTTTATTGCCATCCATAGGAGTAATAGCAATTCTACCTTCCACCAAAACTGCTGGGTGATTCATCATATAAGGTGAATTCTCTAAAGTAATGGAATACCCCCTTCCGCCAACCAAAGGAATATCGATGTCTAATTTTTCTGCCAATTCTCTACTCCATGCACCAGAAGCTAAAACCACAGTATCAGCATTGTAAGTATTCTTATTGGTGATCACTTTGGATATTGTTTTTTGATGCTTTTCAAAATCAATCACTGTTTCTTTTAAAGCAAAACGAACCCCTTTATTTTTTAAATCAGCAATCAATTGCTCCATCATTTTTTTGGGATACAAATGCGCATCACATGCAAAATAAATAGCCCCTTTAGCATTGATTTGATGAGCCGGTTCCATGGCATCTAATTCGGCTTTGCTAATTATTCTTGTACCTGTTAAACCCAGTTGATTCGCTTTTTCCACTGTATGATGAGCATGCGCTTCTACTTCAGCTGTTTGAAAAATTTCCAATAAGCCTTTGTGTTCGTATGCAAAATCAAATTGAGGCAGCTTTGCCCAATCGGTATATAGCTGTTGACTAAATAATGCATAATCTCTTAAAGGAATGGCTGCAGCTTCTACTTTTTCTTCTGTAGCAGATTGCATAAACTTCCATCCCCAGTCAATTAAACTTTTACTAAGTCTTGGTTGAATATAAAAAGGACTTTTGGAATTCAACATCCATTTTAAGCCTTGTTGCACAATACCTGGTGTTGCTAAAGGAACAAAATGAGAAGGACAAACATATCCTGCATTACCATAAGAACAATTAGTGGTAATATCAGTTTGGTCAATAATAGTTATTTGATGTCCCGCTTCTTGTAAAAAATAAGCGCTACTTAAACCATTAATTCCCCCACCAATAATTACTACCTCCATAAGCTTAATCTAGAATGCAAATATACATTAAACCACTTGGAATCCTTTGGCATAAGGATCGTCTTGAGGGTTGATGGATATGGTATTAAAGCCATATATCTTAGCCCAGCCTTCAATAGAAGGTATAATAGCTTGATGACCTCCCATTTCAGTCACTGCCTCTACTTTCCCAGTAAAAACAGACCCAATAATACTTTCATGCTTAAAGGATTCTCCTTGTTTCAACCTTCCCTTGGTAAACCAATGAGCCAGTCTTGCAGAAGTACCCGTACCACAGGGCGATCTATCAATGGCTTTATCACCATAAAAAACAGCATTACGAGCAGTATTTGCTTCATCTAATACTTTTCCTGCCCATAAAATATGAGAGCATCCATTAATGGTTGGATCTAATGGATGTACAAAAGCATGTGCTTGATTGATCCTTTTTCTTAATTCTCCACTCCAAGCAATTAATTGTCCAGCAGTATAATGTTCAATACCTTTAAACTGATCTTGCACTTCCACAATGGCATAAAAATTACCTCCATAACAAACATCAATATTCAACAATCCTAGATCTGGACATTCAATGGAAAGATTCTCAGCTGCCAAATAAGAAGCTACATTGGTTAATTTCACAGATTTTACTTTATCCCCTTCCATGGTATATTCAATATTCACCAAACCTGCCGGGGCTTCCATCTTAACAATGCCCGGCACTTTGGGTTGTATTAAACCTGCTTCAATGGCAACTGTAATTGTACCTATAGTGCCATGTCCACACATTGGTAAACATCCACTTGTTTCAATGAATAAAACGGCCACATCATTTGCAGGATCATGTGGCGGATACAAGATACTTCCACTCATCATATCATGTCCTCTTGGTTCAAACATTAATCCTTTTCTAATCCAATCATATTCGCGTAAAAAATGTTGTCTTTTTTCACTCATATTATTTCCTTCCAATGCTGGACCTCCATTCACCACCACTCTTACAGGATTGCCGCAAGTATGTGCATCAATACATTCAAAAATAGATCCCCCTAATTGGTACTTTCCAAAACCTGGGGTGTTAATAGGATTAGTTGTTGCCATAGACTAAAATTAATACTTTTGGTAATTGCTTGCTTAAAACATTTTTATGGAAACCTACGGTAAGATATTGATTATTGCAATGCCCCTTTTCTTGGCCTTTGTGCTATTTGAAAAATGGTATGGATGGAAGAAGGGGTTTGAAACAGTGAGAACATTAGACATGATTTCTAGTTTAAGCTCAGGGGTAACCAATACTACCAAAGATGTTCTAGGATTAAGTATTGCCATTATAAGTTATGAATGGCTTGTTAATCATATTGCGATTGCTCATATACAATCAAGTTGGTTATTATATGTAATTGCATTTATTGCACTTGACTTCTCTGGATATTGGGTACACCGTTTAGCCCATAGTGTTAACTTTTTCTGGAACAATCATATTGTTCATCATAGTAGTGAAGAGTTTAATTTGGCTTGTGCATTAAGACAAAGTATTTCAGTATTTGTAAGAATTTATGCAGTATTACTTTTGCCAGCTGCATTATTGGGAGTGCCTTCTAAAGTAATCGCTATTGTTGCACCACTTCATTTGTTTGCCCAATTTTGGTATCATACAAGACATATTAATAGAATGGGTTTATTGGAATATATTATTGTAACTCCTTCTCATCACAGAGTACATCATGCTATTAATCCCATTTATTTGGATAAGAATTTTGGACAAGTATTTATTTTTTGGGATCGCTGGTTTGGGACTTATCAAGAAGAATTAGCAGATACCCCTTGTGTGTATGGCATTACAAGACCAGTAAAAACATGGAACCCTATTAAAATTAATTTCATGCATATGTGGTTATTAATTAAAGATGCATGGAGAACAAAAGATTGGAAAGCCAAATTCACCATTTGGTTTAAGCCATTGGGTTGGAGACCTGCGGATGTAGAAGCTGCTTATCCAGTTGAAAAAATAAAAGATGTTTACCATTTTGATAAATACGATACTGAAGCTCCCAAAGGCATGCAAGTATTTTTATGGTGTCAACTATTTAGCTTGCTTTTATTAGTGAGTTACTTGTTTGGCAATGTAGCCAATATTGGACACGGGAATATTTTTATATACGGCGCATTCATTTTTGCACAAGTTTATATACTTACAGAATTTATGGACAGAAATCCATTAGCCTATATTTTTGAAATCATCAAAAACGCTATTTGCGTTGGATGCATTATTTATTTTGGCGGATGGTTTGGCCTTGAGAAAATTTGGCCAATGAGTAGTTATATATTAATCGCTTATTTTATTATTTGCGCTGCGATAGTGACTACTTATTCTATTAAACCTAGCTCAAAGCATCCTTTGACTGCTGCCCATTAATTGCTCTAGTAATTTTTAATGGATTGGCATTTTGTAATGCCAATGGCAATAAACTGTCTGGCCAGTTTTGATATGACACTGGTCTTAACCATCTGTTAACCGCTTTCACACCTACCGCAGTAAATCGACTATCCGTACTTGCAGGATAAGGGCCTCCATGCACCATACTATCACAAACTTCCACACCAGTTGGTACTCCATTGATGACTACCCTTCCAGCCAATAAGAAAGCTTTTTCTACTAATGATTTATTTTCTTGAAGATCTTTATCAGTACCCATAATGGTAGTAGTAATTTGACCATGCAATGAAGACCACACTGCTTTAAGTTCATTTAAGTCTTTGCATTGAACCAAAATACTATAAGGACCAAAAACTTCTTCTGCTAATAATGGATTGGCTAAGAAAGTTGCCCCATCTACAGTTGCTAATACAGGATAAGCATTCTCCGCATCAGGATTTTTATCTGTATACAAACAAACCCCTTTTTGCTCCATGGCTGCTTTACTATTTTTTAGATAAGCTGCTTGAATACCTGCATGTAACATACTCGCAGGTGTATACACTTTCATTGCATTAGCTAAATGATGCGCCAAATCGTTTAATGCTTTTGATTGTACACCTATTAAAATTCCTGGATTGGTACAAAATTGTCCAACGCCTAATGTAATGGAGCCTGCATATTGTGTAGCTATGGCTTCTGTTTGAGTAGCTATGATATCTTCTAATAAAATCACTGGATTTACACTTCCCATTTCTGCAAAAACAGGAATTGGATTTTTTCTTGCTGTAGCATAATCTAACAATGCTCTTCCACCTACTCTTGAACCAGTAAATCCAACTGCTGCAATGGCTTCATCTTGCACTAATGCTTTACCTAAATCTATTTCATTCATGGATAATTCAGCAGCTGAAACATGCTGAAAAACATATGGAGGCATTTTACAATCTGCAATTGCTTTTTGAATGGCAGATGCTACTAATGTCGAAGTTTTAATATGCGCTGGATGTGCTTTTACAATTACTGGACAACCTACTGCTAATGCACTAGCTGTATCACCGCCTGCGGTGGAATAAGCAAATGGAAAATTACTTGCACCAAATACCACCACTGGACCCATTGGTTGATACATGCTTCTAATATCAGGTTTGGGAGGAGTTTTGGTTGGTACTGCAGTCTCTATAGTTGCATCTACATAATCTCCTTTTAATAACATGGCTGCATACATACGCAACTGAAAACAAGTACGACCTCTTTCACCTTGTAATCTTGCAGCAGGCAGATTCGTTTCTTGACTAGCTGTGTCAATTAATTCGTCTCCCAGAGATTCAATATTGGCTGCAATAGCTTCCAAGAAATCAGCTCTTTGTTGATTGGTATAAGAGATATATTGTTCAAATGCTGATTGAGCATTTTTAGTGATCGTTGCTAAAGACATAATTATAAAGTATGAAATTCTGGAAGTGTAGGTCTGTTTTTAATACCTTGATCAATAATAGCTTCTATTCTTTTTCTTTCCTCTCCTTCTAAAACCAATCTTGGTCTTCTCACTAATTCAGATCCAATGCCACATTTTGCTTCAGCGAACTTAATATACTGTACTAATTTAGGATGAATATCTAATTCTAATAAAGGCATAAACCATCTGTATATTTTAGTAGCTTCTGCAATATTGCCCGCTAAGGCTAATCTATATACTGCAATGGTTTCTTTAGGGAAGGCACATACCAAGCCCGCTACCCAACCATCAGCTCCTAATAATAATTCTTCTAAAGCCAAAGTATCTACTCCACATAAAATCTTAAATCTATCTCCAAAAGCATTACGCATTCTGGTCACATTAGAGACATCTCTTGTAGATTCTTTCACTGCTTGAATATTTTTTACTTCAACCAGCTCTTTAAACATTTCAATGGTTACTTCTATTTTATAATCTACCGGATTATTGTAAATCATAATCGGCAAATCCGTACTTGCTGCTATATCTTTAAAGTATTGAACTGTTTCTCTATGATCTGATTTATAGCGCATAGGTGGCAATAACATCAATCCTTTTGCACCCCAAGCTTTTGCATACAAAGCTTGTTCAATAGCTACACTAGTACTCCCCTCCGCAATATTAATAATCACTGGCACTTTGCCATTTACATGAGCAACTGCTGTTTTTACTAAAACTTCTTTTTCTTGGGTACTTAATACACTAGATTCTCCAAGTGTTCCACCTAGAATAATACCATGCACTCCAGCATCTAACTGAGCTTGGATATTTAATTTAAATAAATCTAAATCTAATTCGTCTGAGGCAGTGAATTTAGTAGTTACTGCAGGGAATACACCTTTCCAATCAATAGCCATAACATATATTTTAAGTAGTTATTATTACCCTCAAAATACATAAAATAGCTTAATTAATCAACCAGTTCCCCTTCTAAGTCATAGTCGTAAGCCTTGGTAATTTTAACCATGACAAAATCTCCTGGCTTTAAGCGCTTTGTGGTATTGATCACCACTTCATTGTCCACTTCCACACTATCAAACTCTGTTCTACCCAAATATCTACCCGCTTCTTTTTTATCTACTAATACTTTTAAAATCTGGCCTTCTTTGGTTTGATTAATCTCCAAACTAATTTCTTGTTGCACTTCCATGATTTCTTCTGCTCTTCTTTGCTTCTCTTCAGCTGGAACATCGTCTACTAAATCATAGGCACTGGTATTTTCTTCGTGGCTATAGGTGAATATACCCACTCTATCAAAACGATGTTCTTTTAAGAAATCTTTTAATTCTTCTATGTCTTCTAATGTTTCACCTGGGAAACCTGCAATCAAAGTAGTTCTAATAGCAATACCAGGAACACGATTTCTAATTTCTTTAATCAATTCACTCATCTCTTCTCTGGTAATATTTCTTCTCATTGCTTTTAGCATATTATTACTAGCATGTTGCAAAGGGATATCTATATAATTACAAATATTGCTTCGCTCACGCATGGCATCTAATATATCTAATGGAAATTTACTTGGATAAGCATAGTGTAAACGAATCCACTCTAAACCTTCTACATCTGCTAATGCATGTAATAATTTAGGCAGCGCACGCTCTTTGTAAATATCCAATCCATAATATGTTAACTCTTGTGCAATTAACATAATCTCTTTCACCCCTTTTTTAACCAATCCCTTTGCTTCATCCACTAATTGTTCGATGGTTTTACTTACATGTTGCCCTCTCATTAAAGGAATGGCACAGAATGAACAGGTTCTATTACAACCCTCACTAATTTTTAAATAGGCATAATGCTGAGGTGTGCTTAATAATCGCTCTCCTAATAGTTCTGCTTTATAATCTGCATTCAACTGATTCAACATTAAAGGAAGTTCCATGGTGCCAAACCATGCATCCACTTCTGGAATTTCAGCAGCTAAATCTCCTCTATATCTTTCACTCAAACAACCCGTCACATATACCTTATCTAGTTTTCCTTTTTGTTTTAAAGCCACCTGATCCAAAATAGTGTTCACGCTTTCTTCTTTGGCTTTATCAATAAATCCACAAGTATTTACTACCACAATATTATGGTCTAGCTTTTTATTCTCATGTACCACTGCAATATCATTTGCAGCCAATTGACCACTCAACATTTCACTATCTACTAAGTTCTTGCTACATCCTAGTGTGATAATATTTACCTTGTTTTGTTTGAGCGTTTTTGCCTTCATCTTTTTTGAATTAACTGATCTATTTATTTACTTCGTTAGTGAAGTGAAATTGAATGTCTGGATTATTGGTGATTTCTGTATTCAAGAACCATTCACTTTGTGCTAAATACACAGGTGTGCCATCTTTATCTTCTGCGGCATTTTGTTGTTTGAATCTTAAAAAATCATCCAATTTATTTTTATCAATTGAAGTTAACCAACATGCTTTATAAAATGGCAGAGTTCTAAATTCACAAGCAGCACCATATTCTTGTAATAATCTATACTGAATTACTTCAAATTGTAATTCACCCACACAACCAATAATTTTTTTATTACCTCCAAACTGCGTGAATAACTGTGCAACACCCTCATCTGTTAACTGAGAAATACCTTTTTCTAATTGCTTTGTCTTCATGGGGTCTTTGTTCACCAATTCTTTAAAGATCTCAGGTGAAAAAGTGGGAATACCGGTGAAATAAAATTTCTCCCCTTCTGTAAGCGTATCTCCAATTTTAAAATTACCTGTATCAAATAAACCCACTACATCTCCTGGATAAGCATCTTCCACAATATCTTTACTTCTAGCCAAGAAAGTATAAGGGTTCGTAAAACGAACGTCTTTTTCTAATCTTACGTGTTTATAATAGGTGTTTCTTTCAAACTTACCACTACATACTCTCATAAATGCGATACGATCTCTATGCTTAGGATCTAAATTGGCATGTATCTTAAATATAAATCCACTGAACTTATCTTCTCCTGCTTGCACTTTGCGCACATTGGTCTCTCTATCTCTTGGTGTGGGTGCTATTTGAATAAAAGTGTCCAACATTTCTTGTACACCAAAGTTATTCACCGCAGAACCAAAAAACACTGGAGCGATTTTACCTTCTAAATAGTCCTTAGGATCCAATGCTCCATAAACCCCATCAATTAATTCAACATCTTCTCTTAAAACAGCAGCATCTCTTTCTCCCACTTTTTCTTGCAATACAGGGCTTGCCAAATCTTCAATCGCAACTACATCTTCATCATCTGCTTTAGTACTAGCTGTAAATAATCTTAAACTCTTTTCGTGTAAATTATATACCCCCTTAAATTCTTTACCACTATTAATTGGCCAAGTCATTGGGTGTAAGGATATTTTTAATTCTGCTTCTATTTCGTCTATTAAATCAAATCTATTCTTACCATCACGATCCATCTTATTAATAAACACAATCACAGGTGTAGCTCGCATGCTACATACTTCCATCAATCTTCTTGTTTGAGGCTCCACACCATTCACACTATCAATCACTAAGATTACACTATCCACTGCTGTCAATGTTCTGTATGTATCTTCCGCAAAATCCTTGTGACCTGGAGTGTCTAATAAATTAATCAAATTGCCCTTGTATTCAAAAGACATTACTGAAGTGGCAACAGAGATACCTCTTTGACGCTCTATCTCCATAAAGTCAGAAGTCGCATGCTTTTTAATCTTATTACTTTTTACAGCACCTGCTGTTTGAATAGCACCACCAAATAACAATAGCTTCTCTGTTAAGGTAGTTTTACCAGCATCCGGATGCGAGATAATCGCAAAACTTTTTCTTCTATTAATTTCCTTTTCGTACTTCATTCAACTAATTCAACATTATTAAAAATGGCTCGCATCCAATTTAATTGGAAACACGAGCCATTGATTATTTTTAAAAAATACTTAGATATCTATTGCTTCGCCATATGCTGCTGCAACTGCTTCTTTCAATCCTTCACTCATTGTTGGGTGTGGATGAATAGCGTTTAAGATTTCATGAGCTGTAGTTTCTAATTTACGAGCAACTACTGCTTCAGCAATCATATCTGTTACATTCATACCAATCATATGACATCCTAAGAATTCACCATATTTAGCATCGAAGATTACTTTTACGAAACCTTCTGTTGCACCTGCTGCAGAAGCTTTACCGCTTGCTACAAATGGGAACTTGCCAACTTTAATATCGTATCCAGCTTCTTTAGCTGCTTTTTCAGTAAAACCAACACTTGAAATTTCTGGAGTGCAATAAGTACAACCTGGAATATTATTGTAATCAATTGCTTCAGGCATATGTGCGTGTTTCTTTTCTAAACAAGCAATGTGTTCAGCAGCATTGATACCTTCTTTAGCAGCCACATGCGCTAAAGCTTGGCCAGGAGAACAGTCTCCAATAGCGTAGATACCAGCAATACTTGTTTGTTGGAACTTATCTACAACAATTCTTCCTTTTTCTGTCTTGATACCATTTTGCTCTAAGCCAATATTTTCAATATTAGCAACCACACCCACCGCACTTAAAACTACATCTGCTTCTAATGTTAATGTAGAACCATCAGATTTTTTCACTAATGCTTTCACACCAGCACCTGCAGTATCCAAAGATTCAACAGAAGCATTGGTTAAAATTTCAATGCCTTGTTTTCTATACTGCTTCTCTAATTCTTTAGAAATATCTTCATCTTCTACTGGAACAATTCTTGGAGCAAACTCTACAATAGTTACTTTAGTTCCCATGCTATTATAAACATATGCAAACTCTACACCTATCGCACCACTACCAACAATGATCATGCTCTTAGGTTGAGTTGGCATTACCATTGCTTCACGGTATCCAAGCACTTTCTTACCATCTTGTTTTAAATTAGGTAATTCTCTTGTTCTACCACCTGTTGCAATCACTATGTATTTTCCATCAACGATTTGAGTAGATCCATCAGCAGCTTTAACTTCTACTTTTCCTTTAGCATGCACTTTACCATATCCCATGATCACATCAATCTTGTTCTTCTTCATCAAGAATTGAACCCCCTTACTCATTTTGTCAGCAACGCCACGGCTACGTGAAATCACTGCGCCAAAATCTGCACTTACACCTGTTGCATTTACACCGTAATCCTTACTATGTTTTAAGTACTCATATACTTGTGCACTCTTTAACAACGCTTTGGTTGGAATACAACCCCAGTTCAAACAAACACCACCTAAACTTTCTTTTTCGATGATTGCTACTTTTAAACCTAATTGAGAAGCACGAATAGCTGCTGGATATCCTCCAGGACCACTACCCAATACGATTACGTCATATGCCATAACAG
>JAHEFI010000025.1 GCA_024640255.1 Bacteroidota bacterium | reverse complement strand
CGTAATTTGCTTCGCCGTTTGATTGTTTGATATTCAGATTAAAGTGCTAATTATCCAACGCACTGCATGCTTACCCCAACCGCTACTATTGCTGTCAAAACCATACGACCCCAATAATACCTTTAGGATATTGAACCTACAAAATTACGACTAATTATTGGATTACTTAAACAATCTCCAGAAGTCCAAGCCTAAAGCATAAAACATTAAGCCAAACATAATGAGCATACCAGTAATCTGTGCGTATTCCATGAACTTGTCACTTGGCTTGCGGCCAGTGATCATTTCAAATAAAATAAACAATGCATGTCCCCCATCCAATGCTGGAATAGGCAAAACATTCATAAAGGCTAATATAATAGAGAATACACCTGTTAAAGTCCAAAATCTTTCCCAATCCCAGAAAGAAGGGAAAGTATTACCAATGCTAATTAAGCTTCCTAATGAATCATTTGGATTCACTTTACCAGTAAAAATTTGCTTTATACCTTGAACATAATTATCTAATGTGGTAAATGTTCTTTTTACACCAAATGGAATGGCTTGCACAAAACTAAATTCTTTGTGTACTGTTTTAAATAAATTCACGGGCAATTGTAAGAATACGCCTAATTGACCAGAACCATTAATCATTGCTTTTACATTTATAGTATCAGAACCTCTTTTTAAACTAACCACAACAATGGAGTCCGCGTATTTCTTTTTTATATTTTCAAAATCCAAACGGTACTTCACTTCTTTTTGATTGATCGCAATCAAAGTATCTCCTTTTAAAAATTGACCACCATCCATTGTTACTGCGGTTTTTCCTACAGAATCAACTATTATAGGTACACGAGGCACTACAAATGGACCGGTTTCTTTTTTCTTATTAGCAGCTAAGGTTGTACTCAATGTAGCTGGAATGCTTAAATCAAATAAAGAATCTCCTCTTTGAACTTGTATAGTTTTGGGATTAGATAAAACCAATGTAGATTCAATTGAACTAATATCTTCTATTTCTTTTTGATCAATAGTCAAAATTTTATCTCCTTCTTGTAAGCCAATACTTTTTGCAATCTCATTCACATGCAATCCATAAGAAACATTTCTTGCAGGTAAATTATCGTCACCATATACCCAACTTAATCCAATGAAAATAACAATCGCTAATAAAATGTTTACGATCACGCCACCCAACATCACAATCAATCTTTGGTAAGCAGGCTTGGACCTTAATTCCCAATCTTCAGGTGCTGTTTTTAACTGCTCCTTATCCATACTCTCATCAATCATGCCGCTAATTTTTACATAGCCCCCAAAAGGAATCCAGCCAATACCATATTCTGTCTCTCCTATTTTCTTTTTCCAAAGACTAAACCCAGGATTGAAAAACAAATAGAATTTCTCTACCCTTGTTTTAAATAATCTTGCAGGTATAAAATGTCCTAATTCGTGTAAAACAACCAGTATAGAAAAAGACAAAATAAATTGTGCTGTTTTCATCCCTACCGCTGCTATATCTATTGCGTTGATAAACATAATTATAAGTGTATTAAAGAAGCTGCAAAACTACGCGCTTCACCATCTGATTCAAAATAATCATCCAAACTAGGCTGAGCGATAAATGGAATTTTTTCCATTGTTCTTTCAATCAACTCAGTCATATCTAAAAAGCCAATTCTATTTTTCAAAAAAGCATATACCGCAATTTCGTTGGCTGCATTCATTACACAAGGCGCATTACCTCCTTGCTTCATTGCTTCAGTTGCTAAATATAAATTTCTAAAAGTTTTGGTATCGGGCTCGTCAAAAGTTAAAGTATTGGGTTTATCAAAATGATATCTTGGAAAATCATTTTTTAAACGTTGTGGAAATGCCATTGCATATTGAATGGGCAATTTCATATCTGGCAATCCCATTTGAGCTTTGATACTTCCATCTTCAAACTGGACCATACTATGAATAATACTTTGAGAATGTATTACTACTTTAATTTGTTCAGGCTCTAAACCAAATAACCATTTGGCTTCAATCATCTCTAAGCCTTTATTCATCAAGGTCGCAGAGTCTATAGATATTTTTGCACCCATACTCCAGTTAGGATGTTGTAATGCATGATCTCTTTTTACATTCACCAAGAAATTAGGTTTCTTACCTAAGAAAGGACCGCCACTTGCGGTTAAAATAATTTTTTCAATAGGGTTTAACTGCTCTCCTACCAAGCATTGAAAAATAGCAGAGTGCTCACTATCCACAGGAATAATAGCTACTCCTTTTTCCTTGGCTGTTCGCATCACTATATCTCCAGCAACTACTAAAGTTTCTTTATTGGCTAGTCCAATGGTTTTGCCATTTTCTACAGCAGTCAATGTGGGTCTTAATCCTGCAAATCCCACAATACCTGCCATCATAAAATCATAACAATCCATAGCAGCAACTTGCTCTAAAGCTTCTTCTCCAGCAAATACTTTAATGGGTTTGCCTTCTAATGCTTTTTTTACAATGGCATATTTTGCAATCTCTCCTATGACTACAATATTGGGAACAAATAATAAGGCTTGTTCAATTAACAAGGATTCATTAGAATGTGCCGTTAAAATTTCTGCAACAAATAATTCAGGATGTGCAGCAATCACTTCTAAGGTTTGTTTTCCTATAGAACCAGTTGATCCGAATATGGCAATTCTTTTTTGACTCATCCCTTGTTTTGATTGGGCTTAAAAATACACTATTAATAAATTAATGCGAAATATATTGCAATAAACCCTCTGCTAATTTTCTGTCGTTACTTAATCTGGGCACTTTATTTTGACCACCCAATTTACCTTCTGCCCTCATGTAATTGATAAAAGCATCTTTGTCCAAAACAGTAATATGTAATGGCTCTAAAATATTTCCTGTTATCAAATCATTGTAATACAAATTCTTTTCGCACATGAATTGATTCAATAATTTTGCAAATGCCCCTATGTCCGCAGGTTGTTTTTCAAAAGCAATTAACCACTCATGATAGCTTTTCCCTGCAGCCTGCTGAATGTATGGAGCTACCGTAAATTCAATTACTTGAGCATCCATTTGTGCAGTAGCTTTTAACATTGCTTGTTCTACTTCTTCTCCAATAACATGCTCCCCAAAGGCAGATATAAAATGTTTCACTCTGCCTGTAACTATTACCCTGTATGGATTTAAGCTTATAAATTTTACAGTGTCTCCAATATTATAACCCCATAAGCCAGCATTGTTATTAATGATGAGTGCATAGTTTTCATTCAATTGTACTTCTGCTAAACTATACCTAGTGGGATGCTCCTTATGAATTTCTGCTAAAGGAATAAATTCAAAAAAGATACCACTATTGGTATTCAATAATAATCCTGATTGATCTCTTTGATCTTGAAATGCAAAAAATCCTTCACTTGCAGGAAATAATTCGATGGTATCTACCGGCTTGCCAATGGTTTCAAATAGTTTAGCTTTATAGGGTTCAAAATTTACACCGCCCTGCACCAATACTTGTAAATTAGGAAACACTTCCTTCACTGGTTTACCAGTTACTTGAACTATTCTATCAAAATACATTTGCATCCAAGGGGGGATTCCTCCAATTAGGGTCAAATCCTTCCCAAGGGTTTCTTCTACAATCTTATCCAATTTCTCCTCCCACTCATCTATACAATTGGTGGTATAACTAGGCAATTGATTTCCTCTCAGGTAGGCAGGCACATGATGATTCACGATACCGCTTAATCTACCAGTAGGAATACCCCCGACTCTTTCCAATTCGGGTGAACCACTCAAGAAAATCATTTTTCCGCCAGCAAAATCTACATTACCGGTGGTGGCCATATAGGTTAAGATGGCATCTCTTGCCCCATTGATGTGGTTGGAGATAGAATCTTTGCTAATGGGTATATATTTTACCCCACTGGTAGTCCCACTGGTCTTGGCTAGGTAAAGGGGTTTGCCCTTCCATAAAACATTGGCTTCCCCGGATTTGATCTTTTCTATATAGATTTTTAGCCCCTCAAAGTCTCTAATGGGTACATTTTGCTTAAAACTAGCATAATCCGAAATTTGACTAAAATGATGCTCCTTACCAAATTGGGTATTGGTCGCAGACTTAACTAATTGATTTAGAATAAGTTGCTGATTTTTTAGTGCATTTGCCAGCTCTTTTACTTGCTTATTATATATGTATTGGGCAAAAGGCTTGGCAAATAGGGTTTTGATATTCATAGGACAAATTAGCCAGTTAGGCGGGACAAAATTAGGTACAAGAGGGCTTTTAAAGCAGGTTTTTTTATTTTTTAATATTTGCTTGTAAATTGACGGATAATTAGTTACCTTTGCCGTCCTAATTTTGGACATTATGTTAGCAGTAGTAAAAATCGCAGGACAACAATTTAAAGTACAAGCAGGAGATAGCTTGTATGTACCTCACCTGCAAGGTAAAACTGGAGACAAAGTTGAATTCAACGATGTATTATTCGTTGATAATAATGGAAGCATTTCTTTCGCTACTAAAGCGGTTGTAAAGGCTGAAATTACTAACGACTTAGTTCAAGGAGACAAAGTGATCGCCTTTAAAATGAAGAGAAGAAAGGGTTTCCGCAAGAAACATGGTCACAGAACGCATTATACTCAAATCAAAATTGAAAACATAGCTTAAACTAAGATACTATGGCACACAAGAAAGGTGAAGGTTCCGTTAAGAACGGCCGTGACTCACAAAGTAAAAGATTAGGCGTTAAGATATATGGTGGTCAACCAGCTTTAAACGGCAATATCTTAATTCGTCAAAGAGGTACTCAGTACCACCCTGGTAAGAACGTTGGTGTTGGATCTGATTATACTTTATTCGCTCTTGCAAACGGAGTGGTAGAGTTTAAAAAAGGAAAAAACAACAAAACAACTGTTTCTGTTTTACCAGTGGAAGCGGTAGCTTAAAAAAAAATTTTTGTAGTTATTAAAAAAGTTTTTACTTTTAATGCATATTTACTAACCATTAAATCTAAAAAACATGGCAACTGCAAAAAAAGCTGCTAAGAAAGCTGCTCCAAAAAAAGCTGCTAAGAAAGCTGTAAAAAAAGCTGCTCCTAAAAAAGCTGCTAAAAAAACTGTAAAGAAAGCTGCTAAGAAAGCTGCTCCTAAAAAAGCTGCTAAGAAAGCTGCTCCTAAGAAAGCTGCTAAAAAAGCTGCTCCTAAGAAGAAAGCTGCTAAGAAGGCTGCTAAAAAGAAATAATTATCCTCGGATAATATTCAAAGTCCCTCCGATTACTCGGAGGGATTTTTTTTTGCTTTCATTTGGAGTCTCTTAAGGACTCCATCTTTTTATCTAACTTTGATCTCATGCACAACTACGAGATTGCTGAATATTTTAGTTTACTGAGTAAATTAATGGATATTCATGGAGAGAACCCATTTAAGACCAAATCCTACGCCAACGCGGCTTTCACGCTAGATAAGTTGACTGAACCAGTCACCGAAATGGCTCCTGCTCAATTATTTTCTATAAGAGGCATTGGAGAAGCTATTGGAAAAAAAATTCAACAAATTATCACAACCAATCATCTTGATTTATTAGACGAGTATATTCAAAAAACACCTCCTGGAATTATTGAGATGATCAAGATAAAAGGTTTGGGTCCAAAAAAAATTGCAACCATTTGGAAAGAATTAGAAATAGAATCTGTGGGTGAACTATTATATGCTTGTGATGAAAATAGATTAATTAATTACAAAGGTTTTGGTGCAAAGACGCAACAAAATATTAAAGAAGCATTGGAGTTTTATTTACAACATCAAGGAAGTTATTTATACCAAGAATTAGAAAATATTACTGCTTCTTTACTCTTAGCATTAGGTCAAAATTTTCCCAATGAACAACATTCAATAGTAGGTGGATATGCCAGACAAATGGAAAGTTTGGACTTTTTGGAGGTGCTAACTACCCTTTCTAAAGAAAAATTATTAACATTTTTGACCGAAAAAAACTTTGATTGTAGTACTCAAGAAGATTATTTAAGCTCAAAAGGGGCTGATCAGTTTGAGATTAGGTGGTACTTCTCTGACCCTAATCAATTTATTTTCAATCAATTTAAACTCAACTCAAGTGAATCATTTTGGGAAGCTATACAAGCATTACCCAATTACGCCGCTGCAAAATTGGATAATGCTACCTACAAAGAAGAGCAAGAAATATTCAATGCATTGGACTTAGGTTTTATCCCCCCTGCTCAAAGAGAACTCCCCACCATCATAGAAAAAGTAGCCGGAAAAAAAGCATTGCCTAAAACTATCCAAGCCACAGATATTAAAGGCATCATACATTCTCATAGCACATGGAGTGATGGAATTCACACTATTGAAGAGATGGCCAAAGCAGCAATTAATAAAGGATATGAGTACCTAGTAATCAGTGATCACTCCAAATCTGCATTTTATGCCAATGGTTTATCTGCAGAAAGAATCATCGCTCAACATAAAGAGATTGATGCTTTAAATAAAAAACTGGCGCCTTTTGTGATCTTTAAAAGTATCGAGTCAGATATATTGAATGATGGCAGCTTGGACTACCCTGATGATATTTTGGACTTATTCGATCTAGTCATTGCTTCTGTTCACTCCAATTTGAAAATGACAGAAGAAAAAGCCATGATGCGCTTACTTAATGCAGTGGCCAATCCCTATACTAGTATATTAGGACACCCTACTAGCCGTTTATTATTAAGTAGAAAAGGTTATCCTGTAGATCATACAACATTAATAGAAGCCTGTGCAGAGCATAATGTGGTATTGGAATTAAATGCGCATCCAAGAAGATTGGATATGGATTGGAGATATATTGAGGAAGCATTGAGTAAGGATGTATTAATCTCCATTGATCCAGATGCGCACGAAGTGGATGGATTTGACGATTGCAAATACGGTGTGTTGGTTGCTCAAAAAGCAGGATTAAAAGCCAGTCAAAACCTAAGTAGTTTTGACTTGAGTGAAATGATGGAATTTATTGCTTACCAACAGGAAAAGCGAAATAGCTAAAGCTTGGTATACACAAAATAATCCCCTGGCATTAGTTCAAAAGAAACATATTCATCAAAAGTATATTGCATTCCAGAAAATACCTGTTTGAACTTCCCTTTTAGTAATTCATGATTGCATTGGATTGTTATATGCTCCGTGAATACATTTAATACCACTAAAACCACTTGATTTTCTAGGTGTCTTATATAGGCCATTACATTATGATCCGAACTAGGCAAGTTAAAACTTGTCCCACTCACCAATGCGGGATAATCCTTCCTTAATTGTAATAAGGTTTTATAAAACTCGTGTAAGCTTGGTGTTGAAGTCCATTGTATGGGATCCTTATCAAAAAATTGTAGTCTCTTGGTATTGGGAATTTCTTGACCACTATATAATAAAGGCATTCCTTTCCAGGTATGGGCAAAAACCGCCCAAGGTTTAGCAGCAGGTCCGTACTTTTCATATTCAGTTCCATTCCAACTATTTTCATCATGGTTACTGGTATATAAAAGCTTAATAGAACCTTCTGGATAGCCAGCATAATCGTGTAAGACATTATAAATATCATGCACCCCTGCTTCCCCTCTGGCTATTTTTTCAGACACATGCATCCAATGCCATGCATAAGTGGCATCAAATACCTCGTGATAATCTCTTACTTCACACTCAGCTAACCAAAACAATGGTTTGGCATCATTAAAAGAAGCTCTTACAGCTTTCCAAAAATCCAAAGGAACCAAATGAGCCATATCACATCTAAAACCATCAATATTAAAATTAGTTACCCAATAATGCATGGCATTTTGCAAGGCCACTCTCATAGCTGCATTATTGAAATTTAAATCCACCACATCTTCCCAACCATTTCTTTCTGTAAAATTTCCTTGCGCATCTTGTGAAAACCAATCAGGATGATGCTCCATCCATTCATGATATTTACCCGTATGATTGGCTACCCAATCTATAATCACTTTCATATTTAAATCATGGGCTGTTTTAATCAAGGATATTAAATCAGCTTCATTACCAAACTCTGGATTTATTTTGGTGTAACTACTGCAAGCATAATAACTTCCCAAACTTCCTTTTTTACCTTCCTGACTAATGGGTGTAATTGGCATTAACCATAAAATATCTATACCCATGTCTTTTAACCTTGGAATATGTTGTTCAAAGGCTTTGAAAGTTCCCTCTTCGGTATATTGACGAATATTCACTTCATAAATACTTGCACTATATGCCCAGTCTACCGTTTTAAAATTCGAGTCCATTGTTTTAGTAATTGTATTATCTTGTTGTTCTATTCAATAAATATACTAGATATAGCATGAATGTCAAACTAGAGCGCAAATTAAGTCTTTTACATGCCACTGCCATTAATATGATCGACATGGTGGGCATTGGTCCATTCGTTGTATTAAGTGTGGTCGCTCAAATTATGGGCGGTCCTTATTTTTTATATGCATGGATAGCAGGGGCTGTATTATCTTATTTGGATGCAATGGTTTGGAGTCAATTAGGAGCTGCACTTCCAAAAGCAGGCGGAAGCTTTCATTTTTTAAAAGAAGGGTACGGAAAAAAATGGGGAAAGCTAATGAGCTTTTTATTTGTATGGCAAACCATGATCCAAGCACCCCTAGTGATTGCCTCTGCAGCAATAGGTTTTTCCCAATACGCGAATTACTTTTTTCACTTCTCTTTTATTCAAGAAAAAATAGTGAGTGGTGCAGTGGTTATTTTGGTGATTAGTTTATTGTACAGGAAAATAGAATCCATTGGAAAAATTTCTGTCTTTTTATGGGTGGGTGTATTAACCACCATGCTATGGATTATTTTTGGCGGTATTTTGCATGGCAATTTCTTAGCACCTATTCAACATATTAATGATGGTTTTGAAATGAAGCATGGTTTTGCTGCAGCATTGGGTTTTGCCAGTGTAAAAACCATTTATAGCTATTTGGGTTATTATAATGTTTGCCATTTAGGAGGTGAAATTAAAAACCCTAGTAAGAATATTCCAAGAAGTATGTTTATCTCTATTACGGGGATTGCTATTTTATATTTAGCCATGAATATAAGTGTGGCAAGTGTATTGCCTTTTGAAACCATTGTAGAAAGTAAATATGTAGTAAGTGCTTATATTCAAGCTTTGTATGGAGCCAACGCCGGAGCCATTGTGACTATTTTAATTTTATTAGTGGCATTCGCATCTTTATTTGCAGCTACTCTTGGATATAGCAGAATCCCTTATGCTGCTGCCAAAGACAAATCCTTCTTTTCTTTTTTTGCAGAACTACATCCCAAATTACATTTCCCTCACAGGTCTTTATTAGTATTAGGTGGAATTGCTTTTGTCTTTAGTTTATTATTCAGATTAAAAGAAGTGATTGACGCCATCTTAGCCATGAGAATTTTAATTCAGTTTATTGGCCAAGCTATTGGATTAATATTATTGGTCAAAAGAAAGGGTAAATCTTTTTTCCCATGGAAAATGCCACTCTACCCTTTGCCATTATTAATTGCTATTGGAATTTGGGTAGCTATCTTTATTTCAACTGGACAAAAAATGATGCTCGGGGGATTAACCGTAATAAGCCTTGGATTAATTGTATTCTTTATAGCCACCAAAATGAAATGGTTGGGTGATGAAGAAGCCAACGAGATCTAATGCTTTGGCAACTCTACCAAGTTCGCGAGTAATTTATAAGCCCCTGGATTTCCTGCAGGTAATTGTCTAAATAAAGTAATACTAACATAAACCATATTCCCCTTTCCAAAAGGTGCAATTAATAAACTACCATTAGAAGCAGGTTCATTCGCATCATGCATAGACAAAGGCATTTCAAAATGAGGATCGACATTCTCTGCCTGATAAGTACTTCTTTCTTGTACCCAATGCTCAAAATCTGTACTTGTTATTTTATTAGGCGTATTTAATACAGCATGATTAGGTAAAATAAATTCTACAGGAACATTTTCTTGTGTAACTCTTTTAGAAGCATTCACTGAAAAATTATAAGGCCCTACCTTCACTTTATTAATCCCTACTTGATTGCTTTTTAAATATTGAACAATATAATTGCCTCCATTTTGAATATACTCATTAATTAAGTCATTCTTTTCTGTAATCCAATCAAACATATTATACGCTCTAATGCCCACCACAATCGCATCTAAACCTGCCAATGTAGCTTTATTTATATCAGATGCTTTTAACATCACCACATGATAGCCTAATTCAGTTAATGCTTCAGGTAATTTATCTCCCGCACCATCAATATATCCTACTGTTGCATTTTTGGTGTTAATATTAATTGGGACAATTTTAGTGCTAGCTCTTGTAAAATAATTTAAAGTAGGAATATGATCATATTGTATAGTCTTTCTAAAAATATCTGTCTCTTTAGTGGGTAATAGATCTTTAGGTTTTTTAATTAAAAGAGTTTGCTGTGTATTAATACCCTGGTGATCTATTTGCTGATAACTAATTTCCACTCCCTTATTGGATCTCATTAAATACACTTCCTTGTCATACTTAGTTTCCTTTGCCGGAATAACCGCTATGGGCTGATATACATCTCCTTTGGTTGGATCAGTGAATTTGTATTGAACAGGTTGAACAAAACTAAATCCAACACCTTCTATATTCATATTTACAGTAATAGAAAAACTATGGTCATTCTCTGCCTTTCCAATTTGTTGGTAATTATTAACTATGAACATCCCTTCCGTTTTAGGCTCCACTAACCAATATGGTTGAGAAATAGGCGTAGAGGGATCTACTTTAAATGAATAATCTACCGTTATATTTTGATTGTAGTTTAAGTTTTTTTGTAATGAACTATCTTTTCCTGGCAACTGCAAATTGAGTAATTGTGTATTCACCGAAGACCTTTGATTAATCAATACTTGAAGGCCTAAGTTTTCTCCAGGGATCACTTGTGCTTTTTGTGTACTTGCTTCTATAAAAATACCTGCCGCATCTTTTATTAAAGATTGTATTTGTTGTAATTCATAGTTTCTCCAGACAGAATTAGGTAATGCTTTTACTTTAGTGTATAAAGCAACCAATGAGGGAACAATAGTAGAAGGTTGATCTATTTGAAACTGCTGAATCATTTTATTGATATCAGACTGAATAGTTGTTGCTCCTAATCTTGACCAACTAATATCAATACCATCCATTAACTCTTTAGTGGGTGCTTCTCCTCCAGTAGTTTCAAAAAACTCTGCACTCGCTCCTCTTCTTCTTGGCCTTCCCTCTCCTTGACTCTTGTGCATGGTTCTTGCTTCTGCACCAATCTCCCCATAACTTTTACCTTCAATAGCATTGTACCCACCCACTTCTAATTTAAATTGATTGTTGTTGGTTGTATTAACGGTGCCAAAATTAAACGTATTCCAAAGTATGCGTTTGGCTTTCCAAACAGTCACACCTAATTTTAATTGCTCTGGAAATTGAGTAGGATCAGCAGCTGCTAAATACGCTTCATTGGCAATGATAGAAGATGCAGCATGATGACCATGACCCGCTCTTGCATCACCTGGGAATCTAGTAATAATTATATCTGGTTGATATTGTCTTATAACCCAAACCACATCACTCAATACTTTTTGATGATCCCAAATAGTTAATGCCTCATCAGCTGATTTACTAAAGCCAAATTCATAGGCAGTAGAAAAATATTGCTCTGCTCCGTCAATTCTTCTTGCAGCCAATAATTCTTGGGTTCTAATTAATCCCAATTCAATACCCTGTTCTTTGCCAATTAAGTTTTGTCCACCATCCCCTCTTGTTAAACTTAAATATGCAGTTCTATAATTTTTCTCTTTAGTTAAATAAGGAAGAAAGCTATTATTTTCATCATCAGGATGAGCAGCTATATATAATACAGAGCCCATCACACCCAACTTTTTAATGCCTGCATAAATAGCAGCAGCATTTTGTTGTGCTTGTAATGGAGCATTTAAACAACCAAGACCAATGACTATTAATAAAATTTTCTTCATAATACTATTTAACTAAAATTATTTGCCGTTTAAGAAAACAGCATTTGCTAAAACCAATTTACCGCCCTCCCAGAAATTTCTGAAAATTGGATCATCGGCCATATAAATAAATTTACCAGCACCCATTTCTTTTACCCCAATCACAATACCTTCTTGAATAGCTGCTTTTGATTTATTACCCACAAAACCAGCTACATAACTGTCTTTCTTAATAGCGCCAACATTCCATGCATCATTTGCTGGTTCATATAAAGTAATATCTTGTTTCAAATTATAAAATATACCATTGGTACCATAACCAATTGGATGGGTATCATCCATATATACTTTATAAATAGCCCCGGGATTAGAACTTTCTAATTGATCCTGAACGCGCTCTCCATATTTTCCTAAATTATTTATGTTTGGCTTTGAAGGACTAGGCAATTCTTTAGCTTTAACACCCCAATCAGGATTCGCAGCAAATTGTTGAGCTGCGGATTCAAAAGCAATCAACACTCCTCCTTTTCTAACAAATGCTTGAAATTTTTCGGCAATAGGTTTTGCATTTAAATCTCTGTATTGTCCTTCTGGCGCAATAATTACATCATACTTATTCAAATCTATTCTACTCATCATTGTATAAGTAAGTTGGGTAATTGGATAATTAATTTGTTGTTCAAAATAATTCCAAACTTCCCCTGCAGCCAATGCATTAACTCCTTCGCCAGTTAGCATAGCAACTTTAGGGGCATGATTAATTATTTTATCTAAAGGAGAGCCAAAATCCGCTCCTTTTTCTGAATATCCAGTAGAGACTGCAACTGCTTCTACTCCAGCAGCCTCACAAATAGCTTTGGTATCTAATGCCCAATTTGCAGCATTGCTAGTTTTCAAAACCATCAAAGTGCCTTTCTCGAAAGTTCTACCAGCGGTGGTAAAGGCTTTTTCTGCATAGCGTACTTTGATATTTTTATTCAATAATTGAGCTAATACTTTAGCAGTACTAAAACTATTATAAGGTATTAAGTATCCATATTGAGTAGAAGCAATTTCAAAATTTGGTGCAGTAAAACCAGCTTGATGATTTAATTTTTCTTTAGTAGCATATCCATGCACACCAAATGCATAAGGTAATGACCATGCAGTAATATCATAAGTATTGGAATCATTTACCTGTGTGATAGGATCCAATAACACACTTGCTAAAACTCCATGGGCTTGAGCGGTATTCACTGCAATAGTATACCCCTCATTGTTAAAATTTCCTTCTGCTTTAGTATAATAATCAAAAGCTTTAATACTAGTATTGCCCGAATAAGTTCCGAACTGAATATTGTTCTTCATTAACAATTCAGTAAGGGCTTTTATTTTATGTGCAGAAGCAGAAGTGATTAAATAAGTTTGATAAGCAGTACTATTTCCAGCTCTACTATTTTGATAATACTTTTTAAACTCAGTCACTAATTTTTGGTAATTATTAGCACTAATTTCAACCGTAGACATACCAGTGGTGAAATGATGTTGAGCTCTTGCCACCAAGGTTAAGGTATCATTGTTTTTATCTTGTACACCCAAACCTGCACTAATGCCGCCTTGTTCAAAAGTCATCCCAATGGCACCATTGTACATAGGATAGGTATCTCCGTATGAAGGATATAATAAGTCAAATCTTTCCTTTGTAAAAAATAACCAATTGTTTTGGTCAAAATATTTTGCATGATTCTTTCCAATTTGATCTTGGAATTCTTTTTGCCAAGGTGTTAACACAACGTGCAAAGGTTCTGCAGCTGGCGCAAAATAATAAGGTTCATTGTATCCTTGTTCATGAAAATCTACATGCACTTGTGGATACCACTGTTGGTACAAAGGCAATCTTTGTTGAGTCTCCACCTGTGTTTGCCATGCCCAATCTCTATTTAAATCAAAATTAAAATGATTGGTTCTTCCAGCAGGCCATGGTTCCATATGTTCTCTTGCTTGTTGATCTGCATTGTACGCATTCACTCCTACTGCATTATTATACCAGTTCACATATCTATCTCTACCATCTGGATTAATACATGGATCTATCATTACCACTACATGCTCTAACCATTCAGCAGATTTTTTATTGTTAGGATCTAATAATGCATATATAGTTAACATTGCTGCTTCTGAAGAAGCTGGTTCATTTCCATGTACATTATAACTTAACCAAACAATGGCAGGTTGTTTAGTATCCTCCACCGCGCCATCTGTCAATCCAATATTATGCTTTCTGATATTTTCTAGTTGAGCAATATTTTCTGCAGAACTTATTGCGGCTACCAATAAATCTCTTCCCTCATTGGTTTTACCATAAGACATTAATTTAACCTTTGTAGGCATTGCTTTGGCTACTGCATTAAAATAACTAACTATTTGATGATGTCTTGTAAATCTTGTACCCACTTGGTACCCCAAGAAATCTGCCGGACTTTGTAATTGAGAGAAAGCCAAAATAGGACAAATTAACAACACCAATACCCCTTTCCATTTAGTAGCAACTAGCTTCATAATTTGTTTGATTTTATTATAAAAATATCTACAGAATAAGCTTAAAATTAAGTAATTTAACGGTTCAAATTGTGATTATGAACAAGACCTTTAAAACCTTTGTACTAGTAGGCTTATTTATTGTAAATGTGGTTCCTAGCTATGCACAGCCTTTCTTTAAAAAGCATTCTCAAATAAACCCATATAACTACCAATTGGTAAAAGAGGCCAATTTTGACCATGCAGCTGTTACAAGTGCACATCCTTTAGCTAGTATGGTGGGGGCAGCCATTATGCAAGATGGTGGAAATGCATATGACGCTGCTATTGCGGTTCAGTTTAGTTTGGCAGTGGTTCATCCAGGTGCGGGTAATATTGGTGGTGGTGGATTTATGCTTTCAAGAAATGTAGATGGAAAATTAATAGGGATAGATTTTAGAGAAGCTGCACCTAGTAAAGGTCATAGAGATATGTATTTAGATGAAAACGGCAATCCTTCCAATACCCTTTCAAGAGATGGTGCATCAGCAAGTGGTATTCCTGGTTCTGTAGCTGGCATGTTTGAAGTTTTAAAATATGCTACATTACCCATGGCTAAATTAATTCAACCAGCTATTGATTTAGCTGCATATGGATATGTTATTACAGAAAAAGAAGCAAGAGGTTTGAATGCCACAAGAGCACAATTTTTAAAGAACAGTTCTGCTCCAAGCGCCTTCACACAAAAAGAACAATGGAAAGCTGGAGATACTTTAGTGCAAACAGATTTAGCGAATACTTTAACTAGAATTCAGAAAAATGGATTGGCAGGATTTTATGAAGGGGAAACGGCTGACCTAATTGTTAAAGAAATGTCTTTCAGTAAGGGCATTATTAGTTTAGAAGATTTAAAAAACTATCGTCCAAAATATAGAACTCCTTTAGAATTTGATTACAGAGGTCATCATATTATCAGTTTTGCTCCTCCAAGTAGTGGTGGTATACTAATTGCACAAATGCTTCAAATGATTCAACCATATGATGTACAAAAAATGGGACTTAATACCCCAGCAGAAGTAAGCTTAATGGTAGAAGCGCAAAGAAGAGCTTATGCAGACAGAGCAGAACATATGGGTGATCCAGATTTTTACAAAGTGCCTACTAAAACTTTAATTAGTAATCAATATGCACAGGATAGAATGAAGGACTATCAAGTGGGTGTTGCTGGACAAAGTAAAAATATTCAAGCAGGAAAAGCGCATGAGAGTGAGCAAACAACGCATTTTAGTGTAATTGATTCAAAAGGCAATATGGTAGCCATTACAACCACTTTAAATGATACTTATGGTAATAAAACCATTGTAGCTGGCGCAGGCTTTTTATTAAACAATGAAATGGACGATTTTAGCATCAAACCAGGAGTACCCAATATGTATGGCGCTATTGGTGGAGAAGCCAATTCAATTCAACCTGGAAAAAGAATGTTAAGTTCTATGACGCCTACCCTTGTTACCTTGAATAACAAACCTTATATAAGTATTGGTACACCAGGTGGCACTACTATTCCTAATCAAGTGTATGAAGGTTTAGTCAATATATTAGATCACAAAATGAGTTTAAAAGCAGCAATTGATGCACCAAGATTTCATCATCAATGGATGCCAGATAATATTTCTTTTGAGGTAGATTTTCCTGAAGCAACAATCGAAGCTTTGAAAGCAATGGGATATACTACTGCCAAGAGAGGCTATTTTGGAAGAATGGATGGCGTAATCATTCTGGACAATGGTAAAAGACAAGCTGCTGGGGATAAAAGAGGTGATGATAGCGTAGCTGGGTTCTAGTGTTTTTTTGTATTTTTACAAAAACAGATTTTGCACCCCAACAAGCTTCGTTTTATAAGAATATTTTTAGCTTCATTAGTAGGCATTGTACTATTAATGTATCTATTTATTCAAATACCTTGGGTACAAAATAAATTGGTTCAAAAAGCCACTCAATCCTTATCTCAAAATCTAGGTACAGAAGTAAAAGTGGGTAAAGTAAGCTTTACCTTATTCAATAGTGTAGACCTTCAAGAAATCTTAATAAGAGATCAACAAAAAGATACCCTTTTATATACGCATTCCCTTAAATTAAGAATCTCTGATATCTTTTTTTCTGCTTCTACCCCAACCATCAAATACATTGGTTTAGAAGGTGCTAAAATTTATCTACATCGCAAAACAGCCACTTGGAATTATCAGTTTTTAGTAGATTACTTCAATAAGGGTGGTCAACAAAAAAACAAATCCTACGATTTAAAGAAAATGGAGATCGCGCAAATTAATTTTGTTCAAGACGATGAATGGGTTGGCCAAAGCATGCACTTGCAATCTGCTAATATTATTGCCAATTTTGGACATTTTAATGATAGCTTAATTCAAATAGACCAATTGTTGGTGAATAAACCTTTTTATACTATTCAAAATAAAAAGGGTCTTCGCAAAAACATCACAGAAAAGAAAAATTCCCTTAGAAAATTGGGTGAATTGTATTTCAATAATCCGAATACTGTTATTCTAGCAAAAGAAATTAAAATTACTCAAGGAAAATTATGGATTGAAAACAATTTTGCCAAGCCCACTAATTATTTTGATGGATTTCACATAAGACTAAGCGAATTAAATGCACAAATTGACAACGCTAGCTTTAATAAAGACACTATTAAAGCCAATGTGAATTTGAGTACCAAGGAAAGATCAGGCTTACATCTTCAACAATTAAAAACGCAGTTTAGAATGACTCCACATATAATGGAGTTAAATAAACTTTATATTAAAACTAATAAAAGCACCCTTGGCTCCTACTATGCTATGGAGTACAATGATCTGGTTGACGACTTTAATGATTATATCCATAAAGTAACAATGCGTGCGCATTTTATTAATGCACAGGTAGCAACAGATGATATTGCATTCTTTGCCCCTGAAATTAAAAATTTACACCAAAAAATTAATACCAGTTTTAAGTTCAAAGGAACAGTTGATGCATTTAAAACAGAGGGGCTCACTGCTCAATACAATAACTCCTTTGTAAAAGGTAATTTTAGCATGAAGGGTATTCCAGACATGCGAAATACCCAAATTGATTTTAGCGATGTCTTTGCCAAAACAAATTACCAAGACTTATTACAATGGCTACCTAGCCTAAGCCTAATCAAAGATTTACAAGTAAACCAGCTAGGTAATTTATTGTTCCAAGGAAGGTTTAATGGCACATTGTATGATTTTGTAGCCAATGCCAATATACAATCTGCTTTAGGCAAGGCAGAAACTGCTATCAGAATTCAATTCCCTTTGAATGCGGAGCCAGTATATGAAGGCAAATTAACAACACAACATTTTTATATTGGTAAACTATTGGATATCGCAGATTTAGGATGGGTAAACTTTAACGGTAAAATTGCTGGAAGCTCTTTCAATTTAGATAAAATCAAAACCAATATCGAAGGTGCGATTGATTCAATAGAGTACAGAAAGTATATTTACTCGCATATTAATACCAATGGCATACTTCAGAAAAAAGCATTTGATGGTGCGTTTAAAATAAAAGACCCCAATATCAATTTTATTAGTAATCTAGAAATTGATTTCAAAAATGATATTCCAAGTTTTAATGCAGTGGGTGATTTAATCAATGCTAATTTTAAAGAACTTCATTTTACGGATAATCCCATTCAATTAACTGGTGTAATGGACGTTAATTTTAAAGGAAATAACATTGATAATTTTGCAGGAACCGCTAAATTATTCAATGGACAATTAAAAGGCAATAGTTCGAAAATTAATTTTGACTCTCTCACCTTAAGTTCAACTATTGAAAAAGGTAATAAACTAATTCGAATTGCAAGTGACGATTTACAAGCAAGCATAAAAGGAAAATTTGATTTGGTTCACTTACCTGCTAGTGTGCAATACTTTATTAGAAATTACCTACCTACTTATATCCCTGCACCAAAAAACAATCCAACGAATCAACAGTTTGATATAAGCATTAAAACAAATTATTTTGAACCCTACATTAGAATATTCAATCCGGATTTTTCTGGATTCAATAATGTACAATTATCTGGTTCTTTAAATACCCTTAATCAATTTATCAACGCAAAAGCCAATATTCCATTTGCACAATGGAAGGAATATACTATCAGAAAAGGCTTGATTGATGCAAAAGGCACAAAGGATTCTCTTTTCTTACAAATAAATGCGGCTAGTGCTAACCTGACAGATAGTTTCAATTTAGTACAACCCAATATTAGAATTAACACCAGTAATGATGTTTCAAAAGTAGCCATTGACGCTTCTAGTAAATCTGCCCTAGAATTAATTCACTTAAATGGGATTATCAATACCTATTCAGATGGATTGGCTATCAAATGGACTCCCTCTTACTTTGTACTAAATCAAAAGAAATGGGATATTGAAAATGGAGGTCAATTAAGTATTAGAAAGAACAATACTTATGCAAAGAATTTTAAATTATCACAGGGTTTACAAGAATTAATAGTAAATAGTGGATCTAATAATAATAGCTTACAGGTTAGTTTGAAAAATCTGATTTTGGGTGATTTAACCAAAGTATTTTTTAGCTATCCAAGATTAGAAGGTTTGACCAATGGTACCATTCAATTAAATAATATTTATGAGCAGTTTCAGTTAAACTCACAATTAAGTATTGAACAATTTAGCTTTAACAATGATCTAGTGGGCTTATTTAAAACTAGTATTGGATATAATCAACAAACTGGTATTGTACCTTTTGAATTTACTACGCCAAACGAAGGATATAATTTAAATGCTAAAGGAACTTATAATATTAAAGACTCCTTGAATCCTTTAGATGCAACATTGTATTTAAATCATTCTTATTTTGGATTGGTGGAGCAATTTATTGGCGGAGTATTGCATCAACTAAAAGGCAGAGCAACAGGTCAATTGCATTTTGGCGGCAGAATTGAGAGCCCTTATCTATTAGGTTCAGCTACTTTAGATAAAGCTTCCTTCATAGTAGACTATACCAAAGTGCCCTACTTTATAGATAGCGCTAAAATAGTGTTTAATGAGGAAGGCATTGATTTTGGAAATGTCCAATTAAAAGATAGAAATAATAGACCCATTCAGTTTAAAGGAAAAATTCTAGAGCAAGGCTTCAAACATTTGGTATATGATATGGAAATGAGTAGTCCTAAAACAGAACTACTTAATATGGAAGCTATTGACAATCCCTATTTCTATGGTAAAGCAGTGGGTAAAGCTTTTATGACCATCAAAGGCCCAGAAGAGAATATCAAAATGGTTATTAACGCAGATGTGAACGATAGCTCCCATATTTATTTACCGAATACTACTAGTAAAGAAACGGGCAAATCTGAATTTATTGTCTTTAAGAAATATGGTAAGTCTGCAGTGAAAAGCGCAGATATACCCAGTTTTAATTTAGTGGTGGATTTAGATGTTACTGCCAATAATAAAACGCAAATTGATTTAATCTTTGATGATTTAACCGGCGATGTGATCAAGGCAGTAGGAAATGGTAGATTAAAATTAAGAATGGGCAATATTGAACCTTTAACTATTAGAGGTAAGTACAATATTGAATCAGGAAAATATGATTTCAATTTCCAATCCTTTATCAAAAAGCCTTTTGAATTAATTGCTGAAGCAGGCAACTATATTGAATGGACAGGAGATCCATATAATGCAGATATTCATATTGACGCTAGATACACTGCAGAAAGAGTTAGTTTAAACGAACTAGTTGGAAATGCTAATTTTAGTTCTGCTGTGAGAACCTATAGAGGTAATGTATATGTGATTGCAGCATTAAGAAATAAATTATCAAGCCCTTCTATTAAATTTAGCTTGGCCTTCCCACAAGGAAACCCAATTAGTTCTGACAATGAATTCTCTCAATTTATTTCAAGATTAGAAAGAGATGATAATGAAATATTAAAACAGGTTTCTTTCTTAATTGTATTCAATGCATTCGCGCCAGTGAGTTTCAGTAATAATAATACCAGCAATGCGTATACTGCCACCTCAATTGGTATTAACACTATATCTCAATTATTAGCGAAAGAAATTAATAAGTCTATTACTGGTTTCCTAACCAAGGTAACAGGTGATAAGAGTTTGCGATTTGATGTAGGCTCTAATGTTTATAATAGCGGGAACTTATTAGACCCTACTGGTGGTGGAATAGCACTAAACGCTAACAGAATAGATCGTCAAAGAGTTAACTTAAAATTGGGAAGAAGTTTCTTGAATGATAAGATTATTGTGAATTTTGGTGGAGACTTAGATTTCAATATTAGAAATACCACTACCATTCAAAATGGTAATTTCCAATGGCTGCCAGATTTAAATATTGAATTTATCTTAACAAGAAATAGAAAATTAAGAGCCATTGTATTTAATAGAAATAGTTTGGATATCAACGGATCCAATATGGGCAAAAGAAACCGACAAGGTATCAGTATCTCCTATAGAAAGGATTTTGATGACTTTATCTTTTAGTGGGTAAAACTGAAGGAGGTAATTGCTTACAATGAAGCAATCTATATACTTTAAAATACCTCAATTCTACACCCCTCACTTTGATAGGAATTACACCAGCTAACTCCATTTTTTCAAAATACGGACTATACATAGTTTCTGTATTGGCAGGTAAATTAGAAGGTTCAATACAATAAGCATCCATACCCAAAGAAAGACCTTTAATATCTTTATTCAGCCAAGCAAATTTGTGTAGGTCTTCCAAATTACCTACCCCAATTAATTCTTTATGTAAAGGAGTGGCAACATAAAATAAGATATGGCCGCCTGGGAACCATTTATGGGTCACTATAGGCGCATCAAAACGCATTTTACCTAATTGTATGTCTTCTTTAACCAATGCCTCAAAAGAGGCGCTAAATGTCTTCCAGCCAGTAACATCATTAATGGGATTATACTCTCCTAAATTGGCTCTTTCGGTAGAACCTAATTGCTGAGGGAAAATGTACACTAAAATAACAAAGCCCAATATAATGGAACCATATAAAGCAATAGCCCACTGAGTGATTGCAGGAATGATGGCATTGGATTTTTCAGCCCAATACACCCCAGCCAAAATAAATAAAGCTATAAACCCTGGCCCAGTCCAATGTGGTAAGGTTGGATTTAGTAAAGACAATATCCAAAAAGTAAAAATTAAGGGTAAACTAATCCAAACTAATAATGAGACAACTGCTTCTTGGTTTATTAGTGTTTTAATCTTTTTTAGATTCAATAAAGACATTACAGTAGCTATATACACCAAAGGATTTTGATATAAGAATTCCCCCAATACTTGTTGCAAGAAAGTATCTAAGTGAATACTAGTATGTGCTACCCTCTTAGAATGAAATGTATAAGTAATAAAATCGTTTTGAATATTCCAATATAATATAGGAATCAAACATAGTAAACTAATGATTCCCGCTATGTATAAGTAGGGCTGCTTAAAGGTCTTGGATTGATGAAAAATAATAAAAGCCCCAAAGCCAGCCCATAAAAACAATCCATGTACTTTACTTAAAGTAGCTAAACCAATACAAGCTCCTAATAAAATCCAATCTATCTTTTTAAATAAATGCGGCTTTACCACCCACTTTACCATTAAATAAATACTTGCTGTAAAAAATAATAATTGAGGACTATCAGGAAGTACAAATAGTCCAGCTATGATAGAAGTGTAAATGGATAAATTATAAAATAATGCAGCAATAAATCCAGCTCTTTCATTTTTAATGATGATTCCTGTTACAAAAATCAAAACACTCGCTAAAAAAGAACAAACAATACTACCCAGTCTTAATGAAAGATCAGACAACCAATCTAAATTAAAAGTACTTAATCGAATCATCCATCCTACCATGGGTGGGTGATCAAAATGATTCCAATCTGGTTGTAATGCATAAGTGTAATAATACACTTCGTCATTACCTAGCTCTAATAAATTGGCTAAAATAATTTTTACAATGATGGAAATGCCTAACAACCACCAAAGTCGTTGTTGATATGATGCTTTATTTGTTTGCATTG
>JAHEFI010000021.1 GCA_024640255.1 Bacteroidota bacterium | reverse complement strand
GTTTAGCAATATAAATAGAAGGAATAATTAAAGTCAAAGCCACTAAAACATATAATGGTATGGCCCAATTTTTAATAGAACTTGTTTTGATTGTTTTCAAACTACCTAAAGGAAGCCATACTAATGCAGCTGATATAGCCAACATGGTTTGCATAGCAGTTCTCTCTGCAGGGAAGTTTAATAAAGCATCTACTGCATAACAAGTTACTGCCATTAAGCTAATGGTTGCTGGAAGATAAAATGCTTTTGCTTCTTTATTTCTCCAAACTGTAATAGCAAAAACGGGAAACAATAAAAACATGAATGCAAAACACAGCCCTCCAATTATTCCCAAATCGGCAAACATTTCTAGAAAATCATTGTGCGAATGATAAGGTACAAATAAATCGTTGGTAAACTCTTTTTCGTAAGGAATGGAAGCCAATTTCCAGTTTCCATAACCTGCTCCAATAAATGGATGTTTTTTAGCATAGTCAAATGCGCCTTCCCATAAGTGTAAACGACCACTTGATGCATCATTTTCTAATTTAATAGATTGAATTCTTGATGCTACCGATCCATTCAAAATAGATTCTTCTGCAGCATCAGTTGCATTTGCAACTAGTAAACTAGATATAAAAAAAGCTGCAATAACAGGTATAATAAAAAAGCTAATTCTAGCTAGAGACTCTTTTATATCTTTTCTATCTCTAAAATATAAAGTAGTTATAGTGAATATGGTTATTATAATAGCCAAGCCTACAAAAGTAGATCTGGTACTTAATAGGAATAAAGAAATAGTGCCCAATAATAAAATTAAAGAACAGAAGAACCTTACTAAAATTTTACTTTGAATAATAATCCAAATAACAAAAGGAAATTTAATTAACAGACTGGCTGCCATCACGTTCTTATTTCCGTGATTTCCTGTTATACTTCCAATACTAGGATCAAAATTAATTTTAACATTATTATTAAATGTTGTGATAACATAAATCGAATCATACAACAAGATAAATGCCACTATATACGCTACCCAATTAAATACCTGTTGGATATCTTGCTTGTAGAATAAAATAGAAACATTGATAAAAATAATATAAGTAGTAATTAATCTTGCCAAAGTAACCAAAGTCTCGGTTGGATTTAATGCGTAGAAATAAGAACCGATTGCCCATATTAATAAACCACTAAAGAGTAAACTAAACTTATAAGAATAAATTGCGCTTATGGCTTCTGTATATTTTGCTCTATTAAAAAAGATATACCCCAATACAAGCAAATCTAAACTACTGGCATACAACCATTGCGCTCCCATCACATCTGCTCCGCCTAAATCAGGAATAAAATGTACTATTAAATACAAGAAAGTAAATACAATAGAAATAATTGAAAAATTAGACTGCTTAGCCATATTGAATACCGGGTTTTATAAGCTAAATATACTATTTAAGCCCCACTTATAAAAAACCAACCCAAATCTGCTCTTTTTTAAATAAATTAGGGTCTAATTAATCTACTATGAGAAAAACAATTGGTCTATTAAGTCTATTAAGCATAGGTTTTGCAAATAATAGCATAGCACAAGCAAAGCAAGAATGGAATACCATTTTTACAAAAATTAATCAAGAAGTATTAGCCAATTCTAATGCCTATACTTCCTTAAAAATTGCTTCAGAAACCATCGGTCATCGTTTAACGGGTTCTGAAAATGGGAAAAAAGCAGAAGCATACGCTTATAATTTATTGAAGTCATATGGCTTTACTGATATTCGCTATCAACCTTTCGAAGTAGAGAGTTGGAGCAGAGGAACTTTAAGTGTTCAAATTGGACCAAGTCTAACTCAGTTAAAAACAGTTAAATCTGTTTCATTAGCGCATTCTCCAGTTGCAAGTGATGTTAGCCTAGAAGTGGTTGACATGGGTAATGGTGTGGAAGATGATTATTTAGCAGCACCAGAAAAAGTGAAAGGCAAAATTGCATTGGTATACTTAGGCACTTTGCCAGGATCTAAAGCAGGCACTCCTAGTTTACACCGCTCAGAAAAAACAGCTATCGCAACCAAGTATGGTGCAAAAGGAATTATTGTAATTAATACTGCCGATAAAGGTGTTTTATTAACTGGTACAGCATCTGTAACGGGTAAATTAATTCCTATACCTGCTGTTTGTGTGGGTAAAGAAGATGGTTTAGCATTAAAAGCTCAATTAACTACTAGTCCATTATTTACGCATATACAAATGACCAATCACTCTGGTTTGATCAAAGCTAGAAATGTAATTGCCACTATTAAAGGCAAAACTATTCCTAATGAAAAAATTGTTGTTGGTGGTCATCTAGATAGTTGGGATTTAGCTACTGGTGCAATGGATAATGGAATTGGTTCTTTTTCTGTGTTAGATATGGCAAGAACCTTTAAAGCATTAAAACTTCAACCAGCAAGAACAATAGATTTTGTGATGTTTATGGGTGAAGAAGAAGGCTTATTAGGATCAAGAGCATATGTAGATGCAGCTATAAAAGATAAAAGTATTGATCAAATTAGATACATGTTAAACTATGACATGACCAATGATCCTAAAGGATACCATACAAGTGATGCAGAGAGTAAAGACTTATTTGTAGCCATTGGAACTATTGCCAATCAGTTAGACAGTAATTTTAAAAATACATTTTCAGTTGGTGCTGGTTTACATAGCGATCATCAACCATTTATGTTGCATGGAGTACCTACTGGTGGCGGTGCTGGAGGATCTTTACCAAAAGGCGCTGGCCCATGTTATCATGCAGACTGTGACTTGTTTAGCTTAGTAGAAGATAAAGGAATGAGAAATACCGTTCGTTTTAATACCATGTTATTATACGGTATTGCAGATGCTCCTGAATTAAAAGCAAAACATTTTACAGACGAAGAAACTAGATTGTTCTTGATCAAGAATAATTTAAAAGAGCCATTAACTATTGCTGGTGAATGGCGCTGGAAAGATTAATGCATCATTACTGTTTTTCCAGTAGCTGCAGATTGTTTAGCAGCTTCTAAAATTTTATTGACCATTATATTATTATCAATTGAGTAGAGTCCAAAAGGCTCTACTCTTTCTTTTCCTCTTAATACCGCATGTAAATAAGAGAAAGGATTGGTAAATACATGAATATCTTTATCTGTTACCCATTTTTCATACTCTGGTAAAGATTCTTTATTTCTTAATCTCATTTTATTAGCATTCACAGCAACGATATATGCACTATCTCCATACACTTCCATGTCTTTTCTACTAAATGTCCAATTCCAAGAAGCTTGAATAATGGCTTGTGTTTTTGGATAATTCAAAACTATTGTAGCATCATCTTCTACACGTGGATATAAACCTGGTTTGAAATGATTGCTTACTGCAGTAACTGATACTGGCATTTGACCTTTCATTAAGTAGGTAATTAAATTGGCGCCATAACATCCAAAATCCACCATGGCTCCCCCTCCATTTTTTACTGGATCTGTTAACCAATTAAAAAACTCATCTCCCACTCCAATCTCTCTTGGACCTTGATGACCATGATGAAATACCACCTTTCTTATTTGTCCAACATAATTACTGTCTTGAATTAATCTAAATGTTTCATACGTACTTGGATACCAAGAAGTCTCAAAATTGGTTAATAACATTACTTTATGCTTGTCTGCAATAGACTTCATTAAAAGAGCATCTTGAAGCGTAGCTCCTAAAGGTTTTTCAACCATAATATGAATGCCTTTTGGAGCTGCTACTTGAACAACATATAAATGCTCTTTGATAGAACCAAAAGCCAACACTGCTTCTGGCTTTTTTAGATCTAATACTTTATTTAAATCGCTATAAAACAAAGAAGGATCTAAATGATACTTAATAGCATTTTTTTCGGCCAATGCTTTATCAGGTTCATAAATACCAACTATTTCCATTTCATCAGACTTTGCTTTATTTAATATCCAAGCAGAATGTCCATGGGATGTTCCAGCCACTACTACTTTTACCGCACCTGTTTTATTAGAGGACTGAGCAGTAACTGTATTATTTAAAAAAGGAAAAACAAGAACAAAAAATAGTCTTAATGTAGTTTTCATATTACAAGCTTTATACTATGAATGTAAGCAAATATTACAAGAGATGGCATAAATAAGGAGGGCCCCATAGAAATGGGGCCCGATTTTCGATTGCTTGCTTAAAAACCAATAAACCTTAACGATTATTTTTAAAACTTATACACTGCAGCAAGGATAAAATTGCCTGCATATGGATTTAAGTTATTATTCTTGTTAAAAAACACTTTGTCTTTTGCATTATCAAAACGAATTTCTGGAATGATAGTCAACTTGTTGAAATGCACATTCGCTGATAAAGTATTTTGAAAAATAGATGTTCCTACGCCTACTACACTATTCACATCATTAAAATATTCAGATCTTAAAGTGAATCCCACTTTAGCAATTGGATCATAGTTTACATATACTGCATTGCTACTCCAGCTTTTTCCAGCATTTGATGCAATGGTACCATCATAGTTGATAGCCAAAGTTGAACTAACTACCCCGTTTAATACTAAATCAAATTGTGATTTATCTTTTGCACCTTGAAAATTCAAATAGCCTTTTAATTTATCATTCGCAGTTGCAGTACTAAATTGAGCAATCACTACTTTATCTGGAGAACTAGAACTTACAAAATCTGTAGGTTGAGCAATACCAATCATCATAGCAGACTTACCACCTAAAGAGATATCTGCTTTAACACCAGTGTGAAAGAATGGACCATAAGAAAATCCATAGCTCATACTATAGTTACGATTCGCATAAGCATCTAATAATTCATAACCAACATGAGTAGCCCATTTACCTGCGCTCAATTTAACTGTTGGACTAATTGCATAACTAATAAATGCTTGCTTAAATGCTGTAGCTACACCTTTATCATTATAAGAGAACTCCTCTGCTCTTTTACCAACACCTAAATCTAAGGTTCCAGTAAACTTGCTAGAAAAACTTTGATCTACTTTTAAAGAAACCATACCCAATTGTAAGGAACCATTGGAATTAGTAAAACTAGTTTTATTGTTTTCTTTAAATCCAGCAAAATCAGACTTATAATAACCATCTACATATACGGTATAAACGGTACTACTTGTTTTGGTGCTATCAGATTGAGCAGAAACGCCCATGAAACTTAGAATGGAAATGAATAGGATACTTGCTTTTTTCATAGAGTGGGTTTAAATATTAATATTATATTAATTTATATATGATATTTATAATGTAAAAATATAGATTTTTAACATCATTTGCTTCATTTTATTCATATTTTATTTTTTATAATATTTTTATTTGTATCTAAGGAAGACAAAATATGGTGCCTAATAATGATATAAAGGGCTATAAATCAGGTATATGATTCAATTTTATGTAACTTTAAGAAAATGACCCAAATGTCTAGTTTGGTAAATAAAGATTTAAGATTTGACGCTTTATTCAATTCAGCATCAATTGGTATTATTGTAGTTAACGGCATGGGCATTATTGATATGGCCAACCATTTTGCTCATGAATTATTCCATTATCCTAATAATGAGATGATAGGTTTAGTGCTAGAACAATTAATCCCACAACGATATCATCATAAACACGTAAAACATAGGACAAATTACAATGAGCAACCTCAGTCACGACCTATGGGAGCTAATATGATTTTATCAGCACAACGAAAAGATGGTTCCGAATTTCCAGTAGAAATTAGCCTTGGTCATTTTACTAAAGACAACGAAAAATACACAATAGCTTTTATTATTGATATTACCATTCGAAGAGCTAATGAAGAATTGACTAAATCATTGGAAAAAGAAAAAGAAGTTAATGATTTGAAATCTAGATTTGTATCAATGGCTTCCCATGAATTTAGAACTCCATTAAGTACTATCCTATCCTCTATTTCCTTATTAGCTAAGTATACTCAAACTGAAGATCAACCTAAAAGAGATAAACATATTGACAGAATCAAATCCTCAGTGAAAACTTTAACAGATATTTTAAATGAATTTTTATCCTTAGGAAAAATTGAAGAAGGTAAAATAGATGTTCATAAATTAACATTTGACCTATATGAATTCATTGAAACCATCTTATATGAAATGTCCATTTTGTGCAAACCAGGTCAAGATTTAGTATACGAACATAAAGGAGACAAACAATTATATGGAGACAGTAATTTATTAAAGCATGTCTTGGTTAATTTAGTTTCCAATGCAATTAAATTCTCTCCCGAAAATACATGTATCAAAGTCACTACAGAAATTAATCAAAAAAAAACCAGTATTACCATTATAGACCAGGGAATAGGCATTCCTGTAGAAGATCAAGTGCATTTATTTGAACGCTTCTTTAGAGCATCTAACGTAACCAATATCCAAGGTACTGGCTTAGGTTTGCATATTGTTGGTAGATATGTTGATTTAATGGAAGGAGCAATAGAATACAAAAGCGAACTGGAACTTGGAAGTCAATTTACTATTACCCTTCCAAACCAAGAGTTTTAAAACAAACTGTTATGCAAAAAATTTTATTAATAGAAGATAATGAAGCTTTAAGAGAAAATACAGCCGAAATACTAAGCCTTGCAAGTTTTCAGGTAAGTACAGCTGAAAATGGGAAAAAAGGTATTGAAATGGCATTAACTAACCCTCCAGATTTAATTGTTTGCGATATTATGATGCCAATATTAGATGGGTATGGAGTTTACCAAATTATTAGTAAAAATGAAGCCTTACAAAATATACCCTTTATTTTTTTAAGTGCTAAAAGCGAAAGATCAGATTTGAGAAAGGGAATGGAAATGGGCGCGGACGATTATATTACCAAACCTTTTACAGATGCTGAATTAATAAACGCTATTAAAACAAGATTAGAGAAACAAAAAAATCAACTAAATAAAGCAAATGGTCAGATGGAAACCTGGACACAAATTGTATCCGAATTAGGCCATAGAGATGAAATGCATGAAAGATTAGAGAATCACGATATCGTAGAATATAAGAAAAAACAAGTCATTTACTCGGAAGGGCAACACCCTAATAAATTATTCTATATTGAATCTGGAAAGATTAAAATTTATAAATCAAGTGATTCAGGCAAAGAACTCATTACTAATTTATTGTCACCAGGAGAGTTTTTTGGGTATGCTTCTTTAATTGAAAATAAGGTATATGAAGAATTTGCTGAGACCTTAGAAGAATCTTCTATTCGAATAATCCCTAGAAAGGAATTCGAAGAGCTGATTTCAAATAATCATGAAATTGCATTGAAAGTAATTAAGTTATTAGCAAATAATATAAACGAAAAAGAACAACAATTAGTAGCACTTGCCTATCATAGTTTAAGAAAAAGAGTAGCAGATGCCTTATTGACTCTTAAGAAAAAATATGATCAAGAAAATAATGAACATTTCTCTATTGCCATTTCTAGAGAAGATTTAGCTAATATTGCTGGTACTGCAACAGAAAGTTTGATTAGAACTTTGAGTGATTTTAAGGCAGAGAAACTTATTGAAATTAAAGATGGCAAAATAACTATACTGGAAGAAAAGAAATTAGCTCAATTATTTAATTAGTATTTAAACTCGTTAATTCCAATTGATGATTAACATTGTTTTTCCAAACAAAGAAATCATTTTCTAAATATTGTACTTGTTCTTTATCATTTTTAAATTGGCTAATTTGATCCTCGTCAATTGATCCAACCACTCTATTTAAATTGAACATTCTATCTAATTGTTGAATATCCTTTTTTAATAATTGAATGGCTAATTCCCTATTGATTATTTGTTGTTGAATATCCTCAACCCAATTCAATATTGTAATATCATGAGTTGAGTCTAATTTTCCAGTTAATTTAGATTTAATAAACTCCTGCTCCTCTTGCATAAAATCAAGAGACCTAATCAAGGACGCCAATTCTAATATCATCACTTCTTTGTTCATTGAAATTAATTATGACAGGATATTATATTATTTACTACCATATGTGGGCTTAATAATGGTATTCCAAGATTCATTCCTCTCAAAATCAACATCACCCCCATCCCTATTATAAAGACTGGCAAAACCTTTTGCAGCTTTCTTCTCCATTCAAAACCAACCATTTGCCCACCTAATGCTACCATCAATAATGCAGGCATTGTTCCTATTCCAAAAAATGCCATAAAAAGAGCTGCATAATAAGGTTGCCCTGTAGACATCGCAGAACCTAATGCCAAATAAACCATACCACAAGGCAATAACCCATTCAAAAAACCCAAAAAAATAAATACATATAGGTTTTTGTTTTTAAATAAAGTGGTTAATGCTTTTAATACGGGTGTCTGAATAAATTGCAATGGATTCAACTTAGCGTTTATTTTAACCAAATAAACCCAAACAACATAAATCAACATCAAAATTCCAATGATAATAGATAAACTTTGTTGACTGTCTATTACAAAAATTTGTTTCCCAAAAAGTCCTACTATTAAACCTAAACTTGCATAGCTCAATATTTTCCCAAAATGATATAGCGCCATGGAAATATATTTGAAAAAACTTTTTTGCTGAGAAAAAGGAAGCGCCATTGTCAAAGGTCCACACATTCCAATGCAATGGACGCTCCCTATGAAACCCATCAAAAACCCTATTCCCAAAACTCCATTTAACTGCATTTATAAAAATAATTTTTGTTCATAATAATAGCTTACTCCCCCTTTCTCCAAATCTAATTTCAATGTATAATTGCCTTTCGTACTAGTAAGTAATTCAATAATGACAGATCCAGTCTTCGTTTCAAAATGCTTTAATAAATCTTTACGTATATCTGCAGCATAATATAAATGAGCCTTGCCTTTTACTAATGAATTCGCAAATTCATTTGGCAATTGAATGAGAATTTTACCTGCCTCTTGCTTAACTACAATATCAGTTCCTATATTTTTTGCTCTTACTGTAGCATCAATTACAGATTGATACTTTAATTCATCTGCATAATAGTCTGGCTGCACCAATTCAAATTTTTGCATACTAGATTTAATTGCTAGAAAAATGATTCCTGCAACAAAAAATAAATACACAAACATTATTTTATAACCCCAATTAAGTTTCATAATATTAAATTTTAAATGGCTGGACCAAGAAAGCTTACCGTTACGGTTTCTATTTTTCTACCTTCTTGAAATACGCCAATTTTTATCTTTGTTTTTCTTTTCTTTATTTGGCTAGGCTGTAAGACAATAAAAAAGCTGGTTTGGAAATACGATTCTTTTGGAACTGTAATAGCATTAATCATTTGTATCTCCCCCTCAACATTGTCTAATTTTAAATCCAAATGAATAATTTTTCTTGTTTTATTAGCCAATTTGATATTATATAAATTACTAATCCCCCCATTTATTTGCTTTTGATACATTTGCCCAGCTGTTCTCATAACCCTAATCGAAACATCATCTCTGGTTATTAAGAGTGTAGCCAAGAAACTTAAAAGGCCAAGCAAAACAACTGTATACATTTTTAACCTAAGTGTATAACGCGTCTTTTCTTTTTTAGCAATATTATTTTCAGAGGCATACCTTATCAAACCCTTTGGCTTGCCAATATGGTCCATTATATCATCACATGCATCTATACAGGCAGTACAATTAACACATTCAAGTTGTGTGCCATTTCTAATGTCTATGCCTGTTGGACAAACCCTTACACAGGCAGCACAATTCACGCAATCTCCTTTGTCTTTTCTAGTGTCTGACATCTTTCCTCTAGGTTCCCCTCTAACATAATCATAAGCAACTAAAATGGAATTTTTATCCAACAAAACGCCTTGTAATCGGCCATAAGGGCAAACTATAATACATACTTGTTCTCTGAACCATAGATAAACGAAGAAGAAAACAAAAGTGAAAATGATCAAAGAACTAAATGTTCCAAAATGCAAAAATATTCCCTCTTTTATCAAAACCAACAGCTCATCCATGCCTACTATATAGGCTAAAAAATAATTAGCAATTAAGAATGAAAAAGTAAAAAATACTATCAGCTTAAGACCTCTTCTTCTAAACTTTTCAAAATTCCAAGACATGGCATCCAGCCTTCTTTGATTTTGTGCATCTCCCTCAATCCAATATTCAAATTTTCTGAATACCATTTCCATAAAAATAGTTTGAGGACATGCCCATCCACAAAACAGCCTACCAAAAGCCACCGTAAACAAAATCACAAAAACCAGAAAAGTCAATAACCCAATAGCAAATATGAAAAAATCTTGTGGCCAAAAAATTACCCCAAAAAAAATGAACTTTCTTTCCAAAATATTAAATAAGAAAATAGGCTCTCCTCCTATTTTAATAAATGGTAAAGTGAAAAACAAGATTAAATAGAAATAACTAAAATAAGTTCTTAGATTATACAACTTACCCTTCGGTTGCTGTGGAGTAATATAATTTCTCTTACCCTCTTTACTAATGGTAGCAACAGAATCTCTAAAACTTTGATCAATTAATTCTTTATTATCCATTTATTTGTTCTGTATTATTTACTAGAAACACTATCTGCCTCTGAAAACAATTCACCCTGAGGAGCTTTGGCATTTGGAGGATTAGTGCCTTTTAATGACTTAATATAGCTAGCAATTTGTTGTATTTGCACTGGAGAATATGTTGATGACCAAGATTGCATTCCCTTATCTGGATAACCATATTTAATAGTCTTGAATACATCATTAATTGTGCCTCCATGTAGCCAATAATCATCAGTTAAATTGGGACCTACACCACCCTCTCCATTTGCCATATGACAAGCCACACAGGTTTTTGCAAATAAGTCTTTACCAATAGCGATTCCAGCAGCATCGGCCATTACCACTGTTTTCTCATCTACATTTTCTTTCATGGCTGCTAAATATGCATCTGTTTGAGCTTTAGCATTGGTCATTTCTGTAGTATATTCTTCAAATTGATTTTGACCTGTTTTCCATACTTCAAATTTCAACAAATAGAAAACTGCTACTACAATTGTAATATAAAACCCATATTTCCACCAAGGGGGTAAAGCATTGTCTAATTCCCTGATGCCATCATAATCATGATCAAGTAAGATATCTGCCTCTTTTTCAATGGGAGTAGCTCTAGTTAGGAATTTTTTGTCTAAATTTTTCCAAGTAGACAAAATCCAAGAATCTGCTATTTTCTTTTCTGCAGCTATTTGAATAGTTGGATGAAGCGACTTCCATAAACCTTTTATAAAAATCACCAATAACAAAACTATTAAAAGCTCTAATGCAATCACAGTGCCCATTGTCCAAAAGCTTTCAGAAGACATGCCGCCATAATTAATTAAAGGTCTTGCAGCAACACTATCGGCTGCAGCATCTTGCGCTAAAGCACTATTAGCAAATAAAGAACTTGACACTATTACTAAGATCATAGTGATTTTCTTAGCTTGCTTTGCATGTTCAACTACTTTTTTAGCCATCATTGCTAATACGCTAGACAATGACCAGATAACTACTACCAATAACAAAGCAACAATTATCATTAACATTTCTAAATAATTTGACATATAGTCTGATTTAAATTTTTAAGTTATTGTTCTAATGGTAAGTTCTTAATGGTATCTACTTCTTTTTTATCCATCACTTTCACATACCATAAAACCCCAATAAAAAATGTAACAAATACCAATAAAGAAAATATGGGATACACATTAGCATTTTGCATTGTTTCGGTGTACTTTTTTATAAAACTAAACATGATGTATATTTTTTATTTTTTATTAATATCTGTTCCTAATCTTTGCAAGTAAGCAATCAATGCAACAATTTCTTTTGTTGGCGCCACTTCGATACCTTCTTTCTTTAAATCAGCACTAATCTCAGATGCTTGCTTTATCAAATCTTGATTTGCTTTATTTGCAAAGTCAATAGCATATGGAACGCCTAATGTTCTCATGGCATTTATTTTACTAGCAGTAGTGCTAGTATCCAAACTATTATCAATTAAGAATGAATAGGATGGCATCACAGAACCAGTAGAAATAGCTGATGGTTCGTCCATATGATTAAAGTGCCATGCATTGGATTTCTTTAAATTACCAGTTCCTTCTCTTGCCAAATCTGGACCAGTTCTTTTACTACCCCATTGGAAAGGATGATCATATACAAACTCTCCTGCTTTACTATACTCTCCATATCGCTCTGTTTCACTTCTAAATGGACGAATCATTTGAGAGTGACAAGTATAACAACCCTCTCTTAAATAAATGTCTCTTCCTTGCAACTCAAGTGGTGTGTATGGTTTCACACTAGAAATTGTAGGAACGTTTGACTTTACTAAGAATGTTGGAACAAGTTCTACTAAACCTCCAATTAAAATAACAATTAAGGCCATAATCAACATAGGAGTTGGCTTTCTTTCAATCCAACGATGCCAATGCTCCCCTTCATGTTTGGTATAACTTGATTCTAATGCAGGCGCTTGTGCATCTTCATTGGCTACCAAAGTCCCTTGTCCAATGGTTTTGAATAGATTCACCATTGCTAAAACTGCACCTGCTAAATATAATACACCACCTATTGAGCGCATTGCATAGAATGGTCTCATATAAGTAACCGTTTCTAAAAACTGATACCTCAATTGACCACTTCCTGTAAAGTCTTTCCACATTTCTGCTTGTTGGAAACCTGCCCAATACATTGGAATGGCGTAAAACAAAATTCCCAATGTTGCTAACCAGAAATGTGCATTAGCCCATTTCTTTGAATACAATTCAGTTTTATAGATTCTAGGTATTAACCAATATAAAATACCAAAAGTCAACATACCATTCCAACCCAAACCACCTACATGCACATGGGCAATAATCCAGTCTGTAAAATGCGCCACCGCATTGATACTTTTTAATGACAACATTGGGCCTTCAAAAGTGGACATACCATATGCAGTCACTGCCACCACCATAAACTTTAGAATCACATCTTCTCTTACTTTATCCCATGCCCCTCTTAATGTCAATAATCCATTAATCATACCCCCCCAACTTGGGAAGATTAACATAAAACTAAATACCACACCCAAACTTTGGGCCCAATTAGGCAATGCTGTATATAATAAGTGGTGTGGGCCAGCCCAGATATATAAAAATATCAAAGCCCAAAAATGTATTATAGATAATTTATAAGAAAAAACTGGTCTATTGGCTGCCTTGGGCATAAAGTAATACATTAAACCCAAGTAAGGAGTGGTTAAAAAGAAAGCCACCGCATTATGACCATACCACCATTGTACTAAAGCATCTTGAACACCTGCATACCAACTATAACTTTTAAATAAAGAAATAGGTAATTCAAAAGAGTTGACCAAATGTAAAACTGCAACAGTAACAAATGTGGCTATATAAAACCAAACAGCAACATATAAATGACGCTCTCTTCTTTTAATGATCGTAGCAAACATGTTAAAACCAAACACCACCCATATTAAAGTAATGGCAATATCAATAGGCCATTCTAATTCTGCATACTCTTTAGCAGTTGAAATACCCAATGGCAATGTAATGGCCGCAGCAACAATAATTAATTGCCAACCCCAAAAATGTATTTTACTAAGCACATCACTAAACATGCGCGTCTTTAACAAACGCTGCAAAGAGTAATATACTCCCATAAAAATACCATTACCCACAAATGCAAAAATCACTGCATTGGTGTGCAAGGGTCTAATTCTTCCGAAATTAAAATAAGGTTGTAGGTTTAGTACAGTAGGGAAAACCAATTGAAGGGCCACCCATAATCCAACGGTCATACCTACCACACCCCATATAATGGTTGCAATGGCAAAGTTTCTTACCGTTTTATTATCATACTGAAAGCTTTCAACTTGCATAAGAAAGATTTATTGGTGATTGAATGTTTATTTTTTTGTTGTATTTACTTCGTCATCAAAAAGCATTCGAATTGATGGAGTATAATCGTCATCCATCTGTCCATTTTTTACAGACCATAAAAACGCCGCTAAAAAAGCACCTGCCACTAATACACTCACTCCAATTAATAAAATGATAACTGACATAATTTAAGGTTGTCAAACAAAATTAAATGGAGACCCTAAGGGCATAAATGACCTCCGTCAAAGAAGAGATGATTTATATCAGTTTTTAGAAAAATGGCCTTTTGCAAATAAATATGTGAATAAGGCAGAAAGTGAAACAATACTGATAGAACTAATTGGCATTAATATAGCTGCTATCATGGGAGACAATGCAGCCCTGGTAGCAAAATACATTCCAATAATATTATATAAAATGGAAAGAATGAAAATAAGTATAATGACTAGCTTGCCTTTCTTAGCATAGTTTAGAAATTGAGCTATTTGTGGAATTTTAGCACCTTCAATGATTGCATCGCTAGCAGGAGTGAATAAATGACTTTGATCGGTAACAGCAATACCAACATTGGCTTTTTTTAGTGCTCCAGCATCATTCAGCCCATCTCCAACCATCATCACTTTTCTACCCTCTGATTGAAGCTTTTGAATAAAAGCTAGTTTGTCATCTGGTTGTTGTTCGAAATTCATAGGAATATCCTCCCCAAGCATTTGAGCTAATTGCATTTGTTCTGTGGATTTGTCACCACTCAACAAATACAAATGATACTTTTTACTTTTTAAATCTTGAAAAAGCTTAGCCAAACCATCCCTATAAATATGGTTTATTTTAAATACCCCTTTGAATTTCCCCTCTATAGAAAGGGCAACTGAGGATCCTTTAATCTCACTTGACAATTGGACCCCTTGTAATGCGAGAAATTTAATAGAACCAATCAAGTATTCTTTGCCTCCAACTTTAGCTCTTGTCCCATTTCCTAAATGATTTTGAATGGACTCAACTTTGGTGAATTGATCAATACCAGTATAATAATTTGCGATCAATTGACTTAATGGATGAAGCGACTCTCTAGTAATAGATTTAATGGCAATTTGATCTTCAATAGTAAGTTTCTCGCCCATAAACTCTATATAAGTGTCTTGATGGTTTGTCAGTGTTCCAGTTTTATCAAAAACAATGGTATCTATTTCTTCCAAGGATTCAACAACAGAAGCATTCTTACAATATAATTTAGATCTACCCAGCCACCTTAACACATTACCATAAGTAAAAGTAACAGTTAGTAATAAAGAACATGGACAAGCCACAATTAAGACTGAAGTAATGGCTGGCAATATTTTAGAAGGGTCAACCCGCCACCAATACATACCACTTCCTAATGCAATCAACAATAGCACCATCGTAAAATACTGACTCCATGGATGCACAAAAGAATGCATTTTGTTTTTTTCATTTTGTAAAGCTGGACTATTCCATAATTCTGTAATATAACTCTGTCCAACAGGTTTCACCACTTCTACTTCTATTGCCCTTCCCTTTTGAATTCCTCCTGCATATACCATCTGACCCAAGGGTATCTCAACAGGAGCATGCTCCCCTGTGACAAAACTATAATCAATTAAAGCGCCTTCAGATAATAAAGTGGCGTCTGCTGGAATCATCTCATCTGATCTTATTAATAATCTAGCCCCTTTTTGAATAGATGCCAATGGCTGATTCTCTTCTTTACCATTTACTAACTGAGTTGCAGCTAATGGAAAAAAAGAAGTATAATCTCTATCAAATGAAAATGAATCATATGACTTATCCTGAAACCATCTTCCGATTAACATAAAAAACACAATACCAGACATGCTGTCTAAATAGCCCGCGCCTGTTTGTGTAATAATTTCATAGACACTTCTACTAAAAGTTACTATAATAGCTAATGCAATGGGAGCATCAATATTCAACCACTTTTGCCTTAAACCTGTATAGGCAGAAATAAAAAATCCACTCGCACTATAAAAAAGCACTGGTAATGATAAAAATAAATTAAGATAGATAAAAAAAGGTCTTAATAAGCCTAATTCTGAAGCCTCCACAGATAAATATTCAGGAAAGCTTAACATCATAATATTACTAAAACAAAAACCAGCAATACCAATTTTAAACAATTGTTTTCGGTTAACTTTTTTTCTGCTTATTAAATCATTGCCTCCTAAATGAATCATAGGTTCATAGCCAACAAAAGCCAATAACTGAACCAGTTCTTTTAAACTTATAACTGATGGATTGTAAACAACTTTGATTTCTTTTTTGTCAAATTGCGTTTGCGAGTGAATAATCCCAGGATTGATTTTATTCAAGTGCTCCAATAACCATATACAGCTTACACAATGGATCTGAGGTAAATAAAATATAACCACAGCTTGTTCATTACTTACTTGCTGTACTAATTGATCTTGTATAGAAGGGCTATCTAAATAATTATATTTCTCAGAAGTAAAACTACCTTTTGCAGTTAATCCAGGCATTTGAGTCAAGTCATAATATTGACACATGCCATTTTGGTCTAATAATTGATAAACCAATTTACAACCATCACAACAAAAATATTTCTCCTGAATGGTTATTATAGGCTCACAGGATGTTCCGCAATGATAACAATTAGTTGTACTCATACAAATGCAAATATCTGCAGGGTATGAAACCTTACCTATAAGCTATCTCATGTTATTTTATGACAAAACTCATATTTTGGAAACTAGGGTCCAAATTATTGTATACTTTATAATACCCCTGTTTATACCATTTGAATCTGGCAATATTGGCTAAAATGGTTGCTTTAATATAAGCTTGTTTTTTATCCAGCTTATTGATAAGGGCTTGTTGAGTTGGATTTGATTGCTTCTTAAAAGCAGTCCACCAATCATAATTAGCATAGGTTTTTAAAAAAGCTTCCTCAGAGTTTAAAGCATTATAGGCTTTCTTATTATTCAAATACCAATTTAAACAGAAGTCATTGATTAAATTCTCTTGCCAAACTTTTTGATAATTTGAATCTAGATAAATAGTATTGACTGGCACCCATTGATCAGGATAAATTCCACCACCACCGTATACTATATGTCCTTTAGGTGTTTTAAAAGCCTTCCCTTTCTGTGTTGAATCTGGAATGCCTTGCGCATCTAAATTTATACGATTATAAAAATCATGCTCATATGCTAATTTGCCATTTGCATAAGACCTTTGAATATTTCTGCCTAAAGGAGAATAATACTTTGCTGTGGTTAATCTTAAAGCTCCTCCATTAGACAACCTAAATTGCTGTTGAACCAATCCTTTCCCAAAACTAGTTCTTCCTATAATAGTGGCTCTATCCCAATCTTGTAATGCACCAGCCAACACTTCACTAGCAGAAGCAGAACCCTCATCCATCAATACAAACACTTTGCCTTCTTCAAATAAACCTTCTCTTTTGGTGGAATAATCCACTCTTGGCGCGTGCAAACCCTCGGTATAAACAATTAATTTATTACCACTAATTAATTCATCAGCTATAGCAACTGCTTCTGACAATAACCCTCCTCCATTTCCTCTAAGATCAATCACCAAAGACTTAATGCCTTTTTGAACCATTGGATCTAAGGCTTGCATGAATTCTTCATAGGTTCTATCTGCAAACTTATCAATCTTAATATATCCAGTTGTGTCATTGATTAAATAATGTGCATCAATTGGTGATACAGGAACACTACCTCTTAGAATTTGTTTCACTATTTTTTTACCATCCCTAAGTATTTCTAATTTTACAGAACTACTTTCTGGACCCTTGATCTTTTTTCTTATTTCATCTGCATTCCATTTTTTACCAGAAAGCTGAATACTATCATCAGCTCTCAATAATATATCACCAATTTGTAAACCTGCTTTTTGAGATGGACCTTCTGGAATAACATAAGTTACCATGATACTATCTCTGTCTTGTTGAAATTCAATTCCAATACCTCTGTAATTGGTACCTAGTTGTTCATTCACTTCTACTAAATCTGCAGGAGGAATATAAACCGAGTGTGGATCTAAATGAGCAAGGTATTCTTCAATTAAACGAATTGATAAACTATCAGAGGGAAGGCTATCTACATATTTTGATTTAGCAATCTCCATGATTTCTTCAATGGGGGTTGCAGAAGATTTACCTAAATCTTTAAAAGAGAAATTACCTTTTGTGAAATTCCCTAAAATAATACCAACAACTAAAATTAGGGCGTATAAAATAGGCTTATGCCAATTGGATGATAGATTTTCTTTCATGCTTAATGATTAATGCAAAATTACATTAATTAAAGCTTAAAATATGCTAATTTCACTGCTAGATAGTACAGCATGAAAAACAACTTTATAATAGCAGATAGTGGCGCTACCAAATGCCAATGGACCATTGTTCAACAAAACAAGAAAAAGACCATTACCACTATTGGAATTAGCCCCTATTTTTTGAATACTCAAGAAATTATTCAAATTATTCAAAAAGCTTTCGACAAAAAAGTGGATTACGATACTATTAAAAATATTTATTTCTATGGCACTGGATTGACCAACCAAAGCAATGTGCTAATCTTAAAAAAAGCATTGAAAACACTTTTTAAAAAAGCCAATCTTGATATTCAAACCGATTTAATGGCTATTGCAAGAGCAGCCTGTATGAATGAAAAAGGGGTTGCTTGTATTTTAGGTACTGGTTCCAATGCAGGATTTTATAATGGGAAAAAAATAGTGAAAAATAGTCCCGGCCTTGGCTATGTTTTAGGAGATGAAGGAAGTGGTGCCTATTTAGGAAAGAAAGTACTACAATATTATTTATACAAAACCTTTGACGAGGATTTGATGAATGCCTTTGAACAAAAATACCATACCGATAAATCAAGTATTTTAAATAAAGTATACAAAGAGCCTTTAGCTAATAGATATATCGCTCAGTTTACAGAGTTCTTGGTGGAGAACCGCGGACATTATATGATTGAAAATATAATTGAAGATGGTTTAAATGATTTTTTCTTTACCCATTTGAATAAATTAAATGAGTCTTGGTTGTATCCTATTCATTTTGTGGGTAGTGTGGCATATGGTTTTAAAGATGTATTGAAACAATTAGCCCATACTTATGAATTTGAATTAGGTAAAATTATGAAAACGCCTAGCGAAGGATTATTAGCTTACCACAACAAGCACTAATAGCATTGCATGCACGAAATTGAACCTTACTATCATTGGAGACATTTATATACTGCAGAAGAAGACCCAAGATCTCCTTTCTATGGACAGACTTATAGTGAATTTGAATTTTCACAAACTGTCTACAACTACTATATTCATCCTCAGTGGGATAATATTGGAAGCAAAACCCTTTATCTAAAAATTATTTACGCAGATTACGAATTGGGTTTTGCCATCATTGAAATGATTGGAGAATGGAATGATGCTATTGAAAATGATATCATGACATTCAAAAGAGAAATCCTTGAAAAATTAATGGATGAAGGTATTTATAAATTTATATTGATCACTGAAAGCGTTTTCAATTTTCACAATGGAGATAAAGATTATTATGAAGAATTGTATGAGGAATTATCTGATGAAGATGGGTGGGCAGTAATGGTCAATTTTCACAAAGCCTCCCAACACGATTTTCTATTAAAAAAACTACATCGTTACATAGAGTTAATGGAGTTTGAGAATTGGAGAACTTACAAACCTGAAGATTTTTTTCATTTAATTGATAAAAAGTTAAACGATCGTTTAACCTAATACACTAAATCTTCATAAGCTGCTTGGAGTTCTCTGTAAGCATGGTCGTCTTTAGCCAATTTCGCAGCTGCCATCCCCTTTTCATACCAACTAATAGCTGCTTCTATTTCTTGTAAATCCACCAAGCATTTTGCTAAATGATAGTAAGAACCTATATAATCGGGTGATTCAGTGAGAATATCTATGAACAAATCCCTCGCTTTTAGGGCTTCCCCAATTTTGATGTATTCCAATGCCAGTGCATGTCTTAAGAAGTTATCCTTAGGTTGTTGATTTAAAAATTCAATAATTCTTTCTATTCGCGTCATCTTAACTTATTTTTGCACTTTAGATAGTATAAAACTACCTTATATTTGCATTAGTTGCATAAACAACTAATATTGATAAAACACAAAATTCACTATTATGAAGGTGCTAGTTTGCATAAGTAAAACACCAGACACTACAGCCAAAATTGCTTTCACCGAAGGTAATACAAAGTTTGATGAAAATGGTGTGCAATGGATTATCAACCCATACGACGAATGGTATTCTTTGGTAAGAGCCATTGAACTAAAAGAGAAAGATCCTACAGTGACTATACATCTTGTAACAGTGAGTGGCGCAGACGCAGAACCTATTATCCGTAAAGCATTGGCTTTGGGTGGTGATGAAGCCATTAGAGTAAATAATACTAGTAATGATTCAATGGTAGTAGCGCAAGAAATTGCAGCTGTTGCAAAAGAAGGAGCATACGATTTGATTTTAACTGGTAAAGAAACCATTGATTATAATAGTGCAAGTATTGGCTCTATGTTATCTGCCCTATTGGATCAAAACTATATTGCTCCTGCTACAAAATTAGAGATTGACGGAACAAAAGCTTTGGTTACTCGAGAAATAGATGGTGGTGAAGAGACAGCAGAAACTAATTTGCCTGTGATTGTGAGTTGTCAAAAAGGAATGGCAGAACAAAGAATTCCTAATATGCGTGGTATAATGGCAGCTAGAACCAAACCATTAAAAGTAGTAGAAGCAAGTATTCAAACTGCAACAACAAGTATTCAACAATTTGATTTACCTCCAGCTAAATCTGGCGTTAAATTAATTGATCCAACACAAATGGATGAATTAGTAAGATTATTGAAAGAAGAAGCAAAAGTTATTTAATCATTACAACTTAATCAATCTACCATGGTATTAATATATATAGATCAAGCAGATCAAGAAATTAAAAAAGCCTCTTTAGAAGCTATCTCTTATGGAGCAGCTTTAGCAAAACAATTGGGCACGCATGCAGAAGCATTAGTTTTAGGCACTGTTAAAGAAGATCTTTCTTCATTAGGTAAATACGGCGCGAGTAAAGTTCACCAAGTAGCTAATGATAGTTTAAATCATTTTGATGCAAGAGTTAATTCCATTGTTGCTGCAGAAGCAATTAAAACTATTGGCGCTGATGTGGTTGTTTTTGCACATAACACCAATGGTAAAGCAGTGGCTCCTGCAGTGGCTGTTAAATTAAATGCAGGTATCGTTACTGGCGCAAGTGCCTTGCCAAAAACTGACAATGGATTTGTGGTTACAAAGACTGTTTTTTCTGGAAAAGCTTTTGCATCACTTAAAATTGAAACAGCCATTAAAGTAATCACTATCAATCAAAATAGTTTTGGTATTCAATTGACCGAGGGAACTGCTAGTGTGGAGAGTTTAGCCATTTCAGTTCCTGCATCTACCATTAAAATTACTGCTGTAAATAAAGTGGAAGGAGAAATTCCATTAACCGAAGCAAGCTTGGTGGTAAGTGGCGGTAGAGGATTAAAAGGGCCAGAAAACTGGGGCATCTTATTAGATTTAGCAAAATCATTAGGTGCTTCTACTGCATGTAGCAGACCTGTTTCTGATGCAGATTGGAGACCACATCACGAACATGTGGGACAAACAGGTATTCAAATTGCTCCTAATTTATATATCGCCATTGGTATCTCTGGTGCTATACAACATTTGGCTGGGGTAAACAGAAGTAAAACAATTGTGGTAATTAATAAAGATCCTGAAGCCCCTTTCTTTAAAGCGGCAGATTATGGAGTGGTTGGAGATGCTTTTGAAGTAGTTCCCGCTTTAACAGCAGCTATTATAAAATCAAAAGCCGGTGCATAATAAATTCATGTAACTTTGAGTAGCCTTTATTTTTATGCATAAAATAGAATTAGAAATAGTTGCTTTATCTCATAGTATCACGCAGTCCAATTCTTATGCAGTGATATTGGGAGAAGTAGGTGGCTCAAGAAGACTACCCATAGTGATTGGCGGCTTTGAAGCCCAAGCCATCGCAGTGGCTTTAGAGAATATGCACCCTTCTCGCCCATTGACCCATGATTTGATGAAAAATTTTATGACTTCTTTTGACATTGCTTTACAAGAAGTATATATCTGTGATTTACAAGAAGGCATTTTTTATTCCAAACTTGTTTGCTTTACAGCAAATGATACTATTGAAATTGATAGCAGAACAAGTGATGCTTTGGCATTGGCTGTGAGATTTGGCTGTCCTATTTATGTTTATGAAAATATCTTAGATCAGGCTGGTGTAGCAAGCGAACAAGTTCAAACGGAAACAGCTAGTAGCCCTATTGAAAACAGTCCAACCAAAAAGGGAAATGATTTAAGTAGTTTAACATTGAGCGAATTAAACGATTTGTTAAACGAAGTGTTGGAGCAAGAAGACTATATCAAAGCTATTGATATTCGAGATGAAATTGCCAAGCGCAATGCATCCAAGAAATAAAGCGCATGATTCAATTTCCACATTGTAAAATTAATTTAGGCTTATCCATCATTGCAAAAAGAGCAGATGGATACCACGAATTAGAAACGGTTTTTTATCCAGTCCAATTGAAAGACATGGTGGAAGTTTGTATTGCAGACAACTCCAATGAAGCAGTTCAATTTTCACATTCTGGTATTCCAGTTCCAGGCGATACAGCAAATAATTTATGTATTAAAGCATATCAATTATTAAAAAATAAATTTCCTCAAATTCCTTCTACCCGAATTCATTTACACAAACATATTCCTATGGGAGCTGGACTGGGCGGAGGTTCCAGCGATGCTACAGCTGTTTTAAAAATTATGAATCAATTGTTTAATTTACAATTAGATCAAAAAGAATTGATTTCATTAGCAGCAGCATTAGGAAGTGATTGCCCCTTCTTTGTGTATGATCAAGCATGTATTGCAAAAGGAAGAGGTGAGATTTTAGAACCTATTCAATGTGACCTTAGTCAATACACTATCATTTTAGTGCATCCAGGTATTCATGTTTCTACAGCATGGGCTTTTGGTCAACTGAAACCACATGCAAAAT
>JAHEFI010000042.1 GCA_024640255.1 Bacteroidota bacterium | reverse complement strand
AGAGGTGAGATTTTAGAACCTATTCAATGTGACCTTAGTCAATACACTATCATTTTAGTGCATCCAGGTATTCATGTTTCTACAGCATGGGCTTTTGGTCAACTGAAACCACATGCAAAATCAAAATCGATTGCATCAATTGTTCAACAAGATATAAGTAGTTGGAAAAATGAATTAATCAATGATTTTGAAGCACCCATTTTTGAAGCACATCCTTTGATTGCTTCTTTAAAAGAATTTTTATACAAGGAAGGAGCTATTTATGCCAGCATGAGTGGTTCAGGAAGTTCTTTATTTGGCATATTCCCAAAAGGTAAAACCATTGCAATTCCTAGCTTTGCCAGCCAAGTAAGAATAGATCATATTTGATTTTATTCAAATTAATTAAAATGCGAACGTTCGTTATTTGATAATATCTAATTAAAATATAATTTAATTAGATATTATTGAATGGTTGATAATTATATTGAACAATATCTCTCAAAAATTAGCATTATTTCGTAATTTTCCACAGATCGCTTGTCTGGAAATAATCCGTTTAATCTAATTGAAAGAGCATGATAGAAACAAAGCAATTGGGATTATATGATCCTGCTTATGAACACGACGCTTGTGGTATTGGTTTTGTAGCAAGCATTAAAGGTATAAAGTCACATCAGAACGTTGGAGATGCTTTGACTATATTGGAGAATATGGAGCATCGTGGTGCAAGTGGTAGTGAAGTGAATACTGGGGATGGAGCTGGTATTATGATTCAAGTTCCTCATCAATTTTTCTTTGATGAATTAGCCAAACAATCTATACACTTACCTAATCATGGCGAATATGGTGTGGGCTTTATCTTCTTCCCTACCGAAAAAGGAGTAATGGAAGAATGCAAAGAAATATTTGCCACTGCTGCTGAAAAATTAGGCATTGAAATTCTTGGATATAGAAAAGTTCCTGTTAACAAATCAACAATTGGCCCCACTGCATTAAGCGTAGAGCCTTTAATGGAACAGGTTTTTGTTAAGAGACCAGATTTAATCACAGATGCCGAAGCTTTTGAAAGAAAATTATTTATTTTAAAAAGCTATGCCTCTCACACTATCAACAATACTATTAAAAAAGGTTCGATAGATTTTTACATGACCTCTCTATCTCAAAATGTGATAGTGTATAAAGGTCAATTAACTTCTCATCAGGTTAGAGAATATTTCCCTGACTTAAGTGATAAAAGAGTGGTAACTGCTTTTGGTTTAGTGCATTCTCGATTTGCAACGAATACCTTCCCTTCTTGGAAATTAGCACAACCCTTCCGTTATATTGCGCACAATGGAGAGATCAATACTTTACAAGGAAACTTAAACTGGCTTCGTTCTAACGAATCAAGTTTCTTCTCTCCGTATTTCAGTAAAGAAGAATTAGATATGATTTTGCCGGTGGTAACACCTGGACAATCTGATAGTGCTTGTTTAGATAATGTGATTGAACTATTGACTTTATCAGGAAGAAGTTTACCTCATGTAATGATGATGTTGATTCCAGAAGCATGGGATGGCAATGATTTGATGGATCCTGTTAAGAAAGCGTTTTACGAATACCACGCAGCCATCATGGAACCATGGGATGGTCCAGCATCTATTTCATTCACTAATGGAAAAATGATTGGTGCCACTTTAGATAGAAATGGTTTAAGACCTTCTAGATATTGTGTAACCAAAGATGATAGAGTAATCATGGCATCTGAAACAGGTGCATTGCCAGTAGATCAATCTACGGTTATTGAAAAAGGTAGATTACAACCAGGAAAAATGTTTGTAGTAGACATGGAAGCTGGAAGAATTATTAGCGACGATGAATTAAAGCAATCTATCTGCAGCAAACAACCTTATGCAGATTGGTTGAATAAATATAAAATTAGATTAGAAGAATTACCTGAACCAAGAATTCAGTTCACACATTTAGAACACGATCAAATTTTCAAATACCAAAAAGCATTTGGCTATTCTAAAGAAGATTTAGAAACTTTAATTGCCCCAATGGCATTGGATGGAAAAGAACCCATTGGTTCTATGGGAACAGATACACCATTGGCAGTATTGAGTGATCAACCACAACATATCACCAGTTACTTCAAACAATTATTTGCGCAAGTAACCAACCCGCCAATCGATCCAATTCGTGAAAGAATGGTCATGTCACTTGCTACTTTTGTGGGTAGTCAAGGAAGTTTATTAACTGAAGATCCAATGGCTTCTCATTGTGTTGCATTAAAACATCCTATTTTAAACAACCATGAATTAGAGAAAATCAGAAGTATTGATACGGGTGTTTTCCAAGCTAAAACTTTACAATGTTATTTTAGAGCAGATGGTAAAGAAGGTTCTTTAAAAAGAGGTTTAGATCGTTTATGTAGATACGCAGTTGATGCTGTAGAAGACGGCTTTGAAGTAATTGTATTAACAGATAGATCCATCGATTCTGAACATGCTGCAATTCCTAGCTTATTAGCATGTTCTACAGTACACCACCATTTAATTAGAAAAGGATTAAGAGGTAAAGTAGGTATTATTGTTGAAGCTGGTGATGTTTGGGAAGTACACCACTATGCATGTTTAATTGGATTTGGCGCTACAGCTATCAATCCATACTTGGCATTGTCAAGTATAAGAGACATGAAGCTTACAGAACAAATAAAAACAGATTTAGAAGAAAAATATTTGAAGAAGAATTATATCAAAGCGGTAAATGAAGGCTTGTATAAAGTATTCTCCAAGATGGGTATCTCTACCCTTCAATCATACCAAGGTGCTCAAATTTTTGAAATCATTGGTTTAAACAAAGAGGTAGTGAATAGACATTTCACTGGTGCTACTTCTAGAATTGAAGGAATGGGATTAGATGAAATTGCAAAAGAAATTTTGGCAAAACATGAATTAGCTTTTGCTAAAAAATCTTCTCCAGTGGATAGATTACCTGTAGGTGGAATTTACCAATGGAAAAGAAGAGGTGAAGCGCATTTATTCAATCCTCAAACCATTCACGCTTTACAACATTCAACTTCTACTAAAGATTATGCGACTTTCAAGAAGTATTCAAAATTAGTGAATGACCAAACTGATAAAGCATACACATTAAGAAGCTTACTAGATTTCAAACCAACTAGACCTTCTATTTCTATTGATGAAGTAGAGCCTGCAAGCAATATTTATAAAAGATTTGCAACAGGTGCTATGTCTTTTGGATCTATCTCATGGGAAGCACATACTACTCTAGCAATTGCTATGAATAGATTAGGTGGAAAAAGTAACACAGGAGAAGGTGGTGAAGACCCAATAAGATATCAAAAGATGGAAAATGGTGATTCAATGAGAAGCGCCATCAAACAAGTAGCGAGTGCAAGATTTGGAGTGACTAGTGAATACTTAACAGAAGCAGACGAATTACAAATTAAAATGGCACAGGGTGCTAAGCCAGGTGAAGGTGGACAATTACCAGGTGATAAAGTGGATGATTGGATTGGTAGAACAAGACACTCAACACCAGGTGTTGGATTAATTTCTCCCCCACCGCATCATGATATTTATTCTATCGAAGATTTATCTCAATTAATTTTTGATTTAAAGAATGCCAATAGAGCTGCAAGAATTAATGTAAAATTAGTTTCTAAAGCAGGTGTAGGTACTATTGCTGCAGGTGTAACAAAAGCAAAAGCAGATGTTGTATTGATTGCAGGATTTGATGGTGGTACTGGTGCTTCTCCATTAAGCTCAATTAAACATACAGGTTTACCATGGGAATTAGGTTTAGCAGAAACCCATCAAACTTTGGTAAAAAATAAATTAAGATCTCGTGTAGTTGTTCAAGCCGATGGACAAATGAAAACGGGAAGAGATATCGCTATCGCTGCCCTATTAGGTGCTGAAGAATGGGGCGTTGCAACTGCTGCATTAGTAGTAGAAGGTTGTATTATGATGCGTAAGTGTCATATGAATACCTGCCCAGTGGGTGTTGCTACGCAGGATCCAGAATTGAGAAAAAGATTCAAAGGTAATCCTGATCATGTGGTTACTTTCTTTGAATTCATTACAGAAGAGCTTCGTGAAATCATGGCTGAATTAGGTTATAGAACAGTGGATGAAATGATTGGACAAGTAGATGCATTAACCGTGCGTAAAAATGTTACTCATTGGAAATTCAAGAACCTAGATTTAAGTGGTGTATTATACAAAGAACCTGCTGAAGAAGGTGTTAGTTTATATCAAACAGAAACACAGGATCATGGTTTAGCAAATGTATTGGATTGGAAATTATTAAAAGCTGCACAACCAGCTATCCAAAAACAACAAAAAGTAAAAGCTTCTTTTGATATTAAAAATACAGACAGAACAGCTGGTACAATAGTTTCCAATGAAATCACTAAAGTACATAGAGCAGCCGGCTTACCAGATGATACCATTCATTTTAAATTTACCGGTACTGCAGGACAAAGCTTTGGTGCATTTAATACTAAAGGAATGACTTTAGAACTTGAAGGTGATGCGAATGACTATTTTGGTAAAGGATTAAGTGGCGCACGTTTAATAGTTTATCCAGATAAAAAAGCAGGATTTATTGCAGAAAATAATATTATCATTGGTAATACTGCTTTCTATGGTGCAACTAGTGGAGAAGCATATATCAGAGGTAAAGCGGGTGAAAGATTTGCTGTAAGAAATTCAGGTGCAACAGTAATAACAGAAGGTGTAGGCGACCATGGTTGCGAATACATGACTGGAGGTATTGCTGTGATACTTGGTGAAACAGGCAGAAACTTTGCAGCAGGTATGAGTGGTGGTATTGCCTTTGTGTATAATGTAAAAGGAGATTTTGATGAATTATGTAATAAAGAAATGGTAGACTTAGATCCAGTAGCTGATCAAGATACTCAACTCTTAAAACAGCTTATTCAAAATCATTTTAACAATACAGAAAGTGCAGTGGCCAAATTTATTTTAGCAGACTTTGATAATCAATTAAAACACTTTATTAAAGTATTCCCTCGTGATTATAAAAAAGTGCTATTATCAAAACAAAAAGCTGCAGCAGTAAAATAAATTAATTTATTATTCAATATTGAATTGATCGTTATGGGTAAACCAACAGGATTTAAAGAATA
>JAHEFI010000048.1 GCA_024640255.1 Bacteroidota bacterium | reverse complement strand
CAGCTAAGCGGTTTTTTGGTTTGTGTTTTTCCTGAAGACTGCCGACAAATAATAATACAATAAGCATGTAGAAGACCAATGGTAACATTGTTTGGACAGGGGTTCGACTCCCCTCGACTCCACAGAAACAAAAAATCCCTCTCGCAATAACGAGAGGGATTTTTTTATTTCGAGATGTTGTTAAAAATTAATCAACTTTTAAAGATTTGTCAATAGAGAAAATCAAAGCAGCTCTATGTGCTTTGGTTTCTTCATTTGTACTCACTGCATTTGCAAGTTTGGTACGAAGTTTCTTTAAAGTATAATAAGTAGCAGATTTAGAAACATTATCCAATGGTGAATTATCTGCTAATAATTGGCCAGCAGATTTCACAAAGGATGTTTGTAAATATTGTCTATACACATTTACATTTGAATTGATATCTGCATCAAAGATTTGTTTTACTAAATCATTCATTACATCAGCAACACTATATTCATTACCATATAATCTAGCATTGGTAATTCTTTGTAATGTATTAGGGTGTAAAATCTGATCTAAAGCACTAGTAGATAATGCATTTAAGTTGGCTGTTACTTTAAAATCTTCTCCTCTTCCCTGGTTAAAACCTCTTCTTTGTAATTGCAAATAAGGGAATACTTGCGCATCTGCTTCATATGCATTTGGAGCAAAAACATATTTACCTAAAGTGGTCATTGCTTTCTTTTGAATAGCTAATGGCACAGGCGTATAAGGTTTTGTCGCTGATTTTTGTTCAGGGAAAGATCTGTCAACATAAATACCACCAATATATCTACTTGCAGCAGTAATCATATTTCTTCTTTGAGATAATAAGCTACCATATCTAGCTCTTAATTCAGCATAAGATTTTCCTGGTTTTGAATATTTACTTACCAATTTGCCCATTAAATTGTTTACAATTTTAAAGCGCTCTTCTGCATATCCAACAGCATCGTTCGTGAAATCATTCACATTCACTCTTGGATCAATACCTGAACCTGGAGCTCTCATATCATCACCATCATTTCCGAAAGCTAATTTTGGATCAGTACTTCTAGCAGCAATTTTTGCTAAACCTGCTTCTTCCTCTTCTGGTTTGAATGGAGTATATCCATATTCAATAGCCCATAGATCATAAGGTCCAGCCTTGGTAGTATAATAATCACCTTGCTTTGATTTGTCTAAAGCAATATTAATAGCAGGGTAGTCCATCACAGAACCCATTAAACCAATTTTATGTGTTATAGCTGTATTGTTAACTTCAGCAGGAGATAACATTTGGCTACTCTTCATATTGTGGTTCAATCCTAAAGTATGACCCATTTCATGCATGATTAAGTAATTTAAGAATTGCTTGTGCATTTCTTTAATTTCACTTTCACTTGCGCCATTTAATTCTAATGTGGTTAAACCAGCAGTGTATTGTGCTTTTAATTCATTAGCAAGATTACAATAGTCTTTTGTATTCAAATGTGGTATTTGTAAGTATTGGTTATTGTATGAAGCGCCATTAAATAATTCATCATTAATGGGGGTGGCACTACCAGAATACCACTCAACGGTAATATCCGTACCTAAAATTTGTCCAGTTCTTGGGTTTACAAAACTTGGTCCAATAGCACCATAGGATGGTTGTGAAGAAGCTACCCATCTAATTACATTATAATGAATATCTGCTGGATCCCATTTTGCAGTATCTGGCATGATCTTCATGATTACAGCATTAGAAAATCCTGCTTTCTCAAATGCTTCATTCCATCTTGTACCTGCATCAAAAATAGCTTGTCTATATTCTAATGGAGTTGTGTTTTCAATCCAATACACTAATGGTTCAACAGGGTCGCTAATGGCAGCTGTAGGATCTTTTTTCACAAGATGCCATCTATGAATCATGTCTTTATAAGGAGTAGGGCTAATACTTGTTTGATCATTCACTTCTTCCATGAAATAACCAATTCTTGGATCATCTTTTCTTGGAACAAAATTGTTGTTAGGCATAGCAATAAAACTATGTTGCATTCTAACTCTTACATAACGAGGGTCAGCGATATCTGCACCACCACTAGCTAATATATTTGGATTGTCATAAGATAAATCTACCACTACATCAGTATTGTCAGTAAATGATCTCAATTGAGCATATTTAGATTTGCTTGGGTTTAACATACCTAAATTGAATATCATAGAAGTCATTGGTCCTGGAGGCATATTAGGCTTAACTGCATCTAATTTTTCACTTAAGAATAAACCATCCGCACTTATTAAATAACCTAAAGAATCTTCAATAGTGTATTTGTCTGAAAAGAATATCGCTTCAGGTTTATCTACCTCTGCAGTTTTGCTAATAGGGTTGTTTTTATCATAATACAAACCAGTATTAACAATGGCAAATTCTAATTTATCATAAGCCTTTTTAATTTTAAATACTAAGTTAGTGCGGTGCATACTTTGATTCAAGAATAAAGTAGTAGGGCCGCTTATAGAGAAACTTTGGTAAATAAATTCTTTACATAATTGATCCTTACGAATATATAATTGTACAGAACCTGTTGCAGTGTCTTGATACAAAGTAAATAAACCAGCATTTTTAGTTTGACCTTTTGTTTTGTCAGCTAAACTAGGTTTTTTAGGGGCTGCTTTTGCAGAATCCGTTTTTTCAGGACTTGCAGGGGGAGTTGGTTTTTGCGCATTCGATATTAATCCAATCGGTAGCGCAATCATTACAAATAACAGTTTTTTCATATTCTATCATTAATTTAAGTGCATCAAATTAGTATTCTTCTTGCAACTAATTGATCTTTTTGTGTATTTATTTTACAATTACCACATCTTCATAGGGTACTCTGTGTCTTTCGCCCCAGATACCCGCTTCGGTTCCCTTGCCCACGCTAATAATCATATTCACTTCTGCCATTTCAGGAAGATTTAATGCTTTCTTTACTCTTACCGCATCAAATCCTTCCATTGGACAGGATTCAAATCCTTCCGCTGCAATAGATAGCATAAATGTTTGTGCAGCCAAAGCGCAAGATTTATGAACTGTAATTCTTTGATCAGCTCTGCCTTTCATTCTTGTCATGGGTCTGAATGCACCAATTAAAGAACTCAAGGTTCTTCTAATTAAACTTAAAAAACCAAATTGGTCTGTACCATAGGCCAGTGGCATTAATTTGCCGTAGTAGGTCATTAATTTATCTTGATTGGGCGTAGTTTCGCCTGTAACCCCTTTCTTAATAATATCTAAATGCCATTGCACTCTTTTCTTCCAATGGTCTTGTCTTGTAACAAATACCACTAATTGCTTAGCTGTTCTGGCAGCATTTTGATTTAAACAATACTCATGAAAGTCTTTTTGTAATGCGGGGTCTTTAATCCAATAAAATTCCCATAATTGCATATTACTACTATTGGGAGATAGAATAGCGCGCTCTAAACTTTTTTTAATCACTTCGTCTGGCACTTCCACATTGGGGTCAAATTTTCTATTAGACCTTCTTTTTTCAACAATTTCATCAAATGATTGAGATAATGACATATAATATTTTAATTTAGGTAATCCTTATTGTTCTAAACAATTAAAAGTAAGAATTGTTGTTTAATAAGAAATCAAATAACTCGTTTATGATCAAGAAATTATTCTACGGCTTTATAGTGTTAGTGGTGATCACCATTGGGCTGGCTTATACGCCTCCTTTTGCACATTTAAGAAACTTCGCAAAATGGGGAAAGCATTCCATTCATGATTATAAGACCCATCCAACAAGATTAGTGAAAGCAGCTGAAGCGCCTCAATTCTGGCCTTTGGATAGTGCGTATAATAAAACCGAATTACCAGACACTTTAATGTTGGCTTTAGATTCTAATGATACCCACGCATTTTTAGTGATACAAAATGGCAAAATTGTGTATGAAAAATATTTTGATGGATACAATTCAAAAACCTTGAGTGGATCTTTTTCTGCTGCAAAAAGTATTATTTCCTTGTTAATTGGAATTGCATTACAAGAAGGTAAAATAAAATCTTTAGAAGAACCTGTAGGTAATTATGTGCCTCATTTTAAAGAAGGCAATTTAAGTAAGGTTAGAATAGTGGATTTATTAACCATGAGTTCTGGCACTAATTATAAAGAATCCGATAAGAGTTATTTTAGTATGAACGCCTATGGTTATTATGGGGACAATGAGGAATACATGGTGAACAAAATGGAAGCTAAAGAGCCTGCTGGTACTTATTGGGAATACAGAAGTGGAGATACACAGGTATTAGGTTTAGTTGTTGAAAAAGCTTTTGGTGACAATATTTCTCATTTAGTATCTGAAAGATTTTTACAACCAATGGGTGCAGAAGCCAATGCACTTTGGTTATTAGATGGAGATCAACAACATGAGAAAGCTTTTTGTTGTTTTAATGGGGTAGCAAGAGACTATGCTAGATTTGGGCAATTAATATTAAATAAAGGTGCTTGGGGTGGTAAGCAAATTGTAGATTCTAATTATGTATTAAAAGCTACATCACCTGCCACTTATTTAAAAGACAGAACAGAATCAGATAATGCAGTGGATTATTATGGTTACCAATATTGGATAATTCAACACAAGGGAATGATTATTCCTTTTCAAAATGGCTTGTTTGGACAATATGTTTTTGCTATTAAAGAGAAGAATGCTGTGGTGGTTAGATTAGGGGAGACGAAACCAATCAAACCTATTCATCATCATCAACCCGAAATTTATTCTTATTTGGATGCCGCATTGGCGGTACTGAAATAAAAAAAGCCTCTCAATTTTGAGAGGCTTTTTTTATACTATAGAATTTCTTAGAATAGTTTCATTGCTTTTGCAAAATAAGTAACTGTTCCTGGAAGTGCTAACCAAAAGAACTCTCTATATACAAACATTAAAGTGATCATTATGGCTAACCATGTAAAACATAATGCCCAGTATTTTTTGGTATTGTCTTGTGCTTCCATTGTCATTTTATTATTAGTTATTTATTTTGATGGTGCAAATATACATATTTTATCGATTCTTATAAATTGGGGCCATAAGAAAATTTAAGGTCCACTTTCCAGCCGGCAGGCGTTTGAATAACTTTCAATTTCCTAGCGCTGGTATCATTAGATGTTTGGTAATAAATAATGGTGGTGGAGCTATCTATAGCACTTACTTCATTAATTTGAATGGAAGCCTGTCTTAATTGTTGTCTACCTTCTTTATCCAAACTAAAATAGTTGTCTGACATTTTTTTAAAATAAGTCTCATTTTGAGGGTCATTGATCATGTAAAAATGGGCTTTTTTGATATCCCCCTGTAAAAGGTTTTCAATAAAATTTCTGCCACCTTCCAATGGATCAACTGCTTTTTCAAAATCTTCTCCACTATGGCAACTAAACAATAGGGAAGCAAGGATAAAAAATAAAGGTATTTTCTTAAACATACCCAAAGTTACATCATTAGGTAGTAAATTTGAGCCCTAAAGTACTCCTTATGAAATATCTTTTTTTAGTGGCTGGTTTATGGGTGTGTTTGAATAGTAATGCACAACAAAGCCATCCAAGTTTTATGAATCAGGGTAATATTTATGAGGTAAATATTCGCCAATATACCAAAGAAGGTACTTTCAAAGCCTTTGCAAAACATTTGCCTAGATTACAAAAAATGGGGGTGCAAACAATTTGGTTTATGCCTATTCAGCCCATTTCCAAAGTAGATAGAAAAGGAACATTAGGATCTTATTATTCAGTTGCGAGTTATACAGATATTAATAAAGAATTTGGAACCTTATCAGATTTTAATAAAGTGGTAGATCAAGCACATGCATTGGGCATGAAAGTTTTAATAGACTATGTGCCTAATCACTCCGGCGCAGATCATCCTTGGTTAACCACACATCCAGATTTTCATGAAAGAGATGCCAATGGTAAAGCTATATACACAGCGGATTGGTCGGATACAAGAGAATTAAATTATAGCAATTTAGTGATGCAAGATAGTATGATCAATACCATGAAGTATTGGTTAAAAGCAACTAAGATTGATGGTTTTAGGATTGATGTTGCTTGGGGTGTTCCATATAGTTTCTGGAATAAATGTATCCCTGCTTTAAAGCAAATTAGAGATCTATATTTTTTAGCAGAAGCGGATGATCCTAAATTACATGAAACTGGTTTTGATGCGACCTATAGTTGGACAGAGTTTCATGTAATGAATGATATTGCTGCTGGAAAGAAAACAGTGCTTTCTTTAGATACGGTATTAAATAAAATTGATGCCGATTTTATGAAAGGAGCTCAGAGATTATATTTTACAAGTAATCATGACGAGAACTCTTGGAATAAAGCAGACTATGCTACCATGCCAGGCAGTATTCATGCACCATTTGCAATACTTACTCAGACTTATAACAGAACCATGCCATTAATTTATAGTGGTCAAGAAGAACCTGTTTTAAGACCTATTGCATTTTTTGAAAAAGACCCTATTGAATTTGGCAAATACCAGAGAGCAGCATTTTATAGCACGCTTTTGCATTTAAGAAAAAGCAATACCGCTTTTGCAGATAATGCTAGTTTCAAAAGATTATGGGTTGACCATCCTGCACAGGTTATGGCTTATGAAAGAACCAATGGAAATGACAAAGTAGTTATAGTGCTGAACCTTTCAGCAAATGCGCATGAAGTAATTGTGAGTGGTACAGATTTAAAAGAAGGCTATCAAGAAATTTTCTCAAAAGAGTTAGTAAAAGATATTCATCAACTTCAATTACCTGCATGGGGTTATAAGGTATTTGTAAAGAAGGGTGTTAATAAATAATATAGTATGACAAAGCAATTTTTAGTTGAACAAATTAAAGCAAAGCAATCTTATTTATGTGTTGGTTTAGATACCGACATAGAGAAATTGCCCGCACATCTTCCAAAAAATAAAGAAGGAGTAATTGCTTTTAATAAAGCGATTATTGACGCTACAGCTGATTATTGTGTTAGCTATAAAATTAATACTGCTTTTTATGAGTCACAAGGTTTGGCAGGATGGGAAGCAATGGAAGCAACTTTAGCGCATATCCCTTCCACACATTTTACTATTGCAGATGCCAAGAGAGGAGATATTGGAAATACTTCTGCGCAATATGCTAAGACATTTTTTGAAGTGCTACCTTTTGATGCGATTACAGTAGCTCCTTATATGGGTAAAGACAGTATTGAGCCTTTCTTAGCATATTCTAATAAGTTTACGATTGTTTTGGGTTTAACTTCTAACGCAGGTAGTGCTAATTTTGAACAACAAAAATTAGACAACGGACAATACTTATTTGAATCGGTTATTGAACAAGTGGCAAGTTGGTCTAATCCAGAACAATTAATGTTTGTAGTGGGAGCTACCAAGCCTGAAGATTTTGTAGGTATCAGAAAAATAATTCCTAATCACTTTTTATTAGTACCAGGAGTAGGTGCGCAGGGAGGAAGTTTAGAAGAAGTAACTAAGTATGGCAAAAATCAAGACACCGGTTTATTAGTCAATGCAAGTCGTGCTATTATTTTTGCAAGTAGTCAAGAAAACTTTGCAGAAGAAGCAGCTAAACAAGCTAAACAATACGCAGCTGAAATGAAAGCCCTTTTAAGCTAGATTATTCGGGAATTTTAATAGTCTCTCCTTCGGTTTTAGCAATCACAATTGTGGCAACACTATTTCCAATGATATTGGTAATGGCTCTTGCTTCGCTCATGAATTTATCTACACCCAATAAGAAAGCCAATCCTTCAATAGGAATTTTTTGCAGCGTAGCTAAAGTGCTTGCTAATACAATAAAACCACTTCCAGTAACTCCAGCTGCTCCTTTTGAAGTAAGCATTAGAATCAATATCATGGTGATCATTTCAGTAACAGTTAAAGGTACATTGTACAATTGTGCAATAAAGATGACTGCCATGGATAAGTAAATGGAAGTGCCATCTAAATTAAAAGAATATCCAGTGGGTACCACTAAACCCACTACAGATTTAGAACAACCAATATGCTCTAATTTATTCATTAAAGATGGCATGGCTGGCTCAGAAGAAGAAGTACCGAATACAATTAATAATTCTTCTTTGATATGTTTTAATAATCCCCAAATAGATAAATTGAAATATTTTAATATACCCCCAAGAATCAAGAAAATAAATAAGGCCATAGTGATATACATGGTGCCCATTAATTTACCCAATGGGATTAATGTTTTTAATCCATATTTTCCAATAGCATAAGACATGCCACCCAATGCGCCTAATGGTGCTAAGTACATCACCCATTTTAATGCAGCAAAAACAAAATGAGTTATTTTACCTAAGGCATGTATATAGGTTTCTTTCTTTTGTAAAAAGTTCAAAACAAATCCAACTAAAATGGCTAGTATTAAAATTTGCAAATTGGTATTGTCTTTGATAATTGGCCATAAATGAAATTCGGTGGATTGGGTGTATTTTGAAGGGTCTTGCATTTGTAATCCTTCTTTGTTAATATGACCAGGTTGTACAATAAGTGCTACTATAACTCCAATGGCTAAAGAAAGGGTACTTACAATTTCAAAATATACTAAAGAACTAAAGCCAATTCTACCCACTTTTTTTAAACTACCCATACTCGCAATACCCAGTGATACAGTCAAGAAAATTATTGGATAGGTAAAAAGTTTAATCAAGTTAATAAAGCCTTTTGCTAAGGGTTCTAATTTTACAGCTTGGCTTGGCGCAAACATTCCAAGAATAACACCGGCTACGATGGCTAATAGAACATAGAAGCTTAAATGGGTTAGTATCTTTTTCATTTTATTAAAATAGACATTTTTTTTGAGAAATTACTAACTCAAGTTAGTTTGACTTAGATTTGTATCAGAATTCAAACACAAAATTTATTAGTTATGGCAGTTAGAGCAGATTTATTTGAATCCCCAGATCATTATCAATTAGATGAATTGTTAAGCGAAGAACATTTAATGGTGAGAACTGCTGTAAGAGATTATGTGAAAAAAGAAATTTCTCCCATCATTGAAGACTATGCGCAAAGAGCAGAATTCCCCCAACAGATTGTTAAGCAATTAGGAGACCTAGGCGTTTTTGGTCCAACGGTACCGGTGGAATATGGAGGAGGAGGTTTGGATTATATCAGTTATGGTATAATGATGCAAGAATTAGAAAGAGGAGATAGTGGTGTAAGAAGTACTGCAAGTGTACAAGGCTCTTTAGTGATGTTTCCTATATATGCATATGGTAGTGAGGCACAAAAGAAAAAGTATTTACCCAAATTAGCATCTGGAGAATATTTAGGATGCTTTGGTTTAACAGAACCAGATCATGGATCAAACCCTTCAGGGATGTTAACCAACATTAAAGACGCAGGGGATCATGTAATCTTGAATGGTTCTAAAATGTGGATTAGTAATGCGCCATTTGCAGATATTGCAGTGGTATGGGCAAAAAATGAAGAAGGTAAAATTCAAGGGGTCATAGTGGAGCGAGGTATGGAAGGTTTTACAACACCTACTACTCATGGTAAATGGAGTTTAAGAGCAAGTGCTACGGGAGAATTGGTGTTTGATAATGTGAAAGTGCCCAAAGAAAATATTTTACCAAATGTAATTGGACTGAAAGGGCCTTTAGGTTGTTTAAGTAAAGCTAGATATGGAATAGCATGGGGTGCTTTGGGTGCAGCCATGGATTGTTATGATACGGCATTAAGATATAGCAAAGAAAGAATTCAATTTGACAAGCCTATTGGTGCTTTTCAATTACAACAAAAGAAATTAGCTGAAATGGTAACAGAAATTACCAAAGCACAATTAATGGTTTGGCGTTTAGGTGTGCTAATGAACGAAGGAAGAGCAACTCCTGCACAAATTAGTATGGCTAAAAGAAATAGTTGTGAAATAGCAACCAATATTGCTAGATCGGCAAGACAAATCTTGGGTGGCATGGGTATTACAGGAGAATATTCTGTTATGCGACATATGATGAATTTAGAAAGTGTAATCACTTATGAAGGAACTCATGATATTCATTTATTAATCACCGGAATGGAGATAACAGGTTTTAATGCATTTAAATAAGTTCTAAAAGTTGAAATAGACATGGCAGCAGAAAAGATATTTTTAGTGGGCATGATGGGTTCGGGTAAATCTTACTGGACAAAAAAAATTGCTAAATGGATTAAATCAGCAGGTTATGATTTAGACCATTTAATTGAGATGAATGAAGAAAAAACCATTTCTGAAATATTTGCTGAAGATGGGGAAGAGCAATTCAGAAAAATGGAGGCCAAAATTTTAAGATGGTTTAAAGAAAAGAAAAAATATGTACTTGCTACAGGTGGCGGTACTCCTTGTTTTCAAGACAACATGGCTTGGATGAAAAAAGAGGGTATTGTGATTTGGCTAGATGAATCAGTTGAGGTTATTGTAAAAAGATTGATTGATGAAAAAGCACATCGCCCTTTAATTGCTAATTTAAATGAAGAGGAATTAACAAAATTCATTCAGGGTAAATTAATAGAGAGACATAGTTTTTATAGTCAAGCAAATTATAGATTAAGCTCAGATCAAATCACGGATACTAAACTAAAGCAATTGATTAGTCAACATGAATAAGTCCATTCAATTAAGAGGAATTATTTTCGCAGGATTAGCAGTAATACTGGGCGCATTTGGAGCACACGCTTTGAAAGAAGTATTGCCAGCAGATAGATTACCCATATTCGAAACGGGGGTGAGATATCAACTTATACATGCTATTGCATTAATTGTACTATCACTTGTAACGCAAAATACTTGGACCAAAAGAGCAGCATGGGCATTGACAATTGGTATTATTTTATTCAGTGGATCTTTATACTTAATTGCTACCAATTCCATTTTGCCATTTACATTAGGCGCTTGGATTGGACCTGTCACACCCATTGGTGGATTGTTTTTTATTTCAGGCTGGTTTTGTTGGGGTATGGCTGCATATCGTGGATAACTTAGGGCTCCTTTTTCCCTTTTTGCACATTGCCTAAAAAAGCTTTTCAGTGAATTTGGGATAACTTATATTTGTTATCATGGCAAATACGCTTAGAACAAAGAAAGAACCCAAACTAAATCAAGAGAATTTAAATCCTGATAAAGAAGCTGCAATCAATGTAACCGAAGTAGTGAAAGATGAGCGTACTTCAAAAATCTTAGGAGCAATATCCCTTCTATTTACCTTGTTTTTATTTGTTGCTTTTACTTCTTATTTATTTACTTGGCAGGATGACCAGGATATGGTCCAGTTATGGAGAACACAATTATTTTCGATCAATGATGTTAAAGCCAATAATTTATTAGGATACCTTGGAGCATTTGTAGCATATCAAATTATGTTTAATGGCTTTGGTGTAGCTGCTTATCTTTTATGTAGTTTCTTTTTTGTACTTGGTGTGAATCTGTTTTTCACTAAGCCCATTTTTAGTTTATGGCGCAATTTTAGATATGTTTTAGTTGGCTTATTGGTGTTAAGTACTTGCTTTGCTTTTGTAACACCTAGCGCTGCTTTTTCATGGGGAGGTGCATTGGGCGAATATAGTAGCACTTGGTTGATCAAGTGGGTAGGAAGTTTTGGTACAGGTGCTATTTTATTGGTTGCCGGATTTAGTTTTATCATATGGAGATTTAATCCAAGTTTCAATGTGCCTAATTTCGAGGGTTTATTACCTAAGAAAAAAGAGGCGGAGTTTATTAGTGAAGACACTGAAGAAGCAGTGAAACAAGAATGGGATTTAAATGCACCTGTTGAACCAGTCGCTACAACAGGTAATACCTTAAAGAATGATACTGGCATTAGTGTAATTATGCCAGAGACTGATGAAATAGTTGAAGATCCATTAGGGCCTAAATTGTTTATTGATGAATTGAGTTTGGAGCCTGAGCAAGAGTTGGATATGGATGCCGAGGAAAAAAAAACACTAGACTTTGATGAAGAAGAAGCTGAGCCTGAAGATTTTGATGATGAATTATTAGAAGACCTGGATTTAGAAATAAATGAATCCACTAAAGAAGCGGTGGTAGCCAGTGTAGGTTCTTTAGCAACCAAATATGATGCTACTTTAGATTTAAAGAATTACAAGTATCCCCATCTTAATTTATTAGAAACGCATGGTTCTGAAAAAATTGTACAAGATCCAGAAGAGTTGGAGATGTACAAGAATCAAATTATTGCTACGCTAAAAAATTATGATATTGCTATTCAAAGAATTACTGCAACAGTTGGACCAACAGTTACATTATATGAGATTGTTCCTGCACCTGGTGTTCGTATTAGCAGAATTAAAAACTTAGAAGACGATATTGCATTAAGCTTAGCAGCTTTAGGTATTCGTATTATTGCACCTATTCCTGGAAAGGGTACCATTGGTATTGAAGTACCTAATATTCGCAAGTCTGTGGTGAGTATGAAAACCTTATTGGCAAGTGAAAAATTTCAATCAAGTACTTTCTCTTTACCTATTGCCATTGGAAAGAAAATTGATAATGAAAACTTTATCGTAGATCTAGCCAGCATGCCACACTTATTAATGGCAGGAGCTACAGGACAAGGTAAATCAGTTGGATTAAATGCTATTTTAGTTTCATTGTTATATAAGAAACATCCATCTCAATTAAAGTTTGTGATGGTGGATCCTAAGAAAGTGGAATTAAGTTTATACCGAGTTATTGAAAAACATTTCTTAGCTAAACTTCCAGGAGAAGAAGATGCGATTATCACAGATACCAAAAAAGTAATCAATACATTAAATGCATTATGTATTGAGATGGATAATCGATATGATTTATTAAAAGAAGCGGGTTGTAGAAATATCAAAGAATACAATGAGAAATTTACTGCAAGAAAATTAAATCCAGAAAAAGGACATCAATATTTACCATTCATTGTTTTAGTAGTGGATGAGTTTGCTGATTTAATTATGACGGCTGGTAAAGAAGTAGAGATGCCAATTGCGCGTTTAGCTCAATTAGCTCGTGCAGTAGGTATTCACTTAATTATTGCTACACAAAGACCTTCAGTGAATATTATTACTGGTACCATTAAAGCCAATTTCCCTGCGCGTATTGCATTTAAGGTTTCTAGTAAAGTAGATAGTAGAACCATTTTAGATGCGGGTGGTGCGGAGCAATTAATTGGTAAAGGGGATATGTTAGTGAGTTATAATGGAGAGATTACACGTTTGCAGTGTGCTTTTGTAGATACACCAGAAGTGGATAGAGTTTGTAATTTTATTGCAGAACAAAAAGGGTATCCTCAAGCATTTTTATTACCAGAATACATTGATGAGAAAGACATGGATGCAGGTGGTGGATTTGACCCTAATGAAAGAGATGCTTTATTTGAAGATGCAGCTAAATTAATTGTGAGTGCACAAATGGGTTCTACTTCATTAATTCAAAGAAGAATGAAATTAGGTTACAATAGAGCGGGTAGATTAATGGATCAATTAGAGTCTGCTGGTATTGTGGGGCCAAGTCAGGGTAGTAAACCTAGGGAGGTTTTGTATAAAACGGATGCTGAATTGCATGATTTTTTGCAAAATCTTTAGATAACATTGATTATTTTTGGCGTATCAAAGCAACCAGGCCCCCTATGAAAACCTTTATATTAAGTGTATTTACCTTTTTGTCTTTAGCTGCTTCAGCACAAAAAGACGCTATTGCTAAGCAAATATTAGATCAAATTGGGGCTAAAGTAAAGGCTTCTAAAGGTATAATGGTCAGTATCACCCTTACTTCCAAGAACAATAAAGGTAAAAGTTTGGGTTCCAAGCAAATTGCCCTTCAGATGAAAGGGGAGAAATACCTACTGAAAGAAGGCAAAATGGAGATCCTTTGCGACGGGGTGAATATTTACAATTTTGATGGGGTAAACAGTATTTCAAAGTCCAATGTAGCCGAGTCTGATCAAACCCTAAGCCCTCAAAAATTATTATCAGGTAATTACGATAAAGACTTCAATTTCAAGTTATTATCTCAAGATAATGCCAAAGCAACCATTGAATTATACCCTATAGACAAGCGTAAAAGCTTCCAAAAAGTGACGTTGGTGATAAACAAGCAGCAATCTGCCTTATCCAGTGCCTTAATTTTGGACAAAAGCAATAACATGACCGATGTTAAAGTGAGCTCCATTAATTACTCGGCTAGCTTGAACGACAAAATATTCCTATTTAACAGGGCAAAATACCCAAAGAACGCGGAAATATTTGATTAGTTCAGGCCTTTTTCCTTATCTTTGCAGCCGAAATAAATGAAATAAAACCGCAGCTAACAGTTAGTTGCAAAAAAAGAAGTTTTACATGTCTACATTAACAAAAGAGAAAAAAGCAAGCATTTTTGCTGAATTTGGTGGAAAAGCAACCAACACAGGTTCTATTGAAGGTCAAATCGCCTACTTAACAGAACGTATTGCGCATATCTCTGGTCACTTAAAAGCAAATCATAAAGATCACTCTACTCAGAGAGGTTTAATGCAATTAGTGGGTCAGCGTAAGCGTTTATTGGTTTATTTACAAAAACATAACCTTACTGGTTACCGCGCACTAATTGAGAAATTAGGCTTAAGAAAATAATCAAGAACATCTTATAATAGCTGTCCCAACTGTACACCACGGTTGGGATTAGTTGTTTATATGCCTTGGTTGCATTGCTTACAACACCAAAAAAATTAAAAATGTTATCACAACCGAAATCAGTGAAGTTCGAGGTAAATCCCGGACAAGAAATATTTATAGAAACAGGTAAATTAGCTCGTCAAGCAGATGGAGCTGTTACCGTAAGACAAGGAAATTGTATTTTATTGGCAACAGTAGTTGCAAATAAAGATCCTAAAGAGGGTCAAGACTTTTTCCCTTTAAGCGTAGATTATCAAGAGAAGTTTGCATCAGCAGGCCGTATCCCAGGATCTTTCTTTAAGAGAGAAGCAAGATTAAACGATTATGAAATCTTAACTAGCCGTTTAATTGACCGTGCATTAAGACCATTATTCCCAGAAGATTATTTATGTGATGTACAAGTATTAATCTCATTGGTTTCTAGCGATGAGAATGTAATGCCTGATTCATTAGCATGTTTAGCTGCATCAGCTGCATTAGCTGTTTCCAATATTCCTATTAAAGAAATTATTTCTGAAGTAAGAATTGCAAAGATTGATGGCAAATTTGTAATCAATCCTTCTAAAGCACAATTAGCTAATTGCGAATTAGAATTCATCATTGCTGCTACAGAAAAGAACTTGATGATGGTAGAAGGTGAAGCGAAAGAATGTTCTGAAGAAGAATTAGTAGAGTGTTTAGAATTAGCACACGAAGCAATCAAAAAACAAATTAAAGCACAAGCTGAATTAAGAAAGATTGTTGGTATTACAGAAGTGCGTGATTATAAGAAACCAGAACAAGACGAAGAGATCAAGAAAAAAGTATACGATTTCGCCACTGCGAAAGTAGATGCTATTGCAAGAATGGGTTCTGCTAAGCATGAGCGTAGTGATGCGTTCAGTGCATTGAAAAAAGAAATCATTGAACATTTAGGAACAGAGATTACAGACTTGCAAAAGAAATTAGCAGGTAAGTACTACGAAGATTTGAAATGGGAAGTAGTTAGAAATATGATTGTGGATAGTCGTATTCGTCTAGATGGTCGTCAGTTAGATCAAGTACGTCCATTAGCAATGGAAACTTCACCATTACCCACTCCACACGGATCTTCTTTATTTACAAGAGGAGAAACTCAATCTTTAACTACAGTAACTTTAGGTACTAAATTAGATGAGTTAATGCAGGAGACTGCTGCAAGTGCTGAATATCAAAAATTCTTCTTGCATTATAATTTCCCTCCATTCTCTACTGGTGAAGTAAAAATGATGCGTGGTGTAGGTCGTCGTGAAGTAGGTCATGGTAACTTGGCACAACGTTCTTTAAAACAAATGTTACCAGATAGCACTGTATTCCCTTACACATTGCGTGTAGTATCTGATATATTAGAATCAAATGGTTCTTCTTCTATGGCAACTGTTTGTGCTGGTTCTCTAGCATTAATGGATGCAGGTGTTCCTGTTCCAAAGCACGTGAGTGGTGTGGCAATGGGATTAATTTCAAGAGAAGATGGAAAGTATGCGATCTTAACAGATATCTTAGGTGATGAAGATCATTTAGGAGATATGGACTTCAAAGTAACCGGTACAAAAGACGGTATCTGTGGTGTTCAAATGGATATTAAAGTAGACGGTTTAAGCATGGATATTATGCGTGAAGCATTGTCTCAAGCTAAGAAAGGTCGCTTACATATATTAGATGCGATGTATGAGTGTATTCCAGCTGCAAGAGCAGATGTGAAACCTCATGCTCCAAGAATGGTTAAATTAATCATCGATAAAGAATTTATTGGTGCAGTAATTGGACCAGGTGGTAAGATTATACAAGAAATGCAAAGAGTAACTGGTGCTACTATCAATATTGAAGAAGTAGATAACCATGGTGAAGTAAGCATTTTCTCTGCTAATAAAGAAAGCTTAGATGCTGCTGTTAAGTGGATCAACGGTATCGTTGCGGTTCCAGAAATTGGAGACGTTTATGATGGTGTGGTAAAAGGCATTAAAGAGTTTGGTGCTTTCGTTGAATTCATGCCAGGCAAGCAAGGTTTATTACACATTAGTGAAATTAGCTGGAAGCGTTTGGAGACTATGGATGGTATCTTCAAAGAAGGAGACGAAGTAAAGGTTAAATTGGTAGGTTTGGATCCTAAGACAGGTAAATTCAAATTAAGCCATAAAGCTTTATTACCTAAGCCTGAGCAAGCGCCAAGAGAAGATCGCCCTCAAGCTTAATTTTTTCAAGCCTTTTCAAAGTGGAGTCTCTTGTAAAGGACTCCACTCCAAAATATCAAATGCCTTCCCATTTCAGGGAGGGCATTTTTATTGCTAACTTCACCCAATAATTACCAAAAATGTCCAAAGAATACATCCAAATAGCCTTTGATTATGAGAACCAAGACCAGTTTGAGATCTTGGTAGCCCAATTGTCTCAACTTGGATTTGACGGATTCAATGAAGAGGAAGCGGCAACATCCATCAATAATGGCGTTGGAATGAGTAGTATTTTGGGAACCTCGGCGGGTATTGGGGAAGGTGCAGGTCATTGTAAAACCTTTATAGAATATCAACAATATATTGATCAAAATGTAGAAAATGAATTAAATAATATATTTAGATTACATAATTTAAAGTATTCAAAATCAATTCTTAAAGAAGAAAATTGGAATGCTATTTGGGAATCAAATTTTGAGCCAGTAAGGGTGGGAGACTTTGTGGGTATTAGGGCTAATTTTCATCCTAGCTTTGAGCCTAAGGTCCAATATGAAATTCAGATTACCCCTAAAATGAGCTTTGGTACTGGACACCATGCCACTACTTTCTCACTAATGCAGTTAATGGAGCACCTGGATTTCAGTGGCAAGTCAGTGTACGATTTTGGAACTGGCACAGGTATACTGGCCATTTTAGCCGAGCTATTGGGGGCTAAGGAGGTACTTGCTGTAGACAATGATCCCTGGTGTATAGAGAATTCAGAGGAAAATATCCTAGCCAATAGCTGTTCTAAGATTAGTATCCAACAAGTGAACTCTGCTATCCAGCCCCGAGACTTCGATATTATTATTGCCAATGTAAATAGGCATATTATTGAGGCCAATATGGAAGAGCTTAGTAAGGTTTCAAATTCAAATTCAATTTTAATACTAAGTGGTTTATTAATTGAAGACCAAGAAGATATGATAAAATTAGCTTCCCAAAATAATTGGCAATTTAAACTAGCTCAACCTTTGAATGGATGGGTAAGTTTGCTATTTAATAAGGCTTAGCAAAGTGTTATTTGGGCCATTTGAGTGTATATTTGCTAACCCCAAAGAATGAATATGACGGAAGTATTGTTAACCCTATTGGCTTATTTGATTGGATCTATCCCCACTTCTATTTGGGTAAGTAAGACCAAATTTGGTATTGATATCAGAGATTATGGTAGTGGAAATGCTGGTGCAACCAATACCTACCGAGTTTTAGGGCCAAAATGGGGCACTTTTGTAATGATTATTGATGTTATTAAGGGTGCCATTGCCACTTCGCTATGGGTAAGTATCCCTTATTATTATACCAATGAACTACACCGTACTAATTTTATGATTGTATTGGGTTTGGTTGCCGTTTTAGGCCATATTTATCCCATTTGGGCTGGTTTTAGAGGGGGAAAGGGTGTGGCGACTTTACTGGGTATGGCATTAGCTATTCAACCAGCAGTTGCTCTATTATGTATTGTGGTTTTCTTAATTACCCTTGTTGCAACCCGTTTCGTATCAGTTAGTTCAATGATGGCTGGTATAGCATTCATGATCTTGATCCTTTTTATATACCATGAGAAAGAAACCTCCTATAGATTATTTGCCATAATTGTGGCCCTCATGGTGGTATTCACCCACAGAAACAACATAAAAAGACTCTTACAGGGCAATGAAAACAAGGTTCCCTTGTTTAAAAAGAAGGATAAATCAGAAGAAAAATAAAATATTGATTATCAGTTTTTTACAGAGTTTATGCAATAAAAAATGTGGATAATGACACATTTTTCGTAATTTCGCCCTCCTCATAAATCCTAAGTTTAATATGTCTAGTAATTTGAATATTTTAGAAAAGTTGCAATTAAAGGATGAGAAAAATTTATTGATTCAAGGTTTACCTTCTTCAGTAGAAAAGCAATTTGCCAAGTTATCTTACAATAAGAATCTAACTCCATTATTAAAAACTAGAAAAGTTGATTTCGCTTTAATTTTTGCGATCAACCAATTACAGTTGAATAATATTTTAAAAGAAGTGTTTTCTGCTTTACACCCAGCGTGTAAATTATGGATTGCCTATCCAAAACCTACTTCTAAAATTGTGTCTGATTTAAACAGAGATGCTAGTTGGGAAATTTTATCTGATAACGACTATGAAGCTATCCGACAAGTTACATTGGATCATGTTTGGACAGCAATGCGTTTTACTAAATTAGACCAGATTCCAAACAAAGAAAGATCTTTTGCAGAGTTCAAAGTGTCTAATATTAAAGTAGACGATTTTGAAAAGCGTTTAATTGCATTACCTATTGAATTAGATAAAATGTTTTCTCACAATGAAGAGGCTAGAGAATTCTTTACTTCTTTATCTATTATTAATCAAAAGGAATACTTAAGCTGGATTCAAGGTGCTAAGAAAGAAGAAACCAAGCAAAAACGTTTGGAAGCAACTTTAGAAAAGTTAATGGCAGGGAAGAATAATCCCTCAGAAAAATAAACATTTTTGATGTGTTAGTAAATACCAAAATGAGTCTCGAAAGAGACTCATTTTTTTTGCAACATTATTTTATGATAACTGTTCCAATTATCTTGGTAAGTTCTCTTTCTACTTCTTTTAAGTGCTTATGTATTTGTAGCAAAAGCATTTGATCGTCTTCTTTTGCGTGCTCCATATCTGTTTGATTTTGGGCAATCATTTTCTTCACTTTTCTCAATTTAAAGTAGAGTAGGCTGGCTTCCACATCGTGCATAAAGCTTTTTTCTTCCACCTGTCTAACAATACCTAATTTTTCATTCCATCTTTGACTTAACTCATGCTCAGGGGCGAATAAGTTCACTACCCAATTGCGTACCTTTTCGTCTTCATGGTATTGTAATGTTTTACTATCTGGAGATTTACCTTCTTTGAACCAAGATTTATAGGCATCCATTAATAAAATCATTTCTGTATTTTCTAGTGGGAATGCTTCTATTTCTTCCCAAATCCACTCTGCTATTGACTTTCCTTCGGCATTTTTTTCATTGCCGTACTCAATTAATACACGGACTAAATTCTTTTCATGTACTAAATCCTTATCAGTGAAAATATCAATATTCTCTTCGGCACTTGTGTCATTGTTCAAAGTAGGCATTAAAATGGCAGCTTCATCATAAGCCATTTTCTTTTCTTCTTTTACTATCTTATCTCTCTTGAACTTATTAACTAATTGAGTTAATCCAGTTTCGTCAATCTTTAATAGGGAAGAGCACTTTAAAATGTATTCTTGTAACTTGGTAAAATCTTCCGCCTTAGTAATCTTACTTAAAGTCTCTGCAATTTGATTGACTAATAAATTCTTCTTGTTTAAATCTGATCCAACATCTTTTAATTGTACTTCTAATTGGAATAAGACAAAATCCTTTTTATTATTTTGTACAAATTCATTGAAAGCTTCTGAACCCACTTTGTTCACATAACTATCAGGATCTTCATTATCTGGGATCAACACCAATTGTACATTAAGTCCTTCTTCCAAAGCCATGTCCAAACCTCTTAATGCTGCTTTAACACCGGCGCTATCTCCATCATAGATAATGGTTAGGTTCTGTGTGTATTTTTTGATTAACCTTAATTGGTCAATGGTTAATGAAGTGCCACCACTGGCTACTACATTTTCAATACCCGCTTGGTGTAAACTCACTACATCTGTATAACCTTCTACCAATAAGCATTCATTCTTTTTATCAATCGCCGTTCTTGCAAAATAAGACCCGTATAAGATTTTACTTTTGATGTAAATATCATTCTCAGGTGTATTGATATACTTTGGAGACTTATCGTTCTTAGCAATTTGTCTTGCGCCAAAGCCAATGATTTTTCCAGTGGTATTGTGAATGGGGAAAATAATTCTATCTCTATAGTTGTCCTGCCATTCTCCATTTCGCTCTACTACTAATCCAGTCTTAGCAAATAGTTCTGGATTGAATTGGTTTTGTATTAATGCCTTGGCTAATCCGTCTCTGTCTGAAGGATTATAGCCAATCTTAAATTTCTCTACAATAGGTTTTAAAAAACTTCTATGTTGCATATAGCTTTGAGCAATGGTTGCTCCAGCTTCTGTTTCCCAATATTGTTTTTGAAACCAATCCATGGCAAATGAATTAATAGCGTACAAGCTATCTGCCACTTGCTGGGCCATTTTTTGGGCAGGGCTGGTTTCTGTTTCCTCAATCTCTATATTATACCTAGCAGCTAACCATCTTAATGCTTCTACATAACTATATTTCTCGTGTTCCATCAAAAAAGTGATGGTATTACCGCTTTTACCACAACCAAAGCATTTATATATTTCCTTGGCAGGAGAAACGGTAAATGAAGGAGTCTTTTCGTTATGGAAGGGGCAATTGCCCAAATAATTAGTACCTCTCTTCTTTAATTTCACAAATTCGCCCACCACATCAATAATATCAATGCGGCTGGTAATTTGTTGTATGGTCTGAGGGGTAATCATGGTTGGCGAAAATAACTAATCTTCTGATTCTGGGAGGGAAAATTCCATATCATCGCTATCTAGTAGTTCACGCTCAATTTCCTCCATTTGTACAATATCCCAGGCTTCTGACTCTGTAGGGGTGGTATTCATTATATCTCCCCAATCTGACTGGTCCAACTGCTTATTTAGGCTATCTGACAGACAACAAATGACAAAACTGGCATTATTGTCATAAAACTGCTCCTGTGACTGGGCAAGTTGCTCCAACACGGGTGCTTCCAAAGTCTGAACTTTTTCTAGGTTCAATACCAGGTTTTTAGGGCTTTTGGCTAATATTTCTTGGGTAATTTTAGCTAATTCTGGCACGAGATTTGAACTAAGGGTAGTATCAAGTATTTTGATAACGGTAAATTTTTCCTTGGGTTCAGTTTGGTATTGCATAGTGGTTTAATAAATGGTTAATAACTAAGGCAGTAAGACATACTTTAGGTTAAAAATATTCGTTTATATTGTATCAAGCAGTAATTATTTTATGGATAATAATTTTTCAACACAAGTTAAGGAAATCATTTCTTATAGTCGTGAAGAGGCCTTAAGATTAGGCAACGATTTTATAGGAGCCGAGCATTTAATGCTTGGATTGATTAGAGACCAAGAAAACACAGCGATCATTGTATTGAAACGCTTGAATGTGAATTTGAGTGAATTAAGAAAAGAAATCGAATTAGCGGTTAAGGATAAGTCAGGCAAAAACATTGCCAATATCAATAGCTTACCCCTAACCAAGCAGGCTGAAAAAGTAATTCGTGTAACTGTTTTAGAAGCAAAGGCTTTAAAAAGCCCAATGGTAGAGACTGAGCATTTATTATTAAGCATCTTAAAAAACAAAGAAAATATAGCAACACAAATTTTAAATCAATTTGATGTTGACTATGATTTGTTTAGAAACGAATTAGGAATGGTAGGTGCAGAACCTTCTTCTCCTAAAAACCCTAGTGCAGAATTTTCTGATGAACCAGATGATGAATTTGAAGACGAGAAAAGAGGAGGTGGATTTGGAACGGGCGCTAAAGCAAAGGCAGGAACTGCCAATAAATCTAAAACACCCGTACTAGATAATTTCGGTAGAGATATAACTAAGTTGGCTGAGCAGGATGCTTTGGATCCAATTGTAGGTAGAGAAGCAGAGATAGAGCGTGTGAGTCAAATTTTAAGTAGAAGAAAAAAGAATAACCCTATTTTAATTGGTGAACCAGGGGTGGGTAAGACTGCTATTGTAGAAGGTTTGGCTTTGAGAATTGTTCAAAGAAAAGTAAGCAGGGTTTTATTTGACAAGAGAGTGATTTCTTTGGATCTAGCTGCATTGGTAGCGGGTACAAAGTATCGTGGTCAGTTTGAAGAAAGAATGAAAGCAATCATGAATGAATTAGAGAAAAATAGAGATGTAATCTTATTCATTGATGAAATCCATACAATTGTTGGTGCCGGTGGAGCAAGTGGCTCATTGGATGCATCCAACATCTTTAAGCCTGCATTGGCTAGAGGTGAATTGCAATGTATTGGTGCTTCTACTTTAGATGAGTATAGAATGCATATCGAGAAAGATGGTGCATTAGATCGTCGTTTCCAAAAAGTAATTATTGAACCACCAAGTGTGGAAGATACTATTACTATTTTGAACAATATCAAATCTAAATATGAAGACTATCATAGCGTAACTTATGATCAAGAAGCGATTGAAGCTTGTGTGAAATTAAGTGATCGTTATATGACAGATAGATTATTACCAGATAAAGCGATTGATGTTTTAGATGAAGTGGGTGCAAGAGTGCATTTGAAAAATATTAGCGTGCCCCAAGACATCGTTGAATTAGAAAAGCAAATCGAAGACGTTAAAGTAGAAAAGAATAAAGTAGTAAAGAGCCAACGTTTTGAAGAAGCTGCAAGCTTAAGAGATACGGAGAAAAAATTAGGCGAGGCTTTAGAAAAAGCAAAATTGGCTTGGGAAGAAGATAGCAAGAATGCAAGATTCCCTATCAACGAAGAAAATATTGCTGAAGTAATTAGCATGATGACAGGTATTCCAGTGAAGCGTATGGTAGAAGCGGAGAATACGAAGTTGAGAAAGATGGCTGATGAAATGCGCGGTATGGTAATTGGTCAAGACGATGCAATTAGTAAAGTAGTAAAAGCTATTCAAAGAAATAGAGTTGGATTAAAGGATCCTAAAAAACCAATTGGTACATTTATTTTCTTAGGTCCAACGGGTGTAGGTAAAACCGAATTGGCTAGAGCTTTAGCAAAGAACATGTTTGACTCTGAAGAAGCCTTGATTAGAATTGACATGAGTGAATACATGGAGAAATTTGCGGTGAGTAGATTAATTGGAGCGCCTCCAGGATATGTTGGATATGAAGAAGGTGGTCAATTAACAGAGAAAGTTCGTCGTAAACCTTACTGTGTAATTTTATTAGACGAGATTGAAAAAGCGCATCCAGATATTTATAATATTTTATTACAAGTATTAGATGATGGTATTTTAACAGATGGTTTAGGTAGAAAAGTTGACTTCAAAAATACTTTAATCATTATGACTTCAAATATTGGCGCTCGTCAATTGAAAGAGTTTGGTGATGGAGTTGGATTTGCAACTGCTACTAGAGTGCAACAAACAGAAGAGAACAATCGATCTGTGATTGAGAAAGCCTTAAAGCGTACCTTCTCTCCAGAGTTCTTGAACAGAATAGACGATGTGGTGGTGTTTAATTCATTGACCAAAGAAAATATTTTCTTAATCATTGATATTATTATGAAGCATGTAGTAGGTAGATTGGTTAATCTAGGATTGAATTTAGTACTTACGGATGCTGCCAAAGAATTTATTGCTGAAAAAGGATATGATGTGCAATTTGGAGCAAGACCATTACATAGAGCCATTCAAAAATACATCGAAGATCCATTAGCAGAAGAAATCTTAAACTATAGTGTAAAACAAGGAGATACTTTGGTGGCAGATTTAGATAAGGATAAAGTGGCATTAACTTTCACCTTACAGAAAAAAGAAAAGGAAAAAGCGCCCAAAACGCCAAAAGAACCAACTAAAGAATAATACAATAATAGGCCTTTGAAAAGAGGCCTATTTTATTTTGAACCCCATCTGAAACTCTCACTCTTTAAACCAGCTAAATCCAAAACTCTGTGCACTACGGTATAAGCAACATCTTCAATGGTTTTAGGTTGGCTATAAAAACTAGGAGTTGCTGGACAAATTATACCACCAGCTAGGGTAATGGTTTCCATATTTTTAATATGAATCAAATTATAAGGAGTCTCTCTAGCCACTAAAATGAGTTTGCGTCTTTCTTTCAAGATTACATCAGCAGCTCTGGTAGTTAAATCATCACTTATTCCACTAGCAATTCGGCCCATGGTCCCCATGCTGCATGGAATTACAATCATGGTGTTGTATTGGGCAGATCCAGAGGCAAATGGGGCATTAAAATCGTTTTTAGCATATATCTGAAAAGGGTATTTCTCAAAATCTTTATTACCCAATTCTGTTTCCCAAACATATTTTGCATTATCGCTCATGACAATACCCACTGCATCCAATTGGTCTTGGATTTTTACCAAACTATCTAAAAGACATTTGGCATAAATGGAGCCGCTAGCCCCAGTAATGGATATAATAAGTTTATTCATATACTTATAACAAAAATAGGCACTAATTGTTGATTCTGTAGATGGCAAAAAAAATCCCCCTCAAAAGAGGAGGATTTATAAGTATTTGGAGGAAGTCTATTTTACTTTATACATTTTCTCATAGTACTCATCTGCCATTCTATTACTATCAAATTGGAAACGAACATCTTTCATACCATTTTGAGTAATTTGACGCCATGTATCTTTTTGATCATAATACATTGGTACAATTTGGTCTTCTAATATTTTATATAATTCGTTTAAATCATATTCATCTTGTTCTTCGGTGCTCATGTTAGCATAGTCTGCTTTAGGAACTACGAAGCCATTGTTGCCATGGTTTACGAATTCTGGTATCCATCCATCATCAGTTGAAAAGTTAACAGATCCATTCATTGCAGCAGTCATTCCTGAAGTACCAGAAGCTTCTCTAGGAACTCTAGGGTTGTTTAACCATACATCAGAAGCTTGTTTCATACGCTTACTTAATGCTAATTCATAACCCACCAATACTGCTACATTATTGTATTTCTTACTTAAATGAACTAAATGGTTGAATTGGTTAATCGCTGGATGATCCACTGGGTAAGGTTTACCTGCGAAAATAATTTGAACAGGGTATTTAGTGTTAGCTAATAATTTTTCAAAACGCTCTAAATCCCATGATAAGAAATCGGCACGCTTATATCCTGCAAATCGTCTTGCCCAAACAATGGTTAACACTTTAGGATCAAATTGCTTACCGGTTTGGTCAGCTACAATTTCAAAAGCACGCTTTTTTAAATACCATTTTCTGTCATCAAAAGCTGCATCATCATTCGCTTCAGCAAATTTATACAATTGCTTATCCGCCCAATAACGCCAGTTTTGTGCATTGGTAATATGATCAATAGGGCAGATGCCATCGTATTTGCCCCACATTTCTCTACTTACATGTCCGTGTAATTCAGATACACCATTTGCTTTTCTTGCAAAACGCAATGCAGCTAATGAGTGATTGAATTGATCGTCTTGAATACCGGTTAATTTTCTTACTTCATCAATACTTAATCCGCAGAAATAACCCATTTTATGACATAAATAAATATCATGCTTTTCGTTACCTGCTTCTTCTGGAGTATGAGTAGTGAATACTAATCGTTTTTTAACTTCATCTAAAGACTTATACTTATTTAATAAATAGAAAGCACTAGAGAAACCATGTGCTTCATTTAAATGGTATACATCAGGATTAAAACCAATTTCATCAATCAATTTTGCACCAGCCACACCTAATAAAATAAATTGAGCCACTTTAGTTGCAACATTGGCGTCATATAATCTATGAGTGATGGTTTGAGATACATAATCGTTTTCTGGCAAATCGGTACTCAATAAAAATAATGGAGCACTGCAGAAAGTGTTTGGTGCTAAATAATATGCTTTCACCCAAACTGGATGATCGTGAATTAAAATTTGATATTTGATTCCAGTATCTTCTAAGAAGCTATACATCTTCTCCATAAAAGTTACTTGTAAACTTTGGTCTTGGTTTCTTGCTTGATCGTAGTATCCATATTTCCAAAGAATACCTACACCAATCATATTTTGATTTAATTCGAATGCACTTCTTAAATGAGAACCTGCTAAAAAGCCTAATCCACCGCTATAAATTTTCAAGGGTTGGTGAATCGCGAACTCCATGGAAAAATAAGCTGCCTTAGTACTATACTTCTCGTTGATTTTATAAGGCACTTGATAATTTCTAAAACTCATGATCTGAATGGGTTTGATTAATAGGAGTGCAATATAATCCTATTTAACTAAAATGTACTTAATACACATTGTGCTGTGGATAACAATCGTTTGCAATCAACAATTGTGGATTATTTCTTCTTTTTCGGCTTTCTTTTCTTGTCGTAAGAGTCATTAAAATAGCATGTCATATTGCGATGATTACCACAATTACCATCCTCTTTTATTTTAATTATTTGTCCAGAAATAGTGAAATGTATAATACAAGGATCTCCTTTCTCAGTATAGGTAGCTTGATTCTTGTTAAAGTTTAATAAGCCTTTTAGTTCGCCAACACAAGTTCCTTCTTTCTTTTCAAAGTGCATAAAAAACTGATACTTGTTAGCAACGCCGGTAAAGTCTCTCAATGAAATAAAATTCTTTGCGTCTCTTGCATAATCTCCGCTATAAACATAGTTAGTAGCTAAAGTGTCTAATGGATTAATTATGGTTTTTGACTCAGGTTTTTTATTGCTATCAAAATAGATTAATCTAAAATGATTTTCTGTAAAAGCCCATCCATTTTTTTCGTACACTAAAACATTTTCTTCATCCATTTTATTTTCTTCTACTAAAAAAGTAGGTTCTTTATTAATAGAAACAGATTTACCATAATGTCTTGATCCTTTATGCTCCACTAAAAAACTTGTAATGATTTTATAATCCAAATAAACATTCTTCTTACTAAAAACTACCACCGCAATTTCGTCCTTGGTTGGACGATGTACATTTAACATTAAATAATACTCAGCTTCTTTTTCTATTTTTAATAATGGGTAGAGTATGGCTTTTTGATCTTTTGCAGGAATGATATTTTCTACCACTGAATCTGGCACAAATTGACCCAATGCTTTAGCACCAATTTCAATGGTATCTCTTAGCTTAGATAAATTCGAATCAGAAATGGAAATAGGTAATTCAACTGTTTTAAATATCTTATTAAAATCATTAATTTTTAAAGGGGTATTACCCGAAAAATCTGTCTTTTTTTCGGAACATGCCATCACACAGCACAAAACAGCTAACCATAACCAATTTCGCATGTAGTATAAATTTTTACTAAAATAGGCATAAATTTACAATCATAGCAATGTCAGACAAATCATTAGATACCTTACACGAATCAGTACCTGTCCAAAACAAAAAAGGATGGAGAAAATTTTTGGCTTTTATAGGCCCAGCCTATTTAGTGAGTGTGGGGTATATGGATCCAGGTAATTGGGCTACCGATTTAGCAGGTGGAGCAGCTTTTGGATTCCAATTAATCTGGATTTTATTATTGAGTAATTTGATGGCAGTCTTATTGCAAAGTTTAAGTGCAAGATTAGGTATTGTGAGAAGATTGGATTTGGCTCAAGTGAATAGAGAGACTTATCCACCCATAGTTAATTTTATATTATATGTTTTAGCAGAATTGGCCATAGCGGCTACCGATTTAGCTGAAGTATTGGGTATGGCTATTGGTATTAAATTATTAACGGGTTTGCCCTTAATGTATGGCACTTGTATCACTGTGTTGGATACTTTCTTATTCTTGTTTTTACAAAAATATGGTATTCGTAAAATGGAGGCTTTTATTATTCTATTAGTTGCCACAATTGGGTTGAGTTTCTTTGTGCAATTATTTATTGCAAAGCCCAATTTATCTTATGCGATTCAAGGGTTTATTCCAACTGCATTAAGTCCAGAGGCATTATATATTGCGGTGGGTATTATTGGAGCAACAGTTATGCCACATAATTTGTATTTACATTCGGCTTTGGTTCAGACCAGAAAAATAGATCGAAATTCAAAAGGTATTAGAAAATCTATCTTCTACAATTTTATAGATAGCGCAGTGGCTTTGAACGCCGCATTTTTTGTGAATGCATCTATTTTAATTTTAGCTGCTACTGCATTTTATGCAACTGGCTATACACATGTAGCAAAGATTGAAGAAGCACATGCTTTGTTAGCGCCCTTATTAGGTTCTAAATTAGCACCCATTTTATTTGCCATTGCTTTAATTGCTGCTGGACAAAGTTCAACAGTTACAGGAACATTGGCAGGACAAATTGTAATGGAAGGTTATTTAAAGATTAGATTGAATCCTTGGATTAGAAGATTGCTAACCAGAATAGTGGCTATTGTGCCAGCGGTATTAGTGATAGGCATTATGGGAGAAGGAAGGGTAGATGCTTTATTAATTTTTAGTCAGGTAATATTAAGCTTACAACTAGGCTTTGCAGTAATTCCATTAATACATTTTGTAAGTGATAAAATTACCATGGGAGAATTTGCCATTGGATGGCCAATTAAAATACTATCTTGGATAGTTGCAACCATACTAGTTTATTTAAATGGTCATTTGGTGTTGGATTTTGCGATTGCATTTTTAGATCAATCCAATAGTTTACTGTTGAAGATTTTATTAATTACAATTATTTTATTTTTTATTGGGTTAATTGTTTTCATCACTGTGTATCCTTTATTTAGAAAAAGAGATGAGAAAAAAGATGCAGATTTTCATGGTGCATTAATTGAATTAGATTTATCTCAGGATTTACCTGTGAATAAAATTGCCATTGCAGTGGACTTCTCTGTCGCAGATGCTAAATTGATTAAGACCGCTGTTCAACATGCCCATCAAGCCACTGAATTTATTTTTATTCATATTGTAGAAAGTGCCACAGCTAAATATTTAGCAGATGCGAGTGATGATGAAGAAACCAGAAAGGATCAATTAAGGTTGGATACTTATGCTCGAGCTTTGGAATCCAAGGGGTATAAAGTAAGTACCACTCTTGGTTACCATCATAGAGTCAATGAAATTGTAAGAATAGTACATTCTAGTAACGCACAATTGTTAGTTATGGGGGCTCATAAGCACCAGGGCTGGAAAGATTATGTATTTGGTGAAACTATTGAATCTGTAAGGCATAAAGTGGATATTCCGGTACTGATTGTCAATCAGTCATAATATGTAATATGTATTGTTTCATTTAGTACATTTGCAGACAAAATTTTTAACATTTATGGGACAAAAAATTAAAGTAGCCAATCCAGTGGTGGAATTGGATGGTGATGAAATGACAAGGATTATTTGGAAGTTTATTAAGGATAAGTTGATCTTGCCTTATTTAGATTTGGATATCAAATACTATGACTTAGGTATGGAGTATCGTGATGAAACAAACGATCAGGTAACTATTGATGCTGCTAATGCAATTAAACAATATGGTGTGGGTATCAAATGTGCTACTATTACTCCAGATGAGCAAAGAGTAGAAGAGTTTAAGTTAAAGCAAATGTGGAAGAGCCCTAATGGTACTATCAGAAATATCTTAGATGGTACAGTATTTAGAGAGCCAATTGTTTGTAAAAATGTACCACGTTTGGTTCCTAACTGGACAGCTCCAATTTGTATTGGTCGTCATGCTTTTGGTGATCAATATCGTGCAACTGACTTCGTAACAAAAGGAAAGGGTAAATTAACAGTGAAGTTTGAAGGAGAAGATGGTACAACTCAAGAATATGAAGTGTACAATTACAAAGGAGATGGCGTTGCTTTAACAATGTATAATACAGATGAGAGTATTTACGGATTTGCTAGAGCTTGTTTTAACCAAGCATTGGCAAAAAAATGGCCTTTGTACTTATCTACTAAGAACACTATCTTAAAGAAATATGATGGTCGTTTCAAAGATATTTTTGAAGATGTATACCAAACAGAATTCAAAGCTAAATATGCAGAAGCGGGCATTACTTATGAGCACCGTTTGATTGATGATATGGTGGCGAGTGCTTTAAAGTGGAACGGTAATTTTGTATGGGCTTGTAAAAACTATGATGGTGATGTACAATCTGATACAGTAGCACAAGGTTTTGGTTCTTTAGGTTTAATGACTTCAACTTTAATTACACCAGATGGTAAAGTAATGGAAGCAGAAGCAGCTCACGGAACAGTGACTCGTCACTACCGCGAACACCAAAAAGGTAACAGAACTTCTACTAATCCAATTGCTTCTATTTTTGCTTGGACAAGAGGTTTAATGTTCAGAGGTCAATTAGATAATAACCAAGAGTTGATCAGATTTGCTGAAGCTTTAGAAGCGGTATGTATTGAAACAGTTGAATCTGGTATTATGACCAAGGATTTAGCAGTTTGTGTACATGGTAATAAAGTGAAGCACGGAGAACATTATGTTTACACAGAAGAGTTCTTAGATGCTTTAGATAAAAACTTACAAGCTAAATTGAACTAATAAAAAAGTAGAGTCCCTTAGGGAGACTCTACTTAGAATTATAAAATGAGTCTCCCAAAGGGGACTCATTTTATTTATAGTAAATTGAATAATTATTTCAGGACCTCAACAATAGGCTTTCCAATTGATCCACTTGGCATTTGAATACCTAAAAGGGTAGAAATGGTTGGAGCAATATCTGTCATATATGTTGGCGTATTCACTGTTTTATGTTGAATACCCTTGCCCCAAAATAATAAAGGGATATGCGCATCATAATTATATAAAACTCCGTGTGAAGTGCCAGTGGCAAATCCATCTACATAACCAGACTTGCTCACAATAAATAAATCACCCGATCTTTGAGCATTATATCCGTTGGTAATTCTTTCTCTTAAGTTTGCTGGTAATGGAGCTATTGCTGCATTTCTTGTATCCACTACTTGTAATACATCAGGGTTCTTTTCCAAGAATTGTCTACATAGTTGAATTAATTTAGCTCTTTCCACGCCTAATGTTTCCATTAGTCCAGTATTGAAATGAACATTATATTCTCTTATGGTGCTAATTAATTTTGCATCAAATCCTTTGCTTACTAAATAACTACTTAAGTCTTTTTTCAATTGATCTTCGCTGATAATTCCTCCAGGTAATTGATGTTTTTTAGAAAATCCTGGAACATGTGCCACAGAGTGATCTGCCGTTAAAAAAACAGTATAATTATCTTTACCTACTTGCTTATCAAGCACTGCAAATAATTTAGCAAGGGTAGCATCTAATTTAATATAACCATCCATTGTCTCCCAAGAGTCTGGACCAAAGCTGTGACCAATATAATCAGGAGAAGAAAAACTTACAGCTAATAAATCTGTAATATCGTCTTTACCCATATTTTCATTGATTATAGCTTGTTCTGCTAACTCAGCTAAAATGGTATTGCCCCAAGGGGTGCTTGCAATTTTACCATAGTCTTTTCCTATAAATTGAGATAAACTATAAGGGAAAGCTTTTTGTTCTTTACCTAAAGGAGTTGATTCATATTCGTTTTCGTCTTGATCACAATTTGCTTCATATACTGATTTAGCTAAGCTAAGGTTCCATCCTTTGCTATACAAGCTATCTACTCTATGTTGGTTGTTATAATTAGTTACCCAACTTGGTAATTGTTTTGCATAATAAGTAGAACTAATAAAATTCCCTGATTTTGAATCATACCAAAATGCACCATCTGCACTATGACCTGCAGGTAAAATCGCTCCTCTATCTTTAATAGATAAGCCAATAACCTTTGATTTAAAATTAGTAGCAATTTTTAATTCATCACCAATAGTGGTTGTCCATAAATTCACTGGACTCATTTTCCCAGCAGGGCTATTATCTATTCCTACTGAATTCACTGAATTATCATCTACACAATACACGGATTTCTGAGTATAATTATCAAACCAGTTGTTTCCTGAAATACCATTCAAGGCAGGAACAGATCCTGTATACACAGAAGCATGCCCAACAGCAGTTACTGTAGGAACATAAGGTATCATAGTAAAGTCACAAGTTGCGCCTTCATTTAAAAGTCTTAAAAAACCATTAGCACTACTAAAATGCTTCTTGAATTTATTTACATAATCCCATCTCATTTGGTCAACCATAATGCCCACCACCAATTTGGGCTTAGTATTATTCGTTGTTTTTTGAGCATTTTGAGCATTGGCACTTAAGCTCAGTAATGTGCACAATAGGATACTTGAAAATTTCATTGTTTGAATGTTTATTGCTTGTGCAAATTACGCTTATTTATTAAGCCCAAAAAGCCAAAAAATGATTAAATTTGCATGAATAATTAATACAATATGGCAGACATTTTTGAAAGGTTAATCAAGAATTACGGACCAATAGGTCAGCATCGTGAAAGAGCGCATGGTTATTTTGCATTCCCTAAATTGGAAGGTGAGATTGGCTCTAAGATGAAATTCCGTGGTCAGGAAATGATCGTATGGAGCTTGAATAACTATTTAGGGTTAGCCAATCATCCTGAAGTGCGTAAGGCAGATGCTGATGCAAGTGCTCAGTATGGATTAGCCCTTCCAATGGGTGCTAGAATGATGAGTGGAAACAGTGATTTACACGAACAATTAGAAAGAGAATTAGCCGAGTTTGTACATAAAGAAGATTCTATTTTAATGAACTACGGATACCAAGGTATCATGAGTGCCATTGATGCTATCTGTGGTAGACATGATGTGGTGGTGTATGATGCAGAATGTCATGCATGTATTATTGATGCTTTAAGAATGATCCCAGGGCACCGTTTTGTATTTAAGCATAACGATGTGGAGGATTGTGAAAAGCAATTATTAAGAGCACAAGCTTTGGTAGATAAGCAACAATCAGGTGGGGTATTAGTGATTACAGAGGGTGTATTTGGAATGGCAGGTGACCAAGGTAAATTAAAAGAAATTGCTGCATTAAAGAAGAAAGTACCATTCCGTTTATTAGTGGATGACGCGCATGGTTTTGGTACCTTAGGTAAAACAGGTGCTGGTGCAGGGGAAGAGCAAGGTTGTCAAGACGAAATTGATTTATACTTCTCTACTTTTGCAAAAAGTATGGCATCCATTGGTGCATTCATGGCTGGACCAAGAACGATTATAGATTATATCCGTTACAATATTCGTTCTCAAATATTCGCAAAGAGTTTACCAATGCCTTATGTGGTAGGTAACTTAAAGCGTCTTGAACTATTAAGATCTAAGCCTGAATTAAAAGACAATTTATGGAAGAATGCATTAGCACTTCAAAATGGTCTTAAAGCAAAAGGTTTTGATATTGGTAAAACAGATTCTGTGGTAACACCTGTTTATATGAAAGGTGGAGTAGAAGAGGCAACGGCTATGGTAATGGACATCAGAGAAAACTATAAAATATTTTGTTCTATTGTGGTATATCCAGTTATTCCAAAAGGACATATCATTTATAGACTGATTCCTACTGCAGTACATACTCAGGAAGAAATTGATTTAACATTAAAAGCATTTAGTGAAACCAAGGCTAAATTGGATGCAGGTGCTTATAAGGTTGCTGAGATTCCTGATATGGCCAACAAGTAATCTAGTTGAAGTAATCTACTTGATCTTGTTCCTTTTTAAGTACTTCGATACTTACATTTAATTCAAAGCCAATTAAAAGAATTAGGGCGTTGATGTAAATCAAGGTCATTACAATTAATACGGTTCCAATAGATCCGTATACTTTATTGTAGGAACTAAAATTATTTACCCAATAAGAAAAGCCCAATGTTGTTGCCAACATTAAAAAAGTGGATAGAATAGCTCCTGGAGATAATAGGCGCCATTTTTCTTTAATATGCGGAGCATATTTATAAATAAAGGCATTGCCATAAAATAATAGAAGTATAATTACCAACCACCTAATGGTATTCCAATAAGGCACAATCGCTTTTTTCTTAATATCGAATACCTCTCTCAGTAAAATAGCTAATTGATCCTGTCCAATTAAAACAATCAAGCTAGCAAATACCAATAAGAAGAGTATTAAGGTTAATCTTAATGCGCGCATTCTTTGATGTAAGAAGAATGGTTTGTTTTGCATAATGGATTTATCAAAACTCCTAATTATTCCTGTCATCGCATTAGAAGCATAAAAAAGCAATAAGATAAAACCAAATGAAAATATACCTACATGTTTACTTAATAAGTCATTAATGATTTCGGATATAAATCTATAAGTACTAGAATTGGGTGAGATATCTTTAAAGATGGATAAAATCTGTTTTTTGGCTTTTAAGGTTTTTGGAAAGTAGGGTATGATTGAAAATAAAAACAATAAACCTGCAGGCAAAGCCATAATTAAGTTAAAAGAAATAGCAGATGCTCGATCATATAAACCAAGTGTATTTAATTGCTTGGTTAAGAACTTTATTATTTGGTATAAATTAATTTGCTGAAAACCGGGCACTTTGATTCCTTTTGCCTTTCTTTTCAAGAATCGAAAAACGGGCAATAATAATATCTGAATAAAGGACGCTATTTGCTTAATTTGTTTCAATATTTTATTGTTTAGCAGCTGCCTTTTTTTGTTGATAGATATCTAATTGCTTTTGGTATTCCTTAGCGTATTTATTATGCTCTTCGTATGTGCTACTAAAATGATGAAACCCACTAAAGTCTGCTTTAGCAACAAAATATAAATAATTAGTGTTAGGTGCATCCAACACCAAATCGATTGTTTTAGGAGAAGGCGTACATATTGGCCCAGGAGGTAATCCTCTGTGATTGTATGTATTATATGGGGAAGGGTTGCTCAAATATTTTTCATAAATTCTAGTCAATGCAAAATCTTGCATGGCGAACTTAATGGTTGGGCAAGCTTGCAAGGGCATACTTTTCTTTAATCTATTTTGATACACGCTTGCAATTAATTTTTTATCAGATTCGTCATTGGTTTCTTCTTCTACAATAGAAGCCAGAGTGTATATTTCATGAATACTCATTCCTTTATTAGCAGCTCTTTGCTTTCTGTCTTTTACAGACCAAAAATGATCTGCATTGGATTTCATTTTTTGTAAAAATTTTGGGATGCTTGTGCTCCAATAAAATTCATAGGTATCTGGAATAAATAAAGAAAGTAATTGGGTAGTATCGGTTTGATACTCCACTAAAGAATCATTACTATTAAAATAACTTGCACAGTAGGCACTATCCAAGTCAAAAGTCTTTCCCACTAGCGCTGCTAATTCGCCTCTTGTTCTAACCTTATTTAAAATAAATTTTACTGTGGCTTGTTGATTGTTCCTAAGCATTCTAATTAAATCCAATAAACTGGTTTTTCTTTTAACTAGGTATCTGCCAGGTTTAATTTTCTCTTCTACTTTAAACACTTTAGCTAAAAGCAGGAAACTATGTTTATCAAAGATGATTTTTTTGGACACAAGAGTATCTGCTAGAGGATCTAATCCTTGGCCCGTATATTCAAAGTGTTCTTTCTCGCCACTAAAATGTGTGCTTTTTACCAAAGTGATATATCCTAAGTATGCGGCAACAATGAATATGAGTAAATAGAATAGCTTTTTCATCACAACTAAAATACAATAAAAATCCCCACCTTTTGAGGGGTGGGGACAAATAGCTTTAAGCTAAAAATTTATTAAGAATTGGCTTATTTCTTTGAAGAATCTAATGGAGCTGGAGCTACTGGAGCAGTTTGAGCTGGAGTAGTGGTAGTTGAAGTGTTCACTTTGTCTAAAATACCTTTTTCAGAACTAGTTGTACCACCTTTAAGGAACATGGTAGAAGTCATTGCTAAAACAGCAATTACGGTAGCGAAGATCCAAGTACCTTTTTCTAATACGTCGGTTGTTTGCTTAACACCCATGAAATTGTTGGTTAAGCCACCCACATTAGCATTTAAGCCACCACCTTTGGGGTTTTGGATTAAAACCATAAAACCTAAACCTACACAAGCTGCAATAATCAATATGATAAATAAAGTAATCATTATTTCTTTTGTTTTAATTGTTCTATACGAGACGCAAAATAAACGGATTTTTCAGGAAAAATAAAACTTAATTTAGAATAAGTGTCTATTGCCTTGCGTTTATTGCCCTGTTTAGCCCATATTTCAGCCATAGATTCAGTAATTACATCCTCGGCTTTATTGGCTTTTTCGGCAATGGCAGAGATCAATTTTTCCTGTTCTTCCACTGTTTCTGGGGCATTTTGCTCTAAATCGGCATGTTTTAGCACTTTTAGCCATGCTGTGAAGCTTCTAAGTTGCTTAGTGAACTTATCCTGTGGAATTCGGCTAAGGTCAATATCAATGCCCTGAGCGGCAAAATAGTCTTTTTGGAGGGTTGGGTGCTCTTCGTGTTCAAAGCTCAATTGCTCTTCTTTGATGGGTTCTTGAAACTGGGCCAATTGCTCTGAAAGTAAATTGCTCAATTTATCTGGAGCTTGTTGGGCAAGTTCCGAAACCTTGGTTTGAATCCATTGATTCAAATGTAAAGCGGAAGGGAAAAAATGGGTTGTTTTTTGTAACTGAGTTTCAAAAAGTGGAGATCCCTCTATTTGATATTTCTTAGTCAGCAATAAGTTGCTACTTGGGCTAAAAGGATATTCCTGATTGATCTTTTCTAATACACTAGTTTCAACCGATTCAAAATTGGTTGCACCCGTCCATTGTGTCAGCAAGTTTTGTAATGCTTCTTCCTTCATATTCACTACCAATTTGAAAAAATTTGATTAAAAATATCGTCACTTATATTACGTACAATATCTTCCATTAATTGTGCTTCGGCCTGACTTAAACTCAAATTAGCTGAAAAATCAAAGTTTCTACTTACATCAAATTCTTGTTCTTTATTATCTAATGTTTTCTTTAATACTACATGCACAGTCACAGTTAATCTATTGGTGCTAGCTTGTTTTTCGCTTACACCCACTGTTTGAGAAGGATCGTAGTTAGTGATGGTAGCAAAAATTTGATAATGGGCATCATCACTATTGGTTCTAGTTAGCTTTGTTTGACTAATGATTTTTTGTTGCAATTTGTCGGTTAACAAAGGAGCTAGTTGAGGATTCACATATCTAGCCTTGTTTTCAATAAAGCCAATTTTAATGGTCTTTACATTATCTGGAATGACAGCATCTTTGAAGCTATAAATTCCACAGCTACTGAGTAGGGTGGTAGCTAAAAAAACAATTATCAATCTTAATATAGATACATTATTCTTCAATGTCGTATTCTTTAATTTTTCTGTACAAGGTTCTTTCACTTATTCCTAAATCGGTAGAAGCATCTTTTCTTCTTCCTTTATGCTTCTTTAATGCTTTTAAAATTAACTCTTTTTCTTTATCCATGATGTTCAAAGACTCGTCAATTTCATAATGCGTCGGAATCTCATTATCTAAAATGACTGGATGGTTCTGAATAACTGGAACTGGAGCGGGTAAACTATTGTTTTGAATAGTGGCTGGCCCTAAATCTTCTTTTAAATCATTTAAAATAGCATCTCTTGAAAAATTATGTCCTTGTTGTGCAATATTGGGATTTTGTAGAATCTCAAAAAACATTTTCTTTAATTCATTCACATCTTTCTTCATATCAAAGAAAAGCTTGTACAAAATTTCTCTTTCATTAGCAAACTCACCTACAGGAGTAGCCCCTGTGATAAGGGATCTGTTTTGATCCTGTGGTTTTGGCAAGAATGCAGCAAGCGCATCCGCATCAATATGTTCGGATTTACTTAATACAGAAATTTGTTCCGCCATATTTTTTAATTCACGCACATTGCCTGGCCAAGAATAAGTAGTCAATAAATTTCTTGCGGCTTCGTCTAAAAAAATAGGCTTGGTTTTATATTTCTCTGCAAAATCAACTACAAATTTTCTAAACAATAAAGGAATATCTTCTTTTCTATCTCTTAAACTTGGAACACGAATAGGCACTGTGTTCAATCTGTAATATAAATCTTCTCTAAACTTACCTTTTTGTGTAAACTCTAATAATTCTCTATTGGTTGCAGCAATAACTCTTACATCTGTTTTTTGCACTTTTGATGAACCTACTCTAATAAATTCACCCGTTTCTAATACACGCAACAATCTTGCTTGAGTGCCCAATGGCATTTCACCAATTTCATCTAAGAAAATGGTACCACCATTCACTGTTTCAAAATAGCCTTTTCTACTATCCACTGCGCCTGTGAAAGATCCTTTCTCGTGACCAAACAATTCAGAATCGATAGTGCCTTCTGGAATAGCACCACAGTTAACGGCAATAAACGGATTGTGTTTTCTTGCAGAAAGGCTGTGTATAATTTGAGAGAATACTTCTTTACCCACACCAGATTCACCAACAATTAGAACGGTTAAATCTGTTGCGGCAACTTGCTCTGCTGTATTTAAAGCATGGTTTAGTGAAGGCGTATTGCCTATAATACTAAACCTGTTTTTTAATGCTTGTAAATCCATAATCTTTTATTTTTTTAGTGCACCAATTAAAGTGCCTTTTGTAAAATGAGTTACCGTTACCATAGCATAATCACCTTTTTGTAAGTTGTTCTGCTCTTTAGGAAACACGACTACTTTACCTTGACTATTTCTACCCATCCAATCTTGATCACTTTTTTTACTTTCACCTTCAATCAACACTTCAAATGTTTTACCAACATCTCTTTTATTACTCTCGTTGGATAATATCCATTGTTTGTCGACAATTTCTTGCAATCTTCTTTTCTTTACTTCTTCTGGTATATCATCTTCATATCTTTTTGCAGCCAATGTGCCTGGTCTTTCAGAATAGAAATACATATAACTTAAATCATATTGTGCAATATCCATTAAGCTTAATGTTTCTTGATGATCTTCTTCAGTTTCGGTACAAAATCCTGCAATAATATCTGATGATATGCCGCAATCAGGAATGATTTCTCTAATGCGTGCTACTTTAGCTAAATACCATTCTCTGGTATAAGTACGGTTCATTAATTGTAACATTCTTGAACTACCACTTTGTACAGGTAAGTGAATATAGTCACAGATATTATGGTACTTGGCCATAGTGAACAATACTTCGTCTGTTATATCTTTTGGGTGTGAAGTACTAAATCTTACTCTTAAGCTTGAATCTATTTCAGCTACAGAAGCCAATAGGGCGGCAAAAGTTACAGACTCATTGGTTTCAGGATTGTTCCAATAGTAACTGTCTACGTTTTGGCCTAATAAAGTAACTTCTCTATATCCGTTTTCAAATAAGTCTCTTGCTTCTGCAATAATACTATAAGCGTCTCTGCTTCTTTCACGACCTCTAGTAAATGGAACCACACAAAAACTGCACATATTATTGCAGCCACGCATTATGGAAACAAATCCACAAATGCCATTACCTCCTAATCTAACTGGAGCAATATCTCCATAAGTTTCGTCCCTGCTTAAAATTACATTCACCGCTTTTTGTCCAGTACCAGCTTCTTTGATTAAGTCGGGTAGGGTTCTATAAGCATCTGGACCCACAACAATGTCCACCAATCTTTCTTCTTCTAGTAATTTTGATTTTAATCTTTCCGCCATACAACCTAAAATACCCACCAATAAACCTGGTTTGGCTTTCTTCAATTTCTTGAATTCGGTTAAGCGCTTTCTTACGGTTTGTTCGGCTTTTTCTCTAACAGAACAAGTATTTACTAGGATTAAATCAGCAGCTTCCACATCTCTAGTACTTCCAAATCCATTCTCTTCTAAAATAGATGCAACTACCTCGCTATCTGCAAAATTCATAGCACAGCCATAGCTTTCAATGTAGAAAAATTGATCAAATTTTCTGTCTTTTCTTTCAGATAAATATGCTTCGCCTTGTCTATTTTCATCATGCACTCTTGCCCCTGTAGCGTATAGTTCCATTCGTTAAGCTGTTTGAGCTGCAAATTTAACGTAAAATTCAATAATATGTCAACTTGTCAGACCTAATTAAGCGCTTTCTAGAATATCTTTGTAAAAAATAGCAATGATGCGAAGATCCCCCTTGTTGGTGCTGTTCATTTTTGGTTTTAGTAGTTTATTTTCCCAAGATTTAACCTTACTTAAATTACGATCAGAAACCTCTAGAAGCATTAAAAAAGATGCTGACACGTCTATTTGGAACTGGAAGCAGGGTGGTATGTATAATTTTAACCTATCTCAGAGTTCTTTAAGCAATTGGGCAGCCGGGGGTGATAATTTTAATATGGCTATTAATAGCTATTTCAATTACTTTACTTTTTTCAAGAAAGATAGACATGGTTGGGATAATAACTTAGATGTAAACCTAGGTTTTGTACAATCTACTTCCTTGGGAGGTCGTAAAAATGATGACCGTGTTGATTACTTAAGCAAGTATGGCTATAAAATTGACACCACTGGCGTATGGTATGTTTCAGGTTTATTCAATTTCCGTTCTCAATTTTTTGACGGTTATAGTTTTGGAGCTACACCGGTTTTTACTTCAAGTTTTTTATCTCCTGCTTATATTATTCTTTCTGCCGGTTTGGATTATAAACCAGACAATACCTTATCTATTTTCTTTTCTCCGGTTACTTCAAGAACAACCTTGGTTTTGAATGAAAAACTTTCTGCCTTGGGAAAATATGGTGTACAGCCTGGACAAAAAATAAATAGAGAGACCGGTTTATTTGTAACAGTTAATTACAATAATACTATTGCACCTAATGTGACTTACAGAGGTCGTGCAGATTTCTTCTCTAACTATTATAATAAGCCTGAGAATATTAATTTGTATATGACCAATATGTTTACTTTTAAAATATTGAAGAATTTATCTGCTACGTATAATTTAGATTTAATCTATGATGATAAGATTCGCATCTTTGGCCCACTTAAAAAATCTCCAGGGCTTCAAGTGAAAAGTATCATAGGTATTGGTTACACTAAGAATTTGCAACAAAAGAAGAAAGTTATTCCAACTGTAATGAAAGCAATGAGTACGAATTAAGCAATTACTTTTAAAGTATGTTTAATTTTATTGGCTTTGTGCGTTAGGTCTAAATAGTCTTTACTAATAATAGTTACATGTCCCATTTTGCGACCCGGCTTGGTTTGTAATTTGCCATATAAATGCACAAATACATTGTCCATTTTTAATACCTCCTCTAATCCTTCATAAATAACATTGCCACTAAAACCTTCAGCGCCAATTAAATTTACAATAGCAGAAGGCAAGATTTCATTGGGATTGCCTAATGGTAAGCCTAATAAGATTCTCCAAAGCATATCGTACTGACTACTATAATTGGCTTCAATAGTATGATGCCCGCTATTATGCACTCTTGGGGCTGTTTCATTTACCCAAACATCTCCTTCACGATCTATAAATAATTCTACTGCAAACAAGCCGGGGCTTTTCAAACCCGTTACTACTTTTCTAGCAATAGCTTGTGCTTTCCATAATTGTTTCTCTTCTAATTTTGCTGGACTAATTTGATAATCTAATAAATTATATACAGGATCAAAAATCATTTCAGCAGGAGGGTAGATCACTGTTTCACCTTGCGCATTCATGGCAACAATTAAAGCGATCTCTTTGGTAATATTTACTTTTTGTTCTAATACAGCTGGTGCATTAAATCCCAATTCAATTTCTGCTTCGTTATTTATAACTTGAACGCCTTTCCCATCATAACCACCTTCTCCTAATTTGTGTACAGCAGGTAAAAAGCTAATATAATTTAATAAGTCGGAACGGTGTTGTGTAATATGAAATGCAGAAGTTGGGATTTCTTGATCGGCGTAAAATTGCTTCTGTAATATTTTATTCTTGATAATTCTAATAGCCGCTGGTGTAGGATATACTTTTACGCCTTCTTTTTCTAATTGTTCTAAAGCATCCACATTTACCGCTTCTATTTCTATGGTTAAAGCGTCTAATTGTTTTCCAAATTGATACACTGTATCAAAGTCTTGGATATCGCCAAAACTGAAATGATGACATAGATGCGCTGCAGGACAGTTATTATCTTTTTCCAAAACATAGGTTTGTACATCGTAATTAGCAGCTGCCTGTAAAAGCATTCTTCCCAATTGACCGCCTCCAAGTATACCTACCTTCATTTGATACTGTTTATAAATTAAATGAGCTTTTAACAAAGATAAGGTACAATGCTTTAAATTTGTTTGAACTTATCGAAGTCTATGTCAAAAACACCCATTATATCTGTCCAAAATTTAGTAAAAAACTATGGTGATTTCAAAGCAGTTAAGGACATTAGCTTTGAAGTGTATCAAGGAGAAATTTTTGGATTATTGGGACCTAATGGGGCAGGCAAGTCCACTACCTTAGAAATTATTGAAACTCTCAGAGAAAAAACGTCGGGTAATATTATAGTGGATGGTCTGAACTTGGATACCCATCCAGAGTCTATTAAAAAAATCATTGGAGTTCAACTACAAACAGCTGGCTTTTATCCAAATTTAAATTTAGTGGAACTCATTGAATTGTTTGTGGGTTTATACCAAACCAATATTGATCCAATTACATTATTAGAAAAAGTAAACTTAGTAGATAAAGCCAAATCAAAATTTAAAGAATTAAGTGGAGGACAAAAACAAAGGTTTTCTATAGCAACCACTTTAATTAATCATCCAAAAATTATTTTCTTAGACGAACCAACAACAGGATTGGATCCTCAAGCAAGAAGAAATTTATGGGAATTAATCAAAGAAATTAGACAACAAGGCACGACAGTAATTATTACTACGCACTATATGGATGAAGCTGAAGTATTATGTGATAGAGTTGCCATTATTGATAGCGGAGAAATTATTGCCATCAATACTCCTAATGAATTAATAGATGAACTAGTTGCTTCTGGATTTGAAAAAACCAAAGAAGTTAAAATGGCCAATTTAGAAGATGTATTCATTCATAAAACAGGTAAAGCATTAAGAGAAGATTAAAATAAATATTATGACAAAAGATCCAAGGTATCCGATTGGCAAGTACGAAACTGCCCCATATTCTGAAGCTCAAAAAAACAAATGGGTGAGTGATTTACGCCACTTGCCTAAAGATTTGGAGATGGCTATTCAAAATTTAGATGCAGCTCAGATTCAAACACCTTATAGAGAGGGTGGATGGAAGGTTCAGCAATTGGTACATCATATTGCAGATAGTCATATGAATGCATTTGCAAGATTCAAGCATGGTTTAACAGAAGAAGTGCCTACTATTAAAGCCTATGATGAAAATGCATGGGTGTCTATGGCAGATGCATTGGATACACCAATTAATTATTCAATTACTTTGTTATTTGCATTGCATGAAAGATGGGCTAATTTATTAGATAGTTTAACAGAGGAGCAATGGCAAAGAAAAATATTTCATTCTGGCAGAAATGCAGAAGTAAGTTTATGGGATTTGTTTGCTGTATACGCTTGGCATGGTAAACATCATGTTGCCCATATTACTACTTTGAGAGAAGAGAAAGGATGGTAGTCGAGTCCCCTTCGGGAGACTCAACTATGAATATCGGGAGAATCAACTATGAAGTACGAGATACTTCTGCTACTAAGAAAATACTGCCCATTACAATGATTAAATCATTTGGATGGGCATTTTTATTGGCTGCAGTAATGGCTTCATTGACATTGTCAAAGACTAAGCCATGAATACCAATGTTTTTTGCTTTCTCCGCTAGTTCTGCAGCAGGTAATGCTCTGGGAATATGTGCATTGGAAAAGTAAAAGCTTGCCTCTTTTGGAAGCATACCCAATACTGCATCCACATCCTTGTCTTTCACCATTCCTGTGATAATATGTAAATGATTAAAACTTAGGGTAGCTAATTGATCTAATAAAGCATACATGCCATGCTCATTATGGGCTACATCTAAAAATAATTTGGGGCTTTCTTGTAAACATTCCCATCTTCCCATTAAGCCAGTAGTTAATTTAATTTGTTGGAAAGCTTTTAAAACAATTTCCTCTTGTAAATTCCAGCCCATTGCTCTTAATAAATGAACGCATTGTAAAACGCCTCTGATATTTTTATATTGGTATCTTCCAGGTAAATCGCAATTCACAGAAATTGTATCGTAATCAAACTGTGCGTAAGTCCAATGATTGGTAAATGATTTGAATTCAATAAAGTCTTCTGCAAAATATATTGGGGCGTTTTTATCGCTTGCAAATTTTTCAAAAACAGGTTTTGTTTCATCTATCACTTCGCTAATGACTACTGGTGTATTAGATTTAATGATTCCGGCTTTTTCAGAAGCAATTTCTGGAAGGGTATTACCTAATAAAGCCATATGATCCCATCCAATATTGGTGATTAAACTTAGAATTGGTTGAATCACATTGGTGCTATCTAATCTACCTCCTAAGCCCGTTTCAATAATGGCGATATCACAATTTTCTTGCGCAAAATAATCAAATGCCATGCCAACCGTGATTTCAAAAAAGCTAGGTTCAATTTCTTCTATAATGGGTTTTACTTTATTAGTGAAACTGGTTACAAATGTTTCTGGGCACATTTGTCCATTCACTTTTATTCTTTCTCTAAAATCGTATAAGTGAGGAGAAGTGTACAAACCCGTTTTGTACCCTGCAGCCTGAAAGATACTAGCCAACATATGACTGGAAGAACCCTTACCATTGGTGCCAGCAATATGTATAGTTGGAAATTTTTTCTCGGGATTACCTAAGTAAGTACAAATTGATAGGGTATTGTCTAAATTATTTTTAATAGCAGCAGCACCAATCCTATTATACATAGGCAGTTTGGCATATAAATAATCTAATGTTTCTTGGTAAGTGGACATATAATTAATTGTTCACTTCAAATTTGAACTTTACTGTAACAGTAGAACTATGATCGCTTGAATTAAAATTAATCTTAGTTAGGTATTCAATGATGGCTCTTTTATATTTTGCATCATTAGATGAAGACCCTCTAGTAATTTGTATAAATCTACCTTGACCGCTTGGGCTTACTTCAATTTCCGCATAAATAGTTGCTGGTTCCACATCTCCATTAAATGAATAGGCTTTGGTAATTCTTCTGTCGCCTTTGGTTACAAAAGGTCCACCTGTCCCAGTATAGGCGTTGCCATTAATACTTCCATTTGCAACACCCTGATCTCCTTTTCCGCCTGCAATACCTTGGTCTTTAATATTGTTGTAACTATCTTGATTGTTTCCACCTTTCCCATTACCGCCAGCATATTTTCCCATCACTGCTTTTGGTTTTGTGTTAGTGGGTAATGGAGTGGCTTTTATATTTTTATTTTTTCCTGATGCTAATGCTTCGTCATTCTCATTGGTTACGCCATTGTTTACTTTAATAGATTGGTTATGGGCATTTGCTTTAGAGAATTTAGAAGATCCCAGTTCAGGAGCAGGAGCATCTTTACTTAATGGAGGAGTGTTGCCTTCGCCTGTTTCACTATTTCCTAAATTCACTTCCATGTATTGAGGTTGTGGAGGCGTTATAGTGGGTGCAGTTTGTTGCCATTGAAGCACAATAAATAAAGAGGCTAAACTTACACAAATCAGTATGGTGTAAATAGCTGCCTTAATATTTTTAGATTGTTCAAAGCTTAGTTGCATGGCTTAAAATTAATGTAAAAATACATCATAACCCAATCTACATAAAGTAGCAATAATCACTAGTAAGAAAAAGGTTCTTATAAATTTATTGCCTTTTTGTATGGCCATCTTAGAACCTAAAAATCCACCCACCGCATTGCAAATGGCCATTGGGATGGCTATGCTCCACAGAATAGAACCTTTGAGCATAAATAAAAGGATGGAGCCTAGGTTGGTTGCCAAGTTAACCACTTTAGCATGTGCATTGGCTTGCATAAAATCAAATCCAAGCCAACTGATAAATGCTAATACCAAAAGACTTCCAGCACCTGGTCCAATAAAACCATCATAAAATCCAATGATTAAACAAATGGCTGCTCCTTTATACCAAGGAAATAGCTTATCCATTTGTTTTCCAGCCAACCCTAAATCTTTTTTGGTATAGGTATAAATGGCAATCACCACCAATACAAAAAATATGACGGGCTTCATGAATTGGTTACTCACTAAAGTCAAACAAAAACTACCAGTGAAAGCCGCTGCAAAAGCAATGCTAGTAAATAAAATTAGTCTGGCTAGTGGAATAGGTGCTTTTTTCAAATACTGTCTAGCAGCAAAAAAAGTACCTGTAAAACTGGGAATTTTTAATGATCCAATAACTCTTGAAACCGGTTCATTAGGAAACATGATTAAACCTGCAGGTGTTTGAATTAATCCACCGCCACCCACAATAGCATCCACAAAACCTGCTAAAAATGCTATACCACAAAGTAATAGGATAGTGGAGCTCATTTAATTTGAAGAAGTTGGTTCTACAATAGGTTTGTTTGAACTTGGCCAAGTATTTATGATGATACCAACAATGATAATTAATCCACTAGTGATTTGTGCTTTGTTAAATGTTTCACCTAAAAATATTACTGCTTCGTAAGAGCTTAATAATGGAGCCAATGTTGCAAAAAGTGCCGCTTTGCCTGGGCCTATTTTTTGAATAGCCATATTCCAAATTAAATAAGATATTGTTGAATTACCTATGCCAATGTATAAAACAATCCAAAGTAAATGCGTATTAAAAATTACAGGCTGACTGTATTTCATTTCAATTAAAGATGCTGGTAATAAAAAAAGCGCACCTATACTAAAAAGACAAAATAGGAAAGATGTATTAGAAATACCAGTTGGTTTTTTTCTTACAAAAACATTGTAAGATCCAAAACAACAACCTGCCAATATCATTAATAAATCTCCTAAGCCAATTTTAAAATGTATAATATTAATCAGCTCTCCCTTGGTTAATAAATAAATAGTACCAAAAATACAAAGCGCCATTCCGGTGATATTTTTCCAATGAAGTCTTTCATGGATAATCGCTGCCCCTAATAAAGCGGATACCACTGGATGCACAGTTGAACCAAACAATGCCATATTTATGGCTGTAGTAAAGTGACCAGAGGTATAAATTAAGGTATTGTATATAGCTATACCAATTAAGCCCATTAAAAAAAAGTACAATTTATTTTGCTTAAAAATGGGCCACTCATTTTTGATGGCTTTATAAGCAAAAGGGAACATAGTAATACTAGCAATTGTCCATCTAAAAAAAGCCAAACTAATAGGACCTGCTAAATGTATAGCATATCTAGATACAATAAAATTACCAGACCAAATAACCGTACTTGTAATAGCAAACAAAGCACCTATTTGATTTTGCTTTCTCAATGGTGGGCAAAGTTTTGATTAAAATCGCCTTTTATTCTTTCCATTGGCGGATTAAAATAGCCAAATTTTAAATCAGGAAATTCTTCTCTAATTAATTCCATCATTTGTTTGATACCCATTAATTCATTGGTTTCAATAACATTGATCTTTCCTAAATACCAATCAGGATCAATATTAAAATTTCTCCATTGAATCATTTTTAAATCAGTTTCAATAATTAATTTTCTTAATGCTTCATATTCTTCTTCACAATCTGTCATACCTGGGAATACAAAATAATTAATACTTGTCCATTTCCCAGCAGCACTCATCACTTTTAAACTTTCAACAATATCACTAAACTGATAATTGTTGGGTCTATAATAAGCAGTGTAAATATTTTCTCTTGCAGAGTTTAAACTTACTCTTATACTATCCAAACCCACTTTTGCTAATTCAGCAACTGCTTTTGGATTAGATCCATTGGTATTAATATTGATACTTCCTTTATCAGTATGCTTTCTAATTTCTATAATTGCTTCTTTGATGGTCTCCCACATTAATAAGGGTTCACCTTCGCATCCTTGTCCAAAACTTACAATAGGGAACGGCGCTTTCATTAAATGCGGAACTGTATATTCTACTACTTCTGCAGCAGTTGGCTTAAAAGTTAATCTATCCTGTGTAGAAATAATTTCTTCTTCTTGTGGTTGGAATGAAATACATCCAATACAATTGGCATTACATGCAGGAGAAATAGGTATTGGGCATTCCCATCTTCCCATGGCAAAATTTCTTGCAGCTGGACAATCATAGGTTTGACAACAATTATCCATTAAATGCTTTACCAATCTATTTTGATTGAATGCTTTTAAAAGTTGTTGTGTACCTGCGTCAATAATTTCCTGATCATATCCTTCACAATCCTGTCTAATATCTTCTTCAATTCTAACTGCTGGAACATAATTTTTCCCATCTAACCAACCCACAGCAGTATAACAGAATAATGGTAAGGTTGGAGCGTCTTCAGATGTTTCATAAGCTGCAACATATAAACCTGTATGTGCTGGTGGAATAAATGCTGCTACTGCCCATCCTTTTTCACAGATACGCATTTCACCCGTTTCCACATCTATTCCAATGCCTCTTCTTCCAGGTAATTCATATAAATTTCCACCATTGGGAAGTTCAATCCAATCTTCTTCAGGAACTGGATATGCATCCCATCCAGCTCGGCCGGCTACATATAAGCTAGTGTCTTCAAAAATATTGCCTTCGCCATCGGAATATAAAATATAAGGAGATTGTTGTAATGACATAAGTAAAGGTACTATTTTGACAATTGTTCTGCGCAAAAACCATTGAATTCTGCTTCAATAGTAGCTGTTACAGGTTCGTTAATGTCTTTTTGAATCAATTTATTGTTTTTAAAATCGATGGTCAAAACATTGTCTTTGATTAAGACGTTTTGAAGATCCTGCCAAGGGATGTATTTTTTAGGAAAAGTATTTAATACAACACCTGCTTCGTCAAACGCAATTTCAGAAGGGAATTTCACTTGTCTTTCAAATAAGGCAGCAATTAAGAAAATACCGGCTATGATTAAACCATTGGGTTGAAGGTACCATCCCCAAGAGGCAAATAATAAACCCAGTCTATAATATGGTAAAACGCCTCTTTTTCTCTGAATCACACAGAAAATCCACCAACTAATTACGCTGGCAGTGATAGCAATTAATAAAGCTGGATGAGGGTAAATGCCTTTAATAATGGAATAAATAAAGCTAATTGTTGAAACAAAAAGCATAAACTGGCTCATTCTGTCAACATTTTTAAAATCAGGGCTTTTACACACAATGATATAGTCAAAAACACGCATAAGTGGTTAATTACGAATTGAGTAAATATTGGTGCAATTTAAGGCCATTTGGTTAACTTTGCGTTATGAAGAAAACACATATTATTTTATTGGTCTTAATTGCAGCTGCAATTGTAGTATTGATAAGCTATACAGGTGATTTAAGTAGTTATGAAACGGTGAGTTCTGCAAAACAAAAACAGGGCAAATTTGTGAATTTGATTGTAAAAATGGATAAGTCCATTCCAGTGCAGTATGATCCAGTAAAAGATCCTAATTTATTAAAGTTTAATGTACAAGATAGTTTGGGTGGTAAAATAAGTGTGGTGTATCATAATACCATGCCAACAGATATGGAAAAATCTGAGCGATTGGTATTAAAGGGTAAGGTTCAAGGAGATGTTTTTGAATGTTCAACTATTGTGATGAAATGTCCTTCTAAATACAAGGACAATCCAACAGCGATGAAAGAACAACCTGCTACTTTATCTAATTAAAACTTTTTATGAATACTGCGAACAACCCAGCTACAATACAATATATAGGTGAACATTTATTACCAGGTCAATTTGGTTATTTCTTTACCTTGCTTTCTTTGGTGGCTTCTTTAGTAGCAAGTTTCGCTTTTGCTAAAGCATTTTTCTCTAACAATATTGAAGAAGAAAATTCCTGGAGTAAACTAGCAAAAATTGCGTTTGGTATTGAAGCCATTACTGTACTTGCAAGTTTTATTATTCTGACATATGTAATTTCCAATCATTTATTTGAATATAAATATGCGTATTCACATAGTGACAAATCCTTGCCATTTGAATATTTATTAAGTTGTTTTTGGGAAGGGCAGGAAGGTAGTTTCTTGTTATGGAGTTTTTGGCATTGTGTTTTGGGTATCATTATCATGAACAAAGTAAAATGGAGACCTAATGGGGTGATGATGTCTTTAAGTTTTGTTCAATTCTTATTGGCTTCCATGGTAATTGGAGTGTATATTTTTGGATCAAAAATTGGGTCAAGTCCTTTTATCTTATTGAGAGAAGAAATGAATTGGCCCATTTTATCTAGACCCGATTATATTCAATTAATCAAAGATGGTACAGGATTAAACTCAACACTTCAAAACTATTGGATGGTGATTCATCCACCTGTTTTGTTCCTTGGATTTGCTTCAACTACTATTCCTTTTGCCTTTGCAGTAGCAGGCTTATTGAAGAAAGACAATGAATGGATTAACCATGTTTTATCCTGGGCCAATTTTAGTGCAGGTATTTTAGGTTTAGGGATTATGATGGGCGCTGCTTGGGCTTATGAGAGTTTGAATTTTGGTGGCTATTGGGCATGGGATCCGGTAGAGAATGCATCTTTGGTTCCTTGGTTGGTTTTGGTGGCTGGTATACACACTACGATGATCTTCAGAAAAACAGGTTCTAGTGTAAAAGCTACTTACTTGTTTATGGGACTTAGTTTCTTATTAATTGTGTATTCTACTTTTTTAACTAGAAGCGGCATATTGGGAGATACTTCAGTACACGCATTCACTGATCTTGGAATGAATGCACAATTATTGGTATTCTTGTTAATCTTTGTTATACCATTCTTTGTTTTATATTTTTCTCGATACCGTTTTATGGTTGAGCCTACTAAAGAAGATGATATTTCTAGTAGAGAGTTCTGGATGTTAGTAGGTTCCTTGGTATTGGTTTTATCAGCTGTTGTGATTATTGCAATTACTTCTATTCCAGTTTTTAATAAACTATTTGGAACAAAAATTGCACCACCTGAAGATCCTGCATTTGCGCACAATCAAGTGCAAGTATTTGTGGCAATTATTATTGGTGCTTTATCTGCCTTTGGACAATATTTAAGATTTAAACACACTCCTAAAGAACATATTAGCAAACAATTAATTCTTCCAGGTATTATTACAATTATCATTAGTGTTGTATTATTTGTTTTTGTTGGAGTGGCTTATACAGAAAAAGGTGCCGGATTTTTAGGAGCTCTATATGTGGGTATTCTAGCATCTGTATATACAGTGGTGGCTAATTTTCATTATTGGTTGGGCGTATTAAAAGGTAAATTAAAATCTGCTGGAGCAAGTATTGGACATATTGGATTTGGATTGGTTTTATTAGGTATTTTCTTGTCATCCTCTAATAAGACAGTAATTAGTTTTAATACAACGGGGATTAATGTTTTGCAAGAATCTGCAGACATCCGTAAAAGTCCAGTGGGTAATCCAAGAGAAAATATTACTTTATTCGAAGGGATCAATACCGATATGGGAAAGTATATGGTAGAGTATACCAGAGATACAGTGGATGAATTAAATAAACGTTTTTTTGAATTAAGATTTACGGATAAAAAAACCAATGAACAGTTTTTACTGTATCCAGATATCTTAAAAAATAATAAAGGGGCTGAAGGTTTTTCTGCAAATCCAGATGCTAAGCATTATTGGTTAAAAGACATTTTTGTATACATCACTTCTTTTCAAGATCATTCAGAGGAAGATACTGTTGGATTTAAACCTGCTAAAATCAAAGTTGGTGATTCTATTTTTTATAGCAATGGCTATATTAAATTAAAACAGGTTTTAGTGAATCCAAATCCCAATAGAGCAGCGGGTACCAATGAATTGGTTTTAGACATGCAAGTTATTTCTAAAGAAGGTTTACAATACTCGGCTCAACCAGGTATTCAATTAGAAGGATTGAACATGGAACAGCATTTGGATACCATCAAAGCACAGAATTTAGTTTTGAGTTTTAATAAAGTAATTAGTCAAGAAGAAGGGGTATTGGAAATTGGTATAAAAGAGTCCAAATCCTTAACCAACCTAATTACCCTAAAAGTATATGAGTTCCCTTTTATTAATGTTTTATGGATAGGGGTTGTGGTTATGACTATTGGATTTATGATGAGTATGCTACAAAGAATTAGAAAGAACAAGGGAGTATAGGTTACCTTTTGTATCTTAGGGTATCAAATATTATGAAAAAGGCTTTACAAATTAGCGTTGTTTTATTTGGCTGCATCCTATTGCAAGGGCAATTAAGGGCGCAATCAAATAATTATGATACTTTAAGGGTAGAAGCTTTTATTACACCTGAGGGAGACACAATTCCACAATCCTGGTTACCCACTGTAGAAGTTCATGCCATTCAAACGAAAGAAGTTGCCAAGTTCTGGAGAGAATGGACAAGGTTAAGAAATGCTGTGTATGTGACTTATCCATATGCAAAATCTGCGAGTAAAGTAATCAATGAAGTAAATGCACAACTGGTGAATGTGTCGGATGAGCGTACAAGAAAACAGATTATCAAAGCAAGAGAGAAGGATTTAAAGAAAGAGTTTGCAGATAAAGTGACCAATTTATCAGTTTATCAAGGCAAGGTTTTGATGAAATTAATCAATAGAGAGACCGGTAATAATTGCTACGATATTATTAAAGAATATAAAGGTGGTTTTAATGCTGGATTTTGGCAGGCCATTGCCTTTGTTTTTGGAAGTAATTTAAAGCAACCTTATGAACCCAAAGGGGAGGACAGGGAGATTGAAAAACTAGTACAAGAAGTTTGTAAAGTATATGGGTATAAAGGCTAGCACCTAGTCTTGGTGAAGGGGGTAGGATTTTGTATCTTTACCCGAATAGCATAGGAATATTATGAGTGAAGAAAAAAGCCTGAATTTTATTGAAGAAATTGTGGCAGCTGATTTGGCTGCTGGTAAGCATAAAAGCATTTTAACTAGGTTCCCACCTGAACCAAATGGTTATTTGCATATTGGTCATGCAAAAAGTATCTGTTTGAATTTTGGATTGGCACAAAAATTTAATGGTGCTACCAATTTAAGATTTGATGATACCAATCCAGAAAAAGAAGAAACTGAATATGTAGAAAGCATCAAGGCCGATGTTCAATGGTTGGGATTTAATTGGGTGAAAGAATGTTATGCTTCAGATTATTTTGATCAGTTGTATGCATTTGCTTTAGAATTAATTGACAAAGGTTTGGCTTATGTAGATGATAGCACTGCTGAAGAAATTGCACAACAAAAAGGAACACCAACTGTTCCTGGCACTGGTAATGATTATAGAAATAGATCTGTGGAAGAGAATAGAACATTGTTTGAAGCAATGAAGGCGGGCAAATATAAGGATGGCGAAAAAGTATTAAGAGCAAAGATTGATTTAGCGAATCCGAATATGCATATGCGTGATCCTTTATTGTATAGGATCAAAACAGCACATCATCATAGAACAGGAGATAAGTGGTGTATTTATCCAATGTACGATTTTGCACATGGACAGTCTGATAGTATTGAAAATATTACTCATTCGGTTTGTACACTTGAATTTATTCCACACAGAGCTTTATATGATTGGTGTATTGAGCAATTAGGCATTTTCCCTTCTAAACAATACGAGTTTGCAAGATTGAATATGACTTACACTGTAATGAGTAAGCGTAAATTATTGCAATTGGTGCAAGAAGGTCATGTGCAAAGTTGGGACGATCCAAGAATGCCTACTATAAGTGGAATGAGAAGAAGAGGGTATACACCAGAGAGTATTAGAGATTTCTGTGATAGAATTGGTATAGCGAAGAGAGAGAATATTATTGATTTTAGTTTATTAGAATTTTGTGTAAGAGAACATTTGAATAAAATTGCTTTAAGAAGAATGGTAGTGGCTAATCCTATTAAATTAGTGATTACTAATTATGAACAAGCAGAAGAAGTATTGCATTCAGAGAATAATCCAGAAGACGAAAATGGTGGAGCAAGAGCAGTGCCATTTAGTAAGGAATTATGGATAGAGCGTGAAGACTTTATGGAAGAGCCTACTAAAAAGTATTTTAGATTAGGCCCTGGCTTATCTGTAAGATTAAAGTCTGCATATATTGTTACCTGCGATAGTTTTGATAAAGACGCTGATGGAAATATTACAACAGTGTATGTAACTTATCACCCAAATAGTAAATCAGGATCAGATACTTCAGGCATTCATGTTAAAGGAACCTTACATTGGGTGAGCGCGAAGCATGCAGTTAAAGTAACTTTAAAAGAATACGATAGATTATTTAATGTAGAAGATTTGAATACAGCTGAAGGAGATTTCAAAGACTATATTAATCCAAATTCATTGAATACAGTGGAAGCATATGCTGAACCTTCTTTAGTGAATGATCATTCAGATGCTAGATTCCAGTTTTTAAGAAAAGGATATTTTTATAGAGACCCTGCAAGCACTTCAAACAATTTGGTGTTTAACCGAACAGTTACATTGAAAGATGCTTGGGCTAAAGAACAGAAAAAATAAGCATGTTAACCCTAGAAGCATTTAAGGCCTATTGGGATAAACAGTTTCCTGAGTTAAGATTAAAACGCAGTCATTTTTTATTGGCAGTGAGTGGTGGAGTGGATAGTGTTGTGTTAGCACATTTAATGCACCAGATTGGTGCAAAGTGCACCTTTGCGCATGTTAATTTTCAATTAAGAGGTTCAGAGAGTCAAAGAGATGAGCATTTTGTAAGACAATTGGCTACTCAGTTGAATTATCCCATTTTAGTACAATCTTTCGAAACTGCTAAATATGCAGAAGCCTATAAAATGGGTATTCAAGAAGCTGCAAGAGAAATTAGGTATACTTGGTTTGAATCCATTATCAAAATATTGGATCAACCTGCATTTTTATTAACAGCTCACCATGCAGATGATCAGGTAGAAACAGTCTTAATGAAATTATTCAGAGGAACTGGTGTTCATGGCTTAACCGGTATCGCCCCTTACAGAAAAGATAGTATCCCATTAGCAAGACCTTTATTGGCTTTTACAAAAACAGACATTCAGCGTTATGCATTAGAGCATGGATTGAATTTCGTAGAAGATAGTTCCAATGCCAAAGACGATTATACTAGAAACTATATTCGTAATCAACTTCTACCTCAAATAAGCCAATTCTATGCTAATGCTACACAAAATGTGCTGAGTACTGTAGATCGTTTAAAAGAAGCAGATGAAATCATAACAGAAACTGTAAATCTTTTCTGGAAAAAAGCCCTTAGGAAATACAAAGGAATTGATTGTGTCGATATTGCACAATGGTTAAAAGTGGCTCATTATGAAACCTATACTTGGGGCCTTATTAAATCTTTAGGTTTTAGACCCCAACAAATTGGCGAAGTACATAAATTATTAACTGCTAATACGGGTGCTTATATCGTAACCGATACCCATAAATTGGTGAAGTATAAAAATATGATTCAACTAGTGCCCTTGAGTACTAGTATGGAACATCAATTAATTTATGGAGAGGGTGTTTTGCAATTAACCCATTTCGCTATTCAAGTGGAAGCCATGACTAAAGAAGCATTAGGAGAGATACCTACTGACAAAAAGATAGCTTGTATAGATGCCGATGCTTTAGACTGGCCATTATTAATTAGATCTTGGCAACCAACAGATTATTTTTATCCTTTGGGCATCAATAAGAAAAAGAAACTAAATCATTTCTTAGGTGCTGCTAAATTAAGCCCAGCAGAAAAAGAAAAACAAACCGTTATTGTTTCTGGCGATAGAATTCTTTGGGTGGTTGGACAAAGATTAGATCATCGTTTTCGCATTACAGATGCTACTAAACAAATCATCAAATTGACGATTTTATAAATGCAAGTAGGCTCTTATTTGCTCTATAAATAAACCTACCGCATCGTAATTTCCTAAGAACTTCGCAGTGATAATTAAGTAGACTATTCCATAAATGGATCCCCAAAGGTGTGCACTATGATTAATGCCGCTTTGCCCTTTCTTAGATAAATAGGCAGTGATGGCTAAATAAATAGGGCCAAAAATAAATCCAGGAATAATAGGTGGAATAATGAAAAAGCCAATTTGTATGGTGGGTTGTAAGAAGATACCCACGAAGACAATGGCTGATACGGCGCCGGAGGCGCCTAAACTATTATAATTGTAATGGTTTTTATGTTTCAAAAAGGTAGGCACTAAACATACCACCAAAGCACTCAAGTAAAGAATTATGTAAATAGATAAACCCTGTGCGCCAAAAATCATACTAAAGAACTGCTCTACATAATCACTAAACATGTAAAAAGAAAACATGTTAAAAGCCAAATGCATAAAGTCTGCATGAATAAATCCTGAACTAATAAATCGGTACCATTGATTCTTTCTTTGAACGGTATATGGATTGAAAATCATTTTATCCATTAAAGGTTCGTTGTACATGGCTAGAATAGAAATGGCAACGGTTATAATGGTTATAATTAAGGTAATATTCATTTGTATTTTATTCGTGATGGTATTTTTCGTTGGCCAAGATACTACAAGCTCTATAAATCTGTTCTGCTAAAATTAGTCTTACTAACATATGTGGGAATACCAAATCTGAAAGGCTCCAAGTATAATTGGCGCGTTCTTTAATGCTTTGATCAACTCCGTAGGCACCTCCAATTAAAAAAACTATTCTTTGTGCACTTTGATTGGCTTTTTGTTGAATTAGTTTGGCTAAACCTGGCGAATTCAACATCTTTCCTTTTTCGTCTAATAAGATTAATATATCTGTTTTTGCTAAAGCTTTTAAAATAGAATCAGCTTCTGCTTTTTTTATTTGCGTTGGGTCGGTTAATTTACTAGGTGTAATCAATGACCATTCAATAGGGTAGTAATGTCCAATTCTTTTAGTGAACTGATCAACCCCTTCCTTAATATAAGATTCGTTGGCTTTTCCGACAGAGCAAATAGCAATTTTCAATGAATTCGATTTTCATCAAATTTAATCAAATTAAAATAAATGGGTTTTTGCTACTGAATGGTGAATTCTTGGGTATGCTCTTTACCTAAAGAAAAAGTATAATTTCCTTTTTTCAAATCACCCACATACAAACAAGTTCTTTGTGTTTGTCCAGTGATTTTTCCTTGCATAATATCTATGCCTTTGGAATTGGTGATGGTATAAATCTTGCTTTCAGTGTCCTCGTTGGAAAAGCAAACTTCTAAAATACCGTCTTTGACTATATTGTTTAAACTAAACATATAAGCAAGCAATCGTTTTGGGGTAGCTAATATAAGCTGGTATAAAATTATGGATTTTAAATAGTTTCTATAATAGATTTATATCTATTCTTATTTAGGACTATACAAAAAGGCTTAAATTTAGATAGATTAAATGCGCAATCATATGAAAATCAGAATCTTATTATTTAGTTGGGTCATTTTATGCGGTAAGCAAGTGATGTCTCAAAATAGTTTATCCTTAATGCCTTTTCCTCAAAAACTAGAGCAATTTCAAGGTACGATTGCTATAAGCAAAAATTCAACTGTTAAATATATAGGTAAAAGAACTGAACTAATTGATCATGCTATAGAAAGATTTGTAAATAGGGCAAATCAATTGAGTGCAGTTAAACTTAAACCAATAAATACTCAACAATCGGCTTTGATTCAAATTCAAAAAGTGTCAAAAGAGATATTAGGTATCAATAATGCAGAAGCTTATTCTATACAAATAGATACTACTATTCGAATAGAGGCAATTTCTGATATTGGTATATTATATGCATTGGAAACATTGAATCAATTGGAACAAAGAAATTCAATAGGTATTCAATTTCCAAAATTGAAAATAATAGATTGGCCAACTTATAGTTGGAGAGGCATGATGGTTGATGTGGCAAGACATTTCATACCCATGGATGTGATGAAAAGAAATGTGGATGCTATGGCGGCAGTGAAGTATAATACCTTGCATATTCATATTGCAGATGACGAAGGCTTTAGAATTGAATCAAAACAATATCCAAAATTATATCTGAATGGATCTAATGGTAAATATTATACGCAAAAAGAAATGATTGATTTTGTTCAATACTGTAAAGAAAGAGGTATTGAAGTATACGCAGAGTTTGATTTGCCTGGACATAGTCAATCTTGGTTTGCGGGATATCCATCATTAGCTGCAGAAAAGAAAAACTATCAACCTGGACCAAGATTTAAAATAGAAGGAGATAAGCCAGTCAATTTAATGAGTTTGATGCAAATGATGAATACCACTGCTACGCCTACCATGGATGTAAGTATGGAAGAGACTTATCAATTCTTGGATAATTTATCTAAAGAAATGAAACCTTTGTTTAGCAAATCATTTATGCACATGGGCTTAGATGAAAATAATGGAGTTGCATGGAAGAATAATCCTAGTATTGAAAAATTTATGAAGGATAAGGGATTCCAATCAACTCATGAATTACAAAATTATTTTGCAGAAAGATTTTCTAAGATTATTGAGAAAAATGGAATGATTCCAATGGCATGGGAGGAATCTTTTCATAAGGGGTTGAATAAAAATATTGTTATCCAAGTATGGAAGCCATCTTTAATGGGACCGACAATTTCTATAGATACCATTACAAATAATGGCAATAAAGTAATTGCTTCCAGAGGATTTTATTTAGATGTATTTATGCCAGCCTATTATCATTATTTAAATGCTGATTTTATTAAAGTAAATTCTAATAATCAATTTTTAGGGGGCGAAGCCGCAATTTGGACAGAATTGGTAGATGAACATAATTTTGAAAGAAGAGTTTGGCCAAGAGCTGCTGTTATTGCTGAAAGATTATGGTCGTCTTCTACTTTGCAAGATGTGGATGATATGTATACAAGACTAAATAATATTAATGATTATTTAGATAGAATTGGTTTGAAACATATTTCTAACAATAAAAATCAAGATATAAAAGAGGTCTTATCGGTTATTACCCCTTTAAAAGGGTATAAAAAAATCATGGCATTGATGACTAAACCAACATCAAGTCAAACAAGTACTTTTTTACAAATAAGTGATACTATTCCAGTGGATGCGAATGCTAAATGGATTTTTAGAGCGGATGTAAAAAAGTATTTACAAGATCCTAGTTTTGAAAATGCCAATAATATCAAAGAACAGTTAGCTCAATGGAAGAGCTTACATTCAAAAACGCTTTCTATAATTGAATTAAATAGTATTAGAAAACATATTGAAAATTTAAGCGCTATCTCTGAAGGTGTATTAAGTTATTTGGAAACGAGAGATGAATCTTTAAAAACTAAACTACTTCAAAAAATAAATGCTTCTAAGCTACCTCAAGCAGAGACCGACTTGGCGATTTTAGATGAAATGGAAGCAATAATAACAGGTAAATTAAAGAACTTGGACTTAAGTGTACCTATGTTTTGATAATCCACTTAGAATTAATTCTATTAACATATTGAGGTATACTCTGCCATTTACTTGTTAAATTTGTTAGATAAGTAAAACCTAATGGAAACAAAAGTTTTAGTAGCTGAAGATCACAGCATTGTGAAGATGGGATTGACTGCCATTTTGAATAGATTAGATGTTCAAAAGGTAGGGGATGTAAGTACTTGTATCCAATTAATGGAAGAATTGGCTGCCAATGAGTATAGCCATTTAATTCTGGATATTATTTTACCAGATGGCAATACTGTTGAATATTTAGATAAAATAAACGAAAAATACCCTAATCTATCCATATTGATGCACTCGATGCAGCCAGAGGATGTGTATGGTAAAATTTCAAATAAATATAATATACATTCTTATTTACATAAAGGAGCTTCTGAGTCTGAAATTAATTATCATTTGGAGTTATTCATTAAAAACCAACCAATTCAGATTAAGAAAAAAATAGAAGATTCAACAAATCCATTCTCTACACTAGCTGTTAGGGAATTAGAGATATTACATTATTTATTAAATGGTTATAGAACCAAGGAAATTGCCAATTTATTAGGTTTAAAAATGAATACGGTTTCTACTATTAAATCAAATATATTTGATAAAGTAAAAGCGGAATCATTTACTCATTTATTACAATTGGCGCATGTACACCAGATTAGCTACTAGAAATTTAAGTAAGACTTTTTTAATAGTCCTACTTGTTTTTAGTTTTATATATTCCAAAGCACAATTACAATATAATTTCGAGAGAATTAATACGGATAATGGTTTACCCACAAACGCCATCAAAGGACTACAATTTGATGAAAAAAATAGGTTTTTATGGGTAGCTACAGAATCAGGTATATTAAGATACAATGGGTATGGTTTTCAGAATTTTGGAGACAATGATAAGTCAAAAGTTTTAGATGATAGAATTGTATTTTTTGATAAAACTTATAAAGGGAAGCTGTTTGGAAAGTTAATTGATGAAAGGGTATTTATTATTGATCGAAATAAAGTTATCATTGACTCATCTATTCAAAAGTTGGTTGGGCAGTCTGGGTACTTAAATTATAAATATGGTTTAAATTTAAGTTCAATTCAAAATAAATTTTTAGAAATTGAACACAATGATTTTTTACTAAATAGCAAAATATATACCATAAACAATAGCTTGTTCTGTCAATTCGAAAATAACCATTTTGATACATTATTTTCAATACCTTCTAGCAGTATAGGTATGATGTTGAATAATCGAATTTTTCTCTTTACTATTGATGGGCATTTCTATGAATTTGACGATAAGAAAACAAAAGGATCTTATTTAGCAGAAAGATCATTCTCTTTATTGCAAAATTATAATCCTAAAAATATTTTTTCTCAAATTAATATTTTTCAAAATCATCCAAACGAATCGGTATATATTATTAAAGAATCCAGTTTGTATAAACTTATAATTGTTAATAACCAATTTAAAACTGAATTAATTACCAATCAATTGCCTGAAAAAGAGTTCATAAAGTATATTCAGGTAGATCAGTTAACAAATACAATTTATTTAGGTACGGATAATAGAGGAATGTTAGTGGGAAAGCCAAGGTATTTTAATCGAATACTTCCCAATAATGCTATTAATGGCGTGAGTACATCTGCATATGCTCAAATATTACTTAGCAACGGTAATATTCAGATTAATTCTGGACAGATTTTTGGCAATGCTAAGTCTATTACTCCTAATATATTTTATAAACCTTCTGAAACAGCCACATACATTACTAAGGATAGTACTTTATTTATGACTAATTCAGATGGGATAGTTGAATATGACTTAAAAGAAAATAAAGTAAAGTATGTAGAAGTGGCTAGTGATACTATTATAATTAATAGAAATAATTATATTGAGATAGGAGATTTTATTTATTCATTTAATGAATCTGGTATAATGAAGAAGAGCGCTAAATCTTCTTTAAATAAAAATTGGAGTTATGTTTTAAAATTTAAAAAAGCCCCGTTTAATTTTATTGTATATAGTTTAATGAGGGTAAGTAATACCGAAGTATTAGCTGCTACCACGGATGGGTTATACAAATATGATCTTTTGAAAAACAGTTTTAATTTGTTTTTTAGAGATAAATCTAAAGCAAATTTCAGAACTATTTCTTCTATTGGGGACTATTATCTCATTGGTACATATGGTGGAGGAGTGTATATGTATAAGGATAATGCTATTAAAAAACTCCCTTTAGATCAAAATAAATATTTGAATTATGCGCATTGTTTTATTGTAGATAAAAACAATAGAGTTTGGGCAAGTTCTAACAAAGGTTTATTTATGTCTCCCGTATCCTCTTTAATTGATTTTTGGAATAAAGGACCCGGGAATATTAAATTCAGGTACTTTGGTAAACCTGATGGTATAGATCAATTAGAATTTAATGGTGGATGTACGCCTTGTGCAATACAATTAAGAAATGGTGATCTGTCTTTCCCTGGGATAGATGGATTAATACAATTTAATCCTGATAGTATTAACAATATCAAAATACAACCTAGTGTTTATTTTGACAAAATTCTTATTGATGGTAAAGTTCATAATATTGATAATACGTTAAATAATCTACCTTCCAATACAAAAAATGTAGAGCTACAATTAGGTATTTCAGGTATGCTATCACAGGAGAATATCATGTTGGAATATAAGTTAGATGATGAAGTTTGGAATAGGATTAATGTTATAAATCCTATCATTAAGTATAATAATTTAGAATATGGCGCACATAAATTAAATATTCGAATTAGAAATACAATAGATCAAGATTGGAAAACAAATGAATTAAATTTTACAGTTTCATATCCATGGACTTTAAATCCATTAATGTATTTTGTTTATCTAGCATCAATAATTGGGTTAGTGTTGTTATATATTAGATTTAAAACAATCATCTACCAAAGAAGACAAAGAGATTTAGAAAGAGAGGTTGCTGCTAAAACAGAATCATTAAATAATTTAAATAATTATTTATTAAAAAGGAATCAGGCTAAAGATCATGTTATTGCTATTATGAATCATGATATTTTAACGCCTTTAAAGTACATGCATATCACTGCAAAAAACATTGCTAATTCTAAAAATGAGTCTCAAATTAAATCTTCTATCATTCAAATTGCTAATACTTCTAAAGAACTAGAATATTTAACTTCTAATATGTTGAATTGGGTAAAATTCGATAACATAGAAACCTTGCCTTCTAAACAACATTTTGATTTAAGTATTTTGGTGAATGATTTAGTTGATTTTGTACACCCATTCATAGAAAATAAAAAAGTTGAATTAGTTAATCAAATCAAATCTGAAACATTTATTCATAACTGGCCTGATTCTTTAAGAGTTTTACTATACAATCTAATTGTAAATGCCATTAAAGCAACTTCAAAAGGTAAAATTGAAATTGGCTACAAAGTTATCGATGAAGGTTATTTAATTTATGTAAAAGACACTGGTATTGGAATGAATGCATCCTTAATTCAATATTTGACAAGTGGAAATTTAATGGATGAAGGTTTTGAACACAATTCTAAATTTAAATCTGGCAATGGAGTAGGGTATCAGATTATCAGAAACCTCATTAAATTAATGAATGCAGATCTTGATATTGAAAGTGTTGAACATCAGGGTACTACAATTCATGTGATGTTTTTCTAACATTATTTTCTATATATTTTTTTGTGATTAGAATTAACTCTTAGAATGTTAAAAAATTAATAGAATATACTCGTATTAATAGAACTTATTCTAAATGCTATTCTAGCAATAAAATGGATTTTTGTTCGTTTCAAAAACCCATTTTAGAATGTCAATCAATAGATTTTCAAAGTTTTATACTGTCTTTTTATTTTCATTATTTACATTTTTTTCAGTTTCAATAAAATTGAATGCTCAAGTTGTTTCTATATCTGGCGCAGGTAATAATACAACTTGTACAGGTTGGACGGTTATTAATAATGGTGTTTTAAATCCATGTGCAGCTATCATGCCAAGTAATTTTTATAATTTGGCCATTGGTGAAAATCTTTCTTCTTCTATTATTTTCAATATGAATACCAGTCAAGGAACTGGATATATATTACTAGATTTTGATTTGTGGATGGGAAAATCAGGTAATAATGCTGCTAATACTTCTGATTATGTTAGTATATATTTTAATGGATCTGCTAGTGCCAATGAGTATTTTAGAATTAGTCAAATCTCCAATGGCAATTATACCATAGTTGCTTATAATGGAGGAACAATTGTTTCTGCTCCAATACCTACAGGCACTAGTACAATGGCCAAAGCGGGTAGAGTAATTTTAAAAATACCTTTTACTGGATTTACAAATAGTACCACTCCATTAACATTTTTACATAGTGCAGGAAGTAATGATTATGGTTTTAGTTTTTACAGATTAGGTACTAATGATGATTATATAGGTATAAGTACACAACCAGCTAATCAAACAACTTGTCTAGGATCAAATATAAGTTTCTCTGTAACTCCAACTGGTTCGGTTTCTGGAGCAGCTCCATCAAGTTATACTTATCAATGGTATAAAAATGGGACCTTAATTAATAATGGCGGTGTTTTTTCTGGGGCAACAACGGCTACTTTAAATTTAACTGGAGTGACTAGTTCTGAAGCAACCTCTTATACTTGTGTAGTTAGTACAAGTACAGCTTCAGGTACCATTTCTTTTACATCTAATCCAGCAACATTAACTGCTAATGCACTCCCTACTATAACTGGTACTTTGTCTGCTTGTGTTGGTGCAACTTCCCAATTAACGGGTTCTGCAACAGCGAACGTAAATAGTCCTTGGACTTCAAGTAATACAGCTATTGCTTCAGTGAGTGGAACTGGATTAGTTACTGCTATAGCTGCAGGTACTGTTACAATTAGTTATAAAAATACTAACGGATGTATTAATTCAGTAAGTTTTATTTCAAGACCAATTCCTGTTTTAACTAGTTCTTCTGGTAATGCTTATTTATGTGGTGTAAATACCAGTCCAGCAACTACATTCACCATTACAGCCAATGCTGCTCCATTTGCTACTAGCCCTTGGGTTTCTAGTGTAGTTGGCGTTGCAACAATAGCTGCAACATCTAGTACAACTAGTAGTGCATTAGCAACTGTAACTGAAGTTGCAGGTGGCACAACCAATATTACTTTTAAAGATGTTTATGGTTGTTCAGTTACTACTGCGTATACTGTTCAGAATGTTGGAATATCTGCCATCACTGCAAATACAACCATATGTACAGGTCAATCTGTAAATTTAAATGCTACTTCAACTGGGAATATTATCAATTGGTATGATGCTAGTGTTAATGGCAATAAATTAAGTTCAGTACTAAGTGGAGTAAATTATGTTGTACAGCCCACCACTCCTGGAACATATACTTATTATGCTGAAGCTGCAATTCAATCAACAACCAATTATTTACCTAGTTTAAATTATTATACTTGGACTGTCCCTAATGGCGTGACAACTCTTTCACTTCAAATGAAAAGTGGTGGCGGTGGATCAGGTGGTTGCGATTCATATTGTGGAGCAGCAGGAAATCCTTCAAAATATATTAATTCATCTATTTCAGTTAACCCTGGCCAATTTTTACAAATTGCACCAGGATTTAGAGGTGGAAATGGTGGTTCGCAAGCAACCAACTGTTGTGGAGGTATTGGAGGTAAAAATGCATATGGATATAATGGTGGTGATGGAGGTGCAGGAGGACCAAGTGGTTGGTCGGGCGCAGGAGGTGCAGGTGGTGGAGCATCTGTTATTAAAATTTTTAATGCAGATGGAAGTTTAGATAGAGAATATATTTTAGCAGGTTCAGGTGGTGGTGGTGGTGGTGGACAATTTGGTGTTGGTGCCAATCCTGTAACTGAAACGTATAGACCAGATGGTGCTATTGCAGGTGCTGTTGGATTAAAGACACCTGGTGATGGAGGTGGTGGAGGTGGTGGAGGTGGTGGTAAGCAAGGAGGTATTGGTGGAGCTGCATCTCCTACAGGAGGTGATGTTGGAGGATCTGGTGGAAGTGATGGTCAAGATCAATTATATGGTTTGACTTTTTCAAAAGTTGCTTCTGGGGATGGTTTTATAACAATTTCTTATGAGTCACAAGGAGTTGGTGCATGCTTAACACCAGTAAGAAAGCCTGTAGTAATTACTGTAACACAAGGAAATGTTGCAGGTACTATCACTGGAACTTCAATTATATGTAAGACTACTGCAACTACTTATTCAACAACAGGAACATTTTTAACTTCTGGAGCAATTGGTACTTGGGCTAGTTTAAATACAGCTGTGGCAACTGTAAATGCAACCACAGGTGTGATAACAGGGTTGACTGCTGGAACTGCTACCATTACTTATACTATTACAGGAGGATGTGGTGGAAATGCAGTAGCAAGTAAACAAATTACCGTTATTGAACAACCAGTTATTACATTACAACCATCATTAACCAATCAAGGATATTGTTTAAATACAACAGCAGGTTTATTAAATGCTGCAGCAAGTAACGCAACTTCTTATCAATGGTATTCAACTACTTCTGCAAATCCTTTTGGAAATGCTTTGAATTTTGATGGAACAAATGATAAGATTACAACCACTACAACATTATCTAATGGAGATTATACAAAAGAAGCATGGATCAATATTGCTAATAATACTGGGTCATTAAATATAATTTCTACCCCAACTACTTCAACTACTAGCGATCATGCATTTTATGTAAATACTGGTAAATTAATGGCTGGGCATAATGGTACTTATACTACCGTGCAAGATCCCAATGCTTTAACAATAAATAAGTGGTATCACGTAGCTGCTACATATGTTGCTGCAACCAAAACATTAACCTTATATAAAAATGGAATTCAGGTTGCACAAGCAATTGTGAATAATATGGCAAGTGCATCAAATGGAATTCAAATTGGATCGCATGGTACAGGTGGTTTTTTTGCAGGGTCTATGGATGAGATTCGTGTTTGGAATGTAGCAAAATCAGCAACTGATATTTTGGCTAATTATAATAAAGAATTAGTAGGGAATGAGTCTGGGTTGAGTTTATATTACAAATTTAATAACACTGTTGCATCTGGTACAAATACAAGTACTGTAACAGATAGTAAAAATTCAGGCACTAATGGTATTGCAACCAATTTTGCATTAACAGGTTCAAGTTCAAATTATATTGCTAATACGCAAGATGGCAACGGTACCGCTGTGTCTCCTAATGGAACTTCAACTTCCTTAAGGCCATCCACTTCAACTGCTGGAGACTTTTATTATTATATGATCGCTTCTAATGAAGCTTGTATGGCATTAAGTGATTTATCTGCAAGAGTAAGAGTAGTGGCTGATTGTACAGGATTAGATGCAGATGGAGATGGTATTTTAGACGAGAATGATATAGATGATGATAATGATGGGATACCTGATGATAATGAATGTACAGATATTGCAAAAATTATTGAAAGTAATTCAAGTAATCTAGGTCAATTAAATAGGAAAAGTTGGACATTGACAGATCGTGAGGAATCGCAAAATCCAAATTGGGCTGGTAGTTCTTTTGGTGCATTAAGATCTGAATGTACTCAATTAAATTATGGTCAAATTTTTCTTCCTTCAACAGCTCCTACTACTGCTTTAGATACTGTAACTACTCTCGATTTCGATATAAAAAATTTAGGTACTGTAGTATATAGAGAAGTATATGTAAAAATGCCTTCAACTAATAGTTTTAAAAATGCAAATCAAATTTCTTTTAGAATAGGAAGTAATTACATTACTTGGTCAGCAGCAATGTTGTATTTGGCGCATAATGGTTCTTCAATTTTGTCAAATGCGCCAATTGAGGGAGGTGGAGGAAATAGTTCAATCTATTTAAATACTAATAGTAGTGATATGAAATTAGTATCACAAACTAAATATAATAATTTAGGCGGTGGTGCTGTGAATTATCAAGGTGGGGAATTTGTAGTAAGCCCTGCCAATTCAGGAAAATGGTTTAGAGTTGGTATTTCAATTCAAGATGGAATGAACAACGAGAATGCTTCTGTTCAATTTAGATTAAATGGAACTGGTAATTGGTTGCCAGTTAATATTGCTAATGGATTTCAGTTTGCTGCAACTAATTATGAGACACTAAATAATATTCCAAATCCATGTGATACAGATGGGGATGGTATAATTAATAGTTTAGATTTAGATTCAGACGGAGATGGTTGCCCAGATGCGAAGGAATCTAATGTATCCGGGACTTTGTTAAATGGAACATTGAAGAATGGTACCATTGCTAGTCCAACTACTACCAATAATGTTGCAAGTGCTAAAGCTGCTGGACCATATGGTTCTAATGGTTTAGCAGACAATGTAGAAACATCTTTGGATAATGGGGTAGTGAATTATATTACTTACTATAATATTAATGCTTTAAATGCTAATATTAATGCTTGTTTAGATTCTGATGGAGATGGAATAAATGATGTTTTTGATTTGGATGATGATAATGACGGAATTCCAGATGATACTGAGACAACTTGTACTAACGCAAATAATACAGATAAATCAGGTATTACCATTTCTTCTTCTGTAACATGGACTTATAATGGTTCAAATACTTTTTCTAATTTATTAGATGGGGTAGATGGATCTGCATATGTTGCTTATCCTCCAACTACAACAGGGGCTTTGAATAATCAAACAATTTTACAATTTGATTTACCAAGGCCTAAACTACTTACTTTAATTGAGTTAGGTAACTATCCTGGTCAAACACCTTTTTCAGCAGGGGGTACATATAAATTACAAGGTTTTGATGGAACTAATTGGATTGATATTGGTGGAACACAAAGTTTTGCTAGTACGACTAAAATTTATGCAAGTAATAATTCCTATAAATTAGATATGTCATCTAATATTACTCCATTTAGCAAATATAGAATATGGGGTATTTCTGTTGCGGGAGTGGCTCATTGGATGAATGAAGTGTATTTTGAAGAAAGATCCTGTGTAGATAAAGATACTGATGGAGATGGGGTAAAAGACAGATTAGATTTAGATAGTGATAATGATGGTTGCTCAGATGCAAAAGAAGGAGGAAGTTTTAGTTTAAATAGTGGTTTAACTTTTAGTTCAAGTTCTGCTGCCGGTGTTGCATCCAATACATCCAATGCTCAAATAACTGGCGCAGTTTTTGGTACAAATGGTTTAGCGAATTTGCTTGAAACAAGTGCTGATAATGGTATCATTAATTATAAGTCTTATTATACCTCTTATGCAACTGTATCTAATAAGCAGGTTTGTAATCAAACTGATTCAGATGCAGACGGAATAGCTGATGTATTAGATTTGGATGATGATAATGATGGGGTGTTGGATACAGTGGAGTGTCAGTTTAAAAATATTTTGACAAATCCTGGTTTTGATACTGATGCAACTGGTTGGTCGGGAAGTTCAATTTGGGGATATCAGGCAGGTGGTTTTTTATGGGCACAAAATATCAATCAGGTAGATCAACGAATTTCTCAATCCTTTAGTAAACCAGGTTTTGATCCTTTATCTACTACAACAACAATTTCATTAGATGTAAATACTAATGGTGCAGGTTATACAATCATTAATACTGATACTGCAAAATTGGATATCATTATTAATAATGTTGTTTATGCTAGAATTACCAATCCTAATGGTCTAGCTACTGCATCTGTTGTGGGTTTAAATGGAGGTTTTGTAAACAAATCTTCAATTGATATTACTGCAACAAATGTCCCCACTACGAATGTGGTAATTACTGTCCCTACTAGTATATTCACAAATACAAATACCATATCATTAAGTTTCACTGCATCAAATGATGATTTTAGTATTGACAATATTTATGTTGCGACTACGGCTTACTCTTGTGATTTAGATGGTGATGGAATTCCCAATAGTTTAGATCTTGATTCAGACGGAGATGGATGTTCAGATGCTAAAGAAGCTAGAGTGACTGGAACTTTAACAACTGGAACTGTAGTAAACTTGGTAGATAATAATGCTGGTGCAGGAACAGCCACTGCCACTACTGCAAACTTTGCTAACTCAATAGCTTCCGGGCCCTATGGAACAAATGGTTATGCTAATACTTTAGAAACTTCTTTAGAAAATGGCGTTGGAAACTATTCTTCTACATACACCACATATGCGTTAGATAAAACTAAAGAATTATGCACGGATAGTGATGGAGATGGTATACCAGATTCATTGGATTTAGATGATGATAATGATGGAGTCTTAGATGATACAGAGAATATTTGTCAATATATATTTTTAGAAACTTTTGGTACTACATTGCCATACCCTACACTTCCCACTTCGAATATTTTAATTACAAGTAGTGAAGGTGCAGTTTATAATGCTATTCCAACACATCCTTCTGGATATTGGTTTGCAGGAAAACTTGACAATACACCTGATGATCTTAATGGTAATATGTTGATGGGAAATAATATTGCGTCAACTAAAATAGTTTATACAAAGACTATAACCGGTTTAACAGTTGGAGAGCAATATGAATTTTCTGCTTTTATTGCAAATCCAATAACATCATTAGGTACTTCTTCAAATTTAACTTTACGAGTTAAAAATGCAGCTAATACCGTATTAGGTTCAGTAAACACTGGGAATATTTTACAAGGTAATTTTAATTGGTTGAAATATAGTATTGTTCTAAGTTCACCTGCTACATCTGTAATTTTTGAAATACAAACAAATACAGCTGGCAATAATAATACTGGGGAAGATTTTGTCATTGATGATATTGGGGTTAAAAAAGTTGGATGTGAAGATCTTGATGGTGACGGTATACCCAATAGATTAGATTTAGACTCTGACGGTGATGGTTGTCCTGATGCAAAAGAGGCTGGGGTTAATGGAACTTTAACTACTGGAACAGTAATTAATACTACTAATAATGCAAGCTCTGGTGTTTATACTACTACAGATGTTGCAAATGCAATAGCTGTTGGACCTTATGGTAATAATGGATTTGCAAATGGTGTTGAAACCTCTGTAGATGCTGGAACAATTAGCTATACAAATAATTACAAAAGATATGCTATTGATAAGAGTATCAATTTTTGTACAGATACAGATGGTGATGGAGTGCCTGATCCAATTGATATTGATGATGACAATGATGGGATTAGAGATTTTATAGAGCAAGGTTCTTGTCCAGCAATTTCCTCATCTGGATTAACATTTACTGGAAGTACAAATTCGGTAAGAATGAGTGGTAGCGCATTAAATGCAGTTTCCACTACGAATGGAGCTTGGCAAACTGCGTATTCAAATCAGTCCTTAGCTTTACCTATACATTTTGAGTTTAGACAGAATAGTAATAATGCTTATTCTATGATTGGATTGAATCCTGTAGATGCAGTAAAGACTTTAACAAATTTTAATGATAACGGGTATAAAATATATTTTAATACAACAAATGTTCAAGGTTATATGCCTAATAATGGCATAAATGTTTCTAGTACATATCCTGGTAATACAGCGATAGTTTCTGGGGATTTATGGGAAATGGATATAGATTTATTTGGATACCTGACAGTAAAAAGAAATGGGGTAAACTATATCGCATTTCAAGCTGTTAATTCAAATTATAATCTAGCGATTAGTTCATACAATGACGCAAATAATAACCCTGCAACCTATACAGATTTAATTATTAATGCTAAATCAGTTACAATTAGTGGAACTACAACTAATTGTTCGGAATTAGATTCAGATGGAGATAGTGTGCCCAATAGATTAGATTTAGATAGTGATGGAGATGGCTGTACAGATGCAGTTGAATCTAATATTACTGCTGATTTGACTAGTGGTAGTGTGGTTAATGGTACTGGGGCATTGGTTAATGGTACCTATAGCTCAACAAGTACAACCAATACCAATAAAGCCATTGTGGTAGGACCATATGGAACTAATGGTTTGTCTAACAACGTAGAAACTTCAACTGATAACGGTATTACTTTTTATACGCCTTCTTATAATTATGCTATTTCAAGTTCTACTCGGGCTTGTCTTGATTCTGATGGAGACGGTGTTGCTGACATTTTTGATGTAGATGATGATAATGATGGTATTCCTGATTTTACAGAATCTAAATCTTGCCCAGAGATTAGTAATCTAACTTTTAATGGATTGGCAACAGTTGTTAAATCTAGTAATTCTTTAACTGTTTCTTCGTCTTCAAATGGAACTTGGCAAAATGCGTATTCTAATGAAAATTTAGCTTTGCCTATTCATTTAGAATATAAATCATCACAATATACCCCAGATGCCATGATAGGGTTATTTCCTAAACTTGGATCAAAAGCAACTGGTACATATGCAGATGATGCTTATAAGGTATACTACACTAATTCAAATATTTATGGTTATTTGCCAAATACAGGCGTAAATCCTGCGGCTTGGAATCCAACAGCTGTAGCAAATTCTGTAACTCAAAATGCGCAAAATTATGGTGAACTATGGGAAATGGATATAGATATAAATGGATATGTGAAAGTAAAAAGAGGAGGAGCAATTTATAAACAATTCCAAGGTATAAAATCTGATTATAATATAGCATTATCAACACCTAATGCAACTACAACATTTGTAAGAACTTTTACTGATTTAAAAGTAATTAGTGCTTCTGTTACTACCTCTGCTGGCGTTTTGACAACATGTACAGAATTAGATACAGATGGTGATGGTACTCCAAACAGATTAGATTTAGATAGTGATGGGGATGGTTGTTCGGATGCTAAAGAAGCTGGAGTGCCTGGTGTAAGTTCAACAACAACTGCTCCATTTGGTGCAAATGGGTTCTCTAATAATGTAGAATTAGGTGTTGAAACAGGTTCAGTTAGTTATACATCAACTTATGCATATGCAATAAATAGCACTGTTAGTTTATGTAAAGACAATGATGGTGATGGAGTACCTGATTTAATTGATATCGATGATGATAATGATGGAATTATAGATTATGATGAACAAGTTTCTTGTCCAACTTTAACAGGATATACTTTTAATAATGCTAACAAAGCTGTTTTAGCAACAAATAGTATTACAACTAATAATGCTAGTACTTGGATTAATAATTATTCTAATCAAAAGCTTAGTTTACCAATACATTTAGAATACAACTTAGCAGATATCAATGGATCCTCGTTTATTGGATTTATTCCGGTGAATTATAATAAATTGTTAACTACTGGAAATTATACGGACGAAGCTTATAAGATTTATCATTCAAATGGAACTTATTACAGTCAAATGCCTACTGAATGGTTACCTGGCGCGACCACACAGAATGTTGGTGATTTATTTGAGATAGATATTAATATAAATGGGGTAGTTACCGAGAAACAAAATGGAGTAGTTGTAAGAACTTTCAATGGTGCTACAACTGACTATTATTTCACTTTAACATCATATAATTACAGATCTTATGCTAATGTAAAATTAATAGCTAGTGCAGTTGATGGTGTTATTTGTTCTCAATTAGATACAGATAATGATGGTAAACCCAATTATTTAGATACCGATAGTGATGGGGATGGATGTAATGATGCAGTAGAAGCAGGTTCTGCTCCTGTTGGTACAACGGTTCCTTTGACTGGTACAGTTGGTTCTAATGGTTTAGTTAATACCAAAGAGACTATTACATCAGGAGTAGAAACTGGTAAAATCACCTATACTTTAAATTATAAAAATGCAATAGCTTCCAATTTAAATGGATGTACAGATACGGATGGTGATGGAGTTCCTGATTTAATTGATGTGGATGACGATAATGATGGGGTACCTGATTTTACAGAGTCTCGTTCTTGTCCTTTATTGACTGGATTAACAATGACTGCTTTAACTGGAGCAGGAATTGTGCCTACTTTTACACAAAATAATCAGAATAATACTTTCACTATTTCAATGACTAGTACAAATGGAAATTGGAATAATAGTTATAGTACACAGTCATTCACACTTCCGATTCATTTAGAGTATAGAACCAATAATCTTGCAGAAGGTATGATTGGCTTTATGCCAACATATGGTCAAAAATCAGTCTTAAATACCTACACTGACGAAGCAATTAGATATTATCATTCTGGTCCAACTTTTTATGGTCAAATGCCGAATGCATGGACAGTAGCATCCACTGCTGTAACTACCACTGATTTAATGGAATTGGATATTGATATTACTGGTTTTATGACTGCTAAAAAGAATGGGGTAGTCGTAAAATCATATCAAGCATCGAATTCGGATTATTATTTTGTTTTGTCATGTGCTGGTGCAACCACTAGATTATTTACAGATGTAAAATTAATTGCTAATAGTGCAAGTGGATTAACTTGCACAGAAGTTGATACTGATGGAGATGGTATTCCAAATAGAATTGACTTAGATTCTGACGGAGATGGTTGTAATGATGCACTTGAAACTGGAGCTGCAACTGCAGGAACTACCGTTCCATTATCGGGTAATATGGGTTCCAATGGATTATTAAATACTCTAGAAACAAGTACTGACGTAGGTACTATTAGTTATACAAGCACCTATTTTAATACTTTAACAAGTGGCAATTGTTTTGCATGTGAAGCTAATTTTGGTGTAGCAATAAGAAATGATGGCTTTAATGGTGTGTTCTGTCCTGGAACTACTTACACCATGAGAGCACCTTCACAAACACCATTAAATGATTTTAGTTTCCAATGGCAAAAGAATGGTGTGGATATAGTTGGTGCAAATGCTTCCATATATTCAACCAATACTGCAGTTGCAGGAGATATCTTTAAAGTTAAGGTTACGCAAATTTCAACGGGAGTTAAGTCAGTTTTATTGCCATATATAGATTGGCCAATGAATGTAAAGCGTATGGCCGAAGGTTCAAGTAACACAATGGGATACATTTATGGTAAAAATGTATTTGTATGGGGTAAAAATGATTATGGACAGATTCCAGGATCTAGTTCAACCAATAATTTTGCTCCAACCTTACTTGCTAAATCTGGAAGTTTATTATATGCTGATTCAATTACACAATTAGGATTCACAAATTATTCAGGTTATGCGCTTACAAGTTCTGGAAAATTACATGTTTGGGGAACTGGATCAGCAGCTGGTGCTGCCTACATTATTAATGGTACCGGTAAGGAACAGCTTGAGCCAATAGAATTGACCGCACAATCTAATGTTGGAGCTTCTACTAATATTTCAAATCTATTATTTGGAAAGACAATTGTAAAAGTTTCTCCAAGTAGAACCAATATTTTTGTATTAACAAGTGAAGGTAAATTATATGCATGGGGTTTAAATAATAATGGACTTTTTGGAAATGGTAATACAACCAATTCAACCACTCCTGTTTTAGTTTCACAAACCAATTTTGCGAACAAGTTAATAGTGGATATGTATACTATTAATGAAGACCTTATTGTATTGTGTTCAGATGGAACTATATATAGTGCCGGATATAATTCAACTTCTACTTTAACTGCAAAGAATAATGGATCGATACAATATACAAGAGTAAGTAAGATATTTAAAGGAATTCAGACATCTGGAAATTTAATTGTTCAATCAAAAGAAGGGGAAGTACATGCTACAGCTCCTGCTGGTGCTTATGCATTAGGTATTAATGATACCAGATCTTTTGCCAATTTTTATAATTTAAGTCAGGATACATCCTTTAAAAGAACTTCTGGAGCTAAGCAGATTGTTAATGTAGAAGGTAATTCTACTAATTTAGGAGTTGCTTATTCTTATGCTTATTTTTTAGCTGCCGATGGTAGTTTATTTAGTACAGGTTATAATGCAAATGGAGAGTTAAATGATTCTACTTTAACAACAAGTAGAGTACTAAAACAAGTTAATAATAATGGTACTATAAGAGGAGAGACTGTAATTGATATTAATACAACTCCTCAAAACGCCTATTTTGTTACTTGTTCAAATAAAATGGCAGTTGCTGGTGATAATACCAATGGACAGCAAGGAACTTGTAATACAACTACAACTCAAAATGCAGTTGTATCTACAGTCATTGCTCCTGCACCTATTATAAAACCTTTGATTGATCAAACGGTTTGTGTTGGAGCTGCTATTTCTATACCATCTACTGTAACAATTGCAGATCCATTTGCAGGCAACATAATCTATCAATGGTCATTGAGCGCTACTCCAGTTACTGTGCCGGTATCTTCAAATGGTAATTATTCAACAGGAATATCACAAACATTTACCAATATAACAGGAGCAACAGCAGCAAGTTATAGTGTAGATTCTGCTAGAATGGGGGCTCCGACAACTGCAGGTAATCCAAAAACAGGATCCTCTACATTTTATAGATTAACCGCTGGACAAACTGGAAATGCTTGTACAAATACAGATGATATAGCAATTTATGTTACTCCTAATACACAGTACACTTTACCTTCTAACACAATTTGTGCTGGTACGGTAACCACAACTATTGTTGGTACATTGGTATCTGGTACCAGTGGAGCTGCAAAAACATACTGGCAAAGAAGTAGCGATGGTGGAAGTTCATGGGCAACCATAACTGCTAATTTAGATGCAGCTGCTTATTCTGTTACTTATTCAACTTTTACTACTCCAACATTAACTTTATCTGCAAGCCCTGCTTCAATTAATGGGTTTAAATATCGATTAGTCACTACAAATACTTACGCAGAAACTTTAACAAGTACAACTACTGTTTTATCAACAACCTACTCCAATTCCATTCAAGCTATTTTCTCTGTTAGAAAAGTAAGACCTGCTTATAATGGCAATGCAATGACTATTCGTAGAAGTTCTGATAATACTACTTTAAATATTGGTTTTACTGCTAATGGAGACTTAGATACTGCAGCAATTAAAACATTTGTTGGTAATAATAGTGCTTATGTGGTTACATGGTTTGATCAATCTGCTGCTGCTAAAAATCTAACACAAGCAACAGCCAATTTCCAACCTAGGATTGTAAATAATGGCATTATTGATAGAGAAAATGATAGGCCATTTATTAGATTCTTTGGTGTACAATCATCTACAACTGTATTAAATTCATTGAAAGCAAGTACAGAATTTGGTGCAGTTGGTCAAGCATTTATTGTAAATAAAAATTATGCTGATGCTTCAGGCAGTAATGGATTCTTATTAGCTCATAGTGGAACTTATTATAACTATCATTCCAATACAGATAATATTAATCTATTTAATGGTACTTATAATAGTACAATATTAAATGGCAAGGTTTGGCAAAATGGAGTTAGTAAAACTCCATATTCAGCAACAACAGCAATTAGTGCAATTTGGAATACGGCTATGATGGTACATGATGTCCAGCCATTAAATCCAACATCTACAAATACCAATTGGGATAATATTGGTCAAGATAGAATATCGCATAGAACCAGAAATGGTGGTGGTTATTCAGAAATTATAACTTTTACTACTGCAATTGATTCAGTTTCAAGAAAATCTATTGAGGCAGATCAAGGTGCATACTTTGGTGTTTTTGCTCCACCAGTTTGTACAGATTATTCGAATGTTTCTACTTTAACGGTTAATACTGCTCCTGTAATTACGCAACAACCAGTTAATGCAGTGAATTGTAATACTGCAACTAGCACTAGCACAAATTTAGGTAATGCATTGAATTTCGATGGTGTGAATGATTATGCAGTTACTCCATCCTTATATAATAAAATAAGTTCAAACTCAACACCATTTACTGTTGAAATGTGGGTGAAAGCAGATCAAGCTGGAAATATTTTAACTGAATATGGAGCTACAACAGGAACTACTGCTTCTTTAATTACTTCATCTGGTTTCCAGGATACTTGGTTTGATATATTATCCACTGGAGAGATAAAAGCTAGAATTTGGAATTTAACAGCGATAAGTTTGGGGACTGTTAGTTTTGGGACCTGGAATCATATTGTTTTAAGATATAATGGAGCTAAATTAGAAGGGTTCTTAAATGGAAATAAATCTGTAAATTCTACTACTGCAACAAGAGGTGGATCCAGTGATTTCTTCTTAAGTTTAGGAAAACCATCTGTAACCAATTTAGGTGCAAATGCATATTTTAAAGGTTCTATAGATGAATTTAGAATTTGGAATGTTGCAAGGACTGATGATGAAATTGCTTCTAACTATAAAAAAGAAATTATAGGTAATGAATCAGGTCTTGTAGCTTATTATAATTTTAATCAAGGAACTGCAGCTGGTACAAATACTAGTTTAACTACTTTGAATGATCTTTCAGGTAATACTAAAAACTTATTATTATCAGGTTTATCTATGTCAGGGGCAAGTTCAAATTTAGTTGCTTCCAATACTATTTCTGGGATTAATTCTTCTTTTACAACCATTGCTCCAACTGCAATATCTCATCAATGGCAGGTTAGTTCTGACAATGGAACTACATGGACTAATATTACTGGAGCTCAAATTCCTTTAACAAGTTCTGTTTATTATAGTGGTTTCAATACCAATAATTTAAAATTAGTTTCAGATAATAAAACAGCAGGTACCAATTTATTGTTCCGTGATATTACTAGTAATAGTTGTGGAATTACAAATTCTAATGTAGTTGCTTTAAATCCTACACCTACTTTGCCAATATTATCTAAAGTTGGAAATACTGTCTTTTGTGAGGGTGGTAGTATAGTATTTTCAACACCAGCAGTGGCTAATACAACTTATCAATGGTATAGAAATGGTATTGCTATAGGTGGTGCTACAAGTAATTCATATACAGCTATTCAGTCTGGCACTTATTCATTGACTGCGACAGTAATAGGAGGGTGTTCAATAACAAATGATAAAATAAAAGTAGATTTCTCAACTTCTTTAACTACTAGTTTAAATACATTTAATAATGCGGCAAGCCAAAGTTTAGTTCAAATTACTGCAGCTGAATATAATACAATTGCAAATAGTTTATCAGCAACAAAAGTTGGTTTAACCGATGTTTTAATGTCTGGCAATCCAACTATAGGTGGATTTTCGGGTGTGGGTAATACAATGATAGCTACACAAGGAAACAATAATAAATCAACAGCAATTCCTGCAAATTCATATTTAATTTTAACAAGAGTTAAGACCTCTGCTTTAAATGGTGCTAGATTTGGCACAATTACACCAGCCAATTCTACAACAAATAGTTCTATTAATTTTACTCAGTTGGGCTCAAGTATTACAGATGCAGCTACTGGAACAATTGATAGATATTTTGTTTTGAAAGGGGATGGTTTCAAAAATAATGTTAATTCAAATTTAGCATTTGTAACAAACACATCAGCTGATAATGTACCTTTTTCAACTGGTACAACTAATGATGCAATGTACATTTGGCCGGTAACAACAAGTACAAATGCTCAAACAGCAAATTTAAGTGGTATTGTAGGTACGTATTATTTCTATGTTCAAGGTTATGCAACTCCCAATTACTATCAAAATTTAAATGTAACAGTTAATCCATTACCTGTTGCCTCCATTTCTCAAGGCACATCTGTTACATTAAGCGGTGGTTCTACTACACTAACTGCAGCTTCTGGAACTGGGACACAAACTTATTTATGGTATAGTAATCCAAATATTTCTGGTGGAACATTTACAAGTACTGGAGTAACATCGCAAACATATTCTGTAAGTACAATTGGTCAATTTAAAGTTCAAGTAACCAACGCATCAGGTTGTTCTGCTACATCTGATGTTTCAGTTATTTCTGCTATACCAGGTACTAATACCAATGGATCTACTACTTTTTGTCAAGGCGGAAGCGTTGTTATAACAACTTCAATGCCAGTAGGTGCGAATCAAGTAGAATGGATTAAGATTTTAGATAAAAATGCAAATCCAATCACTTACACTAGTACTTCTGTAACGACAACTACATTTACAGCTACTTCAAGCGGCGACTATGCAGCACTATTTAAAAATAATGGTACACCTATTAGTAATACTAATGTTGTATTTAGGACAAATACGACAGATCCAATTACAGTTACTGTAAATCCATTACCAACTGCAACCATCACCAATGGAGCCAATGCTGCAGCTTGTGCTGGTCAAACTGTAACTTTAAATGCTAGTACTGGAGCAAATACCCCTACATATCAATGGTTATTAAATAATACAAATATAAATAGTGCAACATATAGTTCAACCGGATCAAGTTTAGTTGCGCCTAATTCTGGTGATTATACAGTTAAGGTAACTGATGGATTAGGTTGTACAAATACAAGCTCGGCTACAACAGTCACTATTAATCCAACTCCTGCAACGCCTAGTATTGTCAATAATGCAACTACAATATGTAATAATCAAAGTTTTGATTTAAGCACATTACAGCCAACTAATTTATCTGGAATAACATATGAGTGGCATAATGCTAGTTCTCCAAATAGTAATACTAAATTATTAAATCCGATTATTCCAGCCAATTCAACTGCTGGTTCTTATACTTATTATTTATTTGCTAAAGACAATAATACTGGATGTTATAGCGCTACAGGTGCATCGTTTATCTTGAATATAAATGCTGTAATACCTTCAGTGAATATTACTGGAAGTAACCAATCTTATTATTTAAATGATAATGCTTTTCCACTTTCTGCAACTGCTAGTGCAGGCATGAGTTTACAATGGTGGTCTCAATTAACTGGAGGTACTGTATTATCTGCTCCAGTTATACCAAGTACAACAGCTGTTGGTGTAGTAAATTATTATGTAAATCAATTAGATGGTAATGGTTCTGGTTGTACGAGTACACCAAGACAATTGGTTACTGTAACAACTAAACCAGCAAAACCGTCAATTGTTAATAATACAAATATTGTAGGTAATTCAATTACATATTGTCAAAATGCTACTCCAGTAGCTTTAACAGCAACATTGACTCAAGGAGCAACTGCCAATTGGTATACAAGTTCTGTTGGAGGATCTGCATTAAATGGTGCACCAACACCTTCTACTGGAACAGTAACAAAAACCAGTTATTATGTTTCTCAAACTATTTTTGGTTTAGAGAGTGAAAGAGTAGAAGTAATAGTGGATGTTAAACCAACACCGACAACACCAGGTTCTATTTCTGGTATTGTGAATCCTTTAGCTGGAGAATTAATAACTTATTCAATTGCTGGTGTTCAAAGTGCTACATCTTATACTTGGACACTTCCTAATGATTGGACTGGAAGTTCTTCCACTAATACAATTGATGCTACAGTAGGAACCTCTAATGGAAATATAACAGTAGCTGCAATTATTGATGGATGTATTAGTAATATTCAATCATTATCAGTTGGATTAAAACCAGCTGTTCCAAATATTTCAGGGAATTCAGGAATTAATGGAAATACCATCACTTATTGTCAGGGAGCTACTGCAATTCAATTAACAGCATCCGGCTCTAATGGTTCTACTTTTAATTGGTATACTGTTCCATATGCTGGAACTGCAAATACAGTTGCGCCTACACCTTCAACTACTGCTGATGGATCTACTTCCTATTTTGTTAGCCAAACTGTCAATGGGGTAGAAAGTGATAGAGTTGAAATAATTATTATCGTAAAACCATTACCAACACAACCTTCTTCTATTTCTGGAAAGTCTTCTCCTGCTGATAATAGTACCGAAACATATTCTGTTACATATACAAATGGAGTAGAGTACAGTTGGACAGTGCCTACTAATTGGACGATACAATCTGGTACTGGAAATGCAACGATTATTCAAAACCAAGTATCTGGTTTAGGGGTAAATTCAATATCAACAACAATAAATGGTGCCGGAACAATTAAGGTAACACCTACACTTAATGGATGCGTTGGTATTGCACAAACTCTAATTGTGGGAATTAAACCTCCGCCTGTAGATGTAACAAATGTAGGGCCTTATGTTTATTGCCAAGGAGATATTGCTTCTGCTATATCAGCGACTCCAATGACAGGAGGTACTTTACAATGGTACACAGTGGCAACAGGGGGGACACCTTCAAATAATGCACCCGTTCCATCAACAGCTGTTAGTGGAATACAAAATTATTATGTAAGTCAGATTGTTAATGGTATAGAAAGCGATAGATCTTTAATTACTGTTACTGTTAATGCCGCTCCTTCAGCAGTTACTGCAGTAATTACACAACCAACATGTACCATTAATACAGGTCAATTTCTTATAAATGCTAGTTTGGGTAATCAAATCAGTATAGATAATGGCGTAAATTTTGGATCAATTAACTCATACAGTGGCTTATTAGCGAATCAAGATTATTTTATCATTCAAAAAGATGCTAAAGGTTGTTCGAGTCAAGCATTAAAAGTTTCAATTGATCCTGCACCTATTGTCCCAGCTAAGCCTATTATTACTTCTAATATAAATGGAGCGGTTTGTTCCGGAGGTTCTGCAATTTTAACTGCGAATGTTTCAAGTGTTGGATATACACCAACTTATCAATGGTTTAAAAATATAAATGGTGTTGCTACTGCAATAGGTGGTGCAAATACTTTATCCTACACAACAATTTTGTCTGGCGACTTTAGTTTTGTAGCAACCAATCCAAATTCTGGTTGTTCAAGTGTGCCGAGTGATATTGTTAATATAAATATTATTAGCCCTGCTTCAATTGCTATTGCACAAATCAATCAACTTGGAACAAATAATAATAATTGTAACAATCCACTTGTAAAATTATCTGTAACTACCAATGCTTCAAGTCCTGGGTATCAATGGCAGGTATTGACTGATGTAAATACCAATACCTACTCAAATACTGGATCTTCTACTTCAAGTACTGCCAGCTTAACAGGTTTAGATGCTCAATTTGAAACAAGTACTATTGGGACATACAGAGTTATTGTAACAGATGCATATGGATGTGTAAATAATTCCGATCCTTTTGTAATTAAGACGGTAAGTTCAAGTCCTTCTGTTTCTACTATTTGTCAAGGCAATAATGCTCAATTAACTGCAAACACAACTGGATTAACAGGTAGTCTTACTTATCAATGGCAAATTAGTTCTACAACAGCAACTGGTACATATACGAATGTAGCTTCTAATGGGACTTCAGCAACTTTTAATGCAAATACAAACGGATATTATCAGGTAATTGTTAGAGAAGCTAATAATACGACTCATACATCTTGCCCTGCTCAAGTAGAAGTCAACCCATTACCAATAGTAAACATTTCTGGATATACAGCTAATTGCGCTGGTTCAACCACTGTATTAACGGGAACTGCTTCAGGCACTGCAAGTATTACTACTTATCAATGGTTAAATAGTGGTGTAAATATTACAGGAGCAAATTCAACTGTGTATACAACAAATAATGCTGGTATATATGATTTAAAAGTGACTGATGCAAATGGTTGTATTGCTACAACTACTAATAATACCAATAATAATAGTTTAGTCTTTAATCCTTTACCTGCTTTACCAATAGCAACAGTTACACAACCAAATTGTTCTATTTCAACTGGAACTATTACAGTGAATAGCCCAGGTGCTGGCACTTATTCTTATACGGTTACTTCCAGTTCTAGTGGTGTTTACTCCAATACTAATAGTACAGGTATTTTTACCAATTTAAGTCCTGCTACTGCATATAATATTACTATAACCAATAGTGCAACTGGTTGTACCAGTCCTGCATTAAATGTGGTAGTAAATGCTGTACCTGCTAGAGCAGCTACACCAACTGTAACTATTATTGACCCAACTTGTACCATTGCCACAGGAACTATTTCAATAACAAGTTTAGGCGCAAATTATACATATAGTATAAATGGAATCAATTATCAAACAAGTAATATATTTACTGGTTTGAATTCAGGTTCTTATTCTGTTACTGCAAGATATAATAATGGTTGTGTGAGTGTTGCAACAGATGCAATAATCGCAACTCAACCAATAACCCCGAATGCACCTTCAGCAATAACTGGTAATAATATAGTTAATGCAAATGTCACAGAAAATTATCAGGCTAGTGTGGTAAATGGAGCTACCTCTTATACTTGGACATTACCATCAAATACATGGACGATTACATCTTCAACCAATACAAATACTATTACGACGACAACTGGTTCAACAGGTGGAATTTTATCAGTGAAAGCATTAAGCAATGGTTGTGAGAGTCCCGCTCAAACCATTTCAATTGATATAAAATCATCAATACCTTCTGTGACTCCAGCTACATATTGTCAAGGTGTTACTGCGAATAACTTGGCAGGAAATGTTTCTGCTACTGTTGGAGCTACCTTAAATTGGTATTTATTATCTACTGGTGGGGTAGCAGATAATATTGCACCAGTCCCTTCAACTAGTAATGCTGGTACTTTTAATTATTATGTAAGTCAAACTATTAATGGAATTGAGAGTGATAGAGCAACAGTAGTTGTAACTATTAATCCAGCTCCAGCAACATTGACTGCAATTATTACTCAGCCAACATGTAATACAAGTACTGCTACTATAAGTTTGACAGGTGGTATTGCTAGTGCAACTTATTTGATGAATGGTGGTGTATTTAGTAATACCTCTGGGTTATTTAATAATATACCAGCCAATGCGACTTATTCAATTACTCAAAGAAATGCAAGTACAGGTTGTTTAAGTATAGCTACATCTGCAGTAGTGAATGTAGTTCCACCAATACCATCCGCTCCTGTAGTTACTATAACTCAACCTGATTGTGTTACATCAACCGGTTCAATAAATATCACAGTAAGTGATAATAATAACACTTATAGTATTGATGGTATTAATTATCAATCTAGTAATCTTTTCACTGGCTTATCCGCAGGTAATTATTCAGTAACAGTAAAAAATACCAGTGGTTGTACAAGTTCAATTACAAGTGCTACTATTAATCCACAACCATTACCTAGTCAACCTTTGTTGAATGGTTCATTAACACCTAGTTCAATTATTAATTGTGCTGGTACTGCAACAACTTTATCTGCAAGTTTAACTTCTTCTCCAACAGCATCTTCTAATAATAATGGATTAACTTATCAGTGGTATAATAATGGAAACATTATTGCTGGTGCATTAAATTCAACATATAATCCAGTAGCTTCTGGCAGTTATAGTGTGATTGCTACTAACACTTTAGGTTGCACAAGTGTTGCAAGTGGTTCAGTTACTGTAACTATTAATCCGCTACCAACAGCTACCATTACTGGGGGTGCGCAATTATCTATGAATGGAGATTGCAGTACAAGTAAATTAACTTTAACAGCTTATACCAATAGCCAATCCCTTTCAACAACTTATCAATGGTTATACAGTAACCTTCCAACAGGTGTGTATTCTAATGTAGGTTCTTCAACTAATACTTATGAAGCAACTCAAGTGGGATATTATAAAGTTCTAATAACTGATGTTAATGGATGTAATAATTTATCAGCTTTTAATAAAGTAACCAATCCGCCATCATTAACTACACAAGCATCTACTAATATATGTCAAGGTACAAGTTTAGTCATTAGTGCCATTTCTCAAGCTGCTTCACCTACATATCAATGGCAGCTTAATGCTGGAAATGGATTTGTGAATATTAATACTAATGCTACAAGCTCAAGTTATTCTGCTACAACTTCGGGTGATTATAGAGTATTGGTAACGGATCAATCTATTGCCGGAAGTAGCTCGGCAACTGCTACATCTTGCCCAGTAACAATTACTGTAAATTCACTGCCTTCAGTTACCATTTCACAAAGTCCTATTTCTCCAATATGTGCTGGTACAAGTTCTATTTTAACTGCTCAAGCTTTTGGAAATAGTCCTTTTACATATCAATGGAATTTAAATAATAGTCCAATTAATAATTCAATTGCAAATACATTTACTGCTACAGTAGGCGGAGATTATACAGTAAAAGTTGTTGATAATAATGGTTGTTCATTAGTAAGTTCAATTGAAAATATTGTTGTAAATACATTACCTGCAAAACCAACATCTATTAGTGGTCAAGCCGTTGTTATTGCTAATAATAATATCACTTATTCAGTTAATCCTGTATTGGGTGCAAGTTCATATACTTGGACACTACCAAATGGATGGACTGGAAATTCTACTTCAAATAGTATTAATGTTGTTGCAGGTACTTCTGGTGGAATCATTTCTGTGGTTGCAAATGCTAATGGATGTTCTAGTCCTGCACAGTCATTGGTGGTTGATATGGCCATTGTAAATCCTGATATAAATATTACGGATATAAATAAAACAGTAAGCGGTCAATTATCAACAAATGATAAGTTATCTCCAGGAAGTACTTATGGAACACCATATGCGGACAATAATAATCCTGCAGGTGGAACAATTACTATTAATCCAGATGGATCGTATACATTTAATGCGACCATACCAGGTAAGTATATTTATAATGTACCAGTATGTCCTGCTGGTCAGAGTAGTGGATGTCCATTAAGCCCTATAGAAATTACTGTCTTAGACCCATCATTATCTAACAATAAGCCTTCTGTGAATAATGATATTGCAATTGTTCCATCAGGCTCAAGTACGACGACAAATATATTATCGAACGATATTACAGGTAATGCAAGAGGAGTGATAAATACTTCTAGTGTAAGTATAATTACTCAGCCATTACATGGTACAGTGGTAGTGAACAATGATGGTACAATAACATATACTCCAGATAATGGGTTTACTGGAACAGATAAACTTACTTATCAAGTATGTGATAATGCAAATCCAGCTAATTGTTCAACAGCTGAAGTATACTATACTGTAGTGGATGCTAATGCTTCAACTTCAACAGTAGCTAATGATGATATTGCTAAAGTAGTGACTAGTTTAGATGGTTCAACTACAGTATCAGGCAATGTATTAAATAATGATAATAGCACAACTGGTAAGACATTAACAGCGAGTATACCATCTGGTAATTTACCTCCTGCAGATAAGGGTACAATACAGTTTAATGCTGATGGCACCTATACGTTTACGCCTGCTGCAGGATATACAGGGCCAGTAGATATTATTTATCAGGTTTGTGATAATAGTAATCCTACGGTATGTTCAAAAGCGACATTGCATATTGTAGTAGAGCCATCATCTCTAGTTAACCCTGATGTCAATACTACTATTATTAATATACCGGTGAATGGAAGTTTATCAACTAATGATCAAACTAATCCTGGTACGACTTATCAACAACCTGCAGTCAATCCAAATAATCCTTCAGGAGGAAGCATTATAGTAAATACAGATGGCACATATAGCTTTACAGCCACAACTCCAGGCAAGTATGTTTACTATGTTCCTGTATGTGCTGCAGGTCAGACAACAGGATGTCCATTAACTCCTTTAGAGATTAGTGTTTTGGATCCGTTGGCTAATAATAATAAGCCAGTGTTGAATAATGATTATGCATACAGTAAAATAAATACTTCAATAACAGTGAATGTATTATCAAATGATCAGTCTGGTAATATTGGCACAAGTTTTAATACCTCAAGTTTAACTATCACGAATAATCCAGCTCATGGATCAGCTACAATAAATAATGATGGTACAATAAGCTATGTTCCTAATGCAGGATTTATTGGTACAGATAGTTTAGTGTATAGTGTTTGTGATAATAGTACGCCAAATCCAATTTGTAATACTGCAGTTGTTTATTTCACTATTGAACCTGCAAGTGCAACAAATAAAACGATAGCATTAGATGACTATGCAAATATCACCAATACGCCAAATGGGGGAGTAAGTGTTAGCGGAAATGTTCTTACCAATGATAAGAGTACAATTAGTAATGCTAATCTAACAGCAAGTCTAATAAGTGGACCAACAAGTACGCAGGGGGTATTTACTTTAAATGCAAATGGATCTTATACATTTACTGCGGCGGCAGGATTTAGTGGGCCGATAGATATTGTATATCAAGTTTGTGATAACAGTAATCCTGCAATATGTGTTAAAGCTACTTTACATATTTTAGTAGAACCTGCACCTATTTTAACCCAGGATATTAATGTAACCAATATTAATACACCTGTGAATGGTAGTTTGGCAACAAATGATATAGTTGCTTCAGGCACAACTTATGGTCAACCATCAAATAATCTAAGCAACCCTTCAGGCGCAACCATTACTATAAATTCAAATGGTACCTATTCGTTTAATGCGACTACTCCTGGGAAATATGTTTATTATGTTCCAGTTTGTGCTGCTGGACAAACAACTGGATGTCCATTGTCTCCATTAGAAATTACAGTAGTTGATCCATCCTTGAATACGAATCTTCCAATAGTTAATAATGACAATGCAGTAGTGAAGCAAGGTTCTACGGTAAGTACTAATATATTGGCTAATGATAGGTCTGTTAATTTGGGAGGATCAATAAATGCATCTAGTCTAGTTATAATGACAGATCCAACACATGGTACAGCGGTGAAGAATGCAGACGGAACTATTAGTTATACGCCAACTGCTGGTTATGTTGGGACAGATAGTTTAGTATACAAAGTTTGTGATAATACAAGTCCAACTGCTTTATGTTCAACTGCTGTTGTATACTATTCAGTTTTGCCATCTAATGCTAGTTCAACCAATAGTTTAACAGATGATTTTAATAGTTCATCTAATGGAGCGACAGTAACTGGTAATGTATTAAATAATGATTCAAATTCGAATGGCACAGCTTTGACAGTTACTGGACACTCAGGGCCAACATCCAATAAAGGCACCATTCAATTCAATGCTAATGGTACATATACATTCACTCCAGCTGCTGGTTATAGTGGACCTGTAGATATTATATATACTGCATGCACAGGTACAACTCCATCAGTATGTAGTAATGCAACTTTACATATAGATGTATTACCAAGTGCAAATATCATTAATGATAATAATGCTGGTACTGTAGATGTTCCAATTACTGGTAATGTTGCTACTAACGATATAGCACCAAATAGTACTTATGGTACTCCAATACCGAATAGTGCAAATATTGCAGGTGCAAGTATCAATATGAATGCCGATGGAACTTATAGTTTTATGGCTACTAAAATAGGTACTTATAGATTTAATATACCTGTATGTGCTCAAGGTCAAACTATTAATTGTCCAACTTCAGAATTAGTGATTAATGTGAGTTACTTGCCTCAAGTAGCCATGAATTTAGTATACCCAACTTTATTACAAGCCGATTCGGTTCATATGAAATTTACATTAACCGATGGTGTAGGGCCATATACAGTTATCATTAAAAATAGCTTAGATAATAAAATTGATACTATTCAAAATTTAATGAATGGTGATAAAGTAAAATTAGCTCCAAGAAAAGATGATACTAGGTATACGGTATTAAAAGTAACTGATGTAAATAATGTTTCAAGATTAAATAAGTTTACAAAAGACACTGCTTTCTTAAATGTGTTAAGACCTCAATTATTATTAACACTTAAAGCCGAGCTTCCAACCAAATTGCCTGATAATTCATTTAAGACAAAAATCTTGATGAAAATTAAAAATAATGGGGAGTTGGATCTTCAAGGTGTTCAGGTAAATGCTGATTTATCTAAAGTCTTCCCTAAAGACATGAGATACACTTTAGATAGTGTTAGGGTGACTAAAGGGGTAGTTAAATTAAATCCTAACTATACAGGGTTTGGTGCACAGATTGCATCTAGTTATGTAACTCTTATAAAAGATGGATTTACTATTAAATATAGATCTCAAGCAGGATTGTCTGGTTCTGACTTATTTGATAATGGAGTGAATTTGAAAATTAATGAAGAAAGTGATGTTGTATTTTACTTTACTATTATTCCAGGTAAGACCTTAGATCCACTTGTATTACAGTTTACAGGTACTGGAAATGGTATTTTAACGCAGGATGATGGCAGTGTCAGTATGGAACCAGCAACCGCTATTTCTCATGATAATTCCAATTTATTAAAACATCCTATTGTTACAACAGTTGGCAAACCTTTACCAACCTATGTTCCATTCTTCTTAGTAAATGAAATTGGAGCTGCACTTCAGGGTTCTAAAGCAGATACAGTTACTGGAGGATATATTTTCCATTTTACTTCTGTTATTAAAAATTTAAGTAACAGCAATTTAGATTCATTGTATGTAACGCTTAATTTAAATAACTTCTATAAAATACCAGATGTACCAAGTATTATTGGTGTACCAAAAGTTACAGGTTCGGCTACATTGAATCCAAACTTCAATGGAACTACTGATACTGCATTAATTAAGTGGGATGGATTCATTAAAGTAAGTGATTCTATTAAGATAAATTATGATGTATTTGTTCAAACTACAAAGGGTAAATATGCATGGCCAAATTATATTATTGCAACAGGTTTGACTTCAGTGGGAGATCTTCATATTTCAGATACTTCTACTAATGGGTTAAATCCAGATCCAAACGGAGATTTTATACCAGATGAAGATGTATTGACAATAGTTCAGGTTGGGTTTACTCCTCCAGTTATTCCTATCGTAGATAATGCAACTTATAATGCTGGTGATCTCAATAACCCAAAAACGATTAAATCTTTAGTTAAATCAACTCCTGCTGGAACAGTTCCAATGTGGTGTGATCCAACTGGTAGTAATTGTTTTGTTGATCCTCCATTATTGCCAAATAAGCCAGGTATTTATATATGGTGTATTAAGTCTCTAGATACGGCAACTGGATTAAATAGTGAGCCATGTGTTATGGATACAGTTACCATTCTTCCTGTTGTGAATGTAAAGAATTTAACCATAATGAATTCTGTAATTTCTAATCCTAAGAATATTTCTGGATTAATTACATCAAATACAACTGGTAGTATTCCACAATGGTGTGACATAAATGGATCTAATTGTTCAACAACAGCACCTTTGGTTCCTTTAAAACCTGGAATATATGTTTGGTGTGTTAAAGCAATAGATACGGCTACCAGATTGTCAAGTACCCCATGTAAATTGGATACGTTAACCATTTTAGATCCATACAATGTAGTTGATATTCAAAAAACTACAAAGTTGGTTAAAGTTAATCCAGATGGTAGCATTAGAGTTGATTTCTTATTAAAAGTAACTAATAAAACAAATGAGATTATTGATTCCATTCAAGTGAAGGATGATTTAACTAATACATTCAATACTACATCTGGATTTAAATTAATTGGTTTTGATTTAAGTGGTGCATTATATAAAAACAACAGTTATGATGGCAATACAAATATTGATTTAGTAACTAAAAATTCTAAACTTGGCGCCAATAAAACAGATTCAATATTATTAAGTGTTTTAATTCAATCGCCAGACATTCATGGTAATTATGCAAATACGGCTAAATTAAATGCATTTACTAAGTTTGGAAATGTGAATTTAATTTCGAATGATCCAGTTCTTAATCCAGGTAATGGTTCAACCAGAACTCCAGCACAATTTGTAGTTCCAAAACTAGATGTGATTGTTCCAGAAGGATTCTCTCCTAATAATGATGGTATAGATGATACTTGGATTATTATTCGACCATTTGGTACAGTTTTATCTGTTAAGGTGTTTAATAGATGGGGTAATGAAGTATATAGAAATGAAAATTACCTAAACGATTGGAGAGGGAAAGGGACAGTCAATTTCTTAGGAGAGGATATCCCAGAAGGAACTTATTTCTATACCGTTGAGGCAACAGATAAGAATGGTAATAAAAAACAATTAGCTGGACCACTATTGATTAAGAAATAATGAAAATGAAAAAATTTTATATAATTCTCTTGGTTGCTTGCTTTACGAATACACGCGCATTTTCGCAAACGGAACCTATGTATTCCCAATATATGTATAATATGTTGGGAGTGAACCCAGCTTATGCGGGTAATAGAGAAACTACTAGTTTTAATTTTTTTCAAAGAAATCAGTGGATTGGATTAAAAGGGGCACCTAAAACAACTTCAATCAGTATTGATAAAGCTGCTAAAGAAGGAAAAGTGGGTCTTGGTTTTCAAGCATATGATGATAGATTGGGAGTAGAATCGGCAACAGGTTTTAATGCGATTCTGTCTTCAAGAGTTAAAGTATCTGAGAAAGGAATATTGTCAGGAGGTATAAGTTTTGGGTTAATGAATTACAGAATTAATTTGAATGATGTGATGAATAGGTACACACCTACAGATCCTAGCTTTATTAGTTCTGCTAAACCTTCACAATGGAATCCCTCTGTAGGAATGGGAGTATACTACAATACGGATAAATTTTATCTTGGTTTATCTACCCCAAGTATTCTTAGATCAAGATTGGCTAAATATGAAAATTTTGTATCAGGCGTTCAAAAAATGGATGATTTTCATCTGTTTGCTACTGCAGGATACGTATATGAAATCAATGAAGAAGTAAAGTTAAAGCCGTCTACTATGATTAAAATGGTAAGTGGAGCTCCTATTGAAGCAGACCTTAACTTGAATGTATGGTTAAAGGATATGTTAGGAATCGGAGGTAGTTATAGAACTGGCGATGCATTTGTTGGTATGGTTGAAATTCAGGCAACTGATAATCTTAGATTTGGGTACGCCTATGATATGCCTTTTTCACCTTTAAAGTACTTCGCTAAAGGATCTCATGAATTAATGATCAGATACGAAATAGGTAATTTCAAAACTAAAATTAAATCCACTAGATACTTTTAATAGAACTAGTTAAAATTTATTTCATGAAAAGGTTAACATATATATTCTTCATTTTCTTAAGTACTGCTGTAATGGCTCAACCTAAAAAAGACAAAGCTTTATTTAGGTTAGCAATGAATGAGTATAATCAATACAGATATGCATATGCAATTCCAATTTTCAAATCTTATTTACAAAAAACACCAACAGATACAATTGCTTTAAAATTAATTTCGGAAAGCTACCAAAAATTAAATGCTTATGATAGTGCTCTGGTTTATTTAGAAAAAGCAGTTTCATTGGGGATTCATAAAGATATTCGCTTAGCGGAGCTATATGCATCTAATAATCAATATGATAAAGCAAAAATTTTATACGCTACTTTTTTAAGTGATGATATCACTAAATTAAATGAAGCAAGATTATATGGCTTTAAGAATACAGATAAATTCATGGCTGATTCATTAGATTATAAATTAACAAATCTTAAGATAAATACGCCCTTTAATGAATTTAATAGTGTTTTATATAAGGATGGTTTGATTTTCGAATCTAATAGAATGAAACTAACACCTAAGCCAAAACAATTCTTTAAAAGATTATTTACTAAAACTCCAAAACCATCAGAATTTGCTTGGGATGGAGCAGGGTATTCTAAACTATATTATTTTGAGAATATAGATAGTATAAGATCAAATACACCATTTACAAAAAGTACTTGGGTAGAAAAATTAAGTAAAACAAATTATACTGACTATTCTACAGAAACATCTAATGATTCAAAAAAAGTGCCAAGTGTTTATAATAGTTATTTTCCATTGTATAATGAAGAGGGTGTAACTAGTTTTAATACATTTATACAAGACAAATTAAATATGGGTGCTGTAAGTTTCACTGCAGACGGGAAAAAAGCATATTATACTCGAAATCAAAAGAAATCTAGCAATACGTATCAATTAGAAATATGGGAAGCTTATAATATTGGCGGGAATTGGGTAGGTGCACACAAACTATTTTTCAATAATCCTAAGTATAGTTATTTCCATCCTTCTATTACCTCAGACGGCAAAAGATTGTATTATGTTTCAGATGATCCAGCTGGTCAGGGAGGTACAGATATATACTATGTGGATCAAAATGAAGATGGCTCATGGAAGAATACTGTGAATTTAGGTCAGGATATTAATACTGCTGCTAATGAATTATTCCCTACATTTTATGAAGGAAGTTTATATATAAGCTCGAATGGTCACCCAGGACTAGGAGGGTTAGATATTTACAGATTAACCAGAGATAATAAGGGTTTGGTTTCTTTAAAAAATATGGGTTATCCCATAAATAGTAATAAAGACGATTTTGCTTTCAATATAAAAGGGGAGAAAGGCTTTATTAGTTCAAATAGATATGGCTCAGATGATATTATCGCGTTTGACCATATTATTTCATTAATCAAAATGAGGGGTAAGTTATTGGTGGACAGTAATTGTGTTGCTGGAAAGAAAGTTTATTTACAACAACTTAATGAACAAGGTAAATTAGTAACCATTGATAGTGCAATTGTAGATGAGCATTGTATCTACGAATTTTCGGTAAGACCAAATCAGACCTACACTTTAATGGCGTATACTACTGAAGGGGATAAGTTTGAACAAACAATCAATACAGAGGGGTATGTAAAAACGAATGATACCTATTTAAAAGAAGCTAGTTTAATGAATATTCCTTTACCTGATAAAGAAAAATTAGCTGCAAAATTGGCTAAAGAAGCTGAATTAGCTTCCATGACCAAGACTTTTAGATTAACGATTGACTCTTTAAAAGCTATTGCTAAAGATTATGTTGAATTACATCATCCTTTCGATCAGGTATATATTATTGAAAAAGACTTGGCTGATTATTATAAAATCATAGAAATGGTTAAGCGCATACATAATAAGAAGATTGTTATTGTATCTGCTGCAGACTGTAATGGTAGTTTAGATTATAATGAAGATTTATCAGCAAGAAGAGCTAATAGAATTTACCGAACCCTGTCCAAGCTTTCAGACAATGAAGTAATAATTAAAAATGTAGGGGAGAGAGAGCTATTAAAAGCTTGTGATGACCTTAAAAAGAGTATAGATGAACAAGTAGTGAATAGATATAGTTATGTATTCATTCTTGATAAAAAATAACATAGTATGAAAATGATTAGAAATACAAATGAAACTAATTTACTCAGTACTTTAGGTCAAAGAGAAACTCAAATTTTTGAAATGTTATCTGAAGGTAAAAAAACTAGTCAGATAGCAGAAACATTATCGCTTAAGCCAAATACTGTTTCTACCATTAAAAAAGTTATATATCGAAAGCTAAAAGTTAGTAATTCTTTAGATTTTTTTAAATTTGTACTTGAGAATAAAGAGAAAGCTTAAAATGCAAAGAATTAATATTCTATTGATGTGTTTAATTATGCCTTTAATAGGCTTAAAAGCTCAGTTCCAAGTTAAAATTAAAGCAACTAATACAATTGATAGTATTGCTTATTTGAGAGCTAGTATTTTTGACGAAAAAAATTATGTACCCAAGGATACAATTCAATTAAAAAAAGGTATAACCGTTGTTAAAAATGACAAATCTGTTTTTGGAGGTATTTATTACTTATATTTCCCCAGCTCTAAACAGAAAATTAGTTTTATTGCAGAAAATAAGGACACCATTAATTTGATAATAAATGGACCAGATTATATTAATAACGCTACTATCAATGGTCTAAAAAATAGGTTATTCCTACAATATCAACAAATAGAAAAATCACTTTCTTTTATTGATTCTAATTATGCTAAAGAGATTGCTTCAGGTAAGAAATTTGGTTTAACACAAAAAGCAGCATATTTCAAGATAAAAACTGATTCTTTAACAGCTTTTAGGTCTAATGCTTTAAAGAAGTTTAAGCCCAATGATGTTTTGTATATTCATTTTGATGCATTGAATAAATTAGATGCTTCGGTTCCTAATAAAAAGAATTTTGAAGCTAGACGAAATTTTATCCATCAATTTGACTTAAATACTCCTAGATTGTTTTTCACCCCCAATATGAAAAGTATTTTAATGGAGTACTTTTCATACTATCCTTTACAGGCGGATTCGATGATTAAGGGGGTAGATACTATAATGTCGAAAGTAATGTGTACGAATAAGGCTTATAGTTTTGTTTTTGATTATGTTGCCAAATTGATGAAAAATAGAGAGATTCAAAATAATACAGAAGGGTATGCCTATTTATTGAATAAATATATCAAAGAGGGGAAATGTGCATTTATTGATGCTAAACAAAAAGAGTTTTTATTACAGGAATTAACACAGATACAATCTCAAAAGTTAAAAGATACTTGTCTAAACATGGTTTTGCCTGATACTGCAGGTATACAAAAAGACCTACATCAGTTTGCTAAAAACTTCAATTACACTCTTGTCATATTTTATGACCCTAGTTGTGAGCATTGTAAAGTAGAACTCCCCAAAATGGATAGTACTATTGCAATTTTGGAACAACAATTACTGGTTAAAATTGGCAAATATGCTATTTGTAATGCACCCGGAGCTTCTAAAAAGGAATGGTCTGATTTCATTAATGACCATCATTTAGTTAAAAATTATACCCATGTTCAACTAGGGAATGATTTGCCCATTAGAAAGGCCTATGATGCGTTTTCCAACCCTTTATTTTACTTAATTGATAGAGATGGAATTTTACTAGCTAAAAAAGTCAGTTCAAGCAATCTTAGAAAAGAACTAATTAAAGCTTTTGAGCATTTTAAATAGATAGATTTTACTATTATTTTGTAAATTTGAAAGATCAATAACTAAATTATATGAAAAGAATTTTATTAGCAGCAATAGTAATGTTTAGTGCTTTTCAATTGAATGCACAATCTCCTCAGACTGACATCACTAAAGTATTAAAATTTACCAACGACAATTATAATATGGGTACCATAGCATATGGTAAACCAACAGAATTTAATGTTGATATTGAAAATATCAGTGCTTCGCCTATTACATTAGAAAATGTTATGGTTGGATGTGGCTGTACTACACCAAAATACACTAAGGGATCGGTGATTGCACCAGGCGCACATGCCATTGTTACTTTAGGTTTTAATGGATCTGCAGTGGGTAATTTCTCTAAGAACGCCACTTTATTCTTTAGCGGTAATTTAGTGAAGCAGGTTAGTTTTTATGGAGTAGGTGCTCAATAATAAAGTAAAATATATTGTATAAAAAAAGGGTTCATTATTTTGAACCCTTTTTTATTTGAATATAGTTAATGGTCATTACTATTAAAATGATCACCAGCCCAAAGAACTCTCTGGATTCTTCCACCCAAGGGGTTTCTGCTTTCATGGTATTTGCAATACTAGTAGCATTATGAAACTTGATCCAATCTATCACTCCATTTTCGTCAAACATTTTATAAATAGCATAGGGTACAAAACCAATGAATCCGATGGGGTATAAATATTTATTGACTGTTTGATTTTTTGCAGCTTGAAAACATAAATAGGTTGGATATAGATAAATAGGAATCCATAATATTGGATCTGGGTCGTTGTATTGCAATGCTGCAAATACAAGGAAGATAACGGCGAAACTGTAGTTGAAGATTTTCATAGGGTGAAATTAAGGAATTCTTCATCGAATTGGGATGGTTGCTTCGCAACTTCCTTTCGCATTGGTCGTATCCAAAGCCCTACGGATTAGCTCGGATTTCATCCTCGCTTTTCCTCGCGCATTGGTCGTACCCAAAACCCTCCGCAGCAGTTCCTGCTGCTTGGTTTTTTTATTACTCGTCGCCTTTATGAAAGCAAGCTTTCATCGGCTCCTCGCAATAAAAAAACCCGCACTGTTCGTGCGGGCTTTGTGACCCCGTCAGGATTCAAACCTGAAACCTTTTGATCCGTAGTCAAATACTCTATTCAGTTGAGCTACGGGGCCATTCCACTTACTAACCCAGTCAATAAGGGGTGCAAATATACCTCAAAAAGCCATTTTACCAAAGGAATTTGGCTAAATAATTGAGTTTTAATAGCTTAAATACTAGTAAAGCCAGCGTACAAAGGCCTCTATAGCTGCGTATTTGGTTAGGCCTAGTTTAGCATACAATTCAGCGGTATTGGCGTTGCGAATTTCGGCTCTTTGCCAGAATTCCCTTGCATCTGTACCTTGGAAAGGAACACTATCTTTTTGTGACTGATGTATAAATATGCCAAATCGTTTTTTCATTACTTGGTCTGGACTCATTGGAACAGCCATTTCAATTTCTGAAATATCCCATTCTTGCCATGCACCTTTGTATAACCATACCCAACAATCTTTCACCCAATCTTCTCCAGCTGCTTTTAATCTGCGCATACTTTCAAAAATAACTTCTAAACAAACTTTATGGGTACCATGTGGATCGGCTAAATCACCTGCACAATACACTTGGTGTGGTTTTACTTTTCTTAATAAATCCATGGTGATTTGAATATCTTCTTCACCCATTGGTTTTTTATCAATGGCACCTGTTTCATAAAAAGGCAGATTCATGAAATGATAATTTTGTTCTGCAATGCCCACATATCTACATGTAGCTTTTGCTTCACATCTTCTTATCAATCCTTTAATAGATCTAATTTCAGCAGTATCCAATTCACCTGGTTTTTTACCAGATAAGAATTGTCTTGCCTCAGAGAGAATTTCATTACTCTTTTTATTATCAATACCAAATAGGTCTTCAAAGCCTACTGCGAAATCCAAGAAGCGAGTAACAAATTCATCTGTTACGGCAATATTACCGCTGGTTTGATAAGCCACATGTACATCATGTCCTTGATCGTGTAATCGCATGAAGGTTCCACCCATACTAATGATATCATCATCTGGGTGAGGAGAGAAGATCATCACTCTTTTTGGATGTGGTGTGCTTCTTTCTGGATGTGCAGGAATGACTGCATTGGGTTTTCCACCAGGCCATCCTGTAATAGAATCACGCAACATGTAAAACACTTGCAGGTTAATATCGTAAACAGATTCTTTTAATACCAATAAATCTGCTAAACTATTTTCTTTATAATCGTCTGCAGTTAAGCTTAGAACTGTTTTATCTAATTTTAATGCCAACTCAATAACTGCTTTCTTAATATTTAATGGAGTCCACTCACATGAACCTGTTAACCATGGTGCTTTGTTTCTAGTTAATTCGGTAGCAGCAAATTCATCTATGATATAAGTACAATCATCATGGTTTTGTAAAACACTTGCAGGTATTTGTTCTGTTACATCTCCCTCCACTGATTTAGCTACGATATCTGCTTTATTTCCCCATGCTAATAAAACAATCTTCTTTGCTTTCATGATACTTCCAATACCCACTGTAATGGCTGTTCTTGGAACCTTATTTAAATCATGCCATTCATACAAATTCGCCATTCTGGTTAAATGGTCTAAATGAATCACTCTTGTTTTGGAATAAAAACTAGAGCCAGGTTCGTTGAATCCAATATGGCCATTTTTACCAATACCTAAAATTTGTAAATCAATACCGCCTAATTTTTCAATGGTTTGTTCGTAAGCAACACATTTTTCTTTTAGCTCTTCTTTTGTCCATTCAGAATTAGGCAAATGAATATTTTTAGGATCAATATCTATATGATTAAACAAATGACGATGCATAAAACTCCAATAGCTTTGGTATGCATTTCTTGGAATAGGATAGTATTCGTCTAAGTTTACTGTAATTACATTTTTAAAACTCAAGCCTTCCTCTTTGTGCATACGAACCAATTCTTTGTACAAAAGAATGGGAGTAGCACCAGTGGCCATACCTAATACACAAGGTAAATTTTGAGCTTGTTTTTCTTTGATTAAGGCAGCAATTTGAGTAGCTAAGGCATTAGAGCCCTCGGTTGGGTTCTTGTAAATTTTTACTGGGATCTTTTCAAATGATTCTAGCATAGCAATGTTGTAATTATTACACAATAAATATACAAAAAAAACGCTCCCAATTTTAGGAGCGTTTTAGTATTTAATCGACTTTATTAATTTTAATCATATTAGTTGGTAAGTGTAGCTTAATTGGTGTACTTCCAGTATTTACTACAATATCACCTTCTTTCACATAACCATCTTTCTTTAAGATCTGGATTTGGTCTTTGATAATTGCATCCAAGCTCTCTTCTTTATCATAATAGAATGCTTTTACACCCCAGCTTAATGATAATTGATTCACCAAACTTGCTTCCTTAGTGAAAACAAATAAAGGTGATTTTGGACGGAAACTACTCAACATAAATGCTGTATAACCTGATTGAGTCATACCCACTAATGCTTGTGATTCAGCATCGTCAGATAATTTACAAGCATTATAACACAATGCATCACTTAAGAATGATGGAGAATGTGGTTGTGGTTTTAAATCTTCTGAACGGTTATACTTGTATCCGTTTTGTTCTACTTCTGAAATAATTTTACGCATTGTTTCAATCACCAATACTGGGAATTGACCTGTTGCTGTTTCTCCGCTCAACATTACCGCATCTGCACCTTCGATTACCGCATTGGCAACGTCAGTAATTTCAGAACGGTTTGGTTTAACACGATCAATCATTGATTCCATCATTTGAGTTGCTACAATCACTGGCTTCGCTCTATGTAAACATTTTCTGATCAATTCTTTTTGAATCAAAGGAATTTTCTCTACTGGTAATTCAACACCCAAGTCTCCACGAGCCACCATGATAGCATCACTTGCAATAATAATATCACGGATATTGGTTAATGCTTCTGGCATTTCGATTTTTGCAATAATTTTTGATTTGCTATTATGCTTATTCAATAAATCTCTTAACATTTCGATATCAGCCACTCTCTTCACAAAACTTAATGCAACCCAGTCTAATTTTTCCTTGATGATAAATGCAGCATCTTCTAAATCTTTTTCAGTTAATGCTGGTAAAGAAATTTTGGTATCTGGTAAGTTTAATCCTTTTTTAGAAGAGATAATACCACCTAGTGTTACAGTTACTTTTACATCTCCATTTGCTTCTACACTCTTTACTTTCACTTCAATCTTACCATCATCAATCATAATAGTATTTCCTACAACCACATCACCTGCAAGGTTAGGGTAGGATACATATATTTTTTCCATGGTACCAATACACTTGTCATTTGATAATGTCAAGATATCGCCCACTTTTACATCCAATCTATTATTTTCAATTTCACCCACTCTTAATTTAGGACCTTGTAAATCACCTAAAATGGCAACAGTACATCCTAATTCTTTATTGATACCTCTAATGTTGTCGATAATTTTTTTCTTGTCTTCGTGACTTCCATGAGAAAAGTTTAAACGAAACACATTCACGCCTGCAATCACTAATGCTTTTAATTGATCGTATGTTTCACATGCCGGACCTACTGTGGCTACAATCTTTGTTTTGTGGTGTGTTGGTTTGTAAGTTGGTTGACTCATTTTTATTTTTATTGGGGATTTAACTAGCTAATATTTTTACAATTTTCATCCACTCATCAGAAATTTTTTGTTTTGCTTTAACAGCATTATCCAATGGAGTATATTTTAATTTATTGTCTTCGATACCTACCATCACATTATGTGTACCATTCAATAAACATTCTACCGCATGATATCCCATTCTGCTGGCAATTAATCTATCCAAACAACTTGGAGATCCACCTCTTTGAATATGTCCTAAAATACATACTCTAATATCTGCATTTGGTAATCTTTGTTTTAAGAAATCACCCACCTGTGTACCGCCTCCAAATTCATCTCCTTCAGCTACTACCACTAGGTTTACTAATTTCTTTCTTTTTTCTTTCTCCGTTAAAGAAGCTACCAAAGCTTCCATATCCGTTTTAGATTCTGGAATTAAGATATTTTCTGCACCAGTGGCAATACCACTATGTAAAGCAATATATCCTGCATCTCTTCCCATTACTTCTACTACAAATAATCTATCGTGTGCATCGGCAGTGTCTCTAATTTTATCAATAGCTTCTACAGCTGTATTCACTGCTGTATCAAATCCAATGGTAAAGTCACTTCCTGCTATATCTTTATCAATTGTTCCTGGTAAGCCAATACAAGGAATATCAAATTCGTTACTGAATTTTTGAGCACCTTTAAAACTACCATCTCCACCTATGACAACAATCCCGTCAATGCCTCTTTTTTTAAGATTGTTGTATGCAGTTTGACGACCTTCTGGTGTGAAGAACTCTTTTGATCTTGCTGTCTTTAAAATGGTGCCACCTCTTTGAATAATATTGCCAACCGATTTAGAGTCCATTTGGAAGATATCATCTTCTATCATCCCATTATAACCTCTTGTAACCCCAAAAACCTCCAAACCATGATAAACACCTGTTCTAACTACAGCTCTGATAGCGGCATTCATACCGGGGGCGTCTCCACCAGAAGTTAAAACGGCAATTTTGTTGACTTTTTTAGTAGACATAATTTTTTGAGTTATTCTTTAAAGCATTGATTTACAAGAAGCCATCAATGCACTATCGATTAAACGGAGCCCCAAATTTAAACATTTGGAAGCAATTAACCACCGAATAACTAAAATGTGGGTATTTTTCTGCTTTTTTACAAGCAAATGTTAGTTTTGGGTATATCTATTTGGATTCTAGGACCAATAGATCATTGAAAGCAAGTTCATATTCTTTTTCCATGGATCGAATGAGTGCATTCTTGTCATGGTAAGCTTTTTCGATTTGCTTTAATTTATTGGGATCTGCATAAATGGCTGGATCTGCCATTTCTGTTTCTATAACCGCTTTTTCTTTATTTAAAGTCTCTATGTTTTGCTCTAGTTGAGCTATGGCTTTTTGTAATTTCTGAATTTGCTTTTGTAAGTCTTTATCTATTGGTCCTGTGGGTTTTACTTCTACCGGCGCTGCAGCTTTAACTGGTTCTGGCTTTTGTTTAACTGCTTCAGGTTGGTTTTGTTTTTGCTTGGCCATTCTTTCTTTCCATTCAACCCATTCATTATAGTCTCCTTTGAATTCTATAATTTTCTCATCTTCAATTTCCCAAATTTTATTGGCTGTTTTGGAGATAAAATATCTATCGTGACTTACTAAGATAATCGAACCATCATATTTGGTTAATGCTTCAGCAAGTAATTCCACAGTTGCCATGTCCAAGTGGTTGGTAGGCTCATCCAACATTAAGAAATTGGCTTTACTTATAATGGTTTTGGTTAATGCAACCCTTGCTTTTTCACCTCCACTTAATATTTTAATGCGTTTATCTACATCGTCACCACCAAACAAGAAACAACCTAATAATGCTCTTAATTCTAAATCTGTTTTTTTAGTACCACATTCTTGAACTTCTTGTAAAATGGTATTATTTAAATTCAATGATTCTAATTGGTGCTGCGCATAAAAGCTTTCATCCACATTATGACCCCAAACTCTTTCTCCTTCGAAACTTTCCATTCCTGCTACAATCCTTAATAGGGTTGACTTTCCTTTACCATTGGCACCAATTAGTGCAATTTTATCACCTCTTTCAATTTCAGCGAAAGCGTTTTCTAAAATTGTTAGGGTAGGGTATTGCTTGGTAATACCTTTTAAGTCTACTAAAACTTTTCCAGGTGTTTTATCTACCGCAAAATTAATTTTGATATTAGGTCTTTCTAATTGTACATCTTCAATAACTTCTAATTTATCTAAACGCTTTTGAATAGATTGTGCTTGAGCTGCTTTAGATGCTTTAGCTTTAAACCTTTCTATAAATCTTTCTTGTTGACGAATATAATCTTGTTGATTTTCAAAAGCTCTTTGTTGAATTTCTATTCTTTGTACTTTTTCTACTTCGTAATATTCATAATCGCCTGTATAAAAATTCAATTGTTGTTGATACACTTCAACAATTTTATTCACCATTTTATTTAAGAAAAATTTGTCATGGCTCACAATAACCACACTGCCTTTGTAATGAATAAGGTATTTTTCTAACCATTCAATACTAGGCAAGTCCAAGTGGTTGGTAGGCTCATCCAGTAATAATACATCGGGTGCTTGTAAAATCATTTTAGCCAACAATACACGCATTCTCCAACCTCCACTAAATTCTTTGTAGGGTCTACTTAAATCGGTAGTTGTAAATCCTAAACCATGTAAAACTTCCTCGGCCTTATGATTAATATTATAGCCATCTAAAACATCAATCTCATGTAAAGCATCGGTATACTTAATTAGTAAATCGTTGTCTTCAGGGTTTGCTTCTAATTCTATACCTAATTTTTCTACTTCTTTTTCTAATGCTCTAACTCTTTCAAATGCTCCTAAAGCTACTTCAGTAATGGTTTCACTTGTATCAAAACTTAATAAGTCTTGGTGTAAATAACCAATGGTGGTGTCTTTACCTTTTTCAACTGTTCCTTTAGAGGGGGTGTATTGTCCCACCAATAATTTTAGGATAGTAGATTTACCTGTTCCATTATATCCAATAAGGCCAATGCGTTCTCCTGGCTGAATATGCCAAGTGGCATCTGTGATGATGGCTCTTGCGCCAAATTCGAAGGTTACATTTTGAAGGCCTATTAACATAGCTTAATTTTCAGACCGCAAAGTTAGCATCTTGGACTGTCTAATTATGCATAAATTTGAAAAAAATATCCCTAGTGAAGTATTTATTAATATTACTGCCATTTTTTGTTTTGTCTTGTTCAGAACCAACAACTGATCAGCAGGATTCCGTTTATTGGGCTTTTCATCCTCAAAATCATCAAGACAGTTGGGATCAGCAATCATTTGGCTTATTAAATGAGTTTCAAAATTTTCAAAATAATTTTACCATTGCTGATAGTACTAGCTTAAAAACATCGCTACAAAATCTAATTGCTTTAACTGATACCATTGTTGTTCACACTACTGCAACAGATACTTTAACTCAAAATTCTTGGTTAGCAGGATTACAAAGTTTCAGAAATGAATTAGAGGCAATGTCTTTAGAACAAGACCCCGTTTTAATAAAAGATCAATTTAAAATGTGTACTGTTTCTTTGGTTCATTTTTTGGGAGACATAGGTTATAAAAAAACCAATGTTTATATATTCCAAAAATTAGACGGAGAAAATGATTGGTTCTGGATAGGAGATAGCAAGACTAGTAAGAATCCTTTTGATAAAACAGATCGTCAAGAATATAAGGCTAGCTTTAATTTACAAGAGCCTTAAGTTTTACTCTTCTTTAGGCGGAGGTACATAGCTTATAATTATTTTAGCATTGGTTTTATTAGTTGAAGTAATAAACAATTCTTGTCTTGTAATTCCATCTTTTAATACCAATAATGCTGTATTAGGAGGCACAGTTCCCATATTATGTGCAACTATGATAATTTCATGTTCATTCATTATTTCGGATAAGCTGAATTCTAAATGAATGGCTTTATAACTTAATCTCTTTTTACTTACTAATAATTTCTTGTTATCATATACAATAATGGTATCATTGTCGATGGTGCCATTATCATATAAATCAATGCTAAATTGCTTGCTAGAAGTGGTAATTTTTTTAGCTAATTTATTTTCTCTTCCAACTAATACCCAAGGAATTGTTTGAAATCCATTGCCTTGTTTAATTCTAATTTCCGTCTCTAAATCCTCTGGTTCATTTAAGAAGCTTTCCTCCATTACTGGTTCTTCTTTTACGCTGTTCACTTGTGCGTTTTTAATAGCAGAATTTAAATTTTCAGAGACATTTTTTGTAGGGGTATTTTTAGCAATGACTGCTGGATTTTCTTTATTAGTATTATTATTTGGTTTAGCTGATTTTGGAACTTCAGCTGAAGATTTTTTTGCTAATTGAGTAGTGTTAATAGTTGTTTTGGTAACAGGTATATTTTGTTTTACTACAAGCTCATTGGGTTTTTCAGTAATCGTCTTTTTCGCTGCTTTTTCTGAAGCAATCAATTTTTGAATGGGTATTTCTTTTTCTAAATATAATTTTCCGCCTCCACAATCTTTGCCTGTTTTTTTATTGTAAGAAGTATAAGTGCCTTCAATAATTTCATGACCTCTTAGATTTTTGTAAACCATAAAATTATTCATCAAACAGGGTGCATAATTTTCTTGAATATTTAGGTCTAGAAATCCTTGTTCTTCAATATGAACTAGTAAAGTGGTTTTATCTAATCGGCCAGTTGCATAGGCATGTGCAGAAAACTCATTACTTAGTTTGGTAAAAGTGCTAATAGTGAGTTGCTCATTGGGGCCCTGCGTAATGTCCATTTCATAGCTGTAAACCTTACTGAATTGACTATTGTTGGGGCTAAAATAACCCTTCCATTTACCCTCTAAACCTTGGGCATAAAGGGAATTTAAACCCAAACAGTAAGTAAGACAGAGCAATAAAACACGCATAGAGCAAATCTAAGGAATTTTGCTACCTTTGCGGTCTTATATATTGTAATAAAAATGGTTCAAATTCAATTTCCAGACGGCGCAGTGAGATCTTATGAAAAAGGGATTACTGCATTAGGTATTGCGAAATCCATCAGTGAAGGATTAGCAAAAAAAGTTTTAGCGGCTTCGGTAAACGGTGAGGTTTGGGATGCCACGCGCGCAATCAATCAAGATGCTTCTTTAAAATTATTAACCTGGGATGATGCCGATGGAAAATCTACTTTCTGGCATTCTTCTGCGCATTTATTAGCAGAAGCTGTTGAAATGCAGTTTCCTGGAGCTAAGTTCTGGGTTGGACCTGCAGTAGAAAAAGGATTTTATTACGATATCGATTTGGGAGACAATCATATCAAAGAAGAAGATGTGCTTGCTTTAGAAAAGAAAATGAATGAATTAGCAAAACAAGCTAATGCCTATATCAGAAAAGAATTGAGTAAAGCAGAAGCAGTTGCTTATTTCACTGAGAAAGGAGATGAATATAAATTAGATTTATTGTCTGGATTAGAAGACGGAACCATTACATTTTACACACAAGGTCAGTTTACTGATTTATGTCGTGGACCTCATATCCCTAATACTGGCGCAATCAAAGCCATTAAGATTACTAATATCGCTGGTGCATTCTGGAAAGGAGATGAGAAGAATAAAATGTTGACTCGTGTGTATGGAATTACATTCCCTAATCAAAAAGAATTAGACGAGTACTTATTATTATTGGAAGAAGCGAAGAAAAGAGATCATAGAAAATTAGGAAAAGAATTAGGTATCTATACTATGGATGATGATGTGGGCCCAGGTTTGCCTTTGTGGATGCCCAACGGTACCATTATTATTGAAGAATTAGAAAGATTAGCAAAAGAAACTGAAGAAGCTGCTGGATACAAAAGAGTAGTAACTCCGCATATTGCGAAAGAGAGCATGTATTTGACCAGTGGTCACTTACCTTATTACCAAGATAGTATGTTCCCTCCAATGGAATTGGATGGCACTAAATATTACTTGAAAGCAATGAACTGTCCGCATCACCATAAAATTTTTGATGCAGAACCTAAGAGCTATAAGGACATGCCTTTAAGATTAGCAGAGTATGGTACTTGTTATCGTTACGAGCAATCAGGTGAATTATTTGGATTGATGCGTGTAAGATGTTTACACATGAATGATGCGCATATTTATTGTACTAAAGAACAATTTGCACAAGAGTTCAAAGCAGTGAATGAAATGTATTTGAAGTATTTCAAGATTTTTGGAATTGACAAATACGTGATGCGTTTAAGTTTACATGAGCCTAGTAAATTAGGTCAGAAATATATCAACGAGCCAGAACTATGGAAAGAGACTGAAGCAATGGTTCGTGAAGTATTAATTGAAACTGGTACCCCTTATGTTGAAGTACCAGATGAAGGTGCTTTCTATGGCCCTAAGATTGATGTTCAAATTTGGAGTGTCATTGGAAGAGAGTTTACATTGGCAACTAACCAAGTAGATTTTGCACAAGGAAAACGCTTCAACTTAAATTTCACTAACAAAGACAACGAGCCTGAAACTCCGTTAATTATACATCGTGCACCATTGGGTACACATGAGCGTTTTATTGGCTTCTTACTAGAGCATTATGCTGGTAAATTTCCTGTTTGGTTAGCACCACTACAGGTTAAAATTTTACCTATTAGTGAGAAATTCATGCCTTATGCGGAAGAAGTTCGTGCACAATTTAAGAAAGCTGGCGTACGTGTTGAGATTGACGACAGAAATGAAAAAATTGGTAAGAAGATCCGTGATACCGAAATCATGAAAGTGCCTTATATGTTGGTGATTGGAGAGAAAGAAGTGGCTGAAAGCAAGCTTTCTGTTCGTCGTCAAGGTAAAGGAGACCTAGGTATGTTGGACAAAAACGAATTCTTGGCTAAAG
>JAHEFI010000038.1 GCA_024640255.1 Bacteroidota bacterium | reverse complement strand
ATATTTGGGTTGTATTACAAATAAAAACGCATGAAACCAACGCAGTTAATTCTCTCTTATCCGAACGTTATTCGTTTGAAAATAGTTTTATCATTGATTTTTAGCGGGTTAAACAAATTAATTAGAAACAAACCAAACAACAGTATTAAACTTGAAAATTAAAACTAAATAAAATGACACTACTTGAATCAATTAAAAAACTTGTAGATAATGTTTCAATAACAGATAGACAAGAAGATAACATCAATAATTCCTTGTTAAATTTAGAAAAACATTTAAAAAATGAGGAAGGTAATTTATATATTCTTGAATGTTTCACGAATGGATCTTGGGAAAGGGACACTATTATTCGACCTTTAAACGATGTTGACTTATTTGCTGTTTTAGATTTTGAGGAATGGAAAGATGAATTTGGAAACAGACCTAATCCTCAAAGTGTGTTAACTAAAATTAAAAACTACTTAAATAAACAAAACGATTACAAAGACAAGGTGAAACAAGATAGGCCTTGCGTTACCATTCATCTTAGTGACAAAGATTTTGATGTCCTTCCAAGTTTTGAAATATCTGGAGGAGGATATTACATTCCAAATTTTGATTTGCAATCTTGGACTACATCTTATCCGAAGATGTTAACTAAAAACCTTGATGATACCCATAAATTAAGAGATTACAAGTTAAAGCAAATAATAAGGGTTGTAAAGTATTGGAATCGTGATTTCAATAATAAAACAATCCCATCTTACCATATTGAAGAAGTTGCTATTAACATTTTTAAGATAAACAATTTTACAAACTTTGAAGAAGGGGTAAGGAAATGGTTTGTTAATGTTGAATATAATTTGCAATCAAATAAATTCAAATCCAATGATGAATATAATAGTACATTAAAAAAAGCAAAAAAGGTAAAAGAAAAGTTAAATGAAGCATTTACATGCTACTTTAACAAAAATGAAGTAGAAGCTAAGAAGATTTGGAAAGATATCTTTGGTAAAGAATACCCAACAATTGACATAGAAGAGGCAAAAAACATTTCAAAGTCATTAACCGAAGGGTCATTAAAATATTCAAGTACTGCTGGAATTTCTACTTCTGTAGGTAATAATTTATCAGCTTCTAAAGGTTTTTATGGTGATGAAATTCTTTAATAAGCATAAACCAAATGTATATGTGCAAATTGGGGCGATGAAATCAAAATATCCTCAATTTAATACCAAAAATTTAACAAATGAGACTGTCAAATTTATAGGGGAAATAATGGTTAAGCCAGAATTGCCGATTTATACTGTTTGCATAGAATACAGAGGCAAATTATCGCCAAAAGTAAGTGTTTTGAACCCAAAACTAGTTGACAAACCACCTCATTATTATAAAAACACAGAATGTCTTTGCTTATATCATCCTGATAATTTTAAATGGAATTCTGAAAAAATTCTAGCAAAAGAAATACTCTCATGGACAATTGCATGGTTGTTTTTTTATGAAGCATGGTTACAAACAGGAGTATGGCTTGGGCCTGAATCACATCATTCATTAGAAACAATAAAAGAGGATAAAAATGACTAGAATAGTACCATTCGACAGTAATTACACTACTGTCCAAAAGTTTGAAAAAAAAGCATTCATTTGTCTTGTATTTTCAGCAATAACCATTTTTTACTTATGGTTGGCACCTATAATTGAAGCTTCAATTTCTTTTAAAATTAGCACATTAACAATTGAAAACTTTGTAAAAGTACTTAGTTATGTTTCAATGATTGGATATATCGGTCTATCAAGTATGGCAAAGTATTTATTTTATTTAGCAGAAAAAATAAAAAGATGTGATTTAATAGATAATTCTTTTGGAACACTTTATTCCGATTTCACAACTACAGGATATTATAATAATGATGAAATACCACATGGAGTGAAGAAATTAGCAGTTAATACATATGAAAGCAGTTTTCATACTGAACAGACCTTAAAAAAAATGCTTTTCAGATATGCACTAAAATTACTGCTATTCTCAATTCCTTTTCTGCTTTCTATTTTTTCAATTGGAGGTGATAATATTGTACGTTTACTTTTTGAGATAAGTATTCCATTAACAATGTTATCTCAATTAGGTATTTTAATTATTTATCATTTAGAAGTGAAAGTTGTTAATGAATGTTTTAAAATTGAGCTTACTAATATTGGCAACAAGATGATTGACTTTAAAGATTATTCACGATTACTAAAACCTGTTTTAGATTATTACAATATAAAGTCTTGGGCAACAACAAAACTTGACAATACAATCTTCAAAAAATATAATGATCAAATTTCAAAACAATGGATTGCGAGGAAAGAAAAAATGAAATTAGTTTCAGAATAAAGAAATGGTCAGTTGCTAACATACGCTTAGCTCCATTTTTTTCCGCAGGCGCAACACAAAAAAAACGGCGCCAAGCGTCAGCCGTTATAAACAACTGCTCGAAAAAAATCACACTTCGGGCTTGGGAGACAACGAAAAAAAATAAATTTAAGCTTCGTTTTCCACTTAAAAAACAAATTATTTATGACAAAACAGTTTAAATATGCTTCTGAATATTCAATAGGTATGTATTTGGGATCATATCAATTTCTTCAACAAACAGAATTAGAGGAGTTTGCAAAACATCAAAAAGTATTTAATGATAATAATCCTTGTAATATTTATTTTATTTTAAAACGACCAAGACTTTCTTTAGATAAAAATTATATTAAAGTGACTAATGATTTTATTGAACTCAAATATTACATTCACATTGAGGATAAAAAATTAGAAAAATATATTAAAATGTCAAAATTGCAAGAATACAATAATATTAATATAGTAACTGAATATCCTTATAATACATTTGAATTAATTTTTAATAAAAGTGAAAAATCATATTTCAAGTTATCGGCTTTAGTCGATGATATTCAGCAATATATTTATGACGAAGAACCCAAATTGGATTATGAAGTTTTGTATATTGGACAAGCTTTTGGTCAAGACGGAAAAAGAACAGCTATAGATAGACTTGGATCGCATTCAACTCTGCAAAAAATATATTCAGAAGCAATGCAAAGAAATCCTGACTCAGAAATTTGGCTATTATTAGGAAATTTTATGGAGCAAACTTTTGGTGTAATGAGTGGACAAGTTAAAATCCCAAAAGAAAATGAAGAAGAAGATTTGAATAGATTTACTAATTTCATGAACCGAAATACTTCAAATTTTACAGATAAACAAAAAATTAATTTTACTGAAGCAGCACTTATTCAAATGTATTTACCTAAATACAATAAAGAATATAAAGGTACTTTTCCATCTCAAAATCATAGTTCCTATGATGAATGCTATAAACTAGGGGTAAACGGCATTGTAATAGAAACTGACACGTCTAATTGGAGAAGATGGCTGTTTACTGAACATTTACCTCGAAGAAAAAAAGGAGAAATGGGTATTCCGTTTTGGCAACATGCAGAATTTCATTTTGTTAATGAAGATGATAGATATAAAATGTTTAACAATGAATATTTATAAGTTATTATCATAACTAATGGAAAACCTTAAAAATCTGATAAGATAAATAAAAATAGTGCTCACAGCAGTGTATAACCGTACCTAAACTCTTCGGCTTGAGATGCACTAGATCCAGAAAGCCGATAAGTGTAGGTGCCATCCGTTTTGTTTAATTTTAAGTTAACATGTATAACAATTCTTCAAACCATGAAAAATATTGAAAAAGCAAAAATTTTGGATTACATTTCAAGGGAAATGTTAGACCACCAAAAAGAGATAAACAGTATTTGTTACAATTATAATTTTGTTGAAACGCTTTTTTATAGACAAAAAAAAGAGAATAACTCTATTTTTAATGCAATACCACAAGAACCTGAAATGGCTGAAGATTTGTTTAATTTAATATACAATCAGGAATTTGATGGAAATCCAATACTTAAGCAAATAGACCACACAAATTCATCTCAAAATACCGGAAATCCATATTATAACACGCATGAATTTCTCAAATCTGGTGGATTTTTTTCACTTTATGTTATAGAAAATAGAATTCAAGAAAAAAAAATGGAAAAGGAGAATAATGATTTTAATAATTCGAAGAATCAAGCTATATTATCAAAAAAACAAAGAATTACATTTTCTATTGCAATAATTGCATTAGAACTTTCGATTTTTAATACATTCTTTAAAATAAATTGACAATAATAATTTGAATATCTAACATATTTTAATCTAACAACTTAATACAAATTGACATGAAAAGAAATTTAATTATCCTTATTTTTTTGACTCCATTAATTCTAATGAGTCAAGAATTGAAACTTGATGAAAAGACAGGACTTTATATTAAATCAGATGTAATTGATGTTGAATCTTTGACCAAAGTTGAGCTTTACAAAAAAACTTTGGAATGGATTGCAATAAATTATAAATCAGCAGAAGACGTTATCCAATTCAAAGATGAAGAAAGCGCAAAAATAATATTAAAAGGTAACTTTTCAACTGGTTTATTCATGAAGCAAGGTTGGATTAGACATACACTAATATTGGAATTTAAGGACAATAAATTCAGATATACTTACACTAATTTATCTTATTATAGTTCAGGTAGTGGTGAAATGAATTTTGAGAACAGTATGATTTCAAAAAAGAAAATTTTGGCTGAAACAGAGTCAGATATAGAAAATTCCATTAAAAGTTTGACAAATTCGATTAAAAACAATAATACCAAAGAAGACTGGTAGAAAAACTAAACACAACATATAAAAACTAAACCGCAGTGCAGCCCCGAAAGCTTTCGGGACGAAACTTCGGCTTTAGTTTACTGTTGACAGATGCGGAGCAAGCCTTTTTTTATTCTGAGAAGGTGTTTTAGAGCGATTTGCAGTGCTTTTTCATTCATATCAAACAGTCGAAACCAATGCCAAAAACCAACCACCGCTTGCTTAAAGAAGCTGATTGAAAGGTTTTCATGAACTGTCAAACGATACAAATACGCATTGATTTCTTCCACAGAAACTTCATGCGGAACACGCCCAAAATGCAAGGCTAAATGTGCCAAATTACGACCATAATTGCTAAACATACGCTTGGAACATTGGTCCAAAATCAAGCGTTTTTCAAAGCGTGAAAACGCTGCTTTAAAACCTGGAACCTGTTGTTTGGCAAGATTAAGCGTAGTTACATTTTTTGTAGGAAAGCTAATCCTGTCTGCTTCTTTTCTAAACGTCATACTCTATTTTTTTAAGTTGACTTTTGTATACGGAAAATGTGTGTTTTTAAGTTATGAAAACACCAAGCAGGCTAGCGAAGCTTTTGTTCAACAAGGGTTACCCAAAAGTAGGGCGGGAAAACTAAAGAAAATAATTTGTAAATTTGCGAGCATGAATGACAAAA
>JAHEFI010000020.1 GCA_024640255.1 Bacteroidota bacterium | reverse complement strand
TAATTTACCAGAAACATCTTCTACAGGTGTTGGCCGTGCTAACAAGTGGGCTGCAGCTGCATACTTAGGTAAAGTATATATGTTCGAAAAGAAATATGCTGAAGCAAAAGCTATCTTAACTACTGTTATTACTTCTGGTAAAACAAACACAGGTGTTAAATATGCTTTAGTTGCTAAGTATGGTGATATTTTTGATATCTCTAAGAAAAATAGTTCTGAGAATGTATTCTCAGTTCAAATGACTGTTAATGATGGTACTGGAGCTGCTAACGCAAACTCTGGTGACGCCTTGAACTTCCCTTATGGTGGTGAAACAGGATGTTGTGGTTTCTTCCAACCTTCATTCTCTTTAGCAAATGCTTTCAAAGTTGATGCTAATGGTTTACCATTCTTAGATGAGTCTTACAACAATGTTCCATTAAAAACTGATATGGGTATTTCTGCTGATAAGCCATTTACTCCAGATTCAGTAACTCCAATGGATCCTCGTGTTGACTGGACTATTGGTCGTCGTGGTGTACCTTATTTAGACTGGGGTATTATGCCAGGTTCTACTTGGGTGCGTGACCAAGGTTCTGCTGGTCCTTACGAGCCATTAAAGCATTTGTTCCGTAAATCTCAAATTGGTGTGTTTACCGATGGTTCTTCTTGGACAAACGGTTTCACAGCAAACAACTATCCTTTGATTCGTTTTGCTGATGTTATCTTATTAGCTGCTGAAGCTGAAATCGAAACAGGTGGTTTAGAGGCTGCAAGAGCTTATGTTAACCAAGTTCGTACTCGTGCTGCTAATCCTGATGGATTTGTAGGACCTGCGAACAATGCTGGTAAAGCTTCTCCAACTAACTACAAAATTGGTACTTATACAGCTGCTTGGACAGATGCTGCTACAGCAAGAAAAGCGGTTCGTTTTGAGCGCAAATTAGAGTTAGCAATGGAAGGTCATCGTTTCTCTGATTTAACTCGTTGGGGAATTGGCGCTACAGAGTTGAATGCTTATGCTAAGAGTGAATTAGCACAAGGTTATTCTACTATGGCTGGTGCTTCTTACACAACTGGTAAGTCTGAGTATTTACCTTTACCTCAAAACCAAATTGACAAAATGCAGAAGGATGGTAAGTCTGTATTGACTCAAAACCCTGGTTACTAGTTTTAATTTTTAGAACTATATATAGAGCGCCCCGATTCATCGGGGCGCTTTTTTTTGCGCCTCATTTTATGTATCTTTAAGAACCTTGTAAGAACTAAAATTGATGCTGTTTATGAACCTGCGTGTAATTAGATTAAGTGTAGTAATTGTCTTATTTGCCACCTCTTGTGATCGTCAAAAACCTTTATTTGAATTAGTATCTTCTGAAACTTCAGGAGTAACATTTAATAATGTCATTAAAGAATCAGATTCATTGAATGTATTAGATGTATCTAATGTATACAATGGTGGTGGAGTGGGTATTGGAGATTTTAACCAAGATGGTTTACAGGATATTTATTTTACTGGTAATAAAGTGGCTAATCAATTGTACTTAAACAAAGGACAATTTAAGTTTGAAGAAGTAGCAGCAAAAGCTGGTGTGACAGGAGAGGGAAAATGGTGTAGAGGTGTTTCTGTTATTGATATTAATAACGATGGCAAATCAGATATTTATATAAGTGCTACATTAGACACGAGTGCCAAGAAGCGCGCTAATTTATTGTATGTAAATCAAGGCAATGATGCCAATGGGGTGCCTCTATTTAAAGAGATGGCTGAAGCATATGGTATAGCAGATACCAGTTATTCTACCATGGCAAATTTCTTTGATTATGATAACGATGGAGATTTGGATATGTTTTTAGTGGTGAATGAAATTAAAGATCCACATATTCCTAATGTGTACCATCCAAAAAATCAATTACCAGAATACTATAGTAGCTCTAAATTATTTCAAAATAATTGGGATGCAAATGCACAACATCCTGTATTTACTGATGTTACTGCCAAAGCAGGTATGATCAGAGATGGATTTGGTCATAGTGTAGTGGTGACAGATATTAATAAAGATGGTTGGAAAGATATTTATGTAACCAACGATTATTTACCGAATGATTATATGTGGATTAATAATCATGATGGCACATTCACCGATCAATTAGATACTTATTTCAAACATAGTTCGGTGAATTCCATGGGAACTGATATGGGGGATGTAAACAATGATGGCTTGATGGACTTTATCACTTTGGATATGAATCCAAGAGATAACTATCGTAAGAAAATGATGATGAATCCGAATAGCTATCAAACTTTTCAAAACAATGATTTATACGGGTATAATTATCAATATGTAAGAAACACTTTACAAATTAACCAAGGTCCAAGGGTTTTACAGAATGATAGTATTGGTGTACCTATATTTTCTGAAATTGCTTTTTTATCTGGGATAGCAGAAACAGATTGGAGTTGGACACCTTTATTAATGGATGCAGACAATGATGGGCATAGAGATTTATTTGTAACCAATGGCTTTCCCAAAGATGTAACAGATCATGATTTTATCATGTACAGAAATAAGGCTTATAGTTTTGTTTCAAAGACGGATATGTTGCAACAAATTCCAGAAGTTAAATTGCATAATTATATATTCAAGAATAATGCAGATTTAAGTTTTTCTGATCAATCAGAAAAATGGGGATTCAATCAAGCTAGTTTTTCTAATGGTGCAGTGTATGCCGATTTAGACAATGATGGTGATTTGGATTTAGTCATTAATAATATTAACGACATTGCTAGTATCTATCAAAACAAACAAAGAGAATTAGCTCCCGAAAAAAGCAATTACCTAACAATTAATTTAAAGGGGGATACGAGTAATCTAACAGGTATTGGTGCAGAGGTTTCAGTTTTTTATAACAAAGCAGAAAAACAGGTGGCAGAACAAAGCCCTTTTAGAGGGTATTTGTCAAGCGTCCAAAATAATATACATTTTGGATTAGGTGCTCAAACAGGGGTTGATTCCATCAAAGTAATTTGGCCAAATGGCTTGGTGCAGGTTCTTGGAAAAACAAAAGTCAATCAATCCATTACCATAGATATAAAAAATGCAAAGCAAGTAAATGCGTCTCCTGCAATGATGTTTGCGAGTCAATCTTTATTCAAAGAAGTAACAAATGCGGTAGGTATCAAATATGTGCATACTCAAACAGATTTTGTAGATTTTAATATTCAAAAATTACTGCCTCATAAATTTTCTGAATACAATCCAGCCATTGCTGTAGGAGATATCAATGGAGATGGTATAGATGATATGGTGGTAGGTGGTTCATCCAATCAATCTGCTCAATTATTTATTCAAGACAAGCAGAATAGATTTACACAAAAAGCTTTATTAACTGGTATTAATAATAATAAGCCTAATTCAGACCAGGGTATATTATTAATAGATGTGGATGTAGACAATGATTTAGATTTATTAGTAACCAGTGGCGGGTATGAACAAAAGGCAAAAGACAGTGCATACCTAGATCAATTATATTTAAATGATGGCAAAGGAAATTTCACTATAGACAAAAATGCATTACCGCTTAATACTACTAGTAAACTTTGTATAAGAGGAGCAGATTTTGACAAAGACGGAGATATTGATTTATTTATTGGAGGTAGAGTAGATCCATGGAATTATCCTAAACCAGTGAGTAGTTTTATTTATAGGAACGATACACAAAACGGTAAAGTAAAATACACAGATATTACTAAACAGGTTGCTGCTTCATTAGAATCTGTTGGCTTGGTTTGTGACGCCTTATTCACTGATTTCAATAATGATGGCTGGCAGGATTTAATAGTTGTGGGTGAGTGGATGAATATTCAATTCCTAGAAAACCAAAAAGGCAAGTTTAAAAATATAAGTGCCAATACAGGTATTCAAAATCAAATAGGTTGGTGGAACACTATTCAATCTGGCGATTTTGATAAGGATGGAGATATGGATTATATAGTGGGTAATTTAGGGATGAACTCTTTTTATAGAGCAACAGATACTTATCCAGTAGCTATTTATGCAAAAGACTTTGATAACAATGATAGTTATGATGCATTCCCTGCTTTGTATTTACCTACTAGTCATACCGACACTATTAAAAAATTATACCCAGCTCAAACCAGAGAAGATATAGTTAAGCAAATGATCAGTATGCGTGCTAAGTTTCAAAACTTTAAAAGCTATGCGCTAACTCCCATTGATCAAATGTTTACTCCTGAGCAATTAAAGGGAGCACAAATTTTAAAAGCCAATTATTTTGGATCAAGCTATTTACAAAATAAGGGTAATGGACAATTTGAATTAACCCCTTTGCCTAAACAAGCGCAGTTCTCTGCTATAAATGGAATTTTAGTAGACGATTATGATGCTGATGGTAATATGGATGTATTGATTAATGGCAATGATTATGGAACGGAGGTAACTGTAGGAAGATATGATGCATTAAATGGTTTATTATTAAAAGGGGATGGAAAAGGAGGATTTAAACCTATGACCATATTGGAGAGTGGTATTTTTATTCCAGGTAATGGAAAGGCATTGGTGAGTCTTAAAGGAGCAAGTGGTGCGCAATTAGTGGCTGCCTCTCAAAATAAAGGACCTTTAAAAGTATTTGAATTAAAGAAAAAGGGTGCTTGGGTTTCATTTGCTACCAATGATGTATCGGCAACAATAGAATACAACAATGGACAAAAGACAAAAACGGAAATTTATAACGGAAGTTCGTTTATGTCACAATCCACCAGAGGGATTTATAAAACAGATGTAATAAAATCCATCACCATAATGGATAATAATGGAAACAAAAGAATAGTTCAATAATTTAAAATTCGAATGGAATGAAAAAGAAGGTATTAAGCGCAGCGCTATTATTGGTAATGGGAATGGCTGCATGTAAACATGAAAAATTAGCTCCCTTAGATAAAGTGGATCTAATGATTAACAATGAAGATCAATTAACACAAATAATTATTTACGATGTATTCACCCCGCCTGTAGCAAGCCGTATTTATGTATATTCTTCTATTGCAGCTTATGAGGCTATTCGTCATGCACAAAAAGGTGCTCATTCTATTGCTGCTAAATTAAATGGCTTTGATAAAATGCCAGAACCAGATGCTACTAAAAAATATGATTTCGATTTAGCAGCAAGTGTGGCTTTTTTCAAAGTGGCTAGAAATGTAAAAGTATTTTCAGTGGATTCATTAACCAACTATGAAAATTCGGTACACGAAAATTTTAAACAACATTTAGATGAAGCAACTTATAAAGCTTCCGTTGCTTTTGGTGATACTATTGCTAGTGTGGTATTGAAAAGAGCTAAAACAGATGGCTATGCCGCTTCAAGAGGAAAGGCAAAGTTTTTAGGCTCTAATGAACCTGGGAAATGGAGACCTACTCCTCCAGATTATTTAGATGGGGTAGAATGGTGTTGGAATACCATGAAAACAATGGTGTTGGACTCTGCTTCACAATTCAAACCTTCCTTGCCTCCTGCTTATAATGCAACACCTGGTTCTCCTTTCCATACAATGGTAAAAGAAGTATATGATATCAATAAAAATTTAACTGCAGAGCAAAAATTAATTGCAAAGTACTGGGATGACAATCCATTTGTAATTGAGCATTCTGGTCATATGACTTTTGGAAATAAGAAAATTACTCCTGGTGGACACTGGATGGGTATTGCTGCACAAATTATCAAACAAGAAAAAGCAGATCATGTAAAAGCTGCACAAACTTTTGCATTAACATCAATTGCATTATATGATGGATTTATTTCTTGTTGGGATGAAAAATATAGATCAAGCTATGTACGTCCAGTAACGGTGATTAAAGATATGATAGATAAAGATTGGATGCCTTTCTTGCAAACTCCACCATTCCCAGAATACACAAGTGGACATAGCACTATCACCGCTTCCGCAGCAACAGTATTAACTAAATTATATAGAGATAATTTGGCTTTTGAAGACTCAAGTGATTATAAATACATAGGATTAAAAAGAAAGTTCAATTCTTTAAGTGAAGCGGCGGCAGAATGTTCTATGAGTAGGGTGTATGGAGGTATTCATTATGTAATTAGTGTGAATACGGGAGCAGCAATGGGTAAGCAAGTAGGAGGATTAGTAGTGAAAAAAATACTAGAATAGTTTTTAACAATAACCTTTAAAAGAATTTACCATGTCTACTAAAAATCAACAATACGATGCCATTGTAATTGGCTCGGGAATAAGCGGTGGTTGGGCTGCAAAAGAGTTGTGTGAAAAAGGATTAAAGACATTGGTATTAGAACGAGGAAGAGATGTAGTTCATTTAAAGGATTATCCAACAGCTACCAAACAGCCTTGGGAATTCCCACATAGAAAGGGAAAAACCCTGAAGATGGAAAAAGACAATCCGGTATTAAATAGATGTTATGCTTATAATGAAACCAGCGAACACTTCTTTGTAAAAGATAATGATCATCCTTATGTACAAGAAAAGCCTTATGATTGGATTAGAGGCTATCAAGTAGGAGGTAAGTCTTTATTATGGGCAAGACAAACACAAAGGTGGAGTAAGTATGATTTTGAAGGTCCAGCAAGAGATGGATTTGGTAATTGGCCTATTACGTATGATGATTTAGCACCATGGTATACGCATGTAGAATTCTTTGCAGGTATTAGTGGCAATTACGATAAACTAGATACTTTGCCAGATGGACATTTTTTACCTGCATGGGAAATGAATGATGTAGAGAAAAAAATGCAGAAAGCCATTATGGGTAAATTTACCGATAGAAATGTGGTGCAAGGTAGATGTGCTCATTTAACTAAACCTGAACCTATACATATTGAACAAGGAAGAAATCAATGTCAGGCGAGAAGTATGTGTGAAAGAGGTTGTCCTTTTGGTGGTTATTTTAGTTCTAACTCTTCTACCATTCCATGGGCGCAAAAAACAGGTAACCTAACCATTCAAACCAATTCAGTGGTTCATTCTATTATTTATGATGATGCCACTCAAAAAGCATCAGGAGTTAGAGTGATTGATGCCATTACAAAAAAAGCAACAGAGTATTTTGCCAAAATTATTTTTGTAAATGCGGCAACACTAAATACGAATTTAATTTTATTAAACTCTACTTCAAAGCGATTCCCTGATGGTTTAGGAAATGATAATGGTTTATTAGGTAAGTATATTGCTTTTCATAATTACAGAGGTAAGTTATCTGGTAGCTATGATGGGCCACTAGATAGTTATTACTATGGCAGAAGACCTACACAACCCATGATGCCTAATTTCAGAAATGTATATAAACAAGAAACTGATTTTCTTAGAGGCTATATGACATTCTTTGGTGCTGGTAGAGGTAATGCCGATGGATCAGATACAGATGGAATAGGAGGAGCATATAAGGATGCGATTGCAGAACCAGGTGGATGGTATGTTTCCATGATGATGCAAGGGGAAACTATTCCTAAAGAAACCAATCATGTAAGATTAAGTACAGAATTAAAAGATGAATGGGGAATACCTCAATTAGTTACTTCTATAGATTATGACGACAATGATGTTAAATCTATGAATGATTTTATAGAACAAGGTACAGCTATGTTAGAAGCAGCTGGGTGTAAGAATATTGTAAGCAATGATACCAAGCAAGCTCCTGGTTTAGACATTCACGAAATGGGCGGTGTAAGAATGGGTAAGGATCCTAAAACCTCTTTATTAAATGAATGGAATCAAATGCATCAATGTAAAAATGTATTTGTTACAGATGGTGCATGTATGGTAAGCACTAGTACACAAAATCCTTCCTTAACTTTTATGGCCATTACAGCAAGAGCAGCTAATTATGCTGTAGAGGCGCTTAAAAAGGGTGAAATCTAATGCAACCTATTCACTATTATACCAACGAAACCATTACCATAAAAAGCTACCAAGCTATTGTGGTGGGTTCTGGAATAAGTGGTGGTTGGGCGGCAAAAGAATTATGTGAAAAGGGCTTAAAGACATTGGTGATTGAAAGAGGTAGAAAGGTAGAACATATCAAAGATTATCCCACTGCTACAAAAGCACCTTGGGATTTACCACATAGAGGAAATATTGCAGAAGCATTTAGAAAGAGAAATCCACTCATTACCAAGTCTGCAGGATTTGGAGAAGACAATGCTCATTTTTTTATTGAAGATGCAACACAGCCTTATATTCAAGAAAAACCATTTGATTGGATTAGAGGGTATCAGGTAGGAGGCAAATCTATCATTTGGGGTAGAGCTTGTCAAAGATGGAGTGATCATGAATTTGCAGCACCTGCTAAATTAAATTATGGTTTAGATTGGCCAATAAGATATAGAGATGTGGCGGACTGGTATACACATGTAGAAAAATTTATTGGTGTATGTGGAAATGCAGATGGTATTGAAGCCATGCCGGATGGACATTTCATGAAGCCATTTGATTTGACGATTGTAGAGCAGCATATCAAAGAAGTAATTGCCAAAGAATATGGAAGATATTTAGTGCATGCAAGATGGGCGCATATTACAGAGCCTGAACCTATACATTTGGAACAAGGCAGAGGAAAATGTCAAGCAAGAAATTTATGTATGAGAGGATGTCCATTTGGAGGTTATTTTAGTTCTGTTTCATCAACACTTCCTTGGGCTGCAAATACTGGTAATTTAAGTATCCTAACAGACGCAGTAGTGCATTCTATCATCTATGATGAAACAAAACAAAAAGCCATTGGCGTTAAAGTCATAGACGCTATTAACAAGAAGACCTTTGAATATTATGCAGATATTATTTTTATGAATGCTTCTGCATTAAATACCAATTTGATTTTATTGAATTCCACTTCAACAAGATTCCCTAATGGATTAGGTAATGATAGCGGGTTATTGGGTAAATATATTTGTCATCATAATTATAGAGCAGCAATTTGGGGCAAGATGGAAGGCTTTGAAGACAAATATGTATTTGGTAGAAATCCTACAGATTCTATTATTGCGAATTTTAGAAATTTAGGAAAACAAGACACTGATTTTGTAGGGGGATACACCACATTTATGGGTGCGTACAGAAAAAGACTTGACGAAGAAAATACTTCCGAAACTATTGGTGCTGAATTTAAAGAAGCCATGCAGGTTCCAGGATATTGGCATGTGTACGCATACATGCAAGGAGAGACTATTCCGAAAAAAGAAAATCATGTTAGATTAAGTAAGGATCAAAAAGATCCTTACGGATTACCCTTATTGATTACTTCGGTTGGCTATGACGAGAATGATGATAAAATGACCAATGATTTTTTAACGGAGACCAAGAAGATGTTCGAGAAGGCAGGGGTGACTGAAATAGATGGACATGATAATCATCAAGCTCCAGGTTTGGATATACATGAAATGGGTGGATGCAGAATGGGCAATGATCCTAAAGAATCAATTTTAAATGAATGGAATCAAATGCATTTGTGTAAAAATGTATTTGTAACAGATGGAGCTTGTATGACCAGTACTGGAAATCAAAGTCCCTCTATTTTATATATGGCATTAACTGCAAGAGCGGTAAACTATGCAGTTAAAGCTTATCAAGAAAAACAATTATGAGATATAAATTAAAGATATTTTTTTGTGTATTGGTTGTTGCTTCTAGCATGCAATCTTTAAATGCACAAGCCATTCAATATATTACCAAGGGTGATAAATCACAATTATTTCAAAAAAAAATTATCCAGTCTAGTAAATTAAATTCCTCCACTATAACGGTTGAAGTGAATGAGCAAAAAACCTTACAAACTATGGATGGGTTTGGATTTGCTTTAACAGGTGGATCTGCTGCTTTAATAGATGCGTTACCAACTAACCAAAAAAACACTTTATTAAAAGAAATATTTGGCAATGGTCCTGATGGTTTAGGGTTAAGTTATATAAGAATTAGTATGGGTGCTTCTGATTTGGATGCGACTGTATTTAGTTATTGTGATTTACCAAAAGGGGAGACCGATGCTGAATTAAAACATTTCAATTTATCCCAGGATACCCTTCATTTAATTCCTATTATACAAGCGGCTTTAAAAATTAATCCTAGATTAAGAATAATGGCTTCTCCTTGGAGCCCACCAATATGGATGAAGTCCAATGGTTTTTCTATGGGAGGGCATTTATTAAAACAGTATTATGATAGCTATGCTTTATATTTTGCTAAATATATAAAAGCCATGAAGTCCAAAGGAATTACTATACATTCCTTAACCATGCAAAATGAACCAGAGCATGGAGGTAATAATCCAAGTTTATTAATGGATGCAGAAGAACAGAGAGTTTTTTTAAGAGACCATTTAGGTCCTTTATTAGCAAAGGAAAATATTAAAACAGATATATTTTTATTTGATCATAATGCTGATCATCCCAACTATCCAATAAGCATATTAGATGATTCAAAAGCGAAAGCATATGCTGCAGGTTCGGCATTTCATTTGTATTTAGGAAATGAATCGGCTTTATCTAAAGTTCATGAAGCTCATCCCGATAAGAAATTGTATTTCACAGAACAATGGACGGGTGCAAAAGGCAGTTTTGATGGAGATTTATTCTGGCATACAGAACATATAGTAATAGGTACTATAAATAATTGGAGCAGTGCTGTGATTGAATGGAACTTAGCTGCTAATGCGAAGTATGAGCCACATACACCAGGAGGTTGTACGGAATGTAAGGGGGCTTTCACCATTCAAGGGGTGGAAATTTCAAGAAATGTTAGTTATTATATTATTGGCCATATTTCTAAATTTGTTCCTGCAGGTTCAAAGAGAATTGAAAGCAGTTCTTCCAATGATCTAATTAAAACCAGTTCTTTTATTACCCCTAATGGTAAAAAAGTAACCATTGTTTTAAATGCGGGTGCTTTAAATAATATATCCTTAAAAAATAAACAACAAAATTATTCTATCACTTTACCAGCTGGCTCAGTGTCCACTATTGTTTGGTAAAATATTTTAAAAATCAACTATTGTATATGAAAAAATCCATTTTAATCAATGCCTTTCTCTTGACAAGTGTTCTGGGTTTGGCACAAAATACAAAAGATGCCAAAATGCATCAGTTTGTAGGTAATCTAATGTCTAAAATGACCTTAGAGGAAAAGTTGGGTCAATTAAATCTTCCAGCATCAAGTGATTTTGTTACTGGAGCAGTAAGTAGTTCTGATATAGCAGAAAAAGTAAAAGCTGGTAAAGTAGGCGGAGTATTTAATATCAGATCGGTTACTAAAATTAAAGAGTTACAAGAGTTTGCAGTAAACAATACAAGACTGCATATTCCTTTATTGTTTGGAATGGATGTGATTCATGGCTATAGAACTATATTCCCTATTCCTTTAGGCATGTCTGCTACATGGGATATGGGCTTGGTTGAAAGATCTGCTCAAATTGCAGCAAGTGAAGCAAGCGCAGATGGTATTCAATGGACATTTTCTCCCATGGTGGATTTAACAAGAGATCCAAGATGGGGTAGAACTTCTGAGGGTAATGGAGAAGATGCTTTTTTAAGCAGTGCGATTGCAAAAGCAATGGTACATGGTTACCAAGGGGATGATTTATCTGCACCCAATACTATTATGTCTTGTGTAAAGCATTATGCTTTGTATGGTGCTGCAGAAGGCGGTAGGGATTATAATACTACTGATATGAGTAGAGTAAGAATGTATAACGAATATTTCCCTCCTTATAAAGCAGCAGTAGATGCAGGGGTGGGTTCTGTAATGGTTTCTTTTAATGAAATAGATGGTGTGCCAGCTTCTGGTAACAAATGGTTGGTAGATGATGTATTAAGAAAGCAATGGAAGTTTAATGGTTTTGTAGTTTCTGATTATACAGGTATTCCAGAAATGGTGAATCATGGAATGGGTGACTTTCAAACTGTGAATGCACTTTCTTTGAATGCAGGTGTAGATATGGATATGGTAGGAGAGGGTTTCTTGACAACATTAAAGAAATCTATGCAGGAAGGTAAAGTGAGTATGGCACAGATTAATAAAGCATGTGAGAGAATCTTAATTGCAAAATATCAATTAGGTTTATTTGACGATCCTTATAAATATTGTAACGAAGCAAGATCTGCTAAAGAAGTATTTACAGCAGCTAATAGAGCAGAAGCAAGAAAAATTGCAGCACAAAGTTTTGTGTTATTAAAAAACAACAATCATATTTTACCTCTTTCGGCTGGAAAGAAGATTGCTTTAGTAGGTCCATTGGCTAATGCAAAAGAAAATATGACGGGTACATGGAGTGTAGGTGCAGATAATACACAATCTGTTACTTTATTGAAAGGATTAACAGACGCTATTGGCACCAACGGAAAATTAGTTTATGCAAAGGGTTCAAATTTAGAAGATGATGAAGAGATGCAAAAAAGACAAACCATGTTTGGAAAAGATATTGCAAGAGATGGAAGAACTGCAGAGCAAATGATTCAAGAAGCCATTAGCATTAGCGCAGACGCAGATGTGATTGTGGCTGCTTTAGGTGAAGGAGCAGAAAGTAGTGGAGAGAGTGCATCAAAATCAGAAATTGATATCCCATACGCACAAAAGCGTTTATTAAAAGCATTATTAGCAACAGGCAAACCAGTAGTATTGGTTTTATTCAATGGTCGTCCTTTGACTTTATCTTGGGAAAGTGAAAATGTTCCTGCCATCTTAGATGTTTGGTTTGCAGGATCAGAAGCTGGAGACGCGATTGCAGATGCATTGTTAGGCAAGGTAAACCCATCTGGTAAATTAAGTATGAGCTTCCCTCGAAATGTAGGTCAAATCCCAGTGTATTATAATCACAAGAATACAGGTAGACCTTTAACAGGCAAATGGTTTGCTAAATTCCAATCTAATTATATAGATGTGCCTAATGATCCATTGTATCCATTTGGGTATGGTTTAAGCTATACACAATTTGAGTATGGTGCAATGCAATTATCCGCTAAGCAATTAAAGGGCAATCAAACATTAACAGTAACCGTACCTGTTAAGAATACAGGAAAGTATGCTGGTAAGGAAGTGGTTCAATTATATATCAGAGACGAAGTAGGTTCTATCACAAGACCAGTACAAGAATTAAAAGGATTCAATAAAATAGAATTAGCACCAGGAGAAACCAAGAATATCAGTTTTGAGATTACTCCAGAATTATTGAAGTTCTATAATGGAGACTTGAAATTAGACTGGGAATCAGGCGATTTCCAAATTATGGTGGGTACTAATTCAAAAGAAGTACAAGTAGCAAAAGTAAATTGGCAGAAATAATCGGTTAATTTACCAAGAACCATACAAGCCCTCTTTCAGTGCCTTCTGATATTTTTTATCATTGAATGTGTACAGAAAGGGGGCTTTGTGTGCTCCGCCTTTTCTGGTTTCATTTAGCTTATTTAAAATGCCAAAGCTGATCATCTTTCTTTGAAAATTTCTACGATCTAATTTTTGATCTAAGATGGTTTCATATAATTTCTGCAACTCGGGCATGGTAAATTTCTTGGGCAAAAGATTCTTACCAATTGGAGTATAAGCCAATTGGGTTCTTAGACTTTCTAAAGCTTTGAAAACAATTTCTTTATGATCCATAATCATGGAATCCAACTTATGTATATCAACCCATTCACAATGTTCAGCATCTAGTTTACTATCACTGGTTTTTACTTCTGTATAATCAATCAAAGCATAAAATCCAATAGTAATAAATCTTTGCAGGAGCCAATTGTCTTTGGGTATTTTAACGCCATAATCTTTATACCTACTTTGATGAATGCTTGCGTCAGATCGGGTAGGATTGCTAAATACATCAAACTGTTGTAAAAAGATATTAGCAACTCCTGTACGCTCTTGTAACACTCTATAAGCAGCGTCTTCAACTGGTTCATTAATCTTAATAAAGCCACCTGGCAAAGCTCTTTTCTGGCTGTATTGAATATTTAATACAAGAATTTTAAGTACATTCTCGTGAAAGCCAAAGATTACCGTATCTACCGATAAACCAGTTTGATACATTTTATCACCTTTTTCCAGCAGTTGCTTTAAGCCAGTGCTTAATGATACCTTTTTCGTCATAGATTTAAAGTTAAAAATATTTGTGTAACTACCCTAAATTTTTTATATTGTGTCTAACTAACGCAATGACATATGAAAAATAGAAGAAAATTCTTAGAAGAAGCTGCAGCCTTAACAATAGGCGGTGCTTTATTAAGTAATGCAGGATGGGCTAATAGCTTGTTTGCCAAAAAAGCATTGCCTGCTCCGGGTATTCAGCTGTTTACCTTATTTAATGAAATGGATATTGATACAGTAGGGGCTTTACAAAAAGTGGCTGCTGCTGGGTATAAAAATATAGAATCTGCTTTTAGTAAGCAACAGGGCTTCTATGGCAAAAAACCAAAAGAGTTTAGAGCTTTACTGAATGATATGGGAATGGAATGGAGATCTCACCATGTAATTGGTAGACCATTCAAAATGCCTCCTAATGCCAAAATTCCAAATGGTCCAGATGGCAAGCCTATTAGTATACCAGTAATGAAAAATTTAGAAGACAATAGTCAAGAATTTGTTGATCAAGTTGCGGAAGCGGGTGTGCCTTATTTAGTATGCGCTAATATTAATATCACTACAGGGGATGAGATTAAAAAGTCTGCTGAAGTTTTACAAAGAGCAGGAGAGCAAGCAAAAAAAGCGGATGTGCAATTGGCTTATCATAATCATGCCACTGAATTTGATGCGACAGACGGTATTGTTTCTTATGATTATTTTACAAGCCAAATTAGTGCCGATATTATGAAAATGGAATTAGACCTTGGTTGGGTATTTAAAGCAGGAAGAAATCCAGTAGAGATCTTCCAAAAAAACAAAGGTAGATTCCCTTTATTACATGTAAAAGACATGACAACAGCAGGGGAGATAGTTCCATTTGGAGAAGGTGCTTATGATTTCAAAGACACTTTCAAACATTTAGATATTGCTGGAACAGAATATTTCTTCTTAGAGCAAGATTTTCCTAAGAAGCCATTTGAAAACATAGTGACTTCTGTTCAGAACTTTGATAAGTTCAAAAAAACTTTATAGCAAAAATGAGTCCCCTTCGGGAGACTCATTTTGTAAAATTAAAGAAGGAGTCTCCAACGGGACTCCTTCTTTTTGTATTGTCTTCTATGGTTTCTACTAGTTAATGATTTGTTCTGTAATCTTTCCAGTTGTCTTATGCTTCAGGATTAATTTCTTAGCACCATAGTGTGTCATTTCTTCTTTCACTAAATAATGGTCCTTATCATATTCTACTAAATGACTTTCTTTGGTTAAGCCTTCTTGACCTCTCCAGATATCTAATTTAACTGGTTCCCATAATTTAGATTTTGCCGATCTATAAGCTGCATCTAAAACACAGTTCACCACATAGCCATCATAGAAAGTTTCTTTTGGATCAACTCCTTTTTCCATTGAATTAAACATATCCATAAACATATGGTTATAGCCTAATTCATTTAATTCATCACCCACAGGGAATAACCAACCTCTATCGCTCTCCGCTTTCTCTGCAATATAGTCTCCACCTTTACCAGTAGTAAACATTTCAAAACCTGTTCTTAAGAAACTATTAATCCAAATAGTACCTTCAGTACCCATTACTTCGTCTCTTAAGTCTAATCCACCTCTAAAAGTCCAGCTTACTTCAAACTGACCAATAGCACCGTTCTCGTATTTTACTAAACCAATTGCGTGGTCTTCCGCGTCAATTGGTTTTACTTGTGTATCAGCCCAGCACATTACTTCAACAGGCTTAATATCTTTTCCGATATAGCTTCTTGAAATCTCTACGCAATGGCATCCTAAGTCTAAAATACAACCACCACCTGCTTGATTAATATCCCAGAACCACTCACTGTGTGGGCCAGGGTGAGTCTCTCTAGACTTCGCCCAAAGAATACGACCTACTGCACCTTCTTTTACACTTTGGTTGGCTTTAATAAATTTAGGAGTATATACAAGGTCTTCTAAATAACCATTGAAGATGCCTGCTTCTTCTACAGCAATCAACATTCTCTTTGCTTCTTCGCCATTACGACCAAGTGGCTTAGTAGTCATTACTGCTTTTTTATGTTTGCAACATAACATTACTGCAGCTTCATGTACATGATTAGGAAGAGAGATACAAACCACATCCACATCTGGATGAGCAATCGCTTCTTCCATATCTGTTGTCCAATGAGCACAGTTATAATCTGCAGCAAATTGTTTTGCAGATTCTTCACGGCGAGCATAAATGCTTACCACTTTATCTTTACTTCTGTATCCTTGAAGGGCATCCGCATAAAATCTGCCGATGAATCCTGATCCTAACATTGCAATACGCATCGTATAATATTTTTAGTGTTTAATAATTTAAGCAGTTGCTGTTGATTTTCTCTCCTTAAAGAAAAGAATGAACGCAATTAATACCGCACCAGCAATCGCAGCAGGAGTTAACCAAATATTGGTCCAAGCATGTTGAGCTTCTCCTAATTTATGTTGGTCTACCACAAAGCCACTATACCAAGTGCCTATAAACATACCAACACCATAGGTAGCGAAAGTAAATAAACCTTGTGCAGCATTCTTAATGGTTTCGCCTGCAGCTTTCTCAGTATACATATAACCTGTTACAAAGAAGAAGTCATAACAAACACCATGTAAAATAATACCTGCATATAACATCCAACTTGCATCAACTGTTCCGTAAGCAAAACATATATATCTTAATACCCAAGCACTCATACCTAAGATCAACATTTTCTTTACACCAATTTTATTGAACATAAAAGGTATCGCTAAAATGAAGATAGCCTCTGACATTTGGCCCATGGTCATCTTGCCTGCTACATTGTCTAAACCAACTTCGTTTAAGAATGGATTAGCAAATCCGTAGTAAAAAGAAAGTGGGATACAAATTAAAATAGCAGCAATAAAAAATACTAAGTAAGATTTTTCTTTCAATAATACGAAAGCATCCTTTCCTAAGATAGCGCCTAAATCTGTTTTAGTGCCAGCACCTTTTGGCGGTGTATTAGGTAATACAAAACTAATTACTCCTAATACGGCAGATACGATTGCTGCAACATGGAATGTGCCAGCAGTTTTCTCAATACCTAATTTTGAAATAATTAATCCAGCTACAATCCAACCTAATGTTCCAAAAACCCTGATCCATGGGAATTGTTTTCCTGGATCGGTCATTTGAGCAAATGCTACACTATTACTTAAAGCAATAGTTGGCATGTATAATAAAGAGTAAACTAAGATTACCCAGTAAAAGCTGGTATTGTCTACTTGTGTTGCATAATACAATAGGGCAGCGCCTACTAAATGCAATACACCCATAATTTTTTGAGCAGCAAAGAATTTGTCTGCGATCATTCCAACGAAGAAAGGTGAGATAATGGTGGCAATAGCCCCTGCACTATATGCAGCACCTACATCCACACCAGAAGATTTTAATACTTCACCCATATAAGTTCCCATGGTTACATACCAAGCGCCCCATATATAATATTGGAGAAACATCATGGCAGATAGCATAAAGCCGGTCTTTAATTTCATACTTGTAGTTTTTTAAGCGCATTCAATATACTAAAAAATACCTTAAAAAACGGGCTACAAGTAGCGAAATCTTAGTTTAAAGCTTGTAAAATATCTGCTAAAATATCGTCACGGTGTTCTAGGCCTACCGAGATTCTAATTAGGCCTGGAGTAATGCCAGTGGCTTGGCGTTCTGCCTCAGATAATTTGGCATGCGTGGTGCTTGCAGGATGAGAAGCAATGCTTCTTGAGTCGCCTAAATTAGCAGTTAAAGAAAGCATCTTAATTTGGTTTAAGAATTTTCTTCCAGCTTCAAGGCCTCCCTTTAATTCAAAACAAACAATTCCTCCACCATTTTTCATTTGCGCTTTGGCAATGGCATGTTGTGGGTGAGAGGTTAAGAAAGGATATTTAACAAAATTGATTTTGTCATTACCTTCTAATTTTTCTGCGATATAATGTGCATTAGAACAATGACGATCCATGCGCACTTCTAAAGTTTCTAAACTCTTACTTAATACCCATGCATTAAATGGAGACATGGATGGTCCAGTGCTTCTACAAAATAAATATATTTCATGAATCAAATCTTTTCTGCCCACTACTGCACCTCCTAAAACCCTTCCTTGTCCATCAATCCATTTAGTTGCAGAGTGCACCACTAAGTCCGCCCCTAAATCTATGGGTGTTTGACCAATAGGCGTAGCGAAACAGTTATCTACATTTAAAATGATATGGTGTTTTTTTGCAACTCTACTAATCATTGCAATATCTACTATATCCAAACCTGGATTGGTAGGAGATTCTAAATAAATCATTTTAGTGTTTGGCGTAATGGCAGCTTCCCATTCAGCTTCTGTAGCATTCGTGCCTACATAAGAAAAATCAATTCCGTATTTAGGTAAGTATTTTGAAATTACCGTGTGGGTACTTCCAAAAACTGCATTGCATGAAAGTAAATGATCTCCTTTTTTTAATAAAGCCATAAAAGAGCCAAACACTGCACTCATTCCACTAGCGGTTGCAAAACCTGATTCCGCATTTTCTAAAATGCATAATCTATCTATAAATTCTTTTACAGTTGGATTAGAGAATCTACTATAAATATTAGCATCTGTTTCATCTGCAAAAGCAGCACGCATATCCTCAGCATTATCAAAAGTGAAACTGCTGGTTAAAAATAAAGGAGAAGAGTGTTCGTGATTCTTTGTTTGCTCCACTCTTGCTCTAATTAATTTTGATTGCTTATGCTGCATAAAACCTTTTTTAAAATTCAATTATAATATTTCCACGCTCCAATTAATCACTGCACCTGCTGCTCTTAAAGTAGCTGCAACAGAACAGTATTTATCTATTGACAAAGCGCAAGCTTTTTCTGCTTTCTCTTGACTCATAGATCCCTTCAATTTAAAAACAATATTTACGGTCTCCCATAATGCAGGTTCTTTGCCTACTGCTCTTTCTCCACTTATCACCATTTCAAATTGTTCAATGGTTTCTTTTTGTTTTTTTAAGATCATTACAACATCTACACCACTGCATCCACCCAAAGCACTTAATAATGCTTGCATAGGTCTAACACCAGCGCCATGACCACCTTGATCGGTAGGGATATCCATTACCATTTGCTTACCTGCTTCATCTGTTGTTTCAAACAAATAATCTTCGTCTATTCTCTTTAAATGTATTGTTGCCATAGTTAATGCTTGTTAGTATATACAAACTATAATTATTGTACCTTTGTCAAAGGTAATTCAAATAAAAAATGGAGCCAAGTATATATCAATATAATCAACCTTTCACGCTAGAGTGTGGTGTTAGCTTGCCTAAGCTAAAGATCGCCTATCATACTTATGGCAGTTATGAGCCTGGTAAGCCAGTAGCTTGGGTATGTCATGCATTGACAGCCAATAGCGATGTGGCAGATTGGTGGAAGGGTTTAGTGGGTGAGGGTAGTTTGATTAATCCGAATGATTATTTTATTATTTGCGCAAATATTATTGGGTCATGTTATGGTTCTACTGGTCCTTTAAGTGTAGAAGATTTAGGAACTGAAATTAGTTTGAATAATTTTCCAACGCTTACGATTAGGGATATGGTGGAAGCACATATCTTACTTAGAAAACATTTAGGTATTGAAAAGATTGATTTGTTGATGGGTGGAAGTATGGGTGGATATCAAGCATTAGAGTGGGCAGTATACGAACCATCTGTTATTCAAAAAATGTTTTTAATTGCTACATCACCTTCAGAGAGCGCTTGGGGTGTTGCTGTTCATACTGCACAAAGATTGGCCATTGAAGCAGATCCAACTTGGAAAGATGCTACACCAAATGCAGGTGCGAATGGATTAAAAGCTGCAAGAGCCATTGGTATGTTAACTTATCGTAATTATGGAATTTTCCAAGAGAAGCAAACGGATGAGGATCCCGAGAAGATAGATAATTTCAAAGCCTCTTCTTATATGATTTATCAAGGAGAGAAATTGGTGAAAAGATTTTATGCTTATAGTTATTGGTTATTAACTAAATCTATGGACAGTCATCACTTAGCGCGTAAACGCGGAGGAGATTTAATGACTACTTTGGCAACTATTAAAACGCCTACATTTATTATTGGAATTAATAGCGATATCCTTTGTCCTTTAGATGAACAAAGATTTATGGAACATCATATGCCTAACGCCAAATTAATTGCCATTGATTCTATGTATGGACATGATGGATTCATTATTGAAACAAAGCAAATTTCTACTTTATTAAAGAGTTGGTTGGTTTCACAGAAAAGCTAAATGTATATTGTATGAAGAAATTCTTAAGACAAATAGGGGAGTATTTATTTTTAGTAAAACGCGATCCTAATCAAGAAAGAACAGGCATGATGAAAGCCATGCATGGTATGAACAGAATTTCTTTAATCGTATTTTTAATTGGAATTCTAGTAATCTTGATTAGAAAGTTCTTCTAATACAATACTCGCAGCCACTTCAGCGGCGTTTTCACCTGTGTATAATGCATTTTGCAATGCAGCATAATCTTCTTTAATCTGTGCTTGTTTTACCGGGTTCTCTAAAATGTCTTTTAAAGCATTTACCAAATTAGTAGTTGTGAGTTCTTCTTGAATTAATTCTTTCACCACTTCTTTATTCATAATTAAATTCACTAGTGCAATGAATTTAATTTTAATAAAACGCTTAGCAAGTGCTAGTGTAATAGGGTTGCCTTTATAACAAACAATTTCTGGCACGCCTAATAAAGCGGTTTCTAAAGTAGCAGTACCACTAGTAACCAATGCAGCTTTACTATGATTTAATAATGCGTAAGTATTGTCTTTAACAATATGAATATTATTTTGAGAAGGCACTAATTGTTTAAACCAATCATCGTCTAATCCTGGAGCTTGTGCAATAGCAAATTGATAGTCAGGAAAAGCATTTACAACCGATAACATTACAGGAAGTTTCTTTAAAATTTCTTGCTTACGACTACCGGGTAATAAGGCAATAATATTTTGTCCTTCAATAGCTGGAATAGGGTGAGCTAAGTTTTTTTGATTAGCTAGTACTTGCATGAGTGGATGCCCTACATAATCTACTTCCCAATTCCATCTATCTTTAAAGTATGCTTTTTCAAATGGAAGTATGCAAAGTAATCTGTCAATACTTTTGCGCATCGCTGGTACACGATTTTCTTTCCAAGCCCATACCTGTGGTGCAATAAAATATATTACTTTAATACCTTTTTGCTTTGCCCAATCTGCAATTCTTAAATTAAATCCTGGGTAATCTATGCAAATCAACACATCTGGTTGAAATGCTTCAATATCATTTTTACAAAATTTGATATTGGATAAAATAGTTCGAAGATTCATGACCACTTCAACAAAGCCCATAAAGGCAAGCGCTCTATAATGCTTTACCAGTTTACCTCCTGCGGCTTCCATTAAATCTCCACCCCAGCATTGTATAACAGCATGGTTATCCTTTACTTTAATGGCTTTGATCAAATTTGATCCGTGTAAATCTCCGCTGGCCTCACCAGCTATAATATAATAACGCATTTATAAAAACCATTTACATGCAATAGCAACTACTGCATAAATACAGGTGGTGAAAAATATACCTTTAGCCGTTTTATCGTTTTTCTTTTGAATAAAGAAAGTCAATACTGCTGCATTAATTAGTAAAGACACACTAATCATCGCAGAGAGTACTGTTTTTTGTTGTGCAAGTAAAGTCAAAAATTCATTCGCACTAAACACACTAAATTTCCATTGGTAAAATCCTACAAAACCTAAAAAGGGTAGTGCTAAACCAAGTATAACGCCCAAAACATAATTGTCTTTTTGTAACATTACCATTTCCATTTTTTAGTGAGAGATGCTTTCAATGCATGATTGGTTAAATCAAATTGAACAGGCACCACACTTACATAGTTATGCGCCAATGCCCATACATCTGTGTCTTTGGATTTATCAAAGTTTTTGAAAATACCGGTTAACCAGAAATATTTTTTACCATATGGATCTTTGCGCTCCACATATTCTTCTTCGTATTTAGCGTAAGACTGTTTACAAATCTTAATGCCTTTGATGAGTTCTTTTTTTACTTTAGGAATATTCACATTCAAACAAAGATGCTTGTCTAATTTCGTATCTGCTAAAACATGTTCAATGATAATGCGAGCGTAATGAGTAGCAGCAGTAAAATCTGCTTCAATACTTAAATCCAATAAGCTAAAACCAATGCTTGGAATACTTTCAATAGAAGCTTCTAATGCTGCAGACATGGTTCCGGAATAAATCACATTAATAGAATGATTGGCACCATGATTTATACCACTAATACAGATGGTTGGTTTTCTATGAAATACTTTATCAACCGCCAACTTTACGCAATCCACTGGCGTACCACTACAAGCATAAGCTTCCACTCCGTCCATATAAGGCACTTTAGTGAGTCTTAGATGTTGTCCAAGGGTAATGGCATGTCCCATACCGCTCTGAGGTTTGTCAGGAGCCACTACAACCACCTTACCTAAGGGAAGTGCAGCTTCTACTAAAGCACGAATTCCAGGGGCCGTGATACCATCGTCGTTAGTCACTAAGATGAGGGGTTGTTCTTTTTGCGTTTTTGCCATACTGCAAGTTAGGTTTTGGGTCTCAGAAAAAAAATTGCTAAAAATATTTGGTAAAACTAAATTATTTAGTAAATTGCACTAAAATCATTAGTTATGTCATACGCAGGAAAGAATTTAAAATTCATCAGAAAGCAGCGTGAATGGACACAAGAGGAAATGGCTCAACAACTTCAAATAAAGCGTTCTTTAGTGGGTGCTTATGAAGAAGAAAGGGCAGAACCTAGACTAGAGGTACAAGAAGCTATTTGCGCTTTATTTAATTTAAGCTTGGAAGAGTTCCTATTCCAGGATTTATCACAGAAAGCAGGTTTTGGACAGGAAGGATCGTCTAATTCCTATTTAGACCGTCGTAGAGCCATGAAAATGGATAGATCGGCTTCTATTGTTCCCATTGTACCATTTGTGCCGGTAAAAGCTGCTGCGGGATACCTAGCTGGCTATGCCGATCCTGAGTTCTTAGACGAATTAAACACTTTTACCTTGCCTATGTTGGCTCCTGGAGATTATAGGGCTTTTGAAATTATCGGGGATAGTATGTTGCCTACTCCAAGTGGTAGCGTAATTGTAGGGGAGAAAGTAGCTTCTTTGAAGGAAGTAAAGAACTCCAATACCTATATAGTGGTATCCAATGCAGACGGTGTGGTTTATAAGAGAATCATCACCAATGATGATCATCAAGAAAAGCTTACTCTATTGAGTGACAATCCATTATACGAGCCATATCAAGTAAATAGTCAAGATATTGTAGAAATCTGGAAAGCGGTTTATGTGATCCAAAAAGCAGGTGCGCAGCCTATGTGGGATGTGGATCAGTTAGCTGGAGTGGTCAATAGCCTTCAAGATAAGATCAGTACATTGAAAAGAACCATGAACTAATTATTCCCACTCAATTGTAGCTGGTGGTTTACTGCTAATATCATATACCACACGGTTAATTCCCCTAACCTCATTGATAATAGCATTGCTGATATGAGCTAGGAACTCGTAAGGTAGATGTGCCCAGTCTGCGGTCATACCATCTACAGAGGTAACCGCTCTTAAGGCAACGGTAAACTCATAGGTTCTTTCGTCGCCCATTACCCCAACACTTTTCACTGGTAAAAGGATGGTTCCTGCCTGCCATACCTTATCGTATAAACCAAACTCTTTTAGTCCATTAATATATATAGCATCTGCTCTTTGTAATAGGTCCACTTTCTCTGGAGTGATATCGCCTAAGATTCTGATTGCTAAACCTGGTCCTGGGAAAGGGTGGCGGTTGATCATATCAGCTGGTATACCCATTTCTAAGCCCACTTTACGAACCTCATCTTTGAATAAGCTTCTTAATGGCTCCACTAAACTTAGTCTTAAAGTGTCAGGTAAGCCACCCACATTGTGGTGAGACTTGATGGTCTGAGAAGGTCCATGAACACTTACCGATTCAATTACATCTGGATAAATTGTTCCTTGACCTAAAAACTTGGCTTCCAACATTTTAGAAGCTTCTATTTGAAATACATCTATAAATAGTTTTCCAATTATTTTACGCTTCTCTTCAGGGTCAGATTTACCTGCAAGAGCATCATAGAACATGTTCTTAGCGTCAATTCCCTTTACATTTAAACCTATCTCATTATAGGTATCTAGTACCTTTTGGAACTCGTCTTTTCTCAAAACTCCGTTGTCTACAAAAATACCATGAAGGCGATCTCCAATAGCTTTGTGAATTAGGGTAGCGGCAACTGTACTATCCACCCCTCCACTTAAAGCCATAATTACATGACCATCTCCGATCTGAGCTTTTAATTGTTCCACGGTCTCGTTCACGAAAGAAGCAGGGGTCCAATCCTGTTTACAACCACAGATTTCTACTAAGAAATTGCGGATCATTTTCTTACCCTCGGTAGAATGGTACACTTCCGGGTGGAACTGTAAACCATGTAAGCTGTTCCCATTGTCTGCCTTTTTTCTAAAAGCTGCTACTGGAATGCTATCTGTATCGGCCAAGAGTTCAAAATTTGCTGGTAACTGGGTAATAGAATCGCTGTGGCTCATCCATACCTGGCTATTATTGGGAATATTTTGGAATAAAATGTCTTCTTTTTGGATTCTTAACTGAGCACGACCATATTCTCTTTTGTTAGACTTCTCCACTTTACCCCCAAAATTCTTAGCACTCAATTGAGCACCGTAGCAAACGGTCAACAATGGAAGGCGGTCCAAAATAGCTTGAATATCTACATTGGGTGCTTTTTCCTCGTTGACGCTAGCAGGGGAACCACTCAAAATAACGCCCTTTAAACTTGGGTCAAAAACGATATTTTGATGGAAAGGGGTGATTTCACAATACACATTGGCTTCTCTAACTGCTCGGGCAATTAACTGGGTGTACTGGCTTCCAAAGTCTAGGATTAAAATTTTCTCAGTCATAGCGCGAAGATAAGGCAAAAAAAAATCCCACCCGAAGGGTAGGATTTGTAGTGTATAAGTTTAATGCGCTGGGCGCAGTAATTACTTTTTCTTAGTTGCTACAGCTTTCACTGCAACATGCTTAGCTAACTTGCTCTTTAAATTAGCTGCTTTGTTTTTGTGGATAATTCCACGCTTAGCTAATTTATCAATTTGAGAAATGATGTTAGGCAATTTCTCGTCGTATGCTTTTTGTTCTTCGATTGTTTTTAACTCACGAATAGCATTACGAGTTGTTTTACCGTAATAACGATTTCTATCACGACGCTTTGTAGCTTGTCTTACATCTTTTTTGGTAGCCGAATGATTTGCCATGTACTAGTTAATTTTCAGGAGGGCAAAGGTAAGGTAACTAGGTTAATATTTGAAAATAAAATCGAAAAAAAATAAAATAAGCCCCATTTTGGCAAAAAAAGGGCATTTTTTGACTGCTTTTTAGGCCTAATTCCTTTATAAATCAATCTTTTAAACCGATATTTGCGAACTCGTATTCCCAAATTTAGAAAGGATAACAAAATGAAGGATTTCTCCTATATCACCAACTCCCATCCCTCTTTTATAGAAGGAATGTATCAACAGTTTTTAAATGATGCTAATTCTGTTGATCCAGATTTAAAAAAGTTTTTTGAAGGTTTTGATTTTGCTATGCAAAATGGTTCTGTTGCTTCAGTTGCTACAACTACTGCAAGTGCAAATCCAATTGCTTCATCTAATGCAGATTGGGCGAACGAAATAAAAGTATATAGATTAATTCTTGGTTATAGAAATAAAGGACATTTAATTGCTACTACTAATCCTATTAGAACAAGAAAGGATAGAGGAGCTAATTTAGATTTAGTATTTTTTGGATTAACAGATGCAGATTTAGAAAAGACATTTAATGTTGGATCTATTATTGGATTAGGTGCAACTAGTTTAAAAAACATTTTAGCACATTTACAAAAAACTTATGCTAGCCATGTTGGTATAGAGTTTAAATATATCTCCGATCAAAAAAGAGTTGATTTCTTGACCAATGAAATGGAAAATAATTTTTCTAAACCTATTTCATTAGACCAAAAGAAAAACATCTTAGAGAAATTGAATCAAGGGGTGATTTTTGAAAAGTTCTTACACACAAAATACATCGGACAAAAAAGATTTTCTTTAGAAGGTGGTGAAACAACTATTGCTGCATTAGATGCAATTATCAATACTGCAAGTGAGAGTGGTGTGAAAGAAGTGGTGATTGGTATGGCGCATAGAGGTAGATTAAATATTCTAGCGAATATCATGGGTAAAACCTATGAGCAAATATTTAGTGAGTTTGAAGGAACGGCAGTGATGGATCAAACAATGGGTAGTGGTGATGTGAAGTATCACATGGGCTATAGCTCTGAAGTGGAGACACCAAGCAAAAACAAAGTGCATTTGAAATTAATGCCTAACCCTTCTCACTTAGAAGCAGTGGATCCTGTGGTATTAGGTTTTGCAAGAGCAAAGAGTGATATCTTATACAATTCAGATGTTACCAAAGTATTACCAATCTTAATTCATGGTGATGCTTCTGTTGCAGGACAAGGTATTGTGTATGAGGTTTTACAAATGTGTAATTTAAATGGTTATAAGACAGGTGGTACAATGCACTTTGTAATTAATAACCAAATTGGTTTCACTACAGATTTTGATGACGCGAGAAGTGCGAACTATTGTACATCTATTGCAGCGATGGTGCAAGCCCCTGTATTGCATGTGAATGGTGACGATGCAGAAGCGGTGGTGAAAGCTGCTGAAATTGCAACAAAATATAGACAAGCATTTCAAAGTGATATCTTCATTGATATGGTATGTTATAGAAAACATGGCCATAACGAAGGAGACGATCCAAAATATACACAACCTCAATTATATAGCTTAATTGAGAAGCATAAAAATCCAAGAGAAACTTATGCAGAATTTTTATTAGCTCATGGTGAATCAAGTGCGCAAGATTTGGCAAAAGAAATGGAGAAAAAGTTCTGGTCAGATTTGCAAGCTAGATTAGATGAAGTAAAACAAAATCCATTACCATACAAACCACAAGCTCCAGAACAAGCTTGGGAGAATATGCGTAAAGCAACTGCCGAAGATTTTGTAAAATCTCCTGATACTGCAATTAAAGCAGAAGACGCTAAAAATATTTTCGATGCATTAATGAAATGGCCTGAGAATTTTACGCCATTGAAAAAAGTAGAAAAATTAATTCAAGAGAAATTAAAGTTATTCGAAACTGAAAATAAAATTGATTGGGCTACAGGTGAGTTAATGGCATATGCTTCTTTATTAGCAGAAGGTAAGGCTGTTAGAATGAGTGGTCAGGATGTGAAGCGTGGTACATT
>JAHEFI010000019.1 GCA_024640255.1 Bacteroidota bacterium | reverse complement strand
TAAAGGAGATAACCTTGATCCTGCACCACCACCTAATATTACTGAAACTGTTTCTTTAGCATAGATAGCCATAAAGTCGGGGATTTATATTATAAGGATTGATATACATTTTTATAAGATGTCACAACTGATTCCCAACTATGATCGATACTCATAGCTGTTTGAATCATTTTTTTCATATGTGCTTTATCTTGATATACTGAAATAGCTCTTTCTATGGAGTACACAATATCTTCTTCACTGGCGTGTAAAAAACGAATGCCAAATCCATCAGAATCTCCCATATCCACCACTGTGTCATGTAAACCACCCGTATCTCTTACCATGGGTATTGTACCATATCTTAAACTATACATTTGATTTAATCCACAAGGTTCTACCCTGCTTGGCATTAATAAAAAATCTGCTCCTGCATAGGCTTGATGACCAATTTTTTCATCATACCCAATCCATGTATTAAAGTTTCCTGGGTATAATTGTACTAAAAAATTTAAAGCAGACTCCACTTGTGTGTCTCCTGTACCAATCACTAAAAAATTAGCCCCACAATTGGTTTTATCTAATGCATGTTGAATTGCACCAGGTAAAACATCGGCTGCTTTTTCTCCCACCAATCTTCCAATAAAAACAATCAAGGGCTTATTAATATCCAATTGGTATTTTTCACAAAGCAATTGTTTATTCTTTCTTTTCCCTTCTTCCTGTGTTTTGATATCATAATGAACATCCACCATTGGATCGGTTGCTGGATTCCATACCTCATTATCAATTCCATTTAAGATACCCAAGCATTTTCCTTGCTCATATTCAAACAAAGCTTCCAATCCTGCAGATTGATACCTTAATTGATGCATATAGGTTTCACTCACTGTTGTAACTCTATCTGCACATTTAATTCCAGTTGCTAATGAATTAATGGCATTATCCCATTCCAATAAACCGTGCTTCCAAGTATCCCATTTGGGAATTAAAATACTTTTATCCCAACCCATCGCACCATGATATTGTGCATTATGAATAGTCAAGACTGTTTTAACATATTGCAATCTTTGATAGTCATAACAATACTTCATCATAAATGGAATTAATCCAGCTTGATGATCATGGCAATGCACCACTGAAGGTAATTCACCCCAATTGGATAACCAATTCACCACGGCAATTTGAAAACCTATGAATCGATCATGGTCATCTGCATATCCATAAATCTTTGGTCTATCCAACAATCCATGTATATCTACCAAGAATAAATTGAACCCTAATTTGCCAGAGCGTTCTTTAATAATGGTGAAATCAAAAAACCAATCTCCCATGTTCGCCTTGCCTTTGAAAGCAACATCCCATTCATTTTTTTCTAAAAAAGCAGTCTTGTACATAGGCATCACCACCATGGCTTCATCCCCTTGTTTTTTTTGGTATTTGGGTAGTGCCCCAACGACATCGCCCAAGCCCCCCGCTTTTGCCATAGGATAACATTCTGCACTCACATGAACAATCACCATAACTTGCTTTAATTTGTTTCAATTTACTGAAAACTAGCGGTAATTTGATCAATTTTTTTTAGCATTTGAATGATATTTTTAAGTATTTTACACAATCGATTAACGATTAAACTAACGATTCTTATGAGCCAAACCAAACAACCCACCAATACGGGTGCATTGTCAACCCTTATTGTAGTGTTTTTCTTCTGGGGATTTATTGCTTCAAGTAATAGCGTATTCATCCCTTTCTGTAAACACAAATTCAATCTTGACCAATTTCAAAGCCAATTGGTAGATTTTGCCTTTTATTTAGCTTACTATATTGGTGCATTAGGCCTATTTGCCTATGGTGCATTTGGAGGAAAGGATTTAGTGGGCAAATGGGGTTATAAAAAGAGCATTGTTTATGGCTTATTATTCTCTGCCATCGGTGCTATTGCGATGATTATTGCCGTAAACGCTAACACTTTCACTGGAATGTTAGTGGGTTTATTTATAGTGGCTTTAGGATTCTCTTTACAACAAACAGCCGCACAACCTTTTGCTATTGCATTAGGCGATGAAAGTACAGGTGCTAGTCGTGTAAATCTAGCTGGAGGTATCAACTCATTTGGTACATCTATTGGCCCTATCGTGGTGGCTTTTGCCTTATTTGGAAGCGCTGCTGCCATTACCGACGATCAAATTGCTGCATTAAGTTTAAGCAAAGTGGTTGTTTTGTATAGTGCCGTTTGTTTATTGTTCTTAGCTGCTGCTGCTTTATTCCATTTTTCCAAAAAAGTACCTGCTGGAATTAATGAAGAAAAAATTGAGCCTGCTAATAAAGCATTAAGATTATTATTAATCATGACGGGTGTATTAATCATCATGTTCGTGCCTATTTTTAATAGTTATAAAATTGACCCAGCAACATTAACAGATGCTACAAGATTAGATTTAGAAACCATGAGATTAAAATGGTTATTTGGCGCTTTAGCAACTGTAGTCATTGGTTTATTGTTTGCTAATTTCTCTGCACAAAAAAATGAAACTGGTTGGGGTGCAATGAAATATCCTCAATTGGTATTGGGTATGTTAGCGATCTTTGTATATGTTGGTGTGGAAGTAGCTATTGGATCTAACTTAGGTGAATTATTAAAACAAGCGGATTTCGGAAGCATCCCTTCTTCTAAAATTGCTCCATATATCTCTATGTATTGGGGAAGTATGATGATTGGAAGATGGACAGGTGCTATCTCTGCATTTGAATTTAAAAAACAAACCAATAAAATATTAACCATCATAGTTCCATTAGTTGCTTTTGGAATTGTTATTGGGGTAAATAGTATTGCACAATACGATATGGCTCCATTATATATGTACATCGTTTGTATTTTTATTCAAATCATTGCTTTCTTCTTAAGCCAAGACAAACCAGCAAAAACTTTATTAATATTTAGTTTGATTGGTGTTGCATCTATGCTAGTAGGTATTTTCTCAAAAGGAGATTTAGCGATTTATGCATTCTTAACAGGTGGTATAGCTTGTTCCATTATGTGGCCTTCTATTTTTGCTTTATCTATTGCAGGTATTGGCAAGTATACAACTCAGGGTGCAGCTTTCTTAATTATGATGATCTTAGGGGGTGGTATCATTCCTCCAATTCAAGGTAAATTATCTGACTTCTTACAATCATCTCATTTAGATCAACCTGGATTTGGTATTCATAATTCTTTCTGGGTACCAGTTGCTTGTTTCACTTATATTTTAATATTTGCAATTGCAGTAAAAGGTATTTTAAAGAAACAAGGAATTAATTACGAAGATGCAGAAGCAAAAGGCGGACATTAATCATAAAAAATAAATTTTAAAGAATGGATTCATATGTTATTGGCGTAGACATTGGTGGTACTGGAACCAAGTATGGTATTGTAGACAAAGATGGAAATGTGCTACACTCTAGCTCCATGCCTACTAACACGCACGAACAAGTACATACTTTTATCGACGAGTTATATGTAAGATTAAGCGAATTGATAGAAAAAGTGGGCGGTGTAGGAAGAATAAAAGGTATTGGTATTGGCGCCCCTAATGGTAATATTTATACTGGTACTATTGAATACGCTCCAAACCTTCCTTGGAAAGGTGTTATCCCCTTTGCAAAAATGGTGCAAGATAAATTCAAGTTACCTGTTAAATTAACCAATGACGCCAATGCTGCAGCAGTGGGTGAAATGATGTATGGTGCTGCAAAAGGCATGAAAGATTTTATCATGATTACTTTAGGTACAGGCGTTGGTAGCGGTATTGTTGCTAATGGTCAACTAATTTATGGTCATGATGGATTTGCTGGCGAATTAGGCCATACGATTATTATTCCTGATGGTCGTTTACATCCAGGCACTGGTAAAAAAGGATCTTTAGAAAGTTATGCATCAGCAACTGGTGTGGCACAATCTGCTATGGAAATTTTAAAGACAACAGATCGTCCAAGTTTACTAAGAGAAATTCCAGTAGATAAGATTACTTCTAAAGATGTTTTTGAAGCCGCTCAAAAAGATGATGAAGTGGCTAAAGAAGTATTTGAATTTACAGGAAAAATTTTAGGTATGTCTTTGGCTAACTTTGTTATGTTCTCAAGCCCTGAAGCCATTATATTATTCGGAGGTTTAACTAAAGCTGGTGATATGATCTTGAAGCCAACCAGAGAACATATGGAAGCTAATGTAATTGAGATATTTGAAAATAAAGTGAAGATATTATTAAGTCACTTGAAAGAATCAGACGCCGCCATATTAGGAGCGTCTGCCCTTATGTGGGATTAGTTATTAAAAAAGCCCTTCAATCGAAGGGCTTTTTTATATTCATTATAATTTTGTCAAGGCTAATTCTTCTTCCCATTTTGCTCTTCCCCATCCTGGAATAACATGCTTCTCTGAATGATAAGATGATCTAACCAATGGGCCACTTTCAACATAATCGAAGCCCAATTCATAACCAATTGCTTTTAGTTCTTTAAATTCATCGGGGTGAACAAAACGTTGAACTGGCAAATGCTTTTTGGTGGGTTGTAAATATTGACCCAAGGTTAATACATCACATCCAACGCCTACTAAATCTTTCATGGTTTGAATCACTTCTTCTTTCTCTTCTCCAATGCCTAACATTAGACCTGTTTTAGTGCGCATGCCCCCTTTCTTCAAAGTTTCCAATACTTCTAAACTTCTTCTATATTTTGCTTGAACTCTTACGCGCTTTGTATTGCGTTCTACTGTTTCCATGTTGTGGCTAACCACTTCTGGTGCAGCATCAATGATTCTTTGAATTTGATCTTGTATACCTCTAAAATCTGGAATCAAAGTTTCTAAAGTTGTTTCAGGACTTAAGGTTTTAATAGCTTTAATAGTATTGTACCAAATAGTAGAACCCCCATCAGGTAATTCATCTCTATCCACGCTGGTTAAAACTGCATGTTTTACTTTCATTAAAAATACCGCTTCTGCTACTCTTTGTGGCTCATCCCATTCCACTGGTTTAGGTCTACCTGTTGCCACCGCACAAAACTGACAACTTCTTGTACATATATTACCTAGTATCATAAAAGTTGCCGTACCCTCTCCCCAACATTCACCCATATTAGGACAATTACCACTTTCACAAATGGTATGTAATTTATGCGTATCTACTAAACCCCTAACATGCTTATAACTTTCCCCAATAGGTAGTTTAACTCTTAACCAATCTGGTTTTTTTATTCTAGTATCTTGTTCTTTGGGAACTACTGGTAATTCTTGCATATTTGCTTAATCAATTAACCCTGCAAAAATACATGACTTAAGGGGAATAAAATCGTAAATTTGCATAAATCGTTCAACCAAATAATTCAAACATGACTGCTACAGTAACTTACGAATCTAACCTAAGAACCACTTGTTTACACTTACAAAGTGGTAGTGTTTTTGAAACGGATGCTCCTACCGATAACAAAGGCAAGGGCGAACGCTTCTCTCCAACAGATTTAATTGCAACTGGATTAGGCGCTTGTTTAATTACCACTATGGGCATTAAGGCGGAAAGCATGAACATTCAATTAGATGGTGCTAAAGTGGAAGTAACTAAAGTAATGGTTTCTGACCCAAGAAGAATAGGCAAGATTATCGTTCATGCAACCATGCCAGCATTAAATCTAGACGAAAAAACAATAGAGATTTTAGAAAGAGTTGGTAGAACCTGTCCGGTGGAAAGAAGTTTACACCCTGATGTGGAATTAGATATTCAATTTAAGTGGTTGTAATTTAAACCACTCTTAATGCTTTAAGCTTTTGTACAAGAGTACTTACAGGTAATCCCATTACATTGTAAAAATCACCTTGTATGGATTCAATACCAATAACGCCGATCCATTCTTGTATCGCATAGGCACCAGCTTTATCAAAAGGCTTATACCTGTCTACATAAAATTCGATTTGACCTTTTGTTAAATGATGAAATTGAACTTTAGTAGTTTGACTGAATTGGTGCATTTCCCCTTTATAATAGATGGCCACTCCTGTAATTACTTCATGTAAATTTCCAGAAAGCTTTTCTAAACTTTTAACCGCATCGGCAGTATCAGTTGGTTTCCCAAGAATTTCATTATTTAATAAAACAATGGTATCAGCAGCAATGATACAAGCATCCTGTTGTGTTAATTTTTCTTTGGTTGCCAATGCTTTATTAGCTGCTATATATTCAGGTACTAAATGCTTTGCTAAATCTGAAGGATAGGTTTCTTCAATATCTGCCACTACTATTTCAAAAGAAATTTCCGCCCATTCCAATAACATTTTTCTTCTTGGTGACTGGGATGCTAAAATAATGGCACTCATGTATAATTAAAATAAAAAATAGAAAAATGACATGGATAAAATACCAGCTAACATAGCTACTTTAATCCAAAAACTTAGTCCAGTAAAATCTTTACTAGTAAATGACTTAGGTAATTTAATCAATACCCAAATTAAGGGTGCTAAAATAAATATCAAACAATATAAAACACTTGGCCACCATCCAAATGGCAAAACATACAATTGAATCAATGCTAATGTTACAATCACTACCATTAACCAAACTGCTACATATACTTTAGTGGGCATTAATCCCCAAACTATGGGCAATGTCTTACAACCAAATTTTTCGTCACCCTCTATATCCTCCATGTCTTTCAAGGCTTCTCTAACCAATGTCAAGATAAATGCAAAAGAAGCATACAATAACATTAATTTAAAAAATCTTAAATGTGCTGTTGAATGAACTGCTGGATGAATTAATTCAGAAATAGTGAATTTAGAAAAATAAACCACCGCAATAGACCATGCAGTTAAAACAGCTATCACCACATTGCCCACCAAAAAATCTTTTTTGAAATTGGTTGAGTAAAACCATAAAAATAAGATGGTGGCTAAATTAGCTAAATGTATATGCCAATATTCTTTAAAAGAAAAAGCAATGGTAGATAAGTAAATACCTAATAAACTAAAAATCATATGCCAGAAAATAACCCACCTTCTACTAATATGTTCACCCACCACTACTTTTCTGGGCTTATTTACCTGATCAATATTTACATCAAAATAATCATTGATAATATAACCAGCAGCAGCAATAAAAATATAAGTGAATAAGATTATGTAGAAAGATGAATCAGTAGCATCTCCTACTTGTGGAAACAATGGCTTGTATATGCAAAAGTGAAACAGTAATTCGGCCAATACTATAAACAATAAATTGGGCCATCTAACTAATTTCAGAAAATATACAAGTACTTTCAAAATGAATAATTTAATTTAAGTAGCACGAATATGATCCACTAAATCCCAATGGTCATTTTGCTTTAAAGTCTTTTCAATCACTTCTCTTGCACAACCCTCTCCGCCTTTGGCTACTGCTTTATAATGTGAAATAGATTTTATTTCATTCACTGCATCTGCTGGACAAGAAGCGATACCTACCAGTTTCATGGCTTCATAATCTGGCATATCATCCCCCATATATAAAATATGTTCCAGCTCAATTTTATTTAAAATAGCTAACTCTTTTAACAACTCCGCTTTGTCAGACACTTTCATAAAAACTTCTTCTACTCCCAATCTATTTAATCTGTCTTTCACTTCTTCAGAATTGCCTCCAGAAATTACCCAAATCTTATACCCTTTTTTTATTGCTAATTGAATAGCATAGCCATCTTTAATATTCATAGATCTTGCCATTAATCCGCCTGGCATTACCAACAAAGTTCCATTGGTTAAAACACCATCCACATCAAAAACAAAACATTGAATATTTTTAAAAGTAGCTAACACAATAAAAAGATTTTAATAAATATACTCTATTTCTGATTATCTCTCCATTCATATACCCAAGCACTTTGGATCATTTCCAAATGCCCTTCATTGGATTCTTCTTTTTTACCTTCAAAATGAGGCAAGCTCAATACCCACTCTAATAAATCAGTGAATCTTACTCTGTAAATTTTAGACTCTGTAAACTCGTCCCCAAATTTTTCATATAATTTTTGTGCGATATCCTCGTGATCATTCCAATGAATGGGTGGTTCAAATTGACTCATAATTATTACTATTTATTATTCTCCTAAAAATTGTGTTTGATCTGGCAAGGTAATTTCAATAACACCTGAACCAGTTTGTAATTCACATTGACATCCTAATCTTGATTCAATTCTTGGACTCACCGCTCTGTCAATAAAGTCTTCTTCTTTATCTGATAATTCAGCTAAATGTTCCATCCCTTTATTTACATACAAATGACATGTACTACAAGCACATACTGCACCACAATTATGGTGCAATTCAATGCCATTATCCAACATCACTTCTAACAAACTTTGGTCTGCCTCGATATTTTCTAATACTACAGTGTCTAATCCCTTTTGCTCAAAATTTACTTTAATAGAGTACATATTATTATGCTAAAATTTTGTGCAAATTTAGCCCTATCTTATTGAATGCTATTACACAAGCAGCATTTTTTACTTGCGAAATACAAAAAATCTCTAATCAGACTTTTTCAGCACCTATCTTTGCACCAAAATTGGGAAAATGGCAAAGCAAGGGTTTTCTGAAAGATTGTATTTAAAGTATTTAAGAACTAAATTCAAAACCTTTGCCATTTTATCGCCCCAAAAAGCAGCCCAACTTGCTTTTGATTTATTCTGTACCCCATATCCTAAGTATAAAAAGACCAAAACGCCAGCCGTTTTCCATCAAGCCAAAAAAATTAGTCTTACATTAAAAGAGGGTATTGAAATAAAGGGCTACGAATGGGAATCCACCCATCCAAATGGCAAAACCGTTTTAATTGCTCATGGTTACGCTAGTTATTTTTACAAATTTGAGCAATATATCCAACCCCTTCTCAAAGAAGGATTTAGGGTTATTGGCTTTGACGCTCCTGGACATGGAAGAAGTCAGGGAAAATATATTAATGTAATAATATATAGAGACGCCATTCATGCTATTATGGAAGCCTTTGGACCCATTGATCATTTTGTGGGTCATTCATTAGGTGGGCTAACCCTTTCACTGATTGCCGAGACCATCGAGGCTCCAGAAACACATAAATTTGTCTTAATTGCTCCAGCCACCAAGACAAGTAGCACTTTTGAGGGCTTTTTTAGCTTAATGAGGTTTAGCCCCGAGCTTAAGAAGGCTTATTATGAGCTGGTAGAATCCTTGTCTGGAAAGCATATTAGCTATTTTGAAGCCGATAGAGCCATTGAAGATTTCCAGGGTAAAGTACTATGGGTTCATGACCAAGACGACCCAGTTTGCTCCTATAAAGATTTGGAAAATTTTAAAAATAAAGATCCAAAAAATACTATGTTCTTGATTACCAATAATTTAGGACATAATAAAATATATAAAACACAGGCTGTAATAGACAAAATTGTCTCATTTTTAGCCTCTTAACTGGGCTTCATTTTTATTTTTTGATTGAATACTATAATATTGCACCCATGTCAAAGAACTTATTAATAGTGGAGTCTCCTGCAAAAGCAAAGACCATCGAGAAGATTTTAGGAGAAGAATTTGAAGTAAGAAGTTGCTATGGCCATATCCGTGATTTAGAGAAAAGTGATATGGGTATCGACATGAAAAACCATTTTTTACCTAGATATACTGTCCCAGCCGAGAAAGAAAAAGTGGTAAAGGAATTAAAGTCCATGACCAAGAAGGCAAAGGAAGTTTGGTTGGCATCGGATGAGGACCGTGAAGGAGAAAGTATCAGTTGGCATTTAGCGGAAGTATTGGGTTTGGATCCTAAAAAAACCAAGCGAATTGTGTTTCATGAAATCACCGCTCCTGCTATTAAAAAGGCAGTAGAGAATCCAAGAAGAATTAACATGGATTTGGTGGATGCACAACAAGCTAGAAGAATATTAGATAGAATTGTGGGATTTGAACTAAGCCCTGTTTTATGGAGAAAAATTGGCATGCAAAAAAGTTTGAGTGCTGGTAGAGTTCAAAGCGTTGCGGTAAGATTAATTGCAGAAAGAGAAAGAGAGATCAATCAATTTATTCCTGAGAGTGTATTTAAAGTATCTGCAATATTTTCTGCATTAGATATTAATAAGAAGAAAGTAAAATTCAAGGCAGAAGGCCCACAAAAATTATCTACAGAAGGGGCTGCTGAAGCTTTTTTAAATTCGTGCAAGTCTGCCACATATACAGTGAAAGATATTGCAGTTAAAGACGGGAAACGTACGCCATCAGCGCCTTTCACCACTTCAACACTACAACAAGAAGCTTCAAGAAAATTGGGTTATAGTGTAAGTAAGACGATGCTAATTGCTCAAAAATTATATGAAAGTGGTAAGATCACTTACATGAGAACAGATAGTATTAGTTTAAGTGAGACTGCAATTGATGCCATTAAAAAAGAAATTCATTCTAGCTTCGGAGATAAATATTATCAGCCAAGAAAATTCAAAAATAAAAACGAGAGTGCGCAAGAAGCACACGAAGCGATTCGCCCAACTTACATGAATGAAAGTAAAGTAGATGATGCGGATACGAATAGGTTATATGAATTAATTTGGAAGCGTACTATTGCTTCTCAAATGAGTGATGCACAGTTTGAAAAAACAACTGCAAAAATTGAAATTTCTACCAATAAAGAAACCTTAACAGCAAGTGGCGAAGTGATGAAATTTGATGGTTTCTTAAAAGTGTATTTAGAAGGCAAAGACGATGATGATATAGAAGAAGACGCGGATGCGTCTGATGGTGAAGCACTTTTACCTCCATTAGCAAAAGGTCAAGTATTAGACTTTGTTGACATGACCGGATTGGAAAGATTTAGCCGTCCAGCATCTAGATATACTGAAGCAAGTTTGGTGAAGAAATTAGAAGAATTAGGTATTGGACGACCTTCTACTTATGCTCCTACCATTACTACTATTATGAAGCGTAATTATGTAGAGAAAAGAGAGAAAGAAGGTATCAAGAGGAATTATCAGATACTCAAGTTGAATAATAAGGATGAGATAAAGACGGAAACTGCTTCTGAAATAACAGGTGCAGAGAAGAATAAACTATCTCCTACCGATTTAGGCTTAGTGGTAACAGACTTTTTAAAGCAACACTTTGAAAAAGTAATGGACTTTGGCTTTACTGCTAAAATTGAAGGCGAGTTTGATGAAATCGCTGCTGGAAACTTGAAGTACAGTAAAATGTTGGAAGATTTCTACAAACCTTTCCATGAAACCATTGATCATACTTTAGAAACAGCAGAAAGAGCAAAAGGTGAAAGAGAATTGGGAACAGATCCTGTGACTGGTAAAAATGTAATTGCTAGAATGGGTAGATATGGCCCAATGGTACAAATTGGTCATCAAGATGATGAAGAAAAACCAAAATTTGCCAAACTTAAAGCCTCTCAAAGTATCGAAACCATCAGTTTTGAGGAAGCTATGGAATTATTCAAATTACCTAGAACCTTGGGAGAATTTGAAGGATCAGAAGTGACGGTGAATATTGGACGCTTTGGCCCATATGCTGCTCATGACAAGAAGTTCTACTCTTTGAACAAGGAAATGGACCCATACACTGTTCAATTGGATGAATTGGCTCCAATGATTGCTGAAAAGCGTAAAGCAAAAGACGAAAGAACCATCAAGGTTTTTGAAAAAGAAAAAATACAATTATTGAGAGGCCCTTATGGTCCTTATATCAAACAAGGGTTAAGGAACTTTAAGTTAACCAAAGAGCAACAAGAAAAAGTAGAAACCTTAACTATCGAGGAAGTGAAAGAGATTATTGAAGAATTAAAGAAAAACCCTCCTCGCAAAACTGCTCGTAAGAAGAAAGCTTAACAACTATACAATAAAAAAAGGATATCAATCGATATCCTTTTTTTATACAAACTATTTATTTGTTTAAGCAACTGAAGGCTTGCTCATTTGTTTTACAAAGTTAAAATGTGCTTTGATGGCACTCAATACAGTTGGATATTCAATATAATTTAATTTGAAATCCTCGCATGCTTGTTTTACAATCTTACTTATTGCAGGATAGTGTACATGAGAAACCTTTGGAAAAAGATGGTGTTCAATTTGGAAGTTCAACCCACCTACTAACCAACTTACTAACTTGTTTTTAGTAGCAAAATTAGCTGTTGTATTAATTTGATGTGCTGCAAATTCGTCTGGCATTTTATTATCAGGCTGAATTGCTACAGGAAAATCAGTGTCTTCTACTGTATGAGCTAATTGGAACACAATACTTAATACAAAACCAGCAAACATAGTAGCAACTAAGAATCCAACTAACCAGCTCACCCATCCTACCATATAAATTGGAAGTACTACAAAAGCAACAACATGGTACACTTTAACTGACCAAAATTCTAGATGTTCTGCCCAAGTCATGCTCTTGAAACTAATATTGCCAATTTTTTTAGAGAAATACTTTTTATAGTCAGCAAAGAAAATCCAGAAAATATATAATAGCATATACAAGAACCAGAAATAAATATGTTGAAAACGATGCATAGAATAATATTTCTGCGTTGGTGCCATTCTCATGAACACACCCACTTCGATATCATCATCCACCCCATCAATATTCGTATAAGTATGATGTATAGTAACATGCTTAATTCCCCACATAAATCTACTAGCACCTAATACACTAATAGAAGAAGAAGCCAGGTTATTTAACCAAGCATATTTACTAAAACTACCATGACTACCATCGTGCATAACATTAAAACCAATGGCAGCAATTAGTCCTCCAAAAAACACACATTCAAGAATGGCTAATAAAGTGCCAGGAGTATAAAATACCAAATGGATATAGGTAATGACTAATAAACTAATTAATAAAATGGCTTTAGAAAATAACTTGAAATTACCAGTAGCTTTTATTTGATTTTGTTCCAAATATTCATTCACGCGTCTCTTTAATTCTGCATGTAAAGACTTTGTGCTAGAAGGAAATTTGGGTGTAGCGAAAACTTGATTTTGCATGTGATTTAGATAATATTCAAATATAAACAATAACAAAGACTCTATGCCATGAAATGGCGACTTATTTTTGCTAACGAATACTTATTAAGTTTATTATGTAAACTATTGTTAAATATATCCACAGGTAGGGATAAATAATAGAGGCATATATGGTATTTTTTGCGTTGATTTGAATATGCAAAAGACTGCTGAAGAAATACAAGCCTTGTTTAAATTAATAGACGATCCGGATGAGGAAGTGTATTTTACCATCTCTAGTAGAATTTTGCACTATGGAAGCCCCATTATTCCAGATTTAGAACATCTATGGGAATCAACTTTAGATGAAGTGAGCTTGGAACGTATTGAAATGATGATTTATAAATTACGTTTACAAGATTTAAAAGAATCCATCATTGAATGGAAATCACAAGATGAGCCTTCTTTATTTGAAGGCGCTTTATTGGTTACTAAATTTCACTACCCAGAAATTAATTTGGATAACTTAAGAAATCAATTAGAAAAGATTAGAAGAAATATATGGCTTGAGTTAAACAATTATTTAACTCCCTTGGAGCAGGCCAATGTTCTTCGAAATATTTTGTTTAGCTATTACCAAATTAAAGGGACAGAAGTAAACTATGAAAAGCCTGAAGCTTTTTTAATTTCTGCACCCTTGCTTTCTAAAAATGGGAATGCTTTTTCTAACGCCATTTTATATGCAGAACTATGTCAGCAATTAGACATCTTAGCAGATTTTATCAATATCCCTAAACAATGTATTATTGCTTTCTACACATTGGATTGGGATCCTGACGCCATTGTGCCTAATCCGCAAGAATTTATCCAATTTTATATCGAAGGAACTACTGGTAATGCATTTTCACAAAAAGACTTAGATCAATATTTTCAACGTTCTAATATTGAACCAAAGAACAATTATTATAAACCACTAAGCAATCAAAGAATCATCAAAAAATTGCTTCAAGAGTTTTCTAAGTGTTTTAGCAGCCCAACCCTTCAATACAAACAAAAAGACCTGAACGATTTAGCCAATTTACTAGACTAATGCTTGTAACAAATGCCCATATATACCATAGTCCCATTGGAGCTATCTTAATTGAAGCAGATGATCAGAGTATTGCCCGTTTAGAATTTGTAGAAGAGGCTGCATTAGTTGATCTGGAAATGGACAATATTGAATCTAATCCTGTAATTCATCAATGCATTGATGAATTGATTGAATATTTTAGTGGACAAAGAACTTCTTTTACTGTACCTATTCATCAATCAGGTACCGATTTTCAACAAAAGGTTTGGAAAGAATTATATGAAGTTCCTTTTGGAAAAACCTTGAGTTATGGCGAATTGGCAAAGAAATTAGGAGATCCTAAATGCATTAGAGCAGCTGCTGCAGCAAATGGAAAAAATAAAATTGCTATTATAGTACCCTGCCACCGCATCATTGGTGCAGATCAATCTTTAGTGGGATATGCCTGGGGTAAATCTAGAAAAAGATGGCTTTTGCAGCACGAATTTAGACTGGCTCTAGGTGTTCAAACCTTATTTTAAACCCTTTAGGATAGATCCATTAAATCCAAAAGGCAATAAGTCTGAACCGGATTTAAAAATCATTACCTCCCCTTCTAATCCAGCTAAAATCACCCTAATGGGCGCTTGATACCTGTTTTCAAAATCTAATATGGATTGCCTACACATGCCACAGGGCGACAAGGGTTCATTAGAAGCCTTCCCTACTGGCTCATAGCTAACGGCAAGTGTTTGTATAGAAGCACTGGGATATTGACTCCCAATGCTATTTAACAGCGTACGCTCAGCACAGATGCCAACAGGATAACTGGCACTTTCCTGATTAGATCCTATAATAATCTCTCCTGAATTTAATTTGGCTGCAGCACCCACTTTGAAATTTGAATAAGGAGCAAATGCTGTAGCAGTAGCTTTCCTAGCTGCTTCTAATAAATCCTGATCGGCTTTAGATAATGCGCTTGCGTCAGCAAAGGTTTCGTATTCAAACTCAAATTTCTTTAACATGCTATTTGATTAAATTAAAAATTCTATTCCATCTAATGGACTTATCATAACTAAACCAAATCAATGCAGCTTTACCCACAATATGGGTTTCAGGAACAAAACCCCAGAATCTACTATCCTGACTTCTATGACGATTATCCCCCATCATCCAATAATAATCTTGTTGAATTGTATAGGTTGCTGCAGGTTTACCATTTATTACAAATTGACCATTCACTTTATCCAAACTATTGTGTTCATAGGAGCTAATCAATCTTCTATAGATTTCAATAGTTGAATCGTTTAAATTAATCACATCTCCTTTTTTAGGAATACGAATAGGACCAAAATTATCTATTGTCCAAGGAAAATGAACAATATCGTTTGGAAAAGTATAACCAATATTTTGATCAACAAATAATTTTACTGATTTAACTTGCGGTAATTGCTTAACTTTCTCAGCAGCTTCTGCTGTCATATTAATTCTAAAAGTATTTGCAGCACCTTCTATTAAACTAAAATCTGCAGTAGCTTCTGTTGTATTAATTCCAATAGTCTCATTAATAAAATCTTCTGGAATATTTTGTCCATTGGTCTCCACTACATATTCTGTTTGCGCAGCAGTAGTAACTAATGCAGGAGCTTGATTCACCCATAATACCCCATTCTTTATTTCTAAAACATCTCCAGGAATAGCTACACATCTTTTAATATAATTATCCGTTTTATCCATTGGATGCACCAAAATGGGATAATCTGCTTGTAACTTTTCTCTATTACCATTATACTCTGCACTTCTTAAAACATCATAATAAGGAATCTTACTTCCAAAATCGGGTAAATTGATAATCGTGTCTCCAGCTGGGAAATTAAATACAACAATATCGTTTCTCTTAATTTTTCTGATAGCCGGAAGTCTTTGATAATCTAACTGAATTAATTTAGTATAAGAAGGCGTTGTAATTGAACCTGGCATGGTATTGTGTACAAAAGGGAAAGACAAAGGTGTCTGTGGTATTCTTGCACCAAAAGTGATTTTATCAACAAACAAAAAATCATTTACCAATAATGTTTTCTCCATACTTTCAGATGGAATCACATACGCTTCAAAAATAAATGTTCTAATTAAAGTAGCTGCAACTACAGCAAATACAGCAGCGTCAATCCACTCTCTTGAAGCAGATTTATGATAATGCTCTAATGCTTTTTCTCCATGCCAAACACCCTTTTCAGAAAAACCTAAATAAGGTAAATAAACAAAGGGCACTAAAATAGTTAATGCATGATCTAATAAATTGACTCTTTTAAAATGCATCACAAAAATGATGCTGATCCATAAACTTACAAATTGTCCAAGAACTGGAATTAACTGAATCCAAAACCAAAATTTAGGGATACCACAAAGTTTAACTACTTCCCAAGTATTATAAATAGGAATAATCGCTTTATTAACAGGCACGCCTGCTTTTTTTAACATGGCATAAATACCAATATGCCAACCTACCCAAAACAATATAAACAAGATCATTCCCATAAAATGTTGATTAATGTGTTATAACAAAAATATCCCTTTGTGAGGGATATTTGTATAAAAGATAGTTAATTGTATCATCTTATCCTTAAAAGGCTAAAATCAAGGATTATCTGCCTACTACTTCCTTCACTAGTTTAACAGTTCTTGTTACATCAGGGATAGCCAAAGCAGTTAAGTTAGGCGCATAGTGCATTGGAGCATCTGCGCTACAGATTCTTCTAATAGGCGCATCTAAATAATCGAAACCTTCTTTTTGAATTCTATAAGTGATTTCAGAAGATACAGAAGCAAATGGCCACTGTTCTTCAACAATCACCAAACGATTGGTTTTCTTTACACTTTCTAAAATTGTTTCCCAATCCAAAGGTCTAATGGTTCTTAAATCAATTACTTCAGCACTGATACCTTCTTTCTCTAATTCTGCAGCAGCACCTAACGCTACTTTCATCATTTTATTGAAAGAAACAATAGTTACATCTGTACCATGCTTTTTAATATCTGCCTTCCCTAATGGAATATAATATTCTTCTTCTGGAACATCTGATTTATCTCCATACATTACTTCACTCTCCAAGAACATTACTGGATCTTCTTCGTAACGAATTGCTTGTTTTAATAAACCCTTTGCATCGTATCCATTAGAAGGAGAAACTACTTTTAAACCTGGGATATTTGCTAAGAAACTTTCAAAAGCAGTAGAGTGTTGTGCACCTAATTGACCTGCACTACCATTTGGACCTCTCATAACAATAGGACATCCAATTTGACCACCACTCATTGCCAACATCTTACTAGCAGTGTTTAAAATCTGATCTAAAGGTAACACTGCAAAGTTCCAAGTCATGAATTCTACAATAGGTCTTAAACCATTTTGAGCAGCACCAACAGCAACCGCAGCAAAACCTAATTCAGAAATAGGCGTATCAATAATTCTCTTTGGACCAAATTCTGCTAACATGCCTTGGCTTACCTTATAAGCACCATTGTATTCTGCTACTTCCTCCCCCATTAAAAGCACACGCTCATCTCTTCTCATTTCTTCATTCATGGCTTCACGAAGGGCTTCTCTAAAGGCTATAGATCGCATAGGTATTCCGATTTTAATTTGAGATGCAAAAATAGTATTTTATGTAGGAAAAAAGCCCAGTTAGGGGCAAAAAAAATCCCCTCCCGTAAATCGGGAAGGGATTGGGTAAGATAGTTGGGACTAACCCATCCTAGATATCTTACAATATGTTATATGCAAAACTTACATAGTACAATCCACCAATTGCTGGATTACCAAATGCAGTTCTGTAATAATGGTTGAAAATGTTTGTACCACCTACTTTAACCAAAGACTTGATGCTTGGCACTTTGTAAGTTAATACCGCATCTACAGTATTGTATGCAGAAACAGCACCTGCTCCAAATGTACCTTCGTACATAAAGCCATCTTGGTAGTGTAAGCTAGCACCAAAACCTAATCTGTTCTTTAACATAAAACCACTGTTATTTACTCCTAAGTTCACTCTCATTTTTGGAGTGTTGAAGTAAGAAACAAATCCGTTAGGTAAAGCGCCAATTTCATCAGAAGAAACGCTACCATTTACAGTAAAGTTATGAGGCAATAAATAGTCTAAAGATAAACCCCAACCTGCGCTAGATACATCTGCATTAGCATTTGTTGAGATACTATATCCAAGACGCTTATTAGCATCTAATAAATCATATACAGATTGTGCAGCAGTTCTAGATTGTAATACAGTTACACCACTGATAAAGTTTTTGTAGTTACCAGCATAAGCATAAAAGTCAACCATTAATTTCTTAGCCACTAAAGCCTTATAACCTACTTCATAAGTACTTAAAGACTCAGGCTTGAAATCTCCAAAGTTTTGTTGCTTTAACAAACCAGTATTTGGAGCACCCATCATTACAGAAGCACCAAATTGTTGAACACTAGCTAAAGTATAAACTGGGTTAACTTGGAAATGGTTGAATGTTCTTAAAGCTTCTAAACCACCCATTAACTTAGTACCACCACCCACTGTCAAGTTGATCCATTGGTTTTGAGTAGTTGGGAAACGGTAAGCTGTTTGGTAAGAGAAACGTAAGTTTTGATCTTGAGATAATTTCACCACCATCGTAAATCTTGGAGTGAAACGACCTTCAAAGTTTTGGTTTTTATCATATCTACCAGATACAGAGAACTTGATGAAATCATCTAAGAAACGCTTAGACAATTGAGCATAAGCGCCATTTTCCATGATAGAGATTTTACCTGCTGTATCAGCAAATAAAGTTCCTTTAGAATCTAACCAATATTCTTTGTGACTTGCACCCATGATGAAGTCTGCATTGTATTTGTCTAATCCTAATTTCTCAGTGAAATTGTATTGACCTTCTACAACATATAATGAAGTTCTATCTAAGAATAAGGCACCACCTTTAGAGATTGGCGTACTTACAATAGATTTAAATCTTGAATCTTGAGAGATTTGACCTGTTGGACGACCTGCATCAGCTTGCGCTCTCGCAGCAGCATGTGCAGATAAAATATCTAAACCAGCATCTCTAGCAGCTACAAATGCACCAGCATAAGTTGGATACCATGTAGTACTTGCTTTCCATGCTTCGTTGAAATAACGAGAAGCAATAGTAGAGTTGAAAGAGTTACCAGAATTCTCTAAAGTTGCATAAGCTCTGATAAACCAATCTTTAGCTTTTAATTCAAATTTGAATTGACTCATTTTTAAGTCTTTCAAAGAATAACGATCACTACCAGTATATACTGTATTACCTTGACCAGTGTAACCACTGATAGAAGCTTCTACATCATCGTTTACTTTATAGTGAATAGCACCAGTAAACTTAACGTTCTTAGTTACTGGATCAATTACATCAATTTCATTGTAACCAGTTCTACTAACATTCACACCAGTGAAATATCCTTTTGCATTACCATATAAGAATGGAGCATATGGAGCTAAAGCAGCATTTTGAGAACCTAAGAATGCAGCATATTTAGATAACGAACTAAATAAAGCAGTTGCACCATATAATTGATTGTATGCACCAGTTGCATAAGCTCCTGCAGCAGCACCATATACCGGAGTGTATGATTGTGTAAGTGTGCCTATGATTCCCGCTTTAACACCATCATATACACCAGATAATGTTGAAGTTGTTTCATCACCATATACGTTTACACCATCATAGTTAGGATCATGGTATCTTGTACCACCAATCGTTTGACCATTTTGAGTACCAGTTGTTCTAGAATAGTTTTGCGTATTGTTTGCTAACCAATCTTGTGCTTCCATGTATTGCATACCAATTTTATATGCCCAACGATTGCCCACTTTTTGAGCAAATCTTACTGCATAATCTTTGTAAGCAGATTGAGGTCTTTGATAGTTATCTACATCCTTGATACCTTGCTTAATTTGAAAACTTAAACCTTGGTATTTGAAAGGACTCTTAGAGTTAATCAAAACAGTACCATTCATACCACCTGCACCATACAATGCAGAAGAAGCACCTGGTAATAATTCGATATTATCTACATCTAATTCAGTTAAACCAATAACACTACCCACAGAGAAGTTTAAACCTGGAGCTTGGTTATCCATACCGTCAATCAATTGATTTAAACGAGTATTACCAGAACCGTTGAAACCTCTTGTAGAGATACTCTTAAAGCTTAAACCTGCAGTAGTGATATCCACTCCTTTCAAGTTAGCTAAGATGTCATAATAGTTAGTTGCTGGAGCTGATTTAATTGCATTTGTGTTGATTCTTTCAATAGTTACTGGAGATTCTAAAATTCTCTCAGATACTCTTGAAGCGGCAACAACTACCTCAGAACCTAATACGAAACTAGGCTTAAGGCTTACAGTTATGTTTGAAAAATCAGTTACGTTAACTTCTTTGCTTTCAAAGCCTACTGAAGAAAACACTAAAGTAAATGGAGGTTTTACAGACACTGGTAAAGTGAAAGTACCTTTATCACTAGTGTAAGTACCATTGTTTGTTCCCTTTAAGGATACAGTTACAGCGGTTAAAGTTTCAGCATTCGTTGAATTTTTAACAGTACCTTTTACAGTACCCGCAGTTTGGGCATTTGCGTTTAAAGCTACCATAGCAGCCATGCAAAAAAGACCAAAATGTCTTAAAAATTTGCTCATAATTAATTGTTTTTAAATTGAATTGTACAGCAAAATACCCATTTTTAGGCACTTTAGAAAAAATTATAGAATATAATGTTAAAATTATAATTTAGCTCTATGATTCAACAGCCCTTCCCTAGACAAATCAATGAGTACCATGGCAAAGTAAGAGACGTTTATTACATTGATAATGAACTACTTGTGATGATTGCAAGCGACAGAATCTCGGCTTTTGACGTGATTTTACCAAGACCAATTCCCTTCAAAGGACAGGTTCTTAACCAAATTGCTGCTTATATGCTAAAAGCGACCGAGGATATCTGTCCAAATTGGCTATTAAGCACCCCGGCACCCAATGCTGCCATTGGAAAAAAATGTACTCCTTTTAAGATAGAAATGGTGGTGAGAGGTAATTTAGTTGGGCATGCTTGGAGAACTTACCAATCAGGAAGCAGAACCTTATGCGGTGTAACCCTACCTGAGGGGCTTCAAGAAAACGATTTTTTCCCTACCCCCATTATTACCCCTTCAACCAAAGCAAGTGAGGGACATGACGAAGATATCTCCAAGGAAGAAATCATTGCACAAGGATTAGCATCAGCGGAGGATTGGGCCATTTTGGAAAAATATGCTTTAGCACTTTTCCAAAGAGGTAAAGAAATTGCTGCTAAAAGAGGATTAATCTTAGTTGATACCAAATATGAGTTTGGCAAAATTAATGACACCATATATTTAATGGATGAAATTCATACGCCTGATTCTTCAAGGTATTTTTATGCAGAAGGTTTTGAAGCAAGACAATCTACTAAATCAAAACAAAAGCAATTAAGTAAAGAATTTGTAAGAGAGTGGTTGATAGATAACAATTTCATGGGTAAGGAAGGACAAACCGTTCCAGAAATGAAAGATGAATGGATAGTGACTATTTCTAAAAGATATATTGAACTATACGAGCAAGTTATCGGTGAACCTTTTAAACCAGATCAAAAAACAGATGAGCAAACTTATGATTTGGTTTGTGATGCACTTAAAAAATTAGGTATTGAATAAATAAAAAAGTCTCGAATAAAACTCGAGACTTTTTTTTGCTTATTTCACTTCAATATCAATTCCTAATCTAGGTCTTAATCTTTGTTTACTTTTATTAAAAACCTGCATTCCTTTCTTCTCCCCTTTTCTTAATGCTTCTTGTTGTTCTAAAGGCAAATGATATACTTCTTGACATGCTGTAGTACAACATCCATCAAAAGCATTCGCACATTCCTCACATTGAATAAATAATAAATGGCATGCGTCATTTTTACAATTGGTATGGGTATCTGCCGGCTTTCCGCATTGATGACATTTTGCAATTACATCCTCTGTAATACTCTCCCCTAAACGATCATCAAATACAAAATTCTTTCCTTTGAATTTACTTTCTAAACCAGCTTCTTTGATTTTATTGGCATAATGAATAATGCCTCCTTCTAAATGAAACACATTTTTAAATCCTTGATGCAACATATAAGCACTAGCTTTTTCACACCTAATACCTCCTGTGCAATACATGATAATATTTTTATCTTTTTTGTCTTTCATCATATCCGCTGCCATAGGTAATTGCTCTCTGAAAGTATCTGAAGGAATCTCAATGGCATTTTCAAAATGTCCTACTTCAAATTCATAATGATTTCTCATATCAATCACCACGGTATCTGGTGATGCTAATAACTGATTCATTTGTTGAGCATTCACATACTTCCCCTTATTTTCCATACTAAAATTAGGATCCTCTATTCCATCTGCTACAATTTTATCGCGCACTTTAATTTTCAACACCCAGAAACTTTTTCCATTATCATTCACAGCAATATTCAATCTTATGCCATTTAATGGTTTATAGGAATACAAAAAATCTCTAAACACATCAAAGTAATGTGAAGGCACACTGATTTGTGCATTGATACCCTCTGTTGCTACATAAATTCTTCCAAAGACTTTCATTGCATTGAGTGCTCGATACAATTCATCTCTAAAAGCTTGTGGATCTTGGATAGGGAAATACTGATAAAAACTGATGGTTGTTCTAGGAAAATCTTCCTCATACAACTTTTGTTTCAACTCTTGGTTGGAAACACGATTGTGTAATACTGACATATATTAAATTTTTATCCCAATTGCAGGTTGGGGAAATTCAATACAAAAATAAGTAAAATTACGCTTTCCTCAAATAAGAAGCAGTCAAGGAAGACATGCCACCTAGTAAAAAGCCAACTATACCCGTGATTAGAATCAATAAAACATAAGAACCATGTAAGGGTAAAATATTAGCCACTTTGGTTGACAATAAATGATTGTTGGCCATATCTATTCCAGTTGCTAATCCTGTCCATATAGCACCCACACCTAATGCTCCAGTTAAAAAAGATACCCAAGGCTTCTGAGGAATGGCTAATGCAATTAAAAAATTGGTCACCATAAAACTCCACCAAGGTAGAACAGTATATAAGCCAATTGCAAAACATGCAATAGCGGATAATAATATAGAAACAGGTATTTTGAATGTATTGTTTTTCATAATGAATCAGTTTTACGCTTTACTAAATTGAATATGCCATTTAGTATGCTCGTTTGCTTTTAATTTTTCTTTTGGTAAGAATAATAATCTATAATATTTGCCTGCAGCCCAGGTATCAACAAAACTATCATAATAAGGACTACCTGGATTACCACTTTGCCCTCCTGGATATAAACCATAAGCTTCTATCTCATCTGTTAAATGCACCACCATTCTCCAACTTGGCCCATGATTTTCTGTTGTCGCATTAATAATATTCACTCCACCGCCTATCGGCAAATTCAATCTACTCAATGCATCTGTTTTAGTTAAATGCAATACTCTTGTCGCTTTAAATGCAGACCAAACTAATTTATGTTCTTTTTCTAATGCGGCTAATTTTAATGAAGCTTTTTCAATTCCTACTAGAACCTGATCTTTTAAAGTTTCTACTTTATTAGTGGTGGTAATATCATCTGCTACAGAGAAATTGCTATCTCTTAACATTTGCTCTACTAAAACATAAGATTCAGGTTTGGTTAATGGAATGGGTGAACCTGCTAATTCATCACCCCAAACTGCATTCTCCACACTATCCCAAATAACTTTAAAGACTGTAATGCCTTCTGAATTAGGTTGATTGTATAAATCCCATTGATTCATTTTATTCACCATGTTTTTTGCTTCAGCAGACAAGGATTCCATCTGTACAGATTTCATCAATGCTGGTATTGCCATAGCCGCAAACACATTATAATTATTGGTTTGCAATGCTTGCATGTCTTCTGCTGTAATATTAGACATGTTTGCCAATTGCTTGTTCACACTAATACCTCTGTATAAAGGGAAAGAAGAAGCGGTACCTAAATAATACGGATATGTAGCATCCACAGATTTTTGATTAGCACTACTTACAAAACCTCTTTCTGGATTTTTAATAAATGGATTCTCTTCATTAGGAATTAAACCCTGCCATGCATAGCTTGAATCTTCACCTGGCATAATAAAGTCTCCTTGCCTATCCCATCTTGCCACAAAAGTTCCTTGTTGCTTAATGGCAATATCTCCCGTTTTAGTTGCCATCACAAAATTTTGACCTGGGCATTTCCAAAGCGCAATGGCTTTTAAATAATCATCCGTGTTTTTAGCTCTATTTAATTGATAAAAAGTTTCAACTCCTGTGGATGCTTCATGTGCTGTCCATTTTACGGCTAAATTTCTTCCCTTTGATTGTGGATTTTGATAATGCGCATCATACATTACAGGACCCCAATGAGTCATAGCAATTTCTTCCACCACATCGGCACTATCTTTTACTTTAATGGTTTCTGTTCTTTTAGTTGTTGCTTTCCACGCTCCATTATACCAATATTCATTTTGCGTGCTATCCTTGAATTTTAATTCATAATAATCTAACACATCTCTTCCAGCATTGGTCACACCCCATGCCAAGCTATCATTGAATCCAATAATCACTGCGGGAGATCCTGGGAAACTTGCGCCATAAGTACTATGTGTAGGGGTGGTGATTTGAACCTCATACCATAAGGAAGGCAGGTTTAAACCCAAGTGTGGATCACTACATAAAATAGGTCTTCCAGATTTTGTTTTAGTTCCAGACACTGCCCAGTTATTACTACCATTGTTTTTATCTGGAGTAGCTGGAGCTTCAGATACATTGTTTACTGAAACTGTTGAATCTGTTTTATGTAAATAAGCCATATCAGCATTTGCTGGTGCTACTGGATGTAATGATGCAGTGGCAAATTCTGTTCCTCTAGGAATGATAGGATCCAAAGAATCTTGTTGATTGGTATACAATTTATCAAATAAATCATAGCCTAAATAATCTCTAGTATTGGTTAACTGCAAATCAGCGGCAGCAGATCTACCCGTTAAATCATAAGACATGAACATCAAGAATAGATAAGTTTTCTTAGCAGTCCATTCTTCTGGTTGGTAGTTCATTAATTTATACTCAAAAGGAATGTTTTCTGGTGACAATTGTTTCATATAAGCATTCACGCCTGCTGTATAGGCATCTACCGTTGCTTTCATTACAGGATTGGTTTCGTTAATCATTCGCTCTGTTTGCTCTGCCCCATATACCATTCCCAATCTTCTAAAAAATTTATCAATGGATAATTTATCAGCACCAGCAATTTCACTTAATCTTCCTGCAGCAACCCTGGTTTGAAAATCCATTTGCCATAATCTAAACTGTGCATGTAAATATCCTTGAACAAAATAAACATCCTCGTCATTGTCTGCATAAATATGTGGCACCAAACGATCATCCATGTACACATCCACTTTCCCTTTCAAATTCTCTGCCAAAATACTAGCATCAAAATTGGTGTTCAGTTTCTCTGCATTCTTCCAGAAGCCTTGTTGAGGTGAAAGAAAATAACCCAATTTAGGAGTCTTAGAAGCGCCCACTGGTAATTGTGTATTAAGAACAGATACCAATGATACAGTTACTATAGCCGAAGCTAAAAATGGCAATAAACGCATAGCAATTATTTAGACTTCTAAATTAAGCAATATTTGCTAGTTCGCCACTAAAAAAGCTGATCGCTTCTTGTAAATTTAAATAAGGATAAGACTTAAACAAATCTTGTGCTTTAGCTAACGCATTTTGTAAAAAAGCCTGATGAGCTATGCTTTTTTTATTAAAAGGCTTGTGTTGAATGGCTAATTGCAATTCTGCCACTTGCTTCATGATTTGTTGGGTACTTGAATGATAAAATGTCTCCACCCATTTTTCCCAAACATATTGGGTTGCTGCATAATTGGGATGTACTAAATCTTCCGCATAAAAACGATAATCCCTTAAATCATCTATGACATATTCATAAGCTGGGAAATAATAAGTTCCATAAGTTGTGGCAATTATATCATGTACTGCTTGAATTAAAACTGCCTTACTTCTGTTGTTTTCAACTAATCCTTCTCTTAAATGTCTTACCGGACTTACAGTAAAAATAATTTGCAAGCCTGGATTAAAAGTTTGCAAATCTTTTACCAAAGATTGAAAAACTGAAGTTAATTCATCAGACTGCATCAATCTTTTTTCAAACCAAGTAGCAGGCGCTTTATGATTATTAGCAACTACTAAGCCTTGTTGACCAATGGCTATTTCTGTCAAACAATATAACCATGCCGACCCCAAAGTGATGACTAACTGATTAGCTTCTTTTAAATAATCGTGAGCCGCTCTTATAGATTCATTTATTTTATTCAAAGCAGCATCTGCAGTAATATCTGAAAATCTGGTATGATGATGCCAACTATTAAACAACTCATTTAATTCAAATAAATCTTCTTTACCATATTGTTTGCATTGTAAATAATCTCTTAAGGCATTATGAACACTTATTGGATTAAATAAAATGCCGTGAGGGTTTTCATGCACATGGAATAAATGCTTTTGCATTTTAGCTCCTATATTCTCCGTAAAACAGGACCCAATCAATAAGATTTTATCTTGATACCCAATTTGTAAATTGGAAGCAGTTGCCTCTAATGTTAATTTGAATTTCATTTGAACATTCTTTGCTTCATGGCTTCATACAGAATGATACCCGCGGCTACTGAAACATTAAAAGAATCAAATGAAGTAGCCATTGGTATTTTAAAGAAATAATCTGCTGCTTTTGCAAGAAAAGGCTGCACTCCTCTACCCTCATCTCCCATAATAATACAAGAAGGAATAGTCAAATCTAATTCATGTACATTCTTATCCGCTCTCATTTCGCTTGTGAATACCTGAATACCATTTAGATGAAGTGTATCCACTGCTTTTAGTAAACTACTTACTCTAATCACTTGTATATGCTCTAATGCACCCGCACTACTTTTAAAAGCTTCTTCGTTTAATGCTCCAACTCCTTTGTCTGGTATAATTAATGCTTGTGCACCACAACAATGTATACTTCTACTTATTGCCCCAATATTTCTAACATCTGTTACGCCATCCAACATCATAAATAAAGGTGTCTCTCCTTTAGCCACCACAAAGTCTATTACTTCCTGCAAGTCCATATACTTTACCATGGAAATAAAAGCCAATACACCTTGATGATTGGCCTTGGTCATTCCATTTAATTTCTCAATGGGTACTAATTGAATAGGAATATTATGATCTAATGCAGCTTTTTTAATTTCAGATAAACCTTCCCCTTGCGCATTTTTTTGGATCAGTATTTTTTCAATATTGGTATCAGAAGAAAAAGATTCTATAATGGGTTGTCTACCAATAATAAATTTTCTCTCAGACATTTGCGGTCTTGGACTAAACCTTCTAGGGCCATTAAATTTGCTTCTTCTTTCCTGCATGGTTCAAAACTAATTATTTTTAAGCAGTTCCCATTTAAGAATTGCAGCAACAGATATAGAATCTGTTATTTTACCTTCCATTACCCATTGTA
>JAHEFI010000034.1 GCA_024640255.1 Bacteroidota bacterium | reverse complement strand
ACATAATGCATGGCGCAAAGATACGAGCCATAGCTAGTATCTGCTAATTTATTGGAGAAACTATGTACTTTTGTGCTTGTTATCGACCAAATCCAATTTGAATGAAAAGTTTTGAAGTACCTACCGGCTATAGAAGTAATTTGATCTCTGCAATTAAGCAAAAACGCAAAGACCAAGACAAACTAAAGAAAGACTTTAGCCCTACTTTATTGGATTTCGGGAATCTAAAGATATACTTAGCGAGACATTTTGGATTTTGTTATGGTGTAGAAAATGCTATTAATATCGCTTACAAAACCATCGAAGAAAATCAGGGTAAAAGAATTTTCTTATTAAGTGAAATGATTCACAACCCTCAAGTAAATGCAGATTTAACTAAAAGAGGCGTTCAGTTTTTACAAGACACTTCAGGAAATGAATTAATCCCATTAGATACTTTGAATGCAGATGATGTGGTTATTATTCCAGCTTTTGGAACTACCCTAGAATTGGAAGCAAAAATTATTAAAAAGGGAATTGATATTCAAAAATACAATACCACTTGCCCATTTGTGGAAAAGGTTTGGAACAGAAGTGAACAGATAGCTAAAAAAGGATACTCTATTGTAATTCATGGAAAACCAAAACATGAAGAAACAAGAGCCACTTTTTCTCATGCTGCATCTAATACGCCTTCGATAGTGGTTAACGATATGGAAGAGGCTATTGTTTTAGGCTCTTTTATTTTAGGAAAAATTAGTAAGGAAGTTTTTGAAGAACAATTCAAAGGTAGATACTCTAAAAATTTCGACCCTACAGTACATTTAGATAAAATTGGCGTAGTAAATCAAACTACTCAATTAGCAACTGACACACAAGCCATTTCCGACTATTTGAAAAATATTATTATTGAAAAGTTTGGATCAGAAAATATCAAAGAGCATTTTGCTGACACTAGAGATACTTTATGTTATGCAACCAACGATAACCAATCTGCAGTGATTGGACTTTTAGAGACTAGTGCGGATTTAGCAATAGTAATGGGTGGAAAAAATAGTAGCAATAGTTCACATTTAGTAGAGCTTTGCGAACAAAAATTACCTACCTACTTTATTGATGACGCAAGTAAAATCATTAATAAAGATCAAATTCAAAAAACAGATTGGAAAAATAAAGAGTCTGTAATTGTTTCAGACTACCTACCTAAAAAAGAAAGTATTTCTATCTTAATGACCAGCGGTGCTAGCTGCCCTGACGCAGTGGTGGAGGCCGTTATTCATAAGATCACTTCTTTCTATGGGGTGGAAGATAAATTAGAAGAAATAGAAAAAATTTGGAGCAATTAAGCTTCGATTCTTTCTTTAGCCCAATTCAAAGCAATGGTAAATTGCTCTTCCTGATTTAAATGGGTATTGTCTAATACCAAAGCATCTTCAGCTTGTTTTAATGGACTATGTTCTCTAGTACTATCAATTAAATCTCTATGAGTTAAATTTTCAGCTACTTCCTCCATGGTAATGGTTGGTTGAGTAGCTTGTAATTCTTTAAACCTTCTTTCTGCTCTTACTAGTGGATCTGCTGTAACAAATATTTTCAATTCAGCTTTAGGGAAAACCACGGTGCCAATATCTCTCCCATCCATTACAATACCTTTTTGTTCACCCATGGCTTGTTGTTGCGCTACAGCAAAATCTCTTACTGCAGCAATAGCGGCTACTTCACTTACTTTTTGACTAACTTTCATTTCTCTAATAGCTGCTTCCACATTTTCACCGTTCAAGTACATATCACTTTTACCAGTTGCCTCGTTAAAAGCAAAATGTAATTGTATAGATTGTATTGCTTTTTCAATAGCTGCAATATCATTAAAAGCAATTTCATGTCTCATAAAATACAATGCCACTGCACGATACATAGCACCAGTATCAATAAAAACATAAGCCAATGATTTGGCTAAAGCTTTTGCTAAAGTACTCTTCCCGCAAGAAGAGAAACCATCAATGGCTATGATAATTTTATTAGGCATCTTGTTCTACCGTTATAGTTTGTGTTTTAGGTAAATCAGCATTTCTTGCAGCAATTTGTCTTACTGCTAAGGAAACTACTTTTGTAAATGCCTCTTTAGTTAATACATCATTCCCCACCATAGCAGGTACGCCTTCATCTCCGCCTTCTCTGATAGATTGAATTAATGGTATCTGACCTAAGAATGGTAAATCGTATTCACTTGCCAATTTCTTACCACCTTCTTTACCAAATAAATAATATTTGTTCTCAGGTAATTCTGCAGGAGTGAAATAAGCCATATTCTCCACTAGTCCTATAATAGGTACATTGATCTTTGCTTGACCAAACATGGCAATCGCTTTTTTCGCATCTGCTAACGCCACATTTTGTGGAGTACTTACAATCACTACCCCTGTTACTGGAACAGTTTGCATTATGGTTAAATGAATATCTCCAGTACCTGGGGGCATATCAATTACTAAATAATCCAACTCTCCCCAATCCACATCAGTGATAAATTGTCTAATGGCACTACTAGCCATTGGCCCTCTCCAAACCACAGCATCTTTTTCATCCACCAACAAACCAATACTCATTAAACTAATACCGTATTTTTCTAAAGGCAAAATAATGCCTTTGCCATTTTCATCCTTCATTAAAGGTCTTTGACCTCTTACTCCAAACATAATTGGAACACTTGGGCCATAAATATCCGCATCCATTAATCCCACTTTTGCTCCACCAGCCGCTAAAGCCAAAGCCAAGTTCGCAGAAACAGTACTTTTACCCACACCACCTTTACCACTCACCACTGCAATAATATTTTTTACTTTAGACAAAACAGCCTGATCGTCTTTTCTAGCTGTAGTAGTTTTAGAAGTGAAATTGACTTTTACTTCAGCCTCCTTGTTTACTAATAATTTGATGGCGTTTTCTGAGGCATTTTTCATCAAATCCTTCATAGGACAAGCAGGAGTGGTTAATACAATGGTAAATGCTACTTTGTTGCCATCAATAGACAAATCTTGAATCATATTCAAGCTAACAAGGTCTTTTCCCAAATCAGGCTCCTGTACATTACTCAAAGCTTTAAGTATATCCGCCTCAGTCATTTTGCAAGTTTTTGTTAAATAAAATTAAGCTGTGCAAAGTTAAGGTTCAATGCCCTTATTTTGCCCAATTAAAACAAGGATTATCCACGAAAAACGAAAAAAATAGCCAATTGCTACTTAATTTTGTAACCACATGAAAAAGCAAGTATTTATAAGCCTTTTAATAGTATCTATCAGCTTTGCTAGCCAACAATTGCATGCTCAAAGCACCGATGCTGCGCCTAATATTTATAGAGATTCAGTAGTACAATTGTATGGTGTAATTATGACGGCGGATAGTTTAAAAGCCATTCCTTTTGCAAGTATTGTGGTAAACAATAAAGGAAGAGGAACCATTACCAATAATGATGGGGTTTTCTCTATAGCAGTTAACAAGGGAGAAAGAATCACTTTTAGTTGTGTAGGTTTTAAAGATAGAATAATACAAATTCCCAATAATTTGGAGGGCAATCAATATAGTGTAATTCAATTAATGGTGAATGATACCAATTTCTTACCTGCAACCATCTTAAAACCAAGACCTACTAGACAACAATTTGAAAGAGATTTTGTGAATGCGAAAGTGGATGATGATATGTATGAGACTGCCAGAAAAAATACTAGTGCAGCTCAAAAAAGAATCATCCTATCAAGTTTACCAAGAGATGGCAAAGAAGCAGTAGGCGCTTCATTAAATCAACAAGCATCTAGATATTATTATTCAGGGCAATTGCCTCCAATGAATATATTAAACCCAGCAGCCTGGAAAAGCTTTATCAATTCTTGGAAAAGAGGAGACTATAAATCTAAAAGATAAAATATGAAACTAATTGCTGTAATTGGTGCAGGTACTATGGGCAATGGCATTGCGCATGTATTTGCTCAAAAAGGATTTAAAGTAAACTTAATTGATACACAAGAAGCAGCATTAGCGAAAGCAATACAAACTATTCAAAAGAATTTAGATAGGCAGCTAACTAAAAATATCATAGACGAAGCAACTAAGGCTTCCACCATTTCCAATATCACTACAAAGACTTCCATCCAAGAAGGTGTAACAAATGCAGATTTAGTAGTAGAAGCGGCAACAGAAAACAGTGATATTAAAAAAAGTATTTTTGCGCAATTAGATCAATACGCTCCATCACATTGCATTTTAGCGAGTAACACTTCTTCTATTTCTATCACAGACTTAGCAGCTGTAACAAAAAGGCCCAATCAAGTAATTGGTATGCATTTTATGAATCCAGTGCCCGTGATGAAATTAGTAGAAATTATCAATGGACAACAAACCAGCGAATCCACTACAGAAACCATTGTAACACTTACAAAAACAATTGATAAAATACCTTGTGTAGTAAAAGACTTCCCTGGTTTTATTGCGAACAGAATTTTAATGCCCATGATTAATGAAGCCATTATAGCTTTATCAGAAGGGGTAAGCGATGCAGCGACTATTGATCAAATTATGAAATTAGGAATGGCACATCCAATGGGACCTTTACAATTAGCAGATTATATTGGATTGGATGTTTGTAAAAATATCATGATCATTATGCAAGAAGGTTTTCAAAATGACAAATACGCGCCCTCTCCTTTATTAGTGCAATTGGTAGCGAAAGGAAAATTAGGTGTAAAAACAGGACAAGGTTTTTACACTTACTAGTTTTATTCCACCAAGCTAGTTGCATAAGTGACTCCATGTAAATCGTCCATCTTAGCAATCACTTCTTCTAATCTATTTTTAGGGATACCTACTTTTAATTCCACAAATAATTGAGCAGTTTGTTCTACCACTGAACAATTGTATTGTTTAATTACCATCATTACTTCATTCATTTGCTGATAATCAAAATGCAAAGTGTATGCTATTTCAATGGGCTTCTGAATAATGGGTGATAATTGTAATGCCAATGAAGTGGCGGTTTTGTACGCATTAATTAAACCAGGCACTCCCAAAAGGGTGCCTCCAAAATACCTCACCACCACAACTAGTATATTGGTTAATTGTTTACTGTCTATCTGTCCTAAAATAGGTCTTCCTGCAGATCCGGATGGTTCCCCATCATCACTCACTCTATAAGTTGATCCATCCACTCCCATCCTATATGCCAAACAATGATGAACTGCTTTGGGATGTTCTTTTTTCAAAGCTGCAACCTGTTTTTTTGCTTGATCTATTGTATTTACTGGAAAACTATACGCAATAAATTTACTACCTCTGTCTTTGAACTCTGCCATAGCTGGCTGCTCAATTGTATTGTAGTAAAATGGATCCATTGTTGTAACATTGCAGTATGAGTTTGCAAGATACAAAACAAGCTATTAAACACCAATTAAGCAATGTATACGATTCATTGGAGTTGAATAGTATTGTAAACATATTAATAGAGGAAGTAACTGGTTGGGATGCATTACACCAAAACATTCATAAGAATGATGCATTAGAGCAAACTCAATCCGAACTATTAACCCAATACACGGAGCAACTTTTAACGGGTAAACCCTTACAATATATTATTGGTAAAGCATGGTTTATGGGACATGCCTATTTTGTAAATGAATCAGTATTAATTCCCAGACCAGAAACAGAAGAATTAGTGGAGTGGATTTCAGAATATGCTCATATTGTAAATAAACCATTATCCATTTTAGATATTGGCACAGGTTCAGGCTGTATTCCTATTGCATTAAAATTAGCGATACCCAATGCAAATATGAGTGCACTTGATATTAGCAAAGAAGCTTTAGTAGTCGCCAAACAAAATGCTCAAACTCATCAAGTAAGTATTGAATTTATTGAACAAGATATTTTACAGACCAGGCAATTAAAAGAACAATACGATATCATTGTCAGCAATCCACCCTATATTCCTATAAGAGAAAAGTCCAACATGCAATCTCAGGTAACTGAACATGAACCAGAAATCGCTTTATTTGTGTCAGATCATTTCCCCTTATTATTTTATTCTAAGATTGCACATATTGGCAAGTCTGCCTTAAAACCAAAAGGTCAATTATTTTTTGAAATACATTACGATCAAGGGAATGCCATCATGGCCTTATTACATGAAATGGGCTACCATGCTGAATTAAGACAGGATATCTACGGAAAGGATAGAATGGTTAGAGCCAGTCTGAAAAATTAATGAGATGGATCTACAGCAACCACTGGTGTTGCACCTAATTGCTTAATGATTTGCATTACTTGAATAGTCACACCCAAATTAGCAACGCTATCTCCATTGATCACCACAGAAGGCTTATCTGTTTCTTTAGCTAAGAAAGTTTTTAATTGGCTAGACAAAGAATCCATTAACACAGGCGTTGAACCAATAAATAATTGTTGATCTTTATCAATGGTTACTACTACTGTTTGCTTTGCTTTAGTGTCGCTTGCAGATTTTGGATTTGATACTTTGATCACATTGGGATTCGCCAATGTAGAAACAATTAGGAAAAACAATAACAAGATGAACAAAATATCGTTCAAAGCTCCTGTATGTACTTCAGGCTGATGTCTAAGTCTATTTCTTAAATTCATCTTAAGCTTGAGTTGGTTCTTGTAAAATATCTAAGAAATCTGCACTTGCAGTTTCCATTTTATTCGCCGTTTTATCTATTTGAGTAGATAAAAAATTATGACCAACATAGGCAATTAATCCAATAATTAAACCTGTTGCGGAAGTAATCATTTTAGTATAAATACCCCCTGCAATAGTATTTAAAGTATACTCTCCAGTTGATGCGATGCCATAAAATAATTGCACCATACCAACAATAGTACCTAAGAATCCAAACATAGGTGCTATACCCGCCACTAAGGATAAAATATTCAAATTACGCTCCATACTATACATTTCTAACTTACCTACATTCTCCATACTTTTTTCAATAGCGTCCAAAGGCTTACCAATTCTCATAATACCTTTTTCAATCATTTTAGCTACAGGGTTAGCTGTACTTTTGGCTAATGCTTTTGCAGCAGCAATATTTCCACCCATAATATGATCACGAATCACCAACATAAATTGAGGGTCAATGGTGCCAGCTTTTTTTATCGCTAAAAATCTCTCAATGAAAACAAAAATAGCAATCACTAATAATCCATACAATGGATACATGATCCATCCACCTTTTTGTAATAAACTAAATAAAGATATTTTACTCTCTACTGCTTGTAATAAAAACATAGTTGCTGATTTATGTTTAAAGTTAAATTATTTCTACCAAATTCACCAATACTTCTACCGCCTTCTCCATATCCTCTACCCCTATCCATTCATGCTTACTATGAATAGCCTGCATACCTGTAAAAATATTAGGGGTAGGCAAACCCATAAAACTCATTCTACTTCCATCAGTTCCACCACGAATAGGTTCCACTATGGGTTCTATTCCTGCTTTTTTATATGCAAGCAATGCTCTGTCCACTATATGCGGATATTGATCAATCATCTCTCTCATATTTCTATATTGCTCTTTCACTTCCATTTTGACAGATGCTTTGTTAAAAGCAGGATTGGATTGAATTACTTGCTGAGCAATGGCAAAAACTCTTTGAGCATGCTTAGTTAAATTAGCAGTTTCAAAATCTCTCACTAAACATTCTATTATAGCAGATTCAGCACCACCACTAATATGATTGGGGTGTACAAAACCCAATCTAGCTTCTGTAGATTCGGGAGATAATTCGTCTTTGGGTAATGCTTCAATAATCGCTGCTGCAATTTTAATGGCATTTTGCATGACCCCTTTTGCTGCACCTGGATGAGCAATCACTCCATCAATATATAAGGTCAAAGCATCTGCACTAAATGTTTCCATTTCAAAACAGCCAAGCTCTCCTCCATCTAATGTATATCCATAATCTGCGCCTAATGCTTGGATATTCAAATGTTCGGTTCCTCTTCCAACTTCTTCATCTGGTGTAAACAATATTTTAATAGCCCCATGTGGTTTGGACTGGTTAGTCATTAATTGCTTCGCCATTTCCATAATAATAGCTACGCCTGCTTTATCATCTGCGCCTAATAAGGTTTTACCTGAAGCAGTAATAATAGATTTACCAATAAATTTTTTAAGATAAGGATATTGATCGGTGGTAATAATTTGTTGTGGATCATCTGGCAATATGATTGGATCACCTGAATAAGATTCATGTAATATGGGACGAACATCTGTACCACTGCAATCTGGTGCCGTATCCACATGTGAACAAAAACAAATTACTGGAAATGCTTTAGTAGTAGTGGCGGGGATGGTAGCCATCACATAACCTTTGGCATCTAAGCGTGCATCTTCAATTCCAAAAGAGATTAATTCTTCTACTAAAAGTTTGGACAAGTTTAATTGTTTCGCAGTACTTGGGAAACTAGTACTATTAGGATCACTTTGTGTGTCAATTTGCACATACCTCATAAAACGCTCTGCAACACCTGATACTTTAACTGACATATAAATAAGCTATAATGAATAAAAGATGCCTGAAGATAATTTGATTTTAGGGAATAAAAAAGGCGGCCTTCTTGAAGGCCGCCTTTACCAAAAAATTTATCAAAATATTAAGGCATGATAATCTTTGAAGGACTATCAATACCAACTAATTCTAAATCAAAAGTTAAGTCTTGACCCGCTAAAGAATGGTTAGCATCTAATACCACTACTTCTTCTTTAACTTCAATCACCATTACTTGGAATTGTTGACCTTGACCATTGTTCATTGTCAAAGCCATACCTACTGCAGGATTTAAATCTGGAGGGAATTGAGTTTTTGGGAATTCGACAATCATTTCTGGTTGTTTTGGACCATAAGCTTCCATAAAAGGAATATGTATTGTCTTTTTCTCACCCACTGCCATTCCTAAAACACCATTATCAAAACCAGGAATTACCATACCTGAACCCACTTCAAATTCTAGAGGGGCTCTTCCTTCAGAAGAATCAAATGTTTCACCAGTAGTTAATTTACCGTGATAATGCACTTGAATGGTATCCCCATTTTTTACTTGTTGCATATTGTTTAGTTTAAATAAAGCACCTTAGGTGCAAAGAGCAAAAGTACATAATTCTCAGTAACTTTGTGCCATGAATCAAGGTCCAAGAATTGTATTTATGGGTACTCCCGCATTCGCTGTGGCTTCATTAAAAGCATTAATGGAGGCGAAGATGAATGTGGTTGCTGTGGTGACTGCTCCGGATAAGCCAGCAGGCAGGGGCATGCAATTACAACAAAGTGCTGTAAAACAATTTGCCTTAGCACATAATTTACCGGTTTTGCAACCAGAGAAATTAAAAGCACCTGAATTTTTAGAAGCTCTGAGTGCTTATCATCCAGATTTACAAATTGTGGTGGCCTTTAGAATGTTACCAGAAAAAATTTGGTCTTTCCCACCCATGGGTACTTTAAATGTTCATGGATCTTTATTACCTGATTACAGAGGAGCAGCTCCTATTAATTGGGCTATTATAAATGGAGAAAAATTTACCGGCGTTACTACCTTCCAATTACAACATGCAATAGATACAGGCGATATATTAATCCAAGAAAAAATAGCTATCTCCGAAAACATGACTGCTGGAGAATTGCATGATATTATGATGGAAGTAGGTGCCAATATTTTAGTGAAAACTGTTTATGGATTAATACAAAAAAATATTACCGCCAAACCGCAAGCCATTCCAAGTGTAGATAAACATGCACCTAAAATATTTACCAAGGATTGTGAAATCAATTGGCATCAATCTGTTGAGCAAATTCATAATATGGTAAGAGGCTTGGCTCCTTTTCCAGGTGCCATTACCAAAGTAGATGGCAAAGTGGTTAAATTATTCTCAACTACAAAAGAAATCACCACTCCTAAAGAAGCACCAGGCAGTTTTATTATAGAAGATAAAAAAATAGCCAAATTCGCATGTGAAAATGGCTATTTGATATTAAATGATATTCAATGGGAAGGCAAAAAAAGAATGCCTATTGAAGATTTCTTAAGAGGTTATCGAGCTATTTAGTTGCCAATACTTTTTGGAATTCTTCCCCTGCAACAATGCCTTGCTTTCTCCACACTTCTTTCCCGTTCTTGTAAATAATAAAAGTAGGCAGCGATTCAAATTGAACATGTTTCATTACCTCCATATCCACTCCTCCATCTACTGCTAAGAAATACAATGCAGCTCCTTGTTCTTTTTTAACTTGATCAATAGTAGGTTGCATTTTTCTACAAGGAGGACACCATGTCGCACCAATATCTACTAAAACCAATTTGTTTTCTGCAATCACTTTATCAAAATCAGCTACACGCATTTGCACTGTATTGGCATTTCCCTCCACTGGCAATTGATTCATTTTCCAATTACTCATCCCTCCTTCTAAATTCACCACATTATACCCTTTCTCTATTAAATAAGATTGAGCTGCAGCACTTCTTCCACCCGCTTGACAATAAACATACACTGTCTTCGTTTTATCCAAATGCTGTGTTCTATCTTGAAACTCTTTAGCATCATTCCAATTGGCTTGTAAAGCATTTTGAATATGTCCGGCTTGATATTCACCTGCAGTGCGCACATCTAAAACTTGCACACCTGGTTTTTCTATTGCTGCTTTAAACTGATTTGCAGAAACGGTTTTAGGAATATCTTGAGCACTACTATTATTTTGCGCACAGGCTACAATAAATAAAGCCATTGCAAATAGGCTTACAGAAAATTTACATTTCATACAATAGATTAATAAGTAACAGAAATTTTAAAAGTCTTGGTTGTCATGCCAAGAATAGCTGCAGCAGCGTCATTCAACCTATATTGAATACTATTACCCATATCTGGCAAAGCACTAATAACTTTTGCGCAAATACTTTTAAAATCGGGTGTGGTAATTCTTACTAAAGTTCCTACTGGAATATCGTTGGTTAAAATATAAAATTTCTTGTCCTCCCAACCACTTACACTTTTAAAAACAGCAGCAGTACCTTCAATGGTTTGAAAACTAGCCGCTTCTTTTTGTTTAGAGAACATGCTTGCAAAATAGCCTTCTTCTTCTTTGTTCACATTGACAAAAACCAATTTATGTGCACTATCGGTTTGTTTTTTCTTTTCTAGGTTTTGTGCAATCATGTCTTTAGATGCTGAGCGCTTTGCTTTATCAGCAGCTAATTCTTCTGAAGAAAGACGATATCCTTTACGGTGTTTAGACTTTTTATGCTTGCGGCTATTTTTTGCATAGTAATTACCCTTCTTCTTAGAAGACTTTTTATAAGCCACTGTCTTTTTAGACTTCTTCTTTTTTGAAGCAGACACAGTAGTTTTATGCTTCTTAGTCTGCTTTTTATGCTTTGCAGCAAAAGAAGTAGACTGAGTAAAGATACCCAGGGCCAATAGCATGAATAATAGAAGTCTTTTGAACATGGAGCAAAGGTACAAAATACCAATGCAAAGAAATGCTAAAAATTATGTATTAAACTTTAATTGAATGTTTAAAAGCTAGTAATTCAATATTCTCCATTCATTAGGATAGTAATTATTCGATCTATTAGGAAGTGCTTTTATCCAACCTAGTCCAATATTCATATACTTTAATAACACCCAGCCTTTTTTTCCCTCAATGGATAAATCCGCTCTTCTTAAATATTGTAAAGCGGTTTCCAGATCAATTTCAGTAGCATCATAAGGCAAATCTTTCCAATAAGACATCGCCAAATCATGACTTGGAATTAAATCCTTGCCCTTTATAGTGCCAATCGTTAAACCCATTTTTTTAATATATAAATGTGAAGCAATCAACTGAACATAATCTTTCCAGTTTTGAGAAAGTGCTATCAAATTTTGTTGATGGGTAATTAAATATTTTTCAGCAGGGATTTGAAAATGATGTGAAACAATTTCTTTTTCATTTTTTGTGGAATCTACTAATCCATTTGTTTTACCAATGGCGTATCCTCCATTAGAAGATTGTTTTTGAAAAACCGCAATAAAAAATCCTTCTCCCTTAATTAAGTTAGGATAAGCACGATATCCTTTTGCTTTATGTAAATCACTTTCTGTTTCAATAATATTAAAAGCTGATGGAATAGAGATAGGTATATTTTTCATTCCTTCTAAAGACCCTATATAATCCATCATTTGTTCGTCTTCTGCTTTTGAATAAGAACAGGTGGCATAAATTAAATAACCACCTTCTCTAATGGAAGTCCATGTGTCTTCAATGATTCTGGTTTGTCTTACACTACAATGCTGTACATGATCCAAGCTCCATTCTTCAATGGCTTTGGGATCTTTTCTAAACAAGCCACTTCCGCTACATGGTGCATCAATTAAGATTAAATCAAAAAACTGAGGCAAGGATTTAAAATGTGCAGGATCATTTTGAGTGACCACTACATGATCTGCTCCCCATTTAGTTATGTTCTCCACCAGAATATGATTTCTGTTCTTAATGGTTTCGTTAGCTACCACTAAACCTTCATTAAAATAATTAGCCAACAAAGTGGATTTTCCTCCCGGAGCCGCACAAAGGTCTAGCACTAATTGATCTGATGGAGTAGGATATATTTGTGTTAAAATATATTGCAAGAACATGCTACTTGCTTCTTGCACATAATATGCTCCTGCATGCCATAGAGGATCTTTAACAAATAAAGGACGCTCTTGTAAATAATATCCATTCTTACACCAAGGCACTTGCATGAGCTGATCTAAGAAAGGATGTTTATCTGTATCAAAAGGTTTTTCATTATTTAATCTTACAGAGGTAATCTGCTCTCCATTTTGATGAACAGCCACAAAAGCCTCTTTGTCAAATCCAGTAAGGCCTTCTAATGATTGTATAAAAGATTCAGGTAACACTTATAAATTAATAACGAATGGTATAATGCATGGGCTCTTTATTTTCTTTTCTAAAAAATACTAAGCCTATATAAAATAAATCAATGGTTAAACTAACAGCAGAATCTTGTTTAATTTCTTCCCATGCTTTTTCCATTTCTTCACTCCAATGAATATCATCAAAAATAAAAAAACTTTGCTCATCCGATTTTTTCAACAAGTCTCTAAAATATTGCATAGTTGGAATGTATTGATGATTACCATCAATATAAGCCATACCCACTCTATCTAATTTTTCTAATAAGTCAGGAAGCGTTTGATTAAAATCACCTTCTATAATTTGCGCATTATCTACATGTAAGTCTGACATGGTTTTTCTAGCCCAATTGGCCACTGCAGGAGCGCCTTCCATAGTAAATACAGGTTGACCCTTGGCGGATTTTGCCAAATAACAGGTTGTAATGCCTAATGAAGTGCCCATTTCAATAATATTCTCTGGTTGAAAATAGTCCACAATTTTTGCCAATAAATGCGCATACTTTTTAGACTTCAAGGCAGCAGCTGCAATTTGCTTCACAGCTCTTTTAGATTGATTATTTTGTCTGGACCCAGCACCTCTATCCCATACTTCTAAAATTGTATGATCTGTAAGCAGTGCTGCTCTTTTTTGTTCGATAGCTGTTGATTCTTTAGGAGCTTCTTTGTTTAATAAAACTTCTTGAATGAATTGAAATACAAAAGGGGAATGCACCCCATGACCTTTACCATTAGAAGCATTCACATAATACTGAATGTATTTTTTGATCAATGTGAAAGTTGGATACATGGCTTTTATTTTCTTTGCCAAATTTCAAAGTCAAAATTAAAAGCATGTTTCTCGTCGGCTAACTGAGGTTCAGAAGATTCTTTAACCCATTCTTTACCTAATTCAGGAAAATAAGTATCTCCTTCTATAGTAGTATGAACTCTTGTCAAATAAATTGTTTGCGCTAAAGGCATAGCCATTGAATAAATTTCACCACCTCCAATCACCATCAACTCTTTATAATCGTTTTGTTTAGCTAATTCAATGGCTTCTTCTAAACTGGCAACTACTTTAGCACCTTCGTATTGTTTATTAGCTTGTCTAGTAATAATAATATTCAATCTACCTGGCAATACTTTATTACCTAAAGATTCAAAAGTTTTTCTACCCATTAAAATAGGTAAAGCCCATGTAGTATTTTTAAAAAAGCGCATATCCTTTGGTAAATGCCAAAGCAATTGATTATCCTTGCCAATGGCATTATTATCAGATGCAGCAACCACAAGGGATATTTTCATTATACTAGTTTTAATTTATACTGCTACTGGCGCTTTGATACCTGGATGAGATTCGTAATTTTCTAATGTAAAATCTTCAAACTTAAAAGAGAAAATATCTTTCACGTCAGGATTGATTTTCATAGTTGGTAATTGGAAAGGTTTTCTTGCCAACTGCGTTTTAGCTTGTTCGAAATGATTATTATACAAATGCACATCACCAAAGCTGTGAACAAAATCTCCGTATTGTAAATCACAAACCTGCGCAATCATCATGGTTAACAATGCATAAGAAGCAATATTAAAAGGCACGCCTAAAAATACATCAGCACTTCTTTGGTATAACTGACAACTTAATTTACCATCTGCCACATAAAACTGAAACATATTATGGCAAGGCATTAGCGCCATTTTGGATAAATCACCCACATTCCAAGCACTCACTATCAATCTTCTGCTATCTGGTGTTTTTTTAATTTGCTCAATTAATTCTGTAATCTGATCTATCACTACTCCGTTCGCACCTTCCCAACTTCTCCATTGTTTTCCATACACTGGACCAAGGTCTCCATTTTCATCAGCCCACTCATCCCAAATACGCACTCCATTATCTTTTAAATATTTGATATTGGTATCTCCATTTAAAAACCAAAGCAATTCGTAAATAATACTTTTTAAATGTACTTTTTTAGTAGTCACCAAAGGGAAACCCTCTTGTAAATTAAAACGCATTTGATACCCAAAACAACTTTTGGTACCTGTACCAGTTCGATCAGTTTTTTGGTTACCGTTATCTAAAATATGTTGTACTAAATCTAAATATTGTTGCATGCTGCAATTTACAACCAATACACTGGAGAATAAAAAAATTATTTCATCTTTCTGCGAGCCAATTCCTTACGAATTAAGACCAACTCGCGGCCTGTTTGGCCATTTACGCTTGAGTTTTCCTCGGCCCTGCGCATTAAATAGGGAATAACATCTTTGATGGGACCAAAAGGCAAATACTTACTCACAGAATAACCAGCTTCTGCCATATTAAAAGTGATATGATCACTCATACCATATAATTGTGAAAAATGTATACGAGGATGCTTGTTTTCAATTTGCTTGTTTTGCATGGTCTGCATAGCCAATTGATTACTATGTTCATTATGAGAAGCCAACAACAAAGCAATACTGTCTATATTTTGCAAACAATAATCAACTGCTTTATTAAAATCTGTATCTACTGCTTCTTTATTTTCATGAATAGGTGAAGCGTAGCCGTTTTTCTGTGCACGCTCTCTTTCTTTTTCCATATAAGCACCTCTCACCAATTTCGCACCTAATATAAACTGCTTGTCTTTAGCAATAGAATGAGACATTTGTAAAAATCTCAATCTATCATGTCTATATAATTGATAAGTATTGTAAACAACCACTTTTTCTTTATTGTAAACAGACATTAATTCAATCGCTAGTCTATCAATTGGGTCTTGTATCCAAGTCTCTTCTGCATCAATCAATACACCTACACCCTTTTCAGCAGCCACTTCACAAATAGCATGCATTCTTTCTTTCACTCTTTCCCATGCAGCATTATCTTCTTCACTATCATGAATGCCACTTCTTAATCTTGGAGCATCATTTAAGTTTTCTAACAAAGCCATACTTGCTACCCCAGTAATTTTTACACTTACAAAAGGCACATTGCATTGTAATGCAGAAAATTCAATGGCTTCAATAATATGTTCAGTAACTAAATCAAAATTTTCTTCTCCTTCTTTTGCTTCTACTCCATAATCCAAAATTACCTGCACTTGATAAGCACTTAATTGCTTCACCACTCTTGCAGATTCTTCTAAAGTTTCTCCTCCAACAAATTGATTAAAAATGGTGCTTCTAATTAAACCATTAATAGGTAAACCAGATTGCATTAATGCTGGTGTTAACTTGGTCGCTAAAGACACCACCAATGGACTTTGAATGACGCTAAATAAAAATCTTGCTTTTTTTAAATCGCTTGTTGACTTGTAGGCAAAAGCATTTTGGGTGTTGTCAAAAGATGGGTTCATGCTAACATTAGTTCGTATGCAAATATCGGGACTAAATAGCTAATTACAAAGGATATAGATATAAATAATATGCGGTATCTTGGGAATCAAATTGTGGAATATGAAAATTGTAAAAACGGAGATTTACTTATACAAAATACCCATGGTGCCTTTCACTATTGCAACAGGAACTATGGAATATGCTCAAAATGTATTAATCAAAATCCATACGGATGAAGGTATTGTTGGATGGGGCGAATGTTCAGCTTTTCCAATGATTGTGGGTGAAACCCAACAAAGCTGTTATTTATTAGCCAAGGATTTTGCTGCTTTTTGGAAAGGAAAAGATCCATTAGCCATTGAAGAAAGATTAAAAGAGCTGGATAATATTATCGCGGGTAATTACACTGCTAAAAGTGCTTTTGATTTAGCCTTATATGATATCGCTGCTAAAGCTGCCAATCAACCATTGTATGCTTTCTTAGGTGGTCAACAAAAACCTATTGAATCTGATTTAACTATTGGCATTGGGACTCCAGAAGAGATGGCCAAACAAGCGGCAGAATTTGTTGCCAAAGGAGTAAGCATGATCAAAGTAAAATTGGGTAAAAAACCAGCAGACGATATTGAAAGAATTAAACAAATCAGAGCAGCTATAGGAAAAGACATTATTTTAAGAATTGATGCCAATCAAGGTTGGTCAAAAGAAGACGCATTTCCAGTTTTAACCGCTTTATCTGTATATGATATTCAGTTCTGCGAACAACCCATGCATAAATATTATGACGATTTTTTACCAGCATTATGTGCAGCTTCTCCCATTAAAATAATGGCAGATGAGTCGGTGTTCACGCATCATGAAGCAAGAAAATTAATTCAACAAAAAGCATGTCGTTATATCAATATTAAATTCTCTAAAAGTGGCGGCATTCATGAAGCCATCAAAATACATGATATCGCAAAAGCCAATGGTATTGCTTGTATGATGGGAGGAATGCTGGAAAGCAGATTGGCACTAAGCGCCAAAGTGCATTTTGCAATGGCCCATGATAATATTCATTTCTATGACATGGACACCTGTTTATTAGGCCATACAGAAGATCCAGTGATTGGTGGGGTTCAATTTAATGGTATGCATATTAGTATTTCAGATACTCCAGGCATTGGGGCTACCGTAGATCCCAATTATCTTTCCAAACTCGAATCTTGTGTAGTATAACATATTGTATCTTTGGCTTCTAAACACAACAACATGGAAGCAAGAAAAGCAAAGGATTCCTTCATTACCATGAACGAATTGGTCTTACCCAATGATACCAATACCTTCGGCGATTTAATGGGAGGAAAACTAATGTATTGGATGGACATTGCTGCTTATCTATCTGCTGCCAAGCATTGTAATTCTGCCTGCATGACCGCTTCTGTAGATAATTTAAGTTTTAAAACACCTATTCGATTAGGCAATGTTATTTGTATTGAAGCTTGTGTAACCAGAGCATTCAATTCTTCTATGGAAGTGCATTTAAAAGTGTGGAATCAAAATATGATTACTCAATCTAGAGAATTAAGCAATGAAGCCTTTTTTACTTTTGTTGGTTTAGATGAAAATAAAAAACCTAAAAAAGTACCAGAGGTAATTCCAGAAACAGAAGAAGAAAAAAAATATTACGCAGGCGCATTAAGAAGAAGACAATTGCGTTTAATACTTGCAGGAAAAATGTTGCCAGATGATGCAACTGAATTAAAAGCCTTATTTATTAAAGACTAGATTATTGCTGATGATGAGCACCCTTTAACATAAAGGACTTGCTTTGCTCAATAGCTTCCATCACTTGTTCTAATATATCTTCAACAGGTGCTTCGTAATTAATTTGAAGTGGCGCTTTAAAACGAACAGTTAAAGGAGTCCCCACTTTTTTAAAGGTCAACCCTTTCTTTGTAAACGCTCTCCAAAAACCATTAATCACCACTGGAACTACAATAGGGTGATTGTTTTTAATGATATGTGCTGTGCCTTTTCTTCCTGGTGCAAAAGGTTTTGTAGTACCCTGCGGAAAAGTAATTACCCAACTCTTTTTTAATGCTTTGTCAATTTTTTGCGTATCCACTACATCTCTATCTCTTTTCACATCCTGTCCTTCTGCTCTCCAAGTTCTTTTAACGGTTAATGCACCACCTAATTTAAATAGTTTAGTTAACCAATTACTATTCATGGTTTCTTCAGCAGCCACAAAGTACACATTGGTAAAAGGATTCAATAAATAATAGGGTATGCCTAGCTTATTGTATTTACCCCATTTCACTGCACAAAAAATATGTACAAAAGCAATCACATCTCCAAAATAGGTTTGATGATTGCTTACAAATAAAACATTTTTCTTAGGTAGGTTCTCTAAATTCTCCGTACCCTGAATATCTATGGTATTAAATAATGCTAGACCTGGATAAGAGAACAAGCCCACCACCCCATATATAACAGAACGGAAAACTTTAATTCTTTTAATTCGGTCCCACAATTTCATACTTGTCTAATTAGTTAGATCTGCAATATAAGACATAAATATGTATGATAAATATGCTGTTTAACTAACAAATAGTATCTTTAGACAATGAAGAAGTCTGCTGTAATTTTTGATATTGATGGCTTATTAATTAATAGCGAGCCATTATGGAATAGAGCCGCTACGGAGATATTTAGACAATACGGGATTCAATTGACAGAAGCTCAATACCAATTCACTACTGGCCTAAGATCCAAAGAATTTGTAGCACATTGGTTACACGAACATAAAGTGCCTTCTTCAGAGTATGATAGAGCAGAACAAAAAATCATTGATTTGGCTTTGGAATTAATTGACAAAGAAGCTACTTTGATGCCAGGTGTTGAGCATGTTTTTGAGTTTTTTCTACAAAGAGATTTCAAAATGGGATTAGCTACTTCTTCACCAGCCTTATTAATAGAATGGATCAAAGACAAATTGCATATTAGAAGCTATATACAATCAAGTTGTTCCGCACAACATATGATTCACGCGAAGCCACATCCACAAGTTTATTTAGAATGTGCTGCAGGCTTGCATGTAAATCCATTAGCTTGTATTTGTTTTGAAGATTCTTTTTATGGAATGATTGCTGCCAAAGCTGCAAGAATGACTTGCGTGGTAGTACCTGCTGCAGAACATATCAAATCTGAGATATGGGGTGCTGCCGATTTAAAATTGAGTTCCTTACAAAATTTTGGTGCATTACATTTTAATATGCTAAACGACTAATCCCCCCATGCAATTAGCAAAGAAAGTTATTGGTAAAGAGTTAGATCTATTTGAAAACCATTTCAAAGAGGCAGTGAAGAGCAGGGTTTCTTTGCTAGATAGAATTATGCAATACATTGTAAAAAGAAAGGGTAAGCAAATGCGCCCTATGTTTGTATTGTTGTCCGCCAAACTACATGGAGAAATCAATGATGCCTCTTACAGAGCGGCTTCTTTGGTGGAATTATTACATACAGCCACTCTAGTGCACGACGATGTAGTGGATGATGCTACAGAGCGAAGAGGGTTTTTATCGATTAATGCACTTTGGAAAAACAAGATTGCTGTATTAGTAGGTGATTATTTATTATCAAAAGGATTGTTACTTTCTTTAGAGAACAAAGACTTTAATACCTTAACCATTTTATCAAATGCGGTAAAGAAAATGAGTGAGGGCGAATTATTACAAATTGAAAAGACTAGAAATTTAAATTTTGACGAATCTGTATACTACGATATTATCAATGGCAAAACAGCTAGTTTATTAGCTTCAAGTTGTTCTGCTGGTGCAGCTTCTGTTACACAAGACGAAGCCATTATTGAAAAAATGAAAATTTTTGGAGAACAAGTGGGAATGGCTTTTCAAATTAAAGACGACTTGTTTGATTACGGAGATGCCAAAGTAGGCAAACCCACTGGGAATGATATCAAAGAAAAAAAATTAACCCTTCCGCTGATACATATTTTACAAAAAGTGCCAAAGGATTTGAAAAAATCGATTATCTATATTGTTAAGAATAATAATAACGATAAAGCAAAAGTGAAATTTGTGATAGATGCTGTTAAAGATTACGGAGGTATTGAATATGCCGAGGCTAAAATGATTGAATATAGAGACAACGCATTAATCATATTACATTCCTTCCCAGACTCTCCAGCCAGAGAAGCACTTGAAGAATTAGTGAGATACACAACCGATAGAGCATACTAATGGAGAAAAGGTGGAATATATTAAAAGCCGATCCGGCAACAGTTGCTGCACTTCAAGAGCAATTAAAAATCAATCCCATACTATGTGAGCTATTGGTTCAAAGAGGCATTGTAGATTTTGAAGCTGCAAAAAAATTCTTCAGACCCAATATTGAACACCTTCACTCTCCCTGGTTAATGAAGGATATGAAAAAAGCGGTAGAAAGAATACAGACTGCTTTTGAAAAAGAAGAAAAAATATTAGTCTTTGGAGATTATGATGTGGATGGTACTACTTCTGTAGCTACTTTATACCAATTCTTAAAAGAGTTATCACCAAATATCGACTACTATATTCCTCATAGATACAAAGAAGGATATGGCATATCAAAAATTGGAATAGACTTTGCCAAAGAAAATGGTTTTGATTTAATTATATCAGTAGACTGTGGCATTAAATCAACAGAATTAATTACTTATGCTAAAGAATTAGGCATGGACTTTGTGATTTGTGATCACCACTTGCCCGATCCCATTATCCCACCTGCAGTGGCTATTTTAAATCCAAAGCAGGTAGATTGTACTTATCCTTTTAAAGAATTATGTGGTTGTGGCGTGGTCTTTAAATTAATTACAGCACTAGCAGAAACTTATCAACTACCAAGCGAAAGCTATTTACAATATTTGGATTTAGTCATGACGGCTATTGCTGCAGATATTGTTCCCGTTGTAGATGAAAATAGAACCCTTAGCTTTTTTGGCTTGCAAAAAATAAATGATAACCCTTGTAATGGATTAAAAGCCATACTAGAACAATCCAAACAAAGCCTACCCATTAAAATGAGTAGCTTGGTATTTACAGTATCCCCAAGAATTAATGCTGCTGGAAGAATGGATGACGCTAAAAAAGCAGTTCAATTATTTATAGAGAAAGATTTAGACAATGCTAGAGCGATTGCTTCTTTATTACAACAAGATAATTTAGACAGAAGAGAAGCAGATTCAACCATAACAGAAGAAGCATTAGCACAAATAGAAAACGACCCTAACCATACACAAAAAAAATCCTCCGTAGTGTTTCAAGCACATTGGCATAAAGGAGTGGTAGGAATTGTGGCAAGCAGATTAATTGAAAAACATTACAAACCCACTATTGTATTAACCCAAAGCGGTGAAGTGATTGCAGGTAGCGCAAGAAGTGTTCAAGGATTTAATTTATATGAAGCACTGCATGCATGTAGAGAACACTTACTTGGATATGGTGGACATTTTGCTGCAGCGGGTATGACATTGGCATTAGATCAATTAGAAGCATTCAAAGAAGCATTTGAAAAATCTGTTGCAGAAAGAATCACAGAAGAACAACTTACCCCAGAAATTACCATTAACTCCATTTTGCCTTTAGACAATATAAGTATGAACTTTTATCAGATCATTTCACAAATGGAACCATTTGGACCTGATAATATGCGTCCAGTATTTATTGCACATAAAGTGCATGATACAGGCTATACTAAACTTGTTAAAGATCAACACATTAGCTGTAGTTTCATACAAGGCAAGAATACCATTAGAGGCATTGGATACAATATGCCACAACATATAGACGTTATTAAGTCCGGAAAACCTTTTGATATTGTTTTCCAATTGCAATTAAATGAATGGCAAGGAACGCAATCGGTGCAACTACAAATAATAGACATCAAACCTTGCGAAGCATAGATTTGCAATATTTTACTACCCCATCGAAAAAAAAGCGACTCCTAGGAGTCGCTTTTACTTTTATCTATTGGGGAAATTCTATTTTAATAAGTCAACACTTCTATTAATGAAGTTAGTTAATTCAGTTCCTTGTAATAAGCCCTGAGATAATAAAGCTAAGTCTGCTAAATTTCTAGCTTGCTTTTGTTGCTTATCTATATCTGGTTCTTTTAACAATGCTTGGAATATAGGATGATTACCATTGATAGTTAAATTTACTTCATCAGGCATTTGAGCATAAAATGCAGTCATGCCTCCGCCGCCCATGCTCGCCATATCTTTCATACGACGCATAAATTCTGGACGAGTCGCAATCACCGGAGCAGCATCCTTGCTTAAACCTTTTACATCTACTGTAATAGTAATTTGAGGAACTTGGAATTCAAATAATTTTTTAGCTTGTTCTACTTCGTCTTTAGATAAAACTGATTCAGCATTTTCTTGCTTATCAATTAAATTATCTACTACATCAGCATCTACACGCACAAACTGAACGCCCTCCCATTTCATCTCTACATTATTGATGAATGCAGCGTCCACCATTGTTTCCAAGCTAATTACTTTATAGCCTTTCCCTACAGCAGCCTGAATAAAGGCATCTTGCCCAACAAGATTAGTGGTATATAATAATACATGTTTACCATCCTTATTTTTTTGAATGGCTTCAGTAGCCGTTTTATATTCGTCTAAAGTATAGTACTTGCCTTTTTCTGCTGCATCTTCTAAGATCAAGAATTTATTTCCTTTCTCTAAGAATTTATCGTCAGTGATCATACCATATTTCACAAATAAACCTAAGCTCTCCCACTTCTCTTCAAAAGCTTTACGATCTGTATTGAAAATTTCTTCCAACTTATCTGCTACTTTCTTAGTAATGTGCGCATTAATTTTTTTCACATTTGGATCACCTTGCAAATAGCTACGACTTACGTTCAATGGAATGTCTGGACTATCTATAACACCATGCAATAACATCAAGAATTCTGGAACAATATCTTTTACTTCATCCGTAACAAATACTTGATTGCAGTATAATTGAATTTTATCTTTTTGAATCTCGAAGCTTTGCTTAATCTTAGGGAAATATAAAATACCCGTTAGGTTAAAAGGAAAATCTACATTTAAATGAATCCAAAACAAAGGTGTTTCACCAAATGGATATAATTCTTTGTAAAAATTTTCATAATCTTCTTTGGTTAATTCAGAAGGCTTACGAATCCATAAAGGATTGGTATTATTGATAGGCTTAGGTGCTTCCTCTACTTCGCCCTCTTTTTTCTCTGCTTTTTCCGCATTCGCGTCAGTGAAATAAATAGACACAGGCAAGAACTTACAGAAGCGCTCTAAAATACTTTTCACTCTATGAGCTTCTAAAAATTCAGCACTCTCTTCGTTAATATGTAAAACAATCTTGGTTCCACGATTGCTATAATCTACTTCGTACAATTCATATTCTGTGCTACCATCACAGCTCCAGAAAACACCTGGCGCATCTTTATGGCTCTTAGAGTAGATGTCTACTTTGCTACTTACCATGAAAGAACTATAGAAGCCTAAACCAAAATGACCAATCACGCTAGCGTCTTTGTATTTCTGAACAAATTCTTCTGCGCCACTGAAAGCTACTTGGTTAATATACTTATCTACTTCTTCAGCAGACATACCAATACCATTATCAATAATAGATATGGTTTTTTCTTTGGCATCTAATACTACTTCCACTTTAAGTTCGCCTAATTCACCTTTGGCTTCTCCTTTACCGTGAAGGGTTTTTAATTTTTGAGCAGCATCTACAGCATTACTCACTAACTCACGTAAAAAAATCTCGTGATCACTGTACAAGAACTTCTTAATAATTGGGAAGATGTTCTCCGTCTGAACGCGTATTTGACCTTTTTGCATAATTCTACAATTTTCTTATTTGACTTCTATATAGCAAAGAAGGTACCAAACCAATAATACTGCCAAGCTGACAAGGTAGGCCTAATTTTTCAGCCAAGCGGCCCCGGTACAGCGCTTATTTTTGAGCAAAATGTCACTTGTGTCCCTTATAAAAACCTGTTTTTCACTATTGTACACAGAGTAAACCCCAACCAAATCGCCATTGCCACTAGGTAGTTTTATTCCTGCAAAATCTGCATAACCACTTGTTCTCAAATAGACCGTTCCGCCAGTACAAAATCTCAAAGCCCTACTAGCTCCAATTTTATTTTTTTTATCAGCATAGGTTAAATTGGTATCAGCTGAAGCAAACTCCACATTGGATATTTTGATCAACCTACCCTGTAAGCTATCATGTAAATTTTTATAGCTCACTGGTATGGGCCTTATAACTGGTTCGTCTTTTATAACAAGAATATGCTTTTCAAAAAGTGGAGAGGGAATACCAGTTACTTGCATTGATCCAGATGAGGTATCTATAGCAGCAGCGATTTGAATCATTCTTCGATAATCTGTAAGAATTAAATCTTTTAGCTGAATTCTAAGAACCGATCCAATAGGATAAGTTTGATATAAACTAACTCCATCTAATAAAATCAGAATACCTGCAGTACTATCCTGAACAGAAATGGTCTTGTATAAATTATTGGATTCGTCGTTTGCCACTACAACTGCTTCAATACTCATTTTTTTCTGAATTAATTCAAACTCTCCGGTATAATGAAGTTTCTTTAAGTTTTTTATACTCACAACACTGTCAATGCTTTTGTAAATATTATTTGCAAAAGAAGATTGTTTTAAACAAGCTGGTGTAGTTAAAATAAATAGCATACAAGTATAAAAATGAATGGACACTTTTTTCATAATTAGCAGTTTAATTAAATTGATAGATAAGTTGGATAGACCCATTTCTCGGCAGTCCGTATAAATATTTTGGCGCAAATTTTAGCTGATCAAAAGTCTTATAATCATACCTAGATTGCTCATAAGCAAACAGAGGTATGATTGTATTGAAAATATTATTGACTTGTAAATAAAATCTCAGCCTATGATTTGATTTTTTTGTTTTAAAAAAGAAATTTTTATTCACTGAGAAATTACTCAATACTCCATTCTGTAATGCTTGAACATCAGAAGTTGATTTGTCCCATAAAAATGATCTTCTAAAATAATCTAGTTCTAAAAACCTATTCCATGCAAAAACCGATGTTAGACTCAATCTGCATGATGAAGACAATTGAGCATTCATACCCAAGGCCATTATCATATCCGGACTTGACAATGCAGGTAAATTTTTTAAATGCAGATTACCAGATTCCAATGGATAATTGCCATTCAATAATTGAATGCTATAAATAGGATTATTCAATATCTTATTCTTCCCATAACTAAAACCGTATTGTATATTAAAAATTGAATTAAAACTAGTTTCCAAACCCCACTCCACCCCATATTGAGCTTTATTTAATAGCCCATAATTAGCTTGTACAAATGCATTATAATAATCATGATAAAAATTTTGCCTATCATATTGATTTTGTTCTTGAAAAAGATACAATTCTAATTCAGATTTAAAATTTATCCCTATAAAGTGTATACCTATATTGACCCCCTTTTTGATTATAGGTAGCAAGTATTCCGACAATTCATCTATAAGTGAAACATTCTTAAAAGCTATATTCCAGCTTGGCGCATCCTGATGAAAAAATGTATTGAATTTTAAATAAAGCCTTGGAGAACTTTTGTATACCAAGGACCATTGTAATTTTTGAGATGGGAAAAAATATCTTGGAGATAACCCAAATGATTGATCTGGAAAAAGTCCATTCTGATTAAAACCTTGCCTTTGGAAATAGGCAATACCATAGCCCAATCCCAAATTGGACTCTATTTTAGGAGATTGCAAAAATACAAAAAGGCCGAATTGTTGATCGAAATTGCTGATACTATAATGAGCTCCCCAATCTTGACCTTTTTTAATTTGTTTATCCGGATGCTTTAAATCAAATTGAAAAGAACTTGCTCCATCATCACTTACCCAACTATTATAATTCAAAAAATAGTTACCTCCTAACAAACTGGCTACTTGACTATGCTTCTCCACTTTTTTAAAAATCGAATTAGAATGAAAAGCGAATTGAATTCTTTCTGATAAATCAAACTGGTATTTAAAAGATTGTTGAAATATCTTGATTTCAGCTATTTGTCGATTAATGATATAATAAGATCTCTTTTCTCTATTTGATGAATTAATCTTTTCCATCTCATCAAAATTTATTTGAAGCAATGACGGATTTTGTTGATATAATTGAATCAACTGATTTTTAAGTGCACTATCTTGATAATAGCTTGGCATGTATTTATAATAATCAGGTCTGGGGTCTCTAACAGACGTCCATTCGAGACCGTCATTTGATTGCCTACCCATTGCAATTGCCCAGTTAAGTTGTAAATGAGTTTTAGCATCTATCATTTTATCATATTGCAAGAAGCCAAAAGGCAATTGAGAAGACTTTGAATTGGGAAATAATAATTGACCATGCATCCATCCCCATCCTGGATGATAGATTGAATTACCGGATAATAAAATTGCCTCCTTAGTAGAAGTAGTTTGTTTTGTTTGAAATCTATTATTGAACCAAAAAGAAAAACTGATTTGTTGATTTTTAGTAAGTAGCTTATTTATACTCAAAGCAACTCCTTGATTTGTTCGAAGTCCTAATGCGGGGTTTGTCATATAATTCTGTTCGTTCTGTATTTTGGCAACAATAAACCAAGATTTATGTGTCTTGCCGGAACTCCAAAAGAGATTATTTTGCACCAATCCATTTAAAGGTTGATATCTACTGGATAAAGAAATGTTTTTTGAAAAATGACTCGCATTCAAATTTGCAAAATGACTAATAACTGAAGAAGAAAGTCCATTGTCATTCGACTCATAACCAGTAGATATTCCTGTAGTTCTATATATTGAATTCAATCCCTGAAAAGCCGCAGCAATATCAATCCCTAACTTTTCATTATTCCATTCCATGCCATTGATGGATAATTGAGAAGCTCTTTCGGATCCTCTATACTTCCAGCCAATACCATATCCATTATATTGCAATAGCTGCAAATAAATGCTCGTTTTGGATTGCAGCATAGAAGGAATCCAATCCTCCTCTTCCCTTTGTTCTTGTGCATTTGCCTGTATAAGAACAATGGACACAAACAATAAGCAGAATAATTTAAGTTTTTTATTTCCTTTAAAAAGCATTCCCCAAATTGTTGAATTTATAGAAACAGATTTTTTCGGTAAATACCTGTTTTTCGAATCTTGAATTCAATTAGGATTGTACATATGAAAAACACTTTAAAAACCCTTATTCTATCTACTTGCCTTTATTTTTTACCAAAATTTACAAATGCACAATTAGCAGTATTATATGAGAAAAAGATTATTAGTTTTTATAATTGTGAAAATTTTTACGACACTATTGATCAAAAAAATATCATAGATGAAGAATTCACACCCAATAGCACTAAGGGATACAATCAAAAAATTTATTCACTTAAATTAAAACAAATAGCCCGCACTATTTATGAATTAGGCAAACAAGAAAAACAAGACGGTTTAAGTTTGATTGGATTGGTAGAGATTGAAAATAAAAAGGTTCTTGAAGATTTAATTAATGATCCCTTAATCAAAAAATACCATTATCAAATTATTCATTTTGATTCTAAAGATTATAGAGGGGTTGATGTTGCCTTAATTTACAATCCAGCACATTTCAAGCCATTTCAATATCGCCCAATCAATCTTTCAATTAAAAATCATCAAACAGATTTTCCCACCAGAGACATTTTATATGTTAAAGGACAACTTGAAAATATTTGGGTTCATGTTTTAGTCAATCATTGGCCAAGCAGAAGAGGTGGATCGAGGGAATCAGAAAAAAGGAGGTTTTGGGCAAGTGAGGTTGCCAAAACTTTTGTTGATAGTTTGAAAAAAGCAGATCCCATGGCCAATATAATCATGATGGGCGATTTTAATGACAATCCCACCAACGCCTCCCTTCAAAACATACCCCTAGATAACCCCTTTTATGATTTATTTAAAAAGGGATATGGGAGCCTGGCTTTCAATGATCAATGGAATCTGTTTGACCAGATATTAATAAGTACAGCGGTTTCGAATTCTCAAAATAACCTAACATATTATAAATCAATTATTTACAATAAATACTATAGAACTGAAACCCATGGTAAATACAAAGGATACCCTAAAAGAACCTGGGTGGGAGACCAATATAACGCAGGCTTCAGCGACCATTTCCCAGTATCAATAATTTTAAAGCTAAAAATGGCCGAAAATCCACTGAAATAGCGTACCTTCGCCCTCCCAAATCAGTTTTGGCTGATTCGTTTTGAGTAATCAAAATGTCCACTGGGAAAAACCAATTATTTAACCAAAAAATTCAAGTAATGAACAATTACGAATTAATGGTGATTTTCACACCGGTATTATCTGAAGATGATTTCAAATCTGCTCAGAAAAAATACCAAGACTTCATCAAAGAAAATGGTGGAGACACTGTAGCCTCAAATCCTTGGGGTTTAAAATCACTTGCTTATCCAATCGATAAGAAAACTACTGGTATCTACTGGGTACTAGAATTCACTGGTCCTGCTACTATTAACGAAAAATTAAAAGTACAGTTCTTACGTGACGAGCAAATCATGCGTCATATGATTACTAAACTTGACAAGTACGCAGTTGAGTACAACCACATTAAGAGAAACGGCGGTTTCCCTGTTCACAAAGCACAAGAGGCTTAATTAAATTTTTACCATCATGGCAAAGAATGAAATCAAATACCTTACAGCGATCAAACAGGAAAAACCAAAGAAGAAATTCTGTCGTTTTAAGAAGTATGGTATCAAGTATGTAGATTACAAAGACATCGAGTTCTTGAAGAAATTCATCAACGAGCAAGGTAAAATGTTACCTCGTCGTTTGAGCGGAAACTCTTTGAAGTACCAACGTAAAGTGGCTGATGCTGTTAAGAA
>JAHEFI010000017.1 GCA_024640255.1 Bacteroidota bacterium | reverse complement strand
TTGAAGATTCATCTATATCATCGTCTCTTTTAATTTTCTCTAAACCCGTTTCTGTCATTTTATATTGCACACCACGTTCGTAAGAAAAAGATTCGTTGTCCCATGGTTCATTCCATTCATCGTACCAATCTTCATCTGAAGAAATACGATCAAATGTTTCTGTATGCATCCCTCTACCATTAATTCTAACATTGGTTTGAGACCAACCTTTATTGGTAATTTTGATTCTCTTACCTACTGGTACTGCAATAGTCATAATAACATGTTGGTTTCTAAACTTATCTTTCTTATTAATAGCAATCCCTCTATCTAAATACACTAAACTATCTTGTTGAGTTAAATCAAAATTAATTTTACTCGCCAAATCATTGGCATTTTGAATAGTTTCACCATTGCTTAGTTTCACCACTTTCACTTGGAAACTATCTGTCTTTGATTGTACAATTCTAATTTTTAAATTTCTAACAAAGACAGTGTCTTCATCTGAGAATGCATCAAAGGGAGAAATTTGGAACCAACGATCTTCATAATATTTCATTTTAGGAGAAGCAGTCACTTCTAAATAATCCACTGCTGGGTTGGCTAAAGAAACTGTTTGTTCCTGTGGTATATTATGTTTTGAAAAACTATGTCCTAAACTACTTCCAAAATAGAATAATAAAATCCAACCCACTACCCATAAAGCAATAAAGCTAGATCTTACCCAAACATTCGCTTTTTTGTACCCTGCTAATTTTCTCACTACCGCTGCCACAATACCCAAAATCGGCACCCATACAAATAATAATAAGGCTCCAAATACAGACCAGGTTTGTGCGCCATCTTCTAATAAGAATTTTCTAAGAGGCATTACAGCAGTTGCAGCTACACCAATACCAAACAAAGCTGCCAATAAAGAAATACCCACTACACCTAATATAAAGTATACAAAGACTTTAACACAAATAGCAATAGCACGACCAATAAAATGAAAACATCCTTTATTCTGTTCTCTTTCTGTAGTTCTATCTTCTCTTCTCGCTTCTCTATAAGCTCTTGTTTCTGATCTTGATTTATTATAGAAATCAGAACCCCATGTTTTAGCTCTTTTACTAAAACCTTCCATATCATTTTGAATGGTATTTTTTATACTATTTAAATCTACTTTCTCTCCTACCATTTCCAATTTATCTGCACTTGTTTTTGCTTCTGGTAAAACCAACCAAAGAACTATATATACAAACACAGAGCCTGGACTAAAAGTAATATCTAAGAAATTAGGAAAATCTGGAGTATCCCAAAATTGGAATAAGTGTAAATGTCTAAAATTAAAAACAAAACGAATAAACGGAATTAAAAATAACACTCTAATGATCCATACTTGAATGCCGAAATATTTTGCTAATCCAGAACAAACACCCCCAATTATTTTATTGTCGATATCTCTAAACAATCTTTTTTTAACACCACCCACTTCTTTAACAGAAGAACTTGGTACTGCAATCCATAAGATTAAATACCCTAATATGTTTACACCAATTAAGAAAATCCAAAGAATTCTAACCAATAAAGGCTCTAAACCAAAGTAGTTCGCGATACCACTACACACACCTCCTAATACTTTATTTTGTTCATCTCGGTATAATCTTTTAGGTCTTTCAGTAGTCCAAGAATCATTACTGCTATTATCAGAATAATCACTAGCACTTTGTGCCTCAAATCCATCCTGAGCTTCAAAATCTGCAGGGCGTCCAATACTTTGAATAATTAAATCAATGTCATCTTCTGTAATACAAACTGCACCCTTCTTTAATCTGTCTTCACATAATTCTGCTACTCTACATTCAATGTCATTAATGATTTCATCCTTGCCTTCTTCCTTATCAAAATAAGTTCTAAGGGTATCTATATAATTTTTTAAATTTTCGTAAGCCATTTCTTCAATTGGAAGAATACGACCTTGGAAATTAATATTGATTACTTTTTTCATTTTAGTAAATTTATTCTGCAGTGTTTGCTTCGTTAACAATGGGGTTTTCTTTAGGTGCAATAATGGCCTCTACAGAACTTGCCATTTCTGACCAGGTAGTATGTAATGCCTTATAAGCTTTTTCTCCTTCTTCGGTCATTACAAAATATTTTCTTGGCGGACCACTCACACTTTCTACCCAACGATAATTTAATAAGCCCGCATTTTTTAATCGCGTTAACAAAGGATACAAAGTACCTTCTAGAATATGCAGATTGGCCGCTTTCATTTGCTCAACAATATCACTTGGATAAACCTCGCCTTGTTGAATGATGGACAATATGCAAAACTCCAAAACGCCCTTGCGCATCTGACTTTGTGTGTTTTGAATATCCATAATTTGAATTTATACCACAAAACTAAGGGTAATTAAGGTACTATGCATCACATAGTACCAAGTTTTTTATAGTTCTATAAAATAAAAAATCCTAAAGTATTGAATTACAATACTTTAGGATTTAAAATAATTTTAAAAATATATACTAGTATACCACTAACTCGTAAAAATCATCCTCTTTTAGGTACTTATTGGCCAAATCTTGAAGGGCTTTAGGCTCTATAGATCTTACTGTTTGAATGGTATTGTAGAAATAATCTTCCGTTAACCCATTCAATATATAGGTCTTCCATCTACCAATAATTTGGAAGGGACCGTCCAAGTCACCTAATAAAGAACCTAACATATAATTCTTCACCAAATCCAATTCGTCTTTCTCCACTAATTCTTCTCTTAAAATTTTCATCTCTTTGTACACTTCATCAATGGTTGCTCTACAAACATCTTTACCAGCATCGGTGCTAATCATCCATGCGCATTCTTGCATATGATTCTGTAAATAACTATGAATACCATAAGTGTATCCCTTGTCTTCTCTAATATTACTCATTAACCTTGATCCAAAAAATCCACCAAAAATATTATTCAAAATTTGCGCACTCGCAAAATCAGGATGGTGTCTATTTGGAAAATGTCTGGCAATTCTTATAGATCCCTGAACAGAACTTGCATCATTCACCACGCTGTACTTTTTTTCTTGAGCAGCAATAATAGGATGATTAAAATCTGGGATAGTTTTCGCATTTAGAGGAAGACTACCAATATGTTTATTCAATAAATCAATGGTAGCACTAGGGAATTTACCTGCCATGAAAATTACCAATTTCCCATTTTTATAAAATTGGTTATAAAAATTAATCAGGTCTTCTCTTGTCAACAAATTAAAATCTTTTTCGGTAGAGTATTTGCCATACGGATGCTCTATACCAAATAAGTATTCATCAATCAATCTATTAGCAATAAAATCTCCCTTCTTCAAATTCAATGTTAATCTTTGAATTTGATTTTTTTGGTAAATCTCTAATTCTTTTTCTGGGAATTGCGCATCAGTGATAAGTTCACTTACAGTTGGAATAACTTTTTCAAAATGCTTACTTAAGCAATGCAAAGAAATAGTAGAGGTTTCGTTATAACAGCTTCTATTTAAATAAGCCCCGTAAAATTCAAAAGCTTCATTAATTTCAAATGCAGATTTAGTGGAAGTACCATTTTTTAATAAAAAATTAGTAGCAGCTGCAACCCAATTTTTTTGCTCATAACTATTCCCTGCATAAAAAACCAAGTCTATCATCATTACTTCTTGAGAACCACCTTCAAAAGCATACACTTCCACCTTATTATCTAAAACATAATGCTTATAAGGTTTTAAACGTATATCAAAGTCAACAGCATCTTTTATAAAGGGTGCCTTATTTCTATTTAATGCCATGATTTATGATTTGCTGTAATAGTATATAGTGTTTCTATTTTGCTCTGTAAAAATTGCCTGAGCAGTAGCTTGAATAGTCGCAGGTGTGATGGCCTGGTACTTAGATAATTCTGTATTCATTAAACTAGCATCTCCTAATAATTCATAGAATGCTAAACTATGCGCTCTGTTCATGATACTCATATCTTCAAAACAAATAATACTCTCTGTTTTGTTAATTACTTTCTGCACTTCTTTTTCGTCTAATAAATTATTAGTCAATTTATATACTTCATCCAATACCGCTTTCTCTGCAACAGACATACTTATGCCTTTCACTAATTTTCCTTCAATCACCAATAAGCCTGGATCGATGGTTCCAAAATGATAACAATCTATACTAGAGAAAATTTGTTTTTTCTTAATCAATTCTTCATACAATCTTGCACTTGCTCCCCCACCCAATACTTCTGTAATTAAATCAGTAGCATGATAACTCGCATCAAATCTTCCTCCCATATGCCAGGTCATCATTAACATATCCATAGGTACATCAGCACGCACATCTAGTGATCTATTTTTTTCTTGGATGGGCTCAACAGGTAAATTTCTATGATAAGGCTTACCTGCTTCAATAGGTCCAAACCATTTTTCTGCCAATGTTTTAACTTGTTCAGTTGTTACATTACCTGTAACAACTAAAATAGCATTATTGGGTCTGTAAAATTGAAAGAAAAAATCTTTTACTTCTTGCATGGTTGCTTGCTCCACATGTTCCAAAGAAGCACCAATGGTCATCCACTGATAAGGATGTTTAGTATAAGCCAAGTTGCGCATTTTATGCCAGGCATCACCATAAGGCTTGTTAATGTAGTGTTCTTTAAATTCTTCACACACTACTTTGCGTTGCACTTCTAAACTCTTTTCGCTAAAAGCCAAAGAGAGCATTCTATCACTTTCTAACCAAAAAGCGGTTTCAATATTCTCTGCAGGTAATTGGCAATAATAATTGGTTAAATCATTAGTGGTATAAGCATTGTTTTCTCCTCCTGCTCTTTGCAAGGGTTCGTCATAATCTGGAATATTTACACTACCTCCAAACATCAAGTGTTCAAATAAGTGCGCAAAGCCTGTTTTGTGGGGGTTTTCATCCTTAGATCCTACGTTATATAAAACATTTACCACTGCCATGGGGGTACTCGTATCCTGATGAACCAATACCTTCAAACCATTGTCTAATGTAAAGCGATCAAATTGTATCATAGAAGGGCAAAATTAGTCAAATCATTGTATACTAGATATATTAACTTTGCACTCTAATATTAATGGATATGCAATTGGATGTATTATATCAAAAGGCCTTGAACTTTGAATACTTGACAAAAGAAGAGGGGATGTTTTTATTTGAACATGCTCCCCTAGCAGAATTAACTTATGTAGCGAATGAATTAAGAAAAAAGCAAGTGCCTCATGGTAAAGTAACTTGGCAAATTGATAGAAATTTAAATACAACCAATGTTTGTATAGCGAATTGTAAGTTTTGTAATTTTTACAGAATTCCAGGACATCCAGAATCTTATATTACAGATATGGATACCTATCGCAAAAAAATTAAAGAAACCATCGAATGGGGAGGTGATCAATTATTATTACAAGGTGGCCATCATCCAGAATTAGGACTTGAATTTTATGCGAATTTATTTAGACAAATCAAGTCTGAATTTCCGACTATTAAATTGCACACACTAGGGCCCCCAGAAATTGCACATATCGCTAAATTAGGTGGACACACCCATACCCATGTTTTAAAAACATTACAAGAAGCAGGTATGGATTCCTTACCTGGCGCAGGTGCGGAGATTTTAGTAGATAGAGTTAGAAGATTGGTGTCCAATGGAAAGTGCGGAGCAGATGAGTGGTTAGAAGTAATGGCTGCTGCACATCAATTGAATATCACTACAAGTGCTACCATGATGTTTGGCCATGTAGAAACATTAGAAGAGCGATTTATCCATTTAGTAAGAATCAGAGAAACACAAGATAGAAAACCAAAAGATGCAAAAGGCTTTTTAGCATTTATCCCTTGGACTTTCCAAGATGTAGATACCTTATTAACTAAGATAAGAGGGGTACATAACTTAACTACTACGGAAGAATATATCAGAATGATCGCTATTAGTAGAATCATGCTGCCAAATATTAAGAATATTCAGGCTAGCTGGTTAACCGTAGGAAAAGCCACTGCACAGGTTTGTTTGGAAGCAGGGGCCAACGATTTTGGAAGTATTATGTTAGAAGAGAATGTGGTAAGCGCAGCAGGTGCACCTCATCGATTTACTTATAAAACCATCCAAGAAGCCATTAGAGAAGCTGGATATGAGCCACAATTGAGAAATCAGCAGTACGAATGGCGTGAACTACCACAAAATATTCAAGAACAGGTAATTAATTACTAGTTCTCTGTAACATATTGTAGCTGGAAGCGTTCTATAGACAAACATCCTAAAATCAACGCATGACGGATATCGCTTACAATAATGCAGTAGACTTATACGCAGACGGCGTCTACCGATTTATTGTCAAAAACATCCATCATGAAGAAGATGCAAGAGATATTGTACAAACTGCTTTTGAAAAGCTTTGGGTAAATCGTGCTACAGTTGATCCTTTA
>JAHEFI010000001.1 GCA_024640255.1 Bacteroidota bacterium | reverse complement strand
TTACATCTAATACCCATTATTGGATGGATGACTGCACCATTTTATGCTTTAATTGCAGCACATATTAATACACAAGAAGTAAAAGAAATTGACTAATGAGTGTAGGTAAAGTTTTTTTATTGCCCATGTTATTGCATGAAGAAGGATGGAATAGCATACCTGCAGATATTGTAAGTTGGATTCAACAATGTGACGCATTTTTTGTAGAAAATGAAAAAACCACCAGAAGGTATTTCAAAAAATTATGGAGAGAAATGGTCATTGAAGACTATACATGGTGTGCTATTCATAAAGTGGAAGCAGAACAAATAACTGTATTTAAAGAATTACTACAAGCAGGGAAAAATATTGGTATTATATCTGAAGCTGGTTGTGCAGGTGTTGCCGATCCAGGACAAATTCTAGTGGGCATTGCTCAAGAAATGGGCGTGATAGTAAAACCCTATGTGGGGCCTAATTCTATCCTATTGGCACTTATGGCTAGTGGAATGAATGGACAATTATTCCAGTTTCATGGTTACTTGCCAATAGATAACCTTGAAAGAAAGAAAAAAATTCAAACGCTTGAACAAGATATGCGTTCTAGAACATGTACTCAGATATTTATTGAAACGCCCTATAGAAATGATCAACTACTAGAATCAATACTACAATCCTGTAATGGAAATACTAAAATTTGTATTGGGGTAGATATCACAGGCCCAAATGAATGGATAAAAACGGCTACTGTAGATCATTGGAAGAAAAATAAGCCTGAATTACATAAAAAGCTGGCAGTATTTTTAATAGGACAATAAAGTATTTACCGAAAATTTTTAATTCAGTTTAATAAGTATTATGTAAGATGGAAAAATCCATATTACATAATAAGGCCGAGCATCCAAGTATTTTTATTGCTAGTTTTTTTTTACTAGGAATATTCCTAAGCAAGAAAATTCAGCTACCCTTTTTTAGTTTATATATTCTTTTATTAATAAGTTGTTTGGTTTTAGTTCTTACTATTCATTTATCTATTTCTTTATTAGCAAAAAGTAGCATGGCCATTTTTTGCATGATATTTTGGGGCATTTGTATCATTCAATTAAATGCAGATGGATCATTGGCTTTTTTGGATGTATTTGAACCTTATATAACTCCAATAAGAAATTCAATTTTGCAAAAAATTGATGTATTTATAAACAATACCACTAATAATGGTTTTGCAAAAGCAATGCTGATTGGAGAGAAGACCCATATTGATCCAAGCATTACAGAAGCTTATACAGCACTAGGTATAGTTCATATTATTGCTATTAGTGGAATGCATTTAGATATTATAGGTAAGTATCTAATTAGCATTACAACATGGTTGCCTAAATTAAAATGGTTGCAGCTTTTAGAATTAGTTTTTATATTAGCTGTCATTTTTATATACACCCTTATCACACAGGCAAGCCCCTCTGTAGTTAGAGCCGCTTTATTTTTTTGCATGCTCAAAATTGGCACTTATTTTAATTTGCATCAGTACATTTTAAATTCGGTTGCAAATGGTATTTTAATAATATTATTATTGAACCATCAAAGTATCACTCATATAGGTTGGCAATTATCCTATGCAGCGGTTTTAGGTATACATTTAGTTCATCCAAGCATTCAAAAAATGCTTTCAGTAAAAAATCCAGCCATTCAGGGTTTTTGGAATAATTTTTCCATCACAGTAGCTACACAAATAACCACATTACCATTATTAATCTACTATTTTAATCAAGTGTCCACTGGGATCATTTTAAGTAATATGATCATGATTCCTTTGAGTAATTTACTACTACAAGCATTAATTGTACTTATATTATTACCCTATCATTGGTGCAAATGGGTTCATTGGGGCCAGATCATAGAAATCTTTATGCAAAAAATGATGCAGATAGTTGAATTTATTTTCACAATCAGTCCACAACCCTTCTATTTGAAGGGCTTTGGCATGCAGTATCTACTTGTATACTATGCTATCTTCTTGTACCTTTGCTTATGGAAAAAAAGATACAATCAGCCCTTATCTCGGTTTTTTACAAAGATGGCTTAGAGCCTTTAGCTAGAACCTTACACGCGTTAAATATTACCATCTACTCTACTGGAGGAACCCAGAAATTTTTAGAGGATTTAGGCATTCCTTGCGTAGCAGTGGAAACAGTAACTGGATATCCTTCTATCTTAGGAGGTCGTGTTAAAACATTGCATCCTTCAGTTTTTGGTGGAATCTTAGGTAGAAGATACGAAGAACAGGATTTGAAAGAAATGGAACAATTTAAGATCCCAGCTTTAGACTTAGTGATTGTAGATTTATACCCTTTTGAGGAAACAGTAAAAAACACTACAGAAGAAAAATTAATTATAGAAAAAATAGATATTGGTGGACCATCAATGATTCGTGCAGCAGCCAAAAATTTCAGAGATTTAGTGGTTTTGTCTGCCAAAGAAGATTACGCTCGATTAAACCATTTACTAATAGATCAAAAAGGATCAACCAATCTTGAACAAAGAAAGGCCTTTGCAGCAAAAGCTTTTGAAGTGGTAATGCATTATGATATTGCCATCAATAATTACTTTAACCCAATTACTGGAAAGACTTTAAGATATGGTGAGAACCCTCATCAAATTGCTAATTTTTATGGCGATTTAGATAATTGGTTTACACAACTAAATGGTAAGGAATTATCTTATAATAATTTAGTGGATGTAGATGCAGCTATTGCTATTATTACCGAATTACCTAAAACAAGTTTTGCCATTATTAAGCATACCAATGTTTGTGGTGTAGCACAAAGAAATACGGTATTAGAAAGTTGGACAGCTGCTTTAGCGGGTGACCCAGAAAGTGCTTTTGGTGGTGTATTGGTAACCAATGGCACTATTGATAAAGCAACTGCAGAAGCCATTCAAGAAATATTTTTTGAAGTATTGATTGCCCCTGCTTTTGATCAAGACGCTATTTCAATTTTATCAGCTAAGAAAAATAGAATCTTGTTGCAAACTAAAGAAGGTGTTCAATTTAAATCTACTCAACAAAAATCTATACTTAACGGAACATTGGAACAAGGTATTGATGCCGGTAATTTCTCAGACTGGAACGAAGCTGGAGCAAGACCTTGTAGTGCATCTGAAAAAGAAGATTTAATTTTTGGAAATATTGTTTGTAAGCATTTGAAGAGTAACGCCATTGCATTAATTAAGAATAAACAATTAGTGGGCAAGGGTTGCGGTCAAACATCTAGAGTAGACGCTTTAAGACATGCGATAGAAAAAGCCAAACAATTTAATTTTGATTTAAAAGGTGCAAGCCTAGCCTCAGATGCATTCTTCCCTTTTGATGATTGCGTTAAAATTGCACATGAAGCTGGAATCAATTCATTTATTCAACCTGGTGGTTCTGTTAGAGATAAAGACAGTATTGACTATTGTGTGAATAATGGATTAGCCATGGTAATCACTGGGCTTAGACATTTCAAACATTAATCAATGTCTCAAAAAAAAGCATACCTAGCCCTAAGCGTAACAAGTATTGTTTGGGGAACTACATGGGTGGCTAGCAAGATGGGCATTAACCATATGCCCGCTTTTGAATTGGCAAGTATTAGACAATTCTTAGGAGGCAGTATTTATATTTCTTTTTTTCTTCTTGTAAAAAAAGAAAAGCTTCCAACAAAAAAACAATTTTTGTGGCTAATACCTATGGCTTTTTTAATGTTTGTTTCCTCTAATGGTATTGCAACTTTTGGATTACAATTTATTACAAGTGGACTTGCCGCATTGATTGCCGCATTGTATCCCTTATCGGTTGTGCTCATTGAAAGATTTTATTACAAAGCGATTAGGATCACTCCACAAACATTGCTAGGATTGTTCTTAGGTTTATTAGGTATTGGCTTTATCTTTTACAAAGATAGCTTACAAGTACATGGCGGACATTACGCATTGGGTGTTGGTCTTTCCATGTTTGCTATGTTAACCTGGAGTGTAGGGTCCATTATTATTTCAAGAACTAAAATAGATATCAATCCCTATTATTCTATAGGTTGGCAAATGTTTATTAGCGCCATCACTATGGGCCTGTTTACTTATATATCAGGTAATTATATTCCATTTAATGAAATACCTACTATTTCTTGGGGCGTAATTGTTTATATGGTAATTGGTGGATCTGTTTTTGCATTTATCTCTTTTATATATAGCATGAAACATTTACAAGCATCCATTGCTTCATTGTATGCTTATATCAATCCCATTGTTGCTATTTGGGTAGGCTCTTTGTTACTTAAAGAAGAGATGAGTTGGAATAGTATTGTTGGAACAATATGCACATTAACTGGTGTATACTTAGTAAACAATAGTTTGAAAAAACAAAAAGATCCGGTGGAAGCTATTTCAGATGCCGATGCAATGTAATTATTTCTTATGCTGTTCTTTCCAAAGTTGATTAAAGGTTTTCTTAGGAAATTCTAAAGGGGCTCTTTTGTCCGCCCAACCCTTAAACATTTTATTAATCACCCAATTCTTAATTGGGGCAGTTCCTTGATTCATTAAGGTTCTACTTAAGGAAGCTTGCTTCCACATTTTCCAAGCAAATTTTTCAGCAAAATTACTTTCACCTTCAATCACCGATTCTCTTCTGTTTTCTAAAAGTAATTCTTGTAAGTTAATTTTAACAGGACATACTTCTGTGCAATTTCCACATAAACTAGAAGCATAACTTAAGTGCTTGTAATCATGCATACCTCTTAAATGAGGAGTAATCACACTTCCAATAGGTCCGCTATAAGTTGTCTCATAAGCGTGACCACCAATATTTTTATATACAGGGCAAGCATTTAAGCAAGCTCCACAACGTATACAGTACAATGCTTCTCTACTCTTTGCATTAGCTAATAAATCTGTACGACCATTGTCCAATAAGATAACATACATTTCTTCTGGACCATCTGTCTCTTCTGCTTGTCTTGGGCCTGAAATAATACTATTATAAACAGTTACTTGCTGACCAGTCCCATAGGTAGATAGCAAAGGCCAAAACAATCCAAGATCATTAATAGAAGGAATCACTTTTTCAATACCTACAATTACGATATGTGTTTTAGGCCAAGAAGCAGAAAGTCTTGCATTACCTTCATTCTCTGTTACTGCAATGGCGCCAATATCAGAGATGATAAAATTAGCACCCGTTACGCCAATCTCAGCTGCAGTATATTTTTCTCTTAAATTTTTTCTTGCCACCAAGGTTAGTTCCTCTGGTGTCATATTAATATCTGTACCTAATTTCTCTGCAAACAATTTAGCAACATCTTCTTTGCTCTTATGCATTGCAGGGGTTACGATATGATAAGGTGCTTCTCCATCTAACTGTTGAATATATTCCCCTAAATCCGTTTCTACACTTTCAATTCCAAGAGATTCCAAATAAGTATTTAAATGAATTTCTTCTGTTACCATACTCTTGCTTTTCACTAAAGATTTGCAAGATTTTTCTTTACATATTTCTCCAATAAAACTTAAAGCTTGTTCGCTGTCTTCTGCCCAAAATACTTTTGCCCCTCTTTTAGTAATTTGGCTTTCAAATTGAGTAAGGTGTAAATCTAAATGCTCAACAGCTTCCCATTTTCTATTTTTAGCTAATTCTCTTACACGATGCAAATCGGTAAATTGAAGCTTACCTTTTGGAACAACAGCATTGTATTTACCAATATTGGTATTGATCTTTTTTCTATGATCCAAATCAACCGCCTTGGCGCTACTTTTTGATTCAAATGATGCTGCGTAAATACTCTCCATTGCTACAAAACTACTTATTTTTCTCTTTCAAATGCTGCGCAGTGGCATCTAAGGTTTCATAGAAAGTTTCCCCATATTTTCGAATGATGGACTCTTTTAAAAACTGGTAGGCCGGGACTTTCAATTTCTTGCCTAAAGAGCAGGCAGCTTTGCATAAATCCTCTCTTGGCTCATAATTCATATACTCAATACCTGGATCTGACTTGCTTTTAGATAGTTTGATAGGGAACAAATGACAACTAATGGGCTTTTTCCAAGGAATCTTGCCATCATTATAAGCCTGCTCAAAAGCACATTTAATAATGCCTTCTTTGTCTTTGTACCCATAAGCACAGATTTGACCATTGATAGTAGGAGTTACCCAACCAAATTCTCTATCATACAAATAAGGACCCACTTGTTTAATTTCCTTGATACCTTCCTTGGTCATATAAGGTTTCACTATTTCAAAGAATTCTTTAACATACTCTTTTTCTTTGTTCTCTAAAGGAGCACCCGCATCACCATCTTCGCAACAGCCACCCTTGCATTTAGATAAATCACAAACAAATTGCTCTTCTACTACTTGATCGCTTACTAAAACATGGTCTATAATAATCATATACTTAATTGTATTGTAAAGATAGTTTTATTTCCATCTCAAACTACGCACCATCTGTTGCATATCTTTAAAAAGATATTGATTAATGGGTGCTAAAGAATCTTCATTGGGGGTGGTTTCAAAATACAAAGCAGCTCTCATGAAATGTGTTGTTGAATCTGTTGCAAAAAACTGATAAGTAGTAGCTACATCTCCTCCAATATGAAAGAACACTCCCTTAACTGCTTTATTCACTTCGTAAGCAGAATCTTCAATAAAATTAGCTTTGCTATTGTGGTTATTAGCGAATGTATAAGCATCTCTCACTAAAGTATCTATATTAACTTTAGCATTAATTGCATTATAGCTAATATATAAAGTGGCACCAAATTGAGGGTATCGAATATTCAACCAAGCATCTTTAGATTTATCTTTCCCTAAATAACTTACTTGTTGTTCAACTACTGCATAGGTTGGATAATCAAATGTATAAGGATAACCAGACAGGTTAAAGGTTTGATATTGCTTTGCAGGTAATTGTATTTTTTGATAGCCAATAGGCTTAATGGTATAAGGTTGATTACAAGAAGCAAACCCAATAAGTAAAAAAGAGAAAAAATATTTATACAATCGCATCAGCGTTACTATTATTAGTAGGTGCAATAATTAATTGTAGTTTATGAATTCTATTTTTTTGAATTTCTAAAACCGTAAAACTAAACTGTTTGTATTTCACAAGCTGCTGCAATACTGGAAAAGCTCCCGCTAACTCTAAGAACAACCCAGCTACGGTATCGCTCTCGCCTTTTACTTCATCAAAAAACTGAGTAGGCAAATCCAAATAATTACATAGGTCAATAATTGCCGTCTTACCTTCTATAATATAGTGATAAGGATCTATCTTTTTTATGGTCGTCTCTTCTTCATCAAATTCGTCTTTAATATCACCAACAATCTCTTCTAAAATATCTTCTAAAGTAATGATACCACTTGTTCCACCAAATTCATCCACTACAACTGCAAAGTGTATTCTCTTGGTTTGAAACTCTTTTAATAAGTCTTCAATCATTTTTTGTTCATGTACAAAAAATGCTGGTCTAATTAAACTATGCCAATCAAAGCTTTCTTCTTTTTGTAAATGAGGAAGTACATCCTTAGTATGAATCATACCAACAATAGAATCTAAATCTTCTTTAAAAACCGGAAATCTACTGTAGTTATATTCTTTAATATTATTCAATAAATCTTGGAAAGAAATAGTTTCGTCCACACCATACACATCTAAACGAGTTTTCATGATCTGCTTCACCGTAATATTTCCAAACTTCACAATCCCTTTTAAAATCTTTTTTTCATTCTCTTGTTGGTTTGGAGAGGTGGTTAATTCAATAGCATGATCCAATTCTTCAATACTATAACTACTTCCTAAATTTTTATTGGATAATTTATTTTCAATAATATTAGTGTACTTCACCATCCATGCACTTGGTTTAGCAAATAAAAAATATACCACTTGTATCACTAATCCAAAATCTTGGGCAAATCGAATATTGTTTTGCGTAGCCATTACTTTTGGCATAATTTCTCCAAAAAATAATAGCATTAAAGTCACTGCAATTACTTTAATAATAAATTCAAATCCAGGAATAGGTATTTGATCAAAAATAAAAGCGTGGTCAATTAAAATATTCGCAATTAAAATAATACAGATATTAATAAAGCTATTCGCAATTAACATAGAAGTTAACAGCTTTTTAGGATCTTCCAACAAATGCACAATTCTTTTTAAAGGTGCATGTTTTTTAGATTTTAATACTTGTAAGTCTTTATAAGAAAGAGAAAAGAAAGCCACTTCCGATCCAGCAATCACAAAGGATAAAAACAATAACACTAACATTAAGAACACCAAGCCGGTGTCGCCTTGTACTTTAGCGAGATCAAAATAATTGGTAGACTGAATAGACAAAAGTCCCGAGTGATAGTCCAATGGAGCGTTAATTTATACTGAAAGTTACTATATTTTTTGAAAATCAGATTGCAAGAACTCATTGAGCAATTTTGGGAAGGCTAATTTTTGCAATTGCTTAAGATTTACCCAATTGGACTTAGCCAAAACCGAAGGGATCTTTTTCAAAGGCACCACTATAAACCTAGCTTGAATGGTTTGGTGGGTTAATTGCTGCTTATAGGGAGAAAATACCCTGATTTTAGCCAAATGAATAGCAGCACTAGGAATGGCTAGCTGATGATTAAGTAAACTCAATATGGATGCTTGGTCTAATGGCCTAAAAGCGTCTTGTTCCACCAAGTAAAACTGATGTAAATCCTGCCATATATCTTTTGCTGTTCTTTTCTGAATCAACCAATTGCCTTCAAATTCAAAACAATAAAAATCAAAATTCCTTTTCTTTTTTTGAATAGATTTAATTTTAACAGGCAACTGATTTACTTTATTCAAAGAAAAGGCAACACATTTTTTTTGAAGTACGCATTCATTGCAAATAGGTAATGCAGGCTTGCATACAGTTGCTCCAAAATCCATTAAAGCTTGATTGTACTTTCCAGGAAATTTTTGTGATAAATTATCTATAGCTACCTGGTTAAATTTTAATACTCCCTCTTTGGTATCAATAGGTGTGTCAATTCCATAATATCTTGCCAAAACCCTGTAAACATTACCATCTACAACAGCATGTGGTAAATTAAATGCAAAAGAAGCAATGGCACTTGCCGTATAAGGACCTACACCTTTTAAAGCTAACAAATCTTCATAAGTAGATGGAAAAACTCCATTATATTTTTGAACTATTAACTTAGCTGTAAATAATAAATTTCTACAACGGTTATAATAACCCAAACCTTCCCATAATTTAAATACTTTATCTTCTTTGGCTTTTGCTAAATCAAAGATGGTGGGAAATTGAGTGATGAATTTTTCATAATAAGCCCAACCTTGTTCCACCCTGGTTTGTTGTAGAATTATTTCACTCAGCCAAATTTTATAGGGATCCTTTTCCCCTTTCCATGGCATTAAACGATCATTAAGATCCTGATCCCATTCCAATAAAAGGTCTGTAAATTGTTTTGCCATCGGATTGCAAAAATCGATTAAAAAGATCAATTCTGATTATAAAGCCCCCTTTTTGGTCAGTTATAGATTAAATTTAATTTATATATTAATAAAATAAATGTGTATTTAGCTTAAATTATGCATTAAAATGAATAAAAAATAAGAATATAGTTGCAAAAAGCTAAAAATTGATTTATTTTTAAGACTGAAACCCCAAAAACCAAATCATGAGAAAATCTGATTTAATTAATCAAATCTCTGAAAAAACTGGAATTCCAAAAGTAGACGTATTAGTTACTTTAGAAACCATGTTTAAGGAAGTAAAAGAAAACTTGTCAAACGGCCAGAACATCTATATTCGTGGCTTTGGCAGCTTTATTACTAAAAAAAGAGCCGCAAAAATTGGGCGTAACATTAAGAAGAATATTGCGGTTGAAATTCCTGAACATTTTATTCCAGCATTTAAACCTGCAAAAGAATTTGTAAACGATGTGAAAAGCAAGCGTAAGTAATTACCTTTGCTCGAAATTGTCTTACATTGAAAAAACCACAAGTTTTTGTAGTGGCTATCGCCATTCTTTTATTGGGATTACTATATTTCTTTGCCCCAAGATCAAATAAAGATCAAACTACCCTTAGCAATACTACTTCTGATAATCAATCAGTTACAAATCAGTCCATTATAGATGATGCTAAAACAAGCCTAAGCGCTGAGCATAAAATTTCTATCTTAAGTATTGAAAATCAATTAAGTAGATCTAAAACGACGGCAGATAGTTTGGTTTATACAAAGAAATTAGCTCGTTTTTGGGCAGATTCTGCCAATCGCCTAGCCCCTTATTTATATTATACTTACAGTGCTGCTTTGTTGGAAAATTCTGAAAAAAGCCTCACTTTTGCAGCCCAGCAGTTGATTGATAACTTAATCACGCCGGACGCACCACCAGCCCTTCTTCCATGGATGGCAGGTAATGCAAAAGTTCTTTTAGAGAAAGCGTTGGAAATGAACCCCAACAATGATACAGCCACTATTAATTTAGGTGCTTGTTATTTGTTCGGAAATATTTCAGACAATCCTATGCAGGGTATTCTTAAAGTAAAGCAGGTAGTGGATAAAAATCCGCAGAATGCTTACGGACAATTTATACTTGCTTTAGGAGGTAAAAAATCAGGTCAATACGATAAAGCCATTGAGCGATTTTTAATTGTCATCCAGGTACAGCCATCCAATTTGGAAGCCATGGTACACTTGGCTGAATGTTATGAGTTAACCAACAAAAAAGACGAAGCCATCAAATGGTATACCAAGGTCAAAGACTTGGTGAATATCCCTGATGCTAAAGCTGCTATCTCCAAAAGAATCAAAGAACTAAAGAAATAATATTTTTAATAACAAAAATTATCGGACATGCCTTGTGGTAAAAAAAGAAAGCGTCATAAGATTGCTACACACAAAAGAAAAAAACGTTTAAGAAAGAATCGTCATAAGAAGAAGAATAAATAGTTCTTATATGATACTAGCGTGTATCAACCGGTACGCGCTAGTATTCTTTTAAATTGCAGGCCACCTTTCTACTTAGCAACTTTACTTTACCTTTTCCTTCCTTCGTAAAGTGGTCCTGTTTCATAAAATGATATAACATAGATACCGTTAATTTATTAACGCGCATTCTATTGTTTAAAAGTTGCTATAAGTGAATAAAGAATTAATTATCAATAGTGCTGCTGATGGGGTAGAAATTGCCTTATTAGAAGACAAAAAGTTGGTTGAAATACACAACGAAAAAATGGATGCCCGTTGGGCAGTGGGAGACTTATACCTTGGAAAGGTGAAGAAAATAATTCCAGGATTAAATGCTGCATTTGTGGATGTAGGTTTTGAGAAAGATGCATTCTTACATTATACAGATTTAAGTCCCTATGTAAAATCTATTATACAATTTACACAGCAAGCGGTGAATGATAATAATAACTCATTCGATTTCACCAAGTTTGAAACTGCGCCTGAAATTGTAAAGACCGGAAAAATTAGCGAAGTATTAAATGGTAAGCCTAGCATTATGGTTCAAATATTAAAAGAACCCATTGCTGCAAAAGGACCAAGATTAACCTGTGAATTATCATTAGCAGGAAGATTTGTAGTACTTACTCCATTTAATGATATGGTAGCTGTGTCTAAAAAAATCCACAGTGGAGAAGAAAGAAAAAGATTGCAAAAAATTATAGAAGCTATTAAGCCTAAGAATTTTGGTGTCATTGTAAGAACTGCTGCGGAAGGACAAAGTACTGCAGAGTTGCACGAAGATTTATTAAGCTTGATTGCTAATTGGACTGCTATTCAAAAGAATTTAAAAGGCGCCGTTGCACCTACTCGTATAATGAGTGAGGAAAGCAAGACCAATAGTATCCTTAGAGATTTATTAAACGAAGATTTTAATAAGATTGTAGTGAATGATAAAAAGGTATATGATCATACCCTTAATTATTTACAAAGAATCGCGCCTCAAAAAACCAATATTCTAAGCTTACACAATACCGACAATGATATTTTTGATCAGTATGGTATTACCAAGCAAGTAAAGTCTGGTTTTGGTAAAACTGTGAATCTTCCAAGTGGCGCTTATTTAATTATAGAGCATACAGAAGCCTTACATGTAATTGATGTAAACTCTGGATTTAAGAGTGTAAGCAATAACCAAGAAGAAAATGCACTTCAAACAAATATGGAAGCTGCAGAAGAGATTGCAAGACAATTAAGATTAAGAGATTTAGGGGGCATTATAGTTATTGATTTTATTGATATGAAGCTTCCAGAGAATAAAAAGAAAGTACAAGAAGCATTGGAAGGTTTTATGAAGACCGATCGTGCTAGACATACTGTTTTGCCTATCTCTAAATTTGGATTATTACAAGCTACCAGACAAAGAATCAGACCAGAAGTCAATATCAATACTTCTGAAGATTGTCCTGCATGTAGTGGAACTGGAAAAATTACTTCTACTTTATTATTAGAAGACGAGATGGAAAAGAAACTAGCTTACTTAGCCACTCATGGCCACAAATCGCTGGTTTTATTGGTACACCCTATCATTCACTCACATTTAACCAAGGGCTTATTTACAAGCATTATAAAGCGTTGGAAGAAGAAGTATAAGATTAAATTAAAATCACAGGCTTCTAATGCTAGTCATTTGGTAGAATACCAATTCTTAGATAGTCATCAAGAACCTATTGTTTTGTAATTACAAAGCAAACTTAATCCATTGATCAAGTTTATATAATACTTCAAAGTTTACTACATAAAAAAGGGCCCCGATTAATCGGGGCCCTTTTGGTATCAATACTACCTAAGTAGATTATTGCTTTTGAAGAGCGAATGCATACACACCCACACTTGCAGAACCATTTTGGAACAATTCAGCTTTGAAAGTAATAGAACCAGTACATGCAAACGCATAACCAGAACCATTCTTCGCTAAATAAGTTGTACCTGAAGCATATTTCTCAAAAGAGATACCTGCACTTGGTAAACTAATTGCACCAGTAGCTGGATCGATTGTTAAAATCAATGGATTTACTACAGTACCACTTTGACCAGGCCATACAGCACTTAAGTTCAAAGTATTTGCAGTTGGTCCAGCAGTGATTTCAACGATATCACCAGGATAAGAATCTTCCCACTCATCTTTCAATACTTTATAAGTACCTGACATATCTGTGTAACCACAAACAATGAAAGCTCCAAAAGAGAAACTTGTATTGTAAGCAGGTCCACCTAAGATACCAGATCCAGAGTTAGTACCTGTATTGTTTACATCATAACGAGCACCAGACTTACATACTATTCTATTATAGAAAGTGTAAGAAGAACCCGCTTTGAAAGCAGATGGAGCGATACCCATAGCAGTTGCTAATTCAGCACCAGTTGCAGAAATTTCTACAGAACCAGTTGCCATTGGGATAGTTTTTACTTTTTTCCACTTTGTTGTGTCATAAGTATTACCAGCAGCAGCATACAAATCGATATGATCGATTGGATCTCCACCTACATACTCATGCACAATTACACCAACTTTAGAAGTTGCTGCAGTGGCATACACTAAGCTAGTGTTGATTGTTTTCTCCAATACAACATACGCACCAATTTTGTTGTTTGTTGGAGAAGATAATGGGTTAATTTGACCGTCAGTTTTTTTACAAGAACTCACTGAAAACAGGAGACTGCTCAAAACGAAGGCGTATAGTATTTTTTTCATAGTCTTCATATAATTTATAATTATTTAATGAAGTTATCAGGATTGTTATCCCAGAAAACTTTATTTGCAGCAGTACCTGGTGATTTTTGTGCAGGAGCAGCAGAGTTTCTATCTACGAATACTGATGGGTAGAAGAAAGATCTCATGAAGAAGCCAGGAGTTGCAGTTGTTACAGCAATCTGAACATTCTTAGGGCTACCTGTACGTCTTAAGTTATTGTATGGTTCGATACCATTACCCCAAAGAGCAATATGGTATTCTTTCATCAATACATCCAACTTAGCAGCAGTTGTTGCAGCACCAGCATACAAACCATCTACTAAAGCAATATATGCTTTAGATTGGTCTGATGTAGCTGAACCTAAAGTAGCAGCTGGAATAGCAGCATTTACATAACCAATAGCAGCTGGGAAACCAGTTACTTTAGTAATTGATTGCGTTACACCACTAGTTAATAAAGCAGCATCTGTTTTATCAGCTGTTAAACCTAAAGCAAGAACTGCTTCTGCTTTTAAGAAAGCTGTGAAAGAAGACAACCAGATTGGGCTAATACCATTACCACCAGCACCAGCACCTAAGCTAACTTGCTTTCCTTGGCTATAGTCAAATTCACCACCTGCAGGGTAAATACCATGCTGTGTTTTGTAAGCACCATCTGGGGGTCCACCACTGTTATCACCATGGTCTCTACCCATATAACCTCTACCACCTACTACGCAATATGGTGTTTGATCTGGAACAGAAGGATACCATACTGGATAAGTAGCAGATCCGTATTGAGAATTTAAAATACAAGGACAAGAAGATTCGTTAGCCCATGCATAGTTTAAAGTCTGACGATAGAAATAATAACGTAATCTAGGATCTCCTGTTGTAGCAGCTGCAGCAGTTGAAGAAACACCTGTTACAATACCACCATATTTTTCAGAAGCCACTTCCCACATAAAGTAGTTAGATAAATATCCACCACCACCGTTATTGTTGTAGTCACCTGCATAATCAGGATGTCTTGAATCTGGAGCCAATGTTTTTCCGTATTGGAATTGGAAATCATTTGCTGAAGTGTTGATCAAGTTATTCTCTGTTAATAATGCTTGGATTTTTGCTTTAGCACCTGCATCCACTAAACGTGCTTGCATGTAAAACTTTAATTTTAAAGTCTTTGCTAAAGTCACCCATTTAGCAGCAGAACCACCATAGTATAAATCTGTCTTAGGAGCAGCTGCTGCACCAGTTGTAGTTAAATCTACAATGGCACTATCTAATAAATTTTGCACTGCAGCATAAACAGCAGCACCGCCATCTACTGAAGGTGTAGTGTTATCAGCACCTTTAACAGCATTACTATAAGGTACATCACCGAACATGTCTACTAAAGTACCATAAGTATAAGCTTTCATAATACGAGCCATACCTGATTGGATATACTTCTTTTGAGACTGTGCTAAAGGAATCATCGCATCAGCATTCGCGATTACTCCAGAATAAGCAGTAGACCAAATACCATCAAAGCTTGAAGGAGAATAAGCGTTTTGATAGAAAGGTCCTCCCCAATAATTCTGACGAGCTAATGCACTTGATGCACCAGATGCAGATTGGAAGAAATTATTAAAGTCCAATTGAACTTTATTCAAGTACAAATCAACATCGGCTGTTGTTGCACTTGGATAGTTTGGATTTGTTAATAAGGCGTCAAGCTCTTTGTTACAAGCCGTAAAGCTGGTAGCAACTAGCAACAACCCAAAAACAATTTTATTATATTTCATAATATATTATTTTATTTTTTTTAGAATGTTACTCTTATGCTTGCACCATAACGACGAGCAGAAGGACCACTCATCGCTTCAAAACCTCTACCATTACCTACACCTGTAGAAGAAGCTTCTGGATCAAAGTGTACATATTTAGGGAAGTTAGGAGCATAATACCATAAGTTAGTTCCTGACACGCTTAAAGAAATTCCTCCGAATGGAGTCTTATTAATTAAGCTAGCTGGAAGTGAATAAGAGAAAGATGCTTCTCTCAATTTAATATAAGTCATATCATAAATAGCACTCTCGTATGGAGCACCGTTAGTGATACTATTACCATAGTAAACTTGAGAAGAAGAAATTTGAATATTATTCGGTTGGCCATTCTGTAATACACCAGGCATTACTAAAGGTAAGAAACGGTCAAACTGAGTATCTGCTGTTACACCTCTACCTAACAAACCACCAGCAGTACCAGAGAACATTTCACCACCTACGCTATAATCCCATTGCATCTTAAAGCTAAACGCTTTATAAGATAATGAGTTAATGCTTGTTAATTTATATAATGCGTTTGGATCACCAATTACTTTAATATCATTTGCAGCGATATAGTTACCATCTGGACCTACGATTCTTTGTCCATCAGCAGCTCTCTTAAAGTAAGAACCGATGATTACACCATAAGGATAACCATTCTTAGCAAAAGTACCTAAGTTAGAATAACCAGATACATTCACTTGAGCAATATCAGAAGGGATACCAGATACCATACTCTTATTCAAAGTGTATAATACATCTGTATGCCATCTCCAGTTTTTAGATTTGATTACATCATATCCTAAAGCAACTTCAATACCCTTGTTCTCTACATTACCTGCGTTGATATTTGTTGCAGAGTAACCAGTAGAAGGATCCAAGTCACGTCTTAAGATTTGATCGTTTGCAATCTTGTCGTAGAAAGTGATATCAGCGCTTAATCTGCTTTGGAAGAATTTACCCTCGATACCAACTTCTTTCTCGTTTAATAACTCTGGCTTCAAGTTTGGATTTGGTAAGAAACTAGATAAACGGTTTAAGTTAATGTTAGTACCTGTATTTGTTACGTATGCTTTTGTTCCAATTAACAATGCATTACGAGTAGAATAAGGATCAGGGAAGTTCGCAGAAGTAGAATAACCAACTCTCACTTTTAAGTAGTTGATATATTTGTTATTCTTTAAAGCTTCGATTGCTTGAGTTGGAATATAAGATAAACTTACAGAAGGATAGAAGATACTTCTATTTGCACTCTCAACTGTAGAAGCCCAGCTATTTCGACCACCCACTGTTAAGTAAGCATAGTCTCTATAGCCTAAAGCTGCTTGAGTAAATACACCCAAACTTAAGTTTTGTGATTTGAAGTTCATTTCACCACCACTCTCAGAAGTTGTTAAGTGAGATACAAAGTTTCCGTGTGTGAATAAACCATACACTAATTGCTCTGTACTTCTCATACCAGTTTGATCAAAAGATCTTCTTCTAGAGTTCGCACCCGCGTCCACATTCAAAGTGAAGTCTTCGTTGATACGCTTGTCATAGTTTAAGATCACAGAGTGATCCCAAATCATGCTATTAGAAGTAGTAGTTCTCATTAAACCTAATGCTTGATAAGTACCGCCTTTGTTTTGGTTGTAGTAGTTATTCTCCGCATAAGTATCAAAACCTGTTCTGTATGTTAAGTTCAAACCTTTCATGATTTCATACTTAGCAGATACTTGACCATAAGCTCTTTGAGTTTTATCGCCAGTGAATGCATTGTATAAAGTCCAACGAGGGTTTTGAATATCATTACCATTTCTATAGTAAATAGAAGAGTGGTTAGAAGGTAATTCATAAGGTAAGCCCATCAAATCAACCGCTGTAGGAGTAAACATTACGTTACCAAATACAGAAGAGTTAGATGCGTTGTTACCATAACTATCAGAAGTTGGAGGAGACATTTGGTCTGTTAAAGCCAAGTTCATTGTACCGCTAATAGTGATTTTATTAGTCAATTTAGAAGTACCACCCATACCAAATACATTCTTAGTTAAACCGTTGTTGATTACAAAACCTTGGTCATCAGTATAGCTATAACTCATGTTATAACTTGATTTACCATCGCCTGAAACACCAGCAAAGTTTACTGAAGTATTTTTCATAGATCCTTTTCTGAAGAATTCAGGAACACTATTATAATACTTGTATTCGTAAGTAGCACCCTTGAATTGAGGATATTCAATTGCCCATGGTTGAGCAGCTGAAGTTCTATTATAAGGATGATTTACTAATTGACCAGTCATTCTACCTCCCCAGTTAGAGAAGAAAGCGATACCCACACTCAAGTCAAAACCACCACCCCACTCTTTGTTGTATTCAGGTAGGATAGCTTCTGTTTGGAAATAAGATTGAGAAACAGTTACTTCTGTTTTCTTTTTTAATTTTTGTTGAGCACCGTTCTTAGTTGTAATCAAGATTACACCATTACGACCAGCCTCACCATATAATGTTGTCGCACTCAATCCTTTTAATACGTTCAAGTTTTCAATCGTGTTAGGATCGATATCCAAGAAACGGCTAGGAGTTTGTGTACCATAAGTAAAGTCAGATTGTGTATTTGTGCTCGCATCAAATGGAACACCATCCACAATGAATAATGGTTGAGATCCACCAGTAATAGTACTGATACCTCTAATGTTGATATTCGTACCAGATCCACTCAAACCACTTGTGTTTAAGATATTCAAACCAGGTGCTTTACCACTTAAGATTCTAGCTACGTCCGCTTCAGGTCTCATTTCAAGTTCTTCTTTACCTACAGAAGATACTGCATAACCTAATGCTTTCTTTTCGCGTTTGATACCCAAGGCAGTTACAACCACTTCACCTAAATCAGAGCTTAACGCTTTTAAAGTGAAATTAGTTACTGATTGAGCAGCAGCTTCTTTTTTCTCAAAGCCTACGCTTGATACTTGTAAAACTGCACCAGTTTTAACACTGATCTTGTACGCACCAGATGCGTCTGTAAGTGTTTTGTTTTTAGTTGATCCTTTCTCTGTTACAAGAGCGCCCTCCACTGGAGCACCTTTGTCATCAGAAACCTTACCTGTTACAGTATTGTTCTGTGCGATTGCCGCTGTGAAAGAGAAAAATGCAACAAACAAACACCCTAAAAGTTTTTTTCTCATGTTGTTGTCAAAATTTTTGTTAAAAAAGTTCTCCCTAAATAGAAAGAACATGCTCTTAAAATTAAACAAATTTTTTGATTTCTTTAACTTTTTGTGATCTTAAAGTGTAAAAAATACATATTAAAATAATCATATTTGTACATATTGATTGATTTTCAGTTACTTATGAGAAGTAAGAATTGGATTTAGTCACATATATTTTTAAATAATATGAAGAAATTGTCCAAAAAAACGCGATTTCGGTAATTACCCTATATTAAAAAAGATATCCTATTATCTTTACTGCATGAGCAAAACGAAATCTGCCTTTTTTTGTAATAATTGTGGTTATGAGTCTACCAAATGGGTAGGTAAATGTCCAGCTTGTAATGAATGGAATACATTCACGGAAGAACTCATTGATGCAGGAAAAGAAAAAGAAGCAGGATGGGATGGATATAGTAACCAACAAAAAGGTTCTGAGTTAATTGCGATTGATCAAGTAAATAGTACTTCAGAAAAAAGAATTGATAGCTCAGACACAGAATTAAATAGAGTATTAGGTGGTGGTATTGTTTTAGGATCCATTGTATTAGTAGCAGGTGAACCAGGTATTGGAAAAAGTACATTGTTTTTACAACAAGGTTTGATGATGAAAAATCAAACTGTTTTATATATCAGTGGTGAAGAAAGTATTCAGCAAATTAAAATGCGTGCAGATAGATTGAATTTAAAAAATGAACATTTTTATTTACTCGCTGAAACACGCACCAATGCTATTTTCAAAGCCATCAAAAAATTAAAGCCTACAGTATTGATTGTTGATTCCATTCAAACCATTGAATCAAATTTAATTGAAGCAGGTGCTGGATCTGTTTCACAAATCAAACAATGTGCTGCAGAGTTTCAAAGATTCGCTAAAGAAACAGGTACGCCTGTTTTCTTAATTGGACATATCACTAAAGAAGGTTCTATTGCTGGTCCAAAAATTTTAGAACATATGGTGGATACTGTTTTACAATTTGAAGGTGATAGACATTATGCCTACAGAATGTTGCGTACTTTAAAAAATAGATTTGGCGGAACAAGTGAATTAGGTATTTACGAAATGACTGGAGAAGGAATGAAAGTAGTAACCAATCCTTCTGCATTTTTAATAGCACAAAGAAATGATTCACTTAGTGGAAGTGCGATTGCTGCAAGCATGGAAGGCATGCGCCCATTATTGATTGAAGTACAAGCATTGGTGACACAAAGTGTTTATGGAACCCCTCAAAGAACTGTGACTGGCTTTGATTTAAGAAGATTACAATTATTATTGGCCGTTCTAGAAAAGCGCGGTGGATTTGCTTTTGGAATGAAAGATGTGTTTGTAAATATTGCAGGTGGATTAAAAATTGAAGACCCTTCTTTAGACCTTGCAGTAATTCTTGCATTACTTTCTTCTTATGAAGATGTACCATTGCCACAAGGCATTTGTTTTGCAGGCGAAGTTGGATTAAATGGAGAGATTAGAGCAGTGAATAGAATTCAACAAAGAATTGCTGAAGCAGAGAAATTAGGTTTTGAAAAAATATTTATTTCTTCTTTTAATTTAAAAGGCATTGATATTAAAAAGCATGCCATTGAAATTATTGCCATCGAAAGAGTGGACCAGGCTTATCAGTTATTTTTCTAAATAAAATGCAATGCATTTTTTACAGCAATACTTAGATGCTTTTTTGCATCTATGGTATCCTCATATTTGTTTGTGCTGCGGAACTGATCAGTTAGAAAAGCAAGATGTTTTGTGCAAAAATTGCATACATGCATTACCCTATACAGATTTCGAAAACGAAATCAATAATCCTATTCATAAAATATTTTGGGGTAGAATTTCATTTGAATATGCCAATGCATTATTGTTTTTCACCAAAGACAGTATTATACAATTACTCATCACTCAATTAAAATACCATCATAATAAAAAAGCAGGCTGGATGTTGGGAAGATGGATGGGGCAATTTTTAATGGAACAAGTAAAAGAAAATCCAATAGACATTTTAATTCCTATTCCAATAAGTAATGTTAAATACCATAAAAGATTGTACAATCAGTCCATGATTCTTTGTGAAGGAATACAATCCATAACTGGATGGCCAATTATGGATAAAGTATTAAGAAAACCTTTTGAATCTGCTAGTCAAACCCATAAAGATCGTATTAAAAGAATGGAGGCCATTGGGCAAAGTTTTATTTTGGAAGACCCCCATCCTATATTAAACAAGCATCTACTATTGGTGGATGATGTATTAACCACAGGAGCCACTATTGAAGCCGCGGCCCATTTATTACAAACAGTAGAAATAAAAAAATTAAGTGTTTTTACTGCCACTTATACCATTTAGTCAACTTTTCTGCCTTTTTGATGTTACATTAGTGTACAATAAATCGAATCATTATGAAATTTTTATTAAGCATTATGTTATTAGCAGCAACAACATTAAGCGCACAAAGTATACATAGTTTTACCGTTAAAGGAATTGATGGTAAAGACATTAAATTAGCTAGTTTTAAGGGTAAGAAAATATTAGTGGTAAATACTGCAAGCAAATGTGGTTACACACCACAATATGAAGCATTGGAAAAAGTTTATGAGCAATACAAAGATAAATTAGTGATTATCGGTTTCCCTTGTAATCAATTTGGTGGTCAAGAGCCAGGATCTAATGAAGAAATTGTTGAATTCTGTAAAAAGAATTACGGCGTAACCTTCCCATTAGCCGATAAGATTGATGTTAAAGGAACCAATACAGCAGCTATTTATCAATGGTTAACACAAAAATCTAAGAACGGCGTTTTAGACGCTAGCATTAGCTGGAATTTCAATAAGTTCTTATTAGACGAGAATGGAAAAATGATTGCTTATTATCCAAGTAATATTACCCCAGATAATCAAGCTATTTTGAGCCAGTTAAAATAAGGCGCTTACATAACTATCCTTTATCTTCGCTGCATGTTATTGCGTGAAGTAATCGGTCAAGAAAAATTACAACAACAGTTGGTGGAAATGGTTCAGCATCATAGGCTGAGCCATGCCATGTTAATGATAGGCCCTGAAGGTTCAGGAGCATTACCATTAGCTATTGCCTTCGCACAATACATTGTAAGTATTCCAAGAGAGACTGAAGCGGTAGAAGATTTATTTGGAGCTCCTGCAGAAAATAATACATCAAAAGCAATTCCAGGACCTGACGAAATAGAACAATTAGCGTCTTATCAAAGAGCCAATTCTTTAATGCATCCTGATTTGCATTTCTCCTTTCCATCCATTACAGAAAAACCTGGACAAAAAAACCTTAGCTCCAATCATATTGAAGCATGGAGAGATTTTATCAATGGTTATCCTTACGGAAATGTATTTGATTGGTTACAATTAATTAAAGCAGAGAATAAGCAAGGAAATATTAGTGCAGACGAATGCAATGAGATTATCAAAAAATTATCTTTCAAAAGTTTTGAAAGTAATTATAAGGTTTTAGTAATGTGGATGCCTGAGTATTTAGGTAAAGAAGGAAATAAATTATTAAAACTAATTGAAGAGCCTCCTGCTAACACTATATTTATTTTAGTAGCTGCCTCAGAAGAAAATATTTTACCCACTATTTTAAGTAGATGTCAATTAATAAGAGTTCCAAGATTAAGCGCTAGCTCTATTGAGAAAGCATTAATTGAAAGAGCTAATATTGCTCCTGAAAAAGCTGCACAAGTGGCTTTGATGGCAGATGGTAATTATAGAGAAGCACTTCATCTTCTCCAACATAGCGATGCCGATTTTTTAGCCCAGATAAGAGAATGGTTAAATGCCATTTTAAAAAATGGACCAGTAGCACAAGCCAAATGGGTGGACGAAACCAGTAAAATGGGAAGAGAGCCTCAAAAGCAATTTTTGAAGTACTTTAACCACTTATTGGAGCAAAGTATCCGACTAAAAGTATTGGGTAAAGACCTTCATTTAGACCCAGATTTGAAGGATTTTGCCTTAAGAATTAATAAAATTGCGGGTGTGGGCCAGTTAGAAGCCATGATCCAAGAGCTAGACAAAGCAGTCTATTATATTGAGCGTAATGCCAACCCTAAAATGCTATTTATGGCCTTGGGTATCAAGTTCTATCATATCATTCAGAACAAAACCTTAATTTTGACAGAAGGCTAGGCTTAAAGGTGAAGAGAAGAGTTGAACTAGCCTAAGGTATTTATTATTTTTAACAGTCTGAACTTACTATATATGGGATGTGGATCTTGCGGAACTGGGAAACCAGGAGGTTGCCAAAGTAATGGTGGCTGTAGCACAGGAGGATGTAATAGATTGAATGTACACGATTGGTTGCGCGACCTGCCTATTGACGATTCGGAAAGTCAATGTAAGGTATTGGAAGTGAGCTTTAAACAAGGCAGCCGAAAAGAATTTTTCAGAAATCTTACTTTACAACATTTTGAAAAAGGAGACTATGTCACTGTAGAAGGGGTGAATGGTTTTGACGTGGGCGAGGTTTCCATTACTGGAGAGCTTGTGCGAATTCAAATGAAAAAACGCGGCGTAGACGAGTTTAGCGCGGAGATGAAGAAGATAGTTAGAGCTAGTAACGAAAGAGATATTGAAGCATTTAAAATAAGCAAGAGCAGGGAAGCAGATATTTTAGCGAGAAGCCGCACGCATGCAAGTAACTTGAAATTAGCGATGAAGCTAAGTGAAGTAGAATTACAGGCAGATGGCAAAAAAGCTACTTTCTTTTATACTGCAGATGATAGAATTGACTTTAGAGAATTAATCAGAATTTTCGCAGGCGAGTTCAAAGTGAAAGTGGAAATGCGTCAAATTGGTATTAGACAAGAAGCGGCTAAATTGGGTGGCATTGGAAGTTGTGGTAGAGAATTATGTTGTAGCACTTGGTTACACGATTTCAAGAGTGTGAATACCACTGCTGCTAGATACCAAAACCTTTCTATCAATCAAACTAAATTAAGCGGACAATGTGGTCGTTTAAAATGTTGTTTGAATTTTGAATTAGATACCTACTTGGATGCTTTGCAAGATTTCCCAGACTATGCAGATACTTTACAAACTGCAATGGGTCAAGCCTTCTTAATTAAGAAAGATATTTTCAAAAATTTAATGTGGTATACCCTACCTAATAATACCAAGCATTATCCTTTAACTATTCAAAGAGTTAAAGAAATAAAACGCTTAAATCAACAAGGAGTAATTGTTGATGAATTACAAGCGGTAGAGTTAACCAGCAATAAAGTAAAAGAAGTAGAAAATAGCTTTGTTGAATTAGTAGGTCAAATTAGTTTAAAGAGCCTAGAGAAAAACGATCGCAGAAGAAGAGATCAAAACAGAAATGATCGTCCAAACAATAATGGTCCAAGAAATAACGGTCCAAGACCAAACAACAACGGACCTCGTCCAAACAATAATGGTCCTCGCCCTAACAATAATGGTCCAAGACCAAATAATAACGGACCTCGTCCAAACAATCGACCTCCCCAAAATAATAATAACAATAACAACGCATAAAAAAATAACCCTCGAAATTCGAGGGTTATTTTTTGAAATTACTTTTTAGTTTTTTTGAGTTTAACCATCACTACTCCGTGCTTATACTTTGCACCAAATTTAGCAATAGCATCAGGACCCTTGTATACATTCATACTCTCAATTGTGGTAGAATTTATTTTAACCACTTTTTCATAAGGTGTTTCAACCCCATTCACAAAATAAGTTGGCATAGCAGGATCTCCATTCTTTCCGGCGCTCACATTCGCTGGGGCTTGATGTTGTGCGAAAACACTAAAATGAATAAGCATCCATCCAAAGCAAATGATTAATTTTTTCATACTCTTGGTTTTAATTTTATACATATAGTTTTTCTAATTGTGTATTGGTGAAGTCCATTAATTTTTTAACGTAGTCAGGAGAGAAATTAAATTCAATACCAGCAGTTTTGTATAACTCAGGCAAAGTCTTTGTTCCACCTAAAGCCAATGCATTCATGTAATTCTCTAATGCTGTAGTTGGATTTTGTTGATACTGCATCCACATACCAATAGCCCCTAATTGAGCAATACCATATTCAATATAGTAGAAAGGCACTTCAAATAAATGCAATTGTCTTTGCCATCCTATTGCTCTAAATTCATCTAATCCTGTGTAATCAATGCTATTTGTAGAGAATTCTTTTAATATACTTGTCCAAGTAGCAGTGCGCTCTTCAATGCTATGTATTGGATGTTCGTATACCCAATGTTGAAACTTATCAATAATAGCAATCCAAGGGAAGATGGTAATGGTGCGCTCTAACTGATGTTCTTTAGCTCGGCTCAAATCCGATTCATTGTCAAAGAAAGATTGCCAATGATCCATAGTAAATAATTCCATGGACATGCTTGCCACTTCGGCAATTTCCATGGGGTATTCTTTAAAAGCACTTAAACTTAAATTATGTGATAAAAAACTATGAACTGCATGTCCACCTTCATGCACCATGGTAGTCACATCGCTCATTTGGCCAGCGGCGTTCATAAAAATAAAAGGGGCACCTGATTCAGCTAATGGACAATTGTATCCGCCTGGCGCTTTCCCTTTTCTACTCTCTAAATCAAAATGCTTTAAAGAGTTCATCTTCTTTAAACAATCTGCAAAAAAGGGATGCAATTGTTCAAAGCAAGCCACAGATTTTTCATATAAATCTTTCCCATCGGTAAAAGGTCTTAATGGTTTTGTTCCTGCTGGCTCTGCTTCTGTATCCCAAGGTTTTAAAACGTCTAAGCCTAGCTTTTGTTTTTTTCTAGCATATATTTTATCAATCAAAGGAAGCACATGTAATTTCACTGCTTCATGAAATTGAAAGCAATCTTCTTTGGTATAATCAAACCTGCCTAACTCAACAAACTTATAATCTCTATAATTGGCAAAGCCTGCATTTATGGCTACCTGATTTCTTTTTTCAATTAAACTAGAAAATAAATCATGCATGGCTTTTTTGTCTTCCAATCTTCTTTCTTGTATTTTTCTATAAACAGATTCTCTGATAGCTCTATCCTCACTCTCTAAAAATTGAGCGGCTTGTTGCAAAGTATATTCCTGTCCTTCATGAGTGATTGTCATTTTGCCGGCGATCGATCCATATTGTTGTTGTAAAACGCTTAATTCTGCCTGTATAGAAATATTTTCTGTTCTAAATAAATCAATACTTTTTTGAACAGCTCTTAAATAAGTAAAATAAGTATCCTTGTCCAAGGTTTTAGTAAATGGACAAGCTATCAATTTTTTATTCAAAGCATCTGCATAAGGTTGCATTTTGGGTTGAATCTCCATGCAAAAAAAGTTAAATGCTTCTTCTAAACTTTTATCGGTTGTATCACAAGTCATTTTAATCTGTCTCCAACAAGCGTCTTCACTAATAAAAGCTTCTAATTCACTTAGGTCTTTTAGCCATTTTTCAAGTCCCGCAGCATCATCAATTGGCCTATCGGATAATTCTATAAAAAAGGGCTCTAGGCTTGCCCAATCGGTTAAAATAAAGTCTTTGGGTAGGTAATGATGGGCTAATTTTTGAATGTCTGCCGTTCTGAGCATAAGATGAAATTTTAAGTGGCAAATTTACTACTTTTACACACTTCAAAAAGATTAAAAGTGGCCGAAACAATACATTTATTACCAGATCATATAGCCAACCAAATTGCGGCGGGTGAAGTGATACAAAGACCAGCAAGTGCCGTAAAGGAATTGTTGGAAAATGCGGTAGATGCTGGTGCCACTAAAATTCAATTAATCATCAATGACGCTGGAAAGGCTTTAATCCAAGTAATTGACAATGGCAAGGGAATGAGTCCCAAAGATGCTCAAAACGCTTTTGGAAGACATGCTACCAGTAAGATAAGCACTATTGAAGATTTATTTCAAATTAGAACCATGGGTTTTAGAGGAGAAGCACTAGCCTCTATTGCTGCCGTTGCTCAAGTACATTTAAAAACCAGAAGAGAAGAAGATGAAACAGGTACAGAAGTTATTGTAGAAAATAGCAAGATAGTTGAAAGTTCTGCAACAGCTTGTCCAGTGGGAACTAGCATAAGCATGAAAAATTTATTTTTCAATGTACCTGCTAGAAGAAATTTTTTAAAAAGCAATGCTGCAGAATTAAAACATATCATTGACGAATTTACCAGAGTGGCTTTGGCCTTTCCTGAAATATTTTTTAGTTTAAACAATAATGGACAAGAAGTATTTCATTGGGAAGGAGGAAGTTTTAAACAAAGAGCTATTCAGGTATTAGGCAATAGTTATAATGCCAAATTAGTTGCCGTAGGCGAACACACAGACTATTTAAATATTGCAGGTTTTGTGGGCAAACCAGAGACTGCTAAAAAAACAAGAAGTGATCAGTACTTTTTTGTGAATCGCAGATTTATTAAAAGCGCCTATTTGCATCATGCAGTAGCGAACGCTTTTGAAGGACTTATACCCAAAGAGAACTTTCCAAGTTATATTTTATACATTGATGTAGATCCTGCACAAGTGGATATTAATGTACATCCAACCAAACAGGAAATTAAATTCGAGGACGATAAAATTATTTATGCATTTGTTCAAGCAGCTGTTAAACATGCATTAGCGCAATTTAGTATTGCTCCTTCATTGGATTTTTCATTGGACGCTTCTATTCAAAGTTTGGATGCCGTTCAGAAACCTTTTACAGAAGAAAAACAAAACGCAACTACAAGTAATAGTTTATACGCTGGCTTTACACAAAAAAACCAAGCACACTTTATTCCAAAATCTAGTGGTAATAAAGAGAATGCTCAGTGGAAAGATTATTTTTCAACTATACCAAGCGCAGAGCCCAATAACGAATATATTGTAAAGCCTTCTTCCATGGGATTTGAAGAAAAGGATAATAAATTATCCATTTTGGAAGATGCCACCCTTGTTCAAATACATAATACTTATATTATAGCCCCTGCTAATTCTGGCTTTTTGATGATACATCAGCAATTAGCACATGAGCGTATCTTGTATGAGAAATACCAGAGAGCAAGCATGCAAGCGCATGCCACTCAAAAAAGTTTATTCCCTGTGGTTTTAGAACTAAGCGCATCGGATGCAGTGTTATTAGAAGAAATTATTCCTGACCTTGCCTTAATTGGTTATGAGTTAGAAAGCTTTGGGCCCAATAGTTTTGTGATACAAGGTATTCCTGCAGACGTAGATTCTGGAAATGAAAAAAATGCAATTGAACTATTGTTAGAACAATTCAAACATTTTAGCAACAACCTAAACTTTAGCAAAAGAGAGAAATTGATTCGTTGCATGAGTAGACAAATGGCTATTAAAGCAGGAAAAGAATTAACCACATTGGAAATGCGAACACTGATAGATGCTTTGTGTGAATGCGAAACACCACAAGTGACTGCTACAGGTGCTCCTACTTATATTTCTTTAAACGAAGCCTATATTGATGGCTTGTTTACCCAATAATTAATTTTTACTAGCCAATTTCACTAAATAAGCTTCCACCGCTTTCCTCACTGCACTTGTAGTTTTACTCATGTGGTTAGCCACTAAAACAGAGAAGTACAATTTTTGATCATGCTGAGTGTATATAAATCCACTTAAAGCAATTTGACCACCTAGGGTACCTGTTTTAGCATAAATACTTCCTGGAAAATTTTTATAGTATGCAGAAAGGGTTCCCTCCCCTCCTTTTTCAAAAATATTTCTAACCCTAGACTCACCATACTTTGCTTGCATTTGTTTTAAAATAGCTATATAGTTTTCAGGGGTATTTAAATTATACCTGCTTAAACCACTACCATCTGCCCAACGCATTGGTTGAGGTAAAAAACTAAATTCTACTTTGATCAAACTATCAATAAAAGCAGCATCATCTATTCGGCCTAATAAATGCGCACTTCCCATTAACAACACTTGCTCCGCATAAAAATTATCACTTCTGCTCATCATAATTTTTAACAATGAATCAGTAGGTACTGTTTTAATGGTTGTTTGAGTAAGTTGAGGAGTATAATGAAGTGCTTGAATGGGTTTAGCTAAGTGTAAACTATCATTCAATAAATCAATGGCGTTTTCTGGATCATTGATAAATGGAACCTGAAAATAGCTTGCATTGTTTTTTTGATTAGTTATAAAAAACTGATTGGTCGTTTTTTTTCTTGACCATTGTTTAGATTTTACAACACTATAATCAATACTTTGATTTCTGAAAAAATGAAAAGGCTTGATATTCAATTCTTTCCCATTATCATAAAAGTGCACCACATTGCCATATACGGGCATTCTAGAACGCTCTGGTTGATAATCTTCTGCATAATCATTCCAAGCCCAACCATCTCCCATACTTTCAAATTGATCATTGGTTTGAGTAGTTGCAATAACCACTTGCTTATTGGTCTTTTTGATGATATCAATGATTGGTTGGTAGGTAAATTCTGGATGAAAAAAACTAGGATCCCCTTGAGGAAATAAAAATAAAGTATCTGCATTTTCTGCCATCTTCCATCCTGGTATAGAATCCCCTAAAAATTGTAAACCTACATAAGTGGCTAAAATTTTAGTATTACTAGCAGGTGTATAATAATGATCGCTCTGATATTGATCAATCCAAGAACCCTTGGTATCATTATATACTGCAATACCCACATGTGCTCCTTTTAATGCAGGAGTATGCAACAGTGCATGTTGCGCTTTTTGTACCGCACAAGATGATGCAAAAAATACAATCAATAATAATAGGGAAATTTGTTGTAAACCGTTTACTCTCTTTCTAGTGCTCTTAGCCATCTTTCTGGAATTTCGTTTTTTGAAGCTACTAAATAATCTTTATAACTACAAGGAGCCCACTCCTTATTATGAAGTTGCATCCACCATCTTCCAGTACTCTTGCTTTGTAAAAATTGTGTATCTATATCAGAAAAGGCAATATGAAATTCTTTAAATCTTTCTGTAGCAGATAAAGGCGATTCTTTTTTACCTTTTTGTATACCATCAATGATATACCAAATCATTTGTGCCATTTGAATGGCAGTCAAACCATTGCGATCTAGTTCTGCTTGATAACCATATAAGCCAATACTACTAGTCTTCCAGCTCATTCCAGCGTATTGCATTAATACACATGCTTCTTCCCCATTTAACCCATTTGGTGTAATAATATTCGCAGGAGCTTGTGCATTTTGAATAGCACTAATATCAAAACTCATCATATGACTATCTCTAATCACAGGTTCCATTTCTTCAATATCTTCTCTTACTATTCCTAGTCTAAAACAATCAAACCTTAATTTGTCAATTGTTTCCAACATATGAGGATGCATAAAATAACTTTGGAAAGCTATATGTGCATAGTGATTTAAATGATTAGGAAGCCCAGTAAATAATTCTTCTAAGAAATGATCTGCTGGTAATCTTGCTTCCAAATCCAAATCAATTTTAGCATCTGTTACCACAGCATTTACCAAGGTTGGGATACTTGTATAAGAATGGTATTGAGGCAAGGTTAAATCATGAGATCCTCCAATCACTACCACTTTTTTGTTTTGTAAAATTAACTCTGCAATAACGGTTCTTAATGCAGCATAACTATCTTGTATGGTTTGTCCAATTTTTACGTTACCTAAATCGGCAATAGTTACTTGTGAATGCCAATAGTATAATGCATATAAAGCAGAGCGTATGCCATCTGCCGATGCATGTTCGCTTAAAGCATAACCAGCTCCTCTACATTCTCCAGCACCAATAATGACCATATCGGCATCCGTGATATCCGGCAACTGAGTTTCATATACTTTAATATGCTTCCCTAATTGGGTATCCCTATAGCCTTCATCCTTAGAAAGTAGGTCTAAATTAACGGGTTGTAAAAAATCGGCAATAGAGCTCAAAGACATGATGTACAATTAACCCTTTAATAACGATTAAAAAGCTAAAAGATTGCCTTAAAACTAAAAATAGTACCCTGTGGTTGATTTTCGCTAATCAATAGCTGTGATTGATGGAATTGAGCTATTTTCTTACATAAATAGAGTCCCAAACCAGTTCCTTTGGCCGATCTGGTAAATTCATTGCCCACTCTATAAAATTTATTAAATACGCGTTCTCTTTCTTCTAAAGGAATACCAATTCCTTGGTCTTTTACTTGTAATAAGGTATGATGCTCATTTTGTTCCAATACTACTTCAATGGGTGTGTCGATGGGAGCATATTTATGTGCATTGTCTACTAAATTCTGTAAAAGCATTTGCATTAATAAAGGCTCTGCAAACATGGTCACTGTTTCTTGAATATGGCTTATAATTTTTCTAGTAGGATATCTTTCTTCAAATGACTTTATTACTCCAGTAACTACTTCAGACAAATTGATAGATTGTTTGTTTTGTTGGTAGTCCGCTAAGTCAAGCTGAGAAGCTAGTAAAATATTATTACATAAAGCATCTAAGCGTTGGGTCTCTTTCAAAGAATTATTCAACAATTGTTTTTGTTGATCAGACTGTAGATCTCTTTTTAAAAGCGTTTCAATATTTAATTGAGTTACAGCAATGGGCGTTTTTAATTCATGCGTTACCGCCATCATAAAATTTTGTTGCTGATTGGAATACTTAAGTTGTTTCACCAAGGACCTATATACATAAATAGCGCCTAATAAAAACAAGAATAAAAATGTAATGCCCTCTCCTAAAAATTGTTTTCTTTTTCTTTCTTGATAATTTAACAATTCTTGGTAACTGGTAGCATTAGTCCCATTAGTCGCTTGTAATTTTTCTATTTTGATTTTCGTGATTTGGTCATTTTGTTTTTCCAAAGACACATACCACCATACAAATGCAGCTACCATATAGGTTAAAAAAATCCAATAAATTACATTGACTAATTTCAATTTCATGGCTTCGCTTTTTCCACTCTAATGCCAGTCGTTAATATATTTTGTAAAGGATCTTCACGCATAATTTGTTGCGTGCTAATGGTAAAAATACCCTTAGGAAGTTTTATTGGTTTTGAGTTAATTAAAACTCTATGATCATAAATATCATCCATGCCAGATCCTAACCAGCCATTCATATCATCTGCCAAATTAATATTGATAGTTTGTTTTTGTAAACTATCGCCAGCGGCTTTAGTATTCACTTGTAACCAAATATTTTTATAGTGATATGCGTTATGATGCCTTATAACAAAATACATATTATATAATGCATTCGAATCTGCAATAGTAAACTGGTATTGATTCACCTGCTTACTAGACCATTGGTGATCAGGATAAGTAGTGGCTTGTTCATATAAATCTATAGACTGACAAGCCCCCAAGCATACAAGAACAAGAAGTATATAATATATCTTACTCCAATTCCTCATCTTATAAAACATTTAAAATTTGCTCTTTGGCTTTTTCTAATTCATCCTTCATTAAAATAACCGCTTTTTGAATATCTACATCATTTGCTTTTGAACCAGTAGTATTAATTTCTCTTCCCATTTCTTGAAGAATAAAAGAAAGCTTCTTACCCTTAGAAGGATCTTTCTCAGATAAGATAGTATTAAAATAAGCGCAATGATTAGTCAATCTTACACGCTCTTCTGAGATATCAATTTTTTCGATATAGTAAATCAATTCTTGTTCTAATCTATTTGCATCATATTTGTCTGCACCAATATGTTGCTCTAATTGTTTGATTAAATTTTCTTTTACTTTAGCCCTTCTTATTGGTTCTATTTTTTCGATAACTGCTTGTTGTGCAGAAATAGCCGAAACTCTTTCAACTAAATCCTTTTCAATTGATTTTCCTTCCTCTGCTCTATGCTTCATCAATAAATCAATAGCTTGATGTAAAACCCCTGCCAATGCTTTCCATTCTTCATCCGTAAAAACTTCATTGGTTGAAGCCACTACATCTGGCATTTTTAATAAAGTGCTTAAGATATTTTCTTTGGTGATGCCTAATTCATCTGCCAATTCCATGATAGGCTGATAATAGGATTTTGCTAATTCTTTATTAATACTAATAGGCTTAGTCACTCCATTAGATTTAATCTGAATAGTACATTCCACACTTCCTCTTAAAATAACTTCATTCAGTTTATTTCTAATCTCAACCTCGTATGGTTTTAATGGAGAAGGGATATTTAAGCGAAGGTCAAATTGCTTTCCATTCAAAGACTTTACTTCCACTATAAAAGTCTTTTCATTAAAATTGCTTTCCGCCCTACCGTAACCGGTCATTGAATATAACATAGTAATACCTATTTGTAAAAGAGCCTAAAGGTATTTAAAAATCTATACCCACCCAATTTCGCTTGCTTTGCTCATATTGAGCATAATCAAACTTGTATAATTTACCTGGACGATGGGTAACATTTACTTCCATTTCATTGGTATCAATCAACAAGCCCATACTTGCGAATTTTTTTCTGAAATTTCTTCTATCCAATTGAGTACCCAAAATAGCTTCATATACATTTTGTACCTGTCTTAATGAGAATTTTTCGGGTAATAGGCTAAAAGCCAGTGGATGTTCTTGAATACGCTTTTGCAACCAAGCATAGCAAACATCTAAAATTTGTTTATGGTCAAATGCCATTTCAGTGATTTGATTAACAGCATGCCATTTAAGCTCGTTTTCATGAATTCTTAATTCTTGATTTTTAAAATCAAGTAAGGAAGCATACACAGTAGTAATTACCCTGCCTCCTGGATGTCTGTCCACCTTACTAAAAGTATGCACTTGCTCTAAATATACATTTTGCATACCCGTTCTTTCTAATAGCACTCTATGGGCCGCATTGTCTAAATCCTCATTGGATTGTACCATATCACCTAAAAGAGATAATTTGTCTTTATACAGCTCCAAATCACTCTTAATTAAAAGGACTTTCAACATATTGTCGGTAAATCCAAAAATAACACAGTCAACCGTTAATGGCACTTTTGGATATCCATTTACTAAAATGGCTGCATCTTTATTAGTAGTAACAGGTGTCCCTGTAACAGATTTGTTGTATTCAAGCATAAGCAATCAAGAAAATAATCGTTCTAGTTGCCAAAATACGAAATAAAAGAATAAAACAATTTGTATTTTAGCAGACATTTCTACTCATGTACAATAAAGAACAAATACAAGCACTTCAGAGCGTTACGAAGGATTTCTTACAAAACCCTCATAATATAGATTTAGCCAGCCTAAAACAGGTATTAAAATTTCATGAGTACCAGTATTATGTTTCAGCCAATCCACTAATAAGCGACTACGAGTACGATAATTTATACCAACAATTATTACAATTAGAAGCAGCCAATCCTGCATTAATTAGTGCAGATTCCCCTAGCCAGAGAGTGGGCAATAGCTTAAATCAACAATTTGAAACCGTACCTCATTTGGTACCCATGTTAAGTTTAGAGAATAGCTATAATGCTGAAGACCTAAATGATTTTGATAGAAAAGCTAAAGAAGGTGCTCAACTTGAACAAATCACTTATTGCGTAGAACCCAAATTTGATGGAGCAAGTATTTCCTTGGTTTACGAGAACGACATCTTAATAAGAGCATGTACAAGAGGCGATGGTGTAGCAGGTGAAGAAATTACACAGAACATTAAACAAATAAGATCTATACCATTAAGCATTCCCTTATCAAGTTATGGTATCCAACAAATGGAAATAAGAGGGGAAGTGATTATGAATAAAAAATCATTTGAAGAGTTCAATCAAAAATTAATTGCTAAACAATTAGCACCTTTAGCCAATCCAAGAAATGCGGCAGCTGGAAGTCTTCGCATGAAAGATCCAAAAGAAGTAGCAGAAAGAAATTTAGACGCTTTTATTTATCATATTAGTTTTTACACTTTACAATCAGGTGCCAGCACCCCAGAATTATTAAAAACACATAGTGGCTCTTTAGAACTATTATGGAATATGGGTTTCAGATCTCCCCAAAAAGAAAAAAAATTAATGCCCCATATTGAAGGTGTCATTCAATTCTGTAAAGATTTTGAAATAGAACGAGATAGTTTGCCTTATGAAATAGATGGCTTAGTGATTAAAATCAATGATTTTGCTTTACAAGAAAAACTAGGCATGACATCGCATCATCCAAGATGGGCTATTGCTTATAAATTCAAAGCAAGACAAGCTACCACCATTTTAGAAAACGTAGAATTTCAAGTGGGCAGAACCGGCGCTGTTACTCCCGTTGCCAAATTGCAACCGGTAGCGATTGGAGGCGTAACCGTTTCAAGTATCTCTATGCATAATGAAGAATACATCAAAGAAAAAGATTTAAGATTAGGCGATACAGTGATTATTGAAAGAGCAGGTGATGTGATACCTCAAATTGTTCAATCTATTAGTACATTAAGAAAGGGTACAGAAAAAATTATTGAATTCCCCAACAACTGTCCCGTTTGTGAATACCCTCTAGAAAAAGAAGAAACAGAAGCAGTTTGGAGATGTAATAATCCAGCATGTACTGCACAAATTGTTGAACGCATGATTCATTTTGTGAGCAAGGATGCCATGGATATCAAGAGTTTTGGCGATGCGAATATTAGAAAGTTTTATGAGCTAGGGTTACTAAAAAACATTCCACAGATTTATCAATTGGACTTCGCACAAATTGGACAATTAGAAGGATTTGGCAAAAAAAGTGTTGATAATTTAATGGCTGCAATTGAAGCTTCTAAACAACAACCATTGTTTAGATTAATTTATGCATTAGGTATTCGTTATGTGGGAGAGACAACTGCCAAAACCATTGCCAGTCAAATTCATCACATATTAGATTTGGTTGAATTAACAGAAGAGCAATTACAATCTTTCGAAGACGTGGGTGTAAAAGTTGCCAAAAGCATTAGCCACTATTTTAGTGAAGAAAAAAATATTCAATTAATTAAAGAATTAGAAACATTGGGTTTAAATATGATACAAACCAATGCCACTGCAGTGGATGGAAATTTATCAGGTTTGAATTTTTTATTCACGGGCACTTTAACACAATTAAAAAGATCAGAGGCAGAAGCCATGGTAGAATCCCGTGGTGGTCATATATTAAGCGGCGTTAGTAGCAAATTAAATTACTTAGTTGTAGGAGAAGACGCTGGTAGTAAATTAGAGAAAGCCAAAAAAATAGCCTCGATAAAAATTATTACCGAGGCTGAGTTTGTAGAATTAGTTAAATAAAAAATTTATTTAACTAATTCTACTTTTATCTAATGATTTTTTCGAGGACCCCCATAAACGAGGTCCTCGATTTATTTTTACTAAATAATATTCTTAGCGGCCAAATATTCGGCAATTTGAACTGCGTTGGTTGCAGCACCCTTGCGTAAATTGTCGCTTACAATCCACATGTTTAAAGTCTTCACTTGTGTTTCGTCTCTTCTCAAACGACCTACAAACACTTCGTCTTTTTCATGCGCCCATAATGGCATTGGATAAAATTGCGCTGCGTCATCTTGTTGAACCACAACTCCTGGAGCAGCAGCTAATTCTGCAATTACTTCTTTCAAATCAAATTCGTTTTCAAATTCCACATTCACACTCTCACTATGTCCACCCATTACTGGAATTCTAACTGTGGTAGCAGTTACTTTGATAGAATCGTCTTGCATAATTTTGCAAGTCTCTTTTACCATTTTCATTTCTTCTTTAGTATATCCGTTTTCTAAGAATACATCAATCTGAGGAATAGCGTTTAAATCAATCTGGTATTTATAGGCCATATCTTCTGCAGCTAATTTTTTACCTGCACGCTCTTCCATTAATTGATCTACTGCTTTCTTACCAGTACCAGTTACACTTTGATAAGTGCTCACTACTACTCTTTTAATTTTATATTTAGCATGCAATGGTTGTAAAGCCACTACCATTTGAATTGTAGAACAGTTTGGATTAGCAATAATCATATCTTCTGCAGTTAAAACAGAAGCATTTACTTCAGGAACTACTAATTTTTTTGTAGGATCCATTCTCCAAGCAGAAGAATTATCAATTACACGAATGCCTGCAGCGGCAAACTTAGGCGCCCACTCAGTTGAAGTACCACCACCCGCTGAAAAAATTGCAACAGCAGGTTTGGCAGCAATACCTTCTTCCATACCAACTACTTTATAAGCTTTTCCTTTAAACATTACTTCCTTACCAGCAGATCTAGCAGATGCTACTGGAATTAATTCAGTTACTGGAAAATTTCTTTCAGCTAGTACTTGTAACATTTTTGTGCCTACTAGCCCTGTGGCACCAACTACTGCAACACGCATTGTATTTATTATTATTCTTTAAAAAATTAAACTAATTCAATATCAAAATTTACTAATTGAACAAAAGATTGAACACGCTCTTTAATATCATTCACATTAATTTCAGTTAATCTTTGTGTTCCAAATTTCTCTACACAGAAACTTGCCATTGCACTTCCTAAAATAATAGCAGACTTCATGTTTTCAAAAGAAATATCTTTTGTTCTTGCTAAGTGAGCGACAAAGCCACCAGCGAAAGTATCACCAGCACCAGTTGGATCAAATACTTCTTCCAATGGTAATGCTGGGGCAAAGAACACTTCATCTTTATGGAATAACAATGCACCATGTTCCCCTTTCTTAATAATTAAATATTTAGGGCCCATAGTCATAATCTTCTTAGCCGCTTTCACTAAACTATACTCACCACTTAATTGACGCGCCTCACTATCATTTACTAATAAAACATCTACTAAACTTATTGTATGTTTTAAATCGTCCATCATAATTTCCATCCAGAAATTCATCGTATCCATTACGATTAGTTTTGGACGATTTTTCATTTGCTTAATCACACTGCTTTGAACACCAGGAACTAAATTTCCTAACATTAAAATTTCACAGTCTTGGTAACTATCTGGAACAACTGGTTGGAAATTTTCCAATACATTTAACTGTGTATCTAATGTATCACGTGTATTCATATCTAAATGATACTTACCGCTCCAGAAAAATGTTTTCTCCTCTTTTTTAATTTGAACACCTTCTAAAGTCACTCCTCTATTAGTCAATGCGTCTAATTCTGATTGTGGGAAATCACCACCCACTACAGAGATTTGTTTTACAGGGGTAAAATTGGACGCACACCAAGCAATATAAGTTGCTGCACCGCCAATAATTTTATCACTTTTCCCGAAGGGAGTTTCTATAGCATCAAATGCCATTGATCCAACAACTACTAAAGACATGTTTATTGTTTTTTTTCAGCTGCGAAACTACGAATTTTTAACTGCTTGATAATCAGAAACTAACAAAAATGGCAATTTATTTAAAAAAATTGTCCATTTCATGGGTTTAATTCTATAATTTTGTACTAACAAATAACCCGAAAAATTAGTTTTATGGCTAGAATTAAGACCGAAAAGAACATATCTAGGAAAGATGTTATAGTTAGTAAAGCAGCCACCTTATTTAGAGAAAAGGGATATAAAGCAGCTAGTATGCGTGATTTAGCAGAAGCAGTGGGTGTAGAAGCAGCTAGTTTATACAATCATATTAAATCAAAAAGCGAGTTATTACATGAATTAGTATTTAATGTAGCTAACCGTTTTATGGTAAAATTAGACGAAATAGAATCTGAAAATATTAGCTCACTTCAGAAAATGGAGAAAATTCTTCGCTTTCATATCGACGAGATGATTAATCATTACGAAGAAGTATATGTAAATGATACAGAATGGAAACATTTATCTGATCCTTATTTATCTAATTACCAAAATCAAAGAAGAGTATATCGTAAGCGTTTAGCAGCGATCATTGAAGAAGGTATCCGTAATAAAGAAATCAAAGCAATTGATGCTCCAACTGTTGTATTAATATTCTTACATGCAGTAAGTGGCATTGAAAGCTGGCACAGATCTACCAAAAAAATTAGCGCCGAAGAGTTAGAGCAAAACATGGTGACTATTTTGATTGACGGATTAAAGGCAACTAAGTAAGCCTTTTGCACTAACTTTGTGCATTAATATATAAATAGTGTCTGAAAAGAATTTTATTGATTACATCCGCATATTTGCACATAGTGGGCATGGCGGTGCTGGATGTAGACATTTCCTAAGAAATAAATTAACTGCAAAGGGTGGACCCGATGGAGGTGATGGTGGCCGTGGTGGTCATATCATTCTAAGAGGTAATGCTCAATTGTGGACTTTATTGCATTTGCGTTATTATAAAAATGTAATTGCAGATAATGGAGAGAATGGAAGTAAAAATAATTGCACCGGCAAAGACGGAAAAGATATAATTATTGAAGTGCCATTAGGAACAATTGCTAAAGATGAAGAAACAGGTATTGTAGAAGCTGAGATATTACATGATGGACAAGAAATAGTTTGGCTTAAAGGCGGAAGAGGCGGATTAGGTAATAGTAATTTTGCCACTGCTACTCAACAAGTTCCTGAATATGCTCAACCAGGAGAAGATGGAACTGAGGGTTGGAAACAAATTGAATTAAAAGTATTAGCAGATGTAGGATTGGTTGGTTTTCCCAATGCCGGAAAATCTACTTTATTATCTACCATCACTGCAGCAAAACCAAAAATTGCCAACTACGCATTTACTACACTTACTCCACAGTTGGGTATGGTAGCGTATAGAGACAATAGATCTTTCTGTATTGCAGATTTACCAGGAATTATTGAAGGTGCAGCAGAAGGAAAAGGATTAGGACATAGATTCTTAAGACATATCGAAAGAAACGCAGTATTATTATTTTTAATCCCTGCAGATTCTAATGATCATAAAAAAGAATTTGAAATTTTAAAAAGCGAATTAGCTGCATTCAATCCAGAACTTTTACAAAAAGAATTTATCATTGCAATTAGTAAATCAGATTTATTGGATGATGAATTAAAAGAAGCAATCGAAAAAGAATTGCCAGAAAACATTCCGCATATTTTTATCTCTTCTGCTATTCAAAGTAATTTGACGGAGTTAAAAGACATGCTTTGGAAAGCATTAAACGATTGATTCAAAAATTAGTTAAAGAAAATAACTAATTTTTGAATTCTTATCTTTTTGATTTTTTTAAATTTCCCCATCAACAAAAATGATGAATCATTTTTGTTGTCAGTTTTTTACTGGCCTGATTGCTTCGATGCTTTGTTTCGATCGTTTTCATCTAACAAGGTCTTACGCATACGAACAGATTTAGGAGTTACTTCAATACACTCATCAAACTGAATATATTCCATACACTCTTCTAAAGTGAATTGTAATTTTGGTGTGATACGAACGCTATCATCACTACCACTCGCACGGTGGTTAGTTAATTTTTTCATCTCCACAGCGTTAATATTCAAATCACCTGGCTTAATATGTTCTGCTAATACTTGACCAGCATATACTTCTTCACCTGGTTCGATAAAGAATCTACCTCTATCTTGTAATTTATCAATGGAGTAAGCAGTTGTTGTACCGGCAAACTTAGCTACCAATACACCATTGTTTCTTCCAGGAATTGGTCCTTTCCAAGGCTTGTATTCATTGAATCTATGCGCCATTACTGCTTCACCAGCAGTTTGAGTTAACATTTGAGAACGTAAACCAATCAAACCTCTAGAAGGAATATCAAATTCCAAGTGTTGCATAGTTCCTTTAGATTCCATAATTAACATTTCACCCTTCTTTTGAGTTACTAAGTCAATTACTTTACCACTAAATTCACTTGGAACATCTACCACTAAAATTTCAAATGGTTCATGTTTTTTACCATCAATCTCTTTTACCAATACTTGAGGATTACCCACTGTTAATTCATAACCTTCACGACGCATTGTTTCAACCAATACACCCAAGTGTAAAATACCACGACCATATACCAAGAAACTATCTGCACTATCTGTTTCTTCAACACGCAATGCTAAGTTCTTTTCTGTTTCTTTCATTAAACGATCACGGATATGTCTTGAAGTAACAAACTTACCTTCCTTACCAAAGAAAGGAGAGTTGTTAATACTGAAAGTCATACTCATCGTAGGTTCGTCTACACTGATAATAGGTAATGCTTCAGGAGTTTCAGGATCAGCAATAGTATCACCGATATTGAATTCTTCTAAACCAACCACAGCACATAAGTCACCAGAAACAACTTCTGTTACTTTACGCTTACCCATTCCCTCAAATACGTATAATTCTTTTACTTTGTTTTTCTTGATGCTACCATCTGCTTGCACTAATACAACGTTTTGACCTTCTTTGATCACACCTCTTTCTACTTTACCAATCGCAATTCTACCTAAGAAAGTAGAATAGTCTAAAGAAGTAATTTGCATTTGTGTAGGACCTTCTTTCACATCTGGACCTGGAACATATTTCAAGATACCATCCATTAATGGAGTGATGTCTTCACATGGAGTTAAGCTATCATTGAACCAACCATTCTTACCACTACCATAAAAAGTAGGGAAGTTTAATTGATCCTCTGTTGCATCTAAATTGAAAAATAATTCAAATACTGCATCATGCACTTCGTCAGGACGACAGTTTTCTTTATCTACTTTATTGATGATTACAATTGGCTTTAAATTTAATTGCAAAGCTTTTTGTAATACGAAACGAGTTTGAGGCATTGGTCCTTCAAAAGCATCTACTAATAAGCAAACACCATCTGCCATTTTTAACACACGCTCCACTTCACCTCCAAAGTCAGAGTGACCTGGCGTGTCAATTACGTTAATCTTAACGTCTTTATAAGTTACTGAAGCATTCTTACTTAAGATAGTAATACCTCTTTCACGCTCTAATTCGTTGCTATCCATGATCAATTCACCAGTCTCCTGGTTATCTCTGAATACCTTAGTGGCGTGTAAAATTTTGTCAACCAATGTTGTCTTACCGTGGTCAACGTGCGCAATAATCGCGATGTTTCTTATTTCCATGTACTGTTTTGAGGCTGCAAAGGTACGCCGTTTATACTCCTAAAAAAAACAAAACAGATAAAAGGATTATTAAGATTTACACTCTAATATATATTTTATATTTATCTAATATATAACCCAATAGCCAGCAAACCAACATAAAGGATAAGGCGAAAGCCAGGGAAGCCCAATAAGGGGCAAAATAAGAGAAGCCATTATTGAATATCCACTTAAAAGTAGACTGATCCCCCACTTTGGTAATGTATAAAATAGTGGCTAAAATCTCTGAAAATAGGTAAATAACGAGCGGATTCTTGCCAAAAACCTCAAAAAAGCTCGAAAATTGCAATTGTCGGTGCATCTCAATTCTGTAAATAATGGTGCCTAAAATAACCATGTCCAGGCCAACGGTTAACATCACAAAAGAGCTGGTCCAAAGCTTTTTATTGATAGGAAATTGATAATTCCACATAAAACCTAAAAATATAAAGCCGGCACCCCACATCATCAATAACATCAAACCTTCATAGGTTTTGCCCTTTTCTTGAATAAATTTACCCACTCTAAAGCCAATTAAGACATTCACGATGGCAGGCAAAGTGCTTAATATTCCTTCCGGATCAAAAGCCACTCCTTCTCCATGATACATATGAGACTCCCCTAATACCAGTTTATCTAATTCAATACCAGCATTACCCAACATAGTTAGTTCCTGACCAGGTACTCCAAAATGCATACTTAAATACCAATACACTAATAATAATATAGCAGAGACAATCATTACTACTCGCTCATGCATAAAATGTGCAATCAAAGAAGCCAATCCATAACATAAGGCAATTCTCTGTAACACACCCAGAATGCGGGTTTCAGCAACGGGTCCTGTAAATGGGAACCAGTACATTAAATAGCCTAATAAAAATATTAGCGCAGTTCTTTTTAATATTTTAAATAAAACTGTTGCATTAGATAATTTCTCCCACTTGGGTAAAACAAAACTCATAGCATTTCCTACTGCGAATAAAAAAGAAGGAAAAACCAAATCAGTTGGTGTAAAACCATGCCAAGCAGCATGATTAAAAGGTGCAAATGTCATAGAGCCATCACCAGGCGTGTTCACAATGATCATTAAACATATGGTCATACCTCTAAATACATCTAAAGACAAGAATCTTTGATTGTTCATAGCATCGTTTTGAAAGCTTAAGGTACGAAAAAATATTTTTAAAGCATTTTGAATTCGCTAGCTTTAATATATAAATCTATTAGGTATGAAATGGTTAAAAGCGTTATTAGGTATTATAGCATTAATGGCAGTAGTCTATTTTGTAGGACCACATCCAGAGAAACCTGTTTTTGACTATACCCTACATGATATTGCAGATGGCACCAACTTAGATAGTCTAGTAAATGCCAATGAATCAAAGCACCATATTAAACCTAATAATGAAGCAAAAATAATTTGGGCAGATAGCAATCACCAACAAACAGATTACGCTATTGTATACTTGCATGGATTTAGCGCCAGTCAAATGGAAGGAGATCCTGTTCATAGAAATATTGCCAAGCAGTTTCATTGTAATTTATATTTAGCAAGATTAGCAGAACATGGTATTGATACCACAGATGATTTACAAAATTTAACAGCAGAGAAATATTGGGAGTCTGCTAAGGAAGCATATATCATCGGAAAGAAATTAGGAAAGAAAGTAATTCTAATGAGTACTTCTACGGGAGGTACCTTGTCTTTGCAATTAGCAGCAGCATATCCTGAGATTGCAGGTCAAATTTTATTTTCACCCAATATTCAAATTTACAATCCTACGGCACCTTTATTAAATAAGCCATGGGGATTACAAATTGGCAGAATGGTGATGAAAGGAAATTATAATACTATCAAATACCAACATCGAGATTATCCAAAATATTGGAACACCCATTATAGATTAGAGGCAACAGTAGCTCTTCAAAATTTATTAGAAGCCACTATGAATAAAGTTACTTTCTCTAAAGTTAATCAACCTACTTTGGCTTTATATTATTATAAAGACAAAGAAAATCAAGACCATGTTGTGAATGTAGAAGCTACTAAAAAAATGATGGAAGAAATTGCTACTCCAGCTGAATTAAAATCTGCTGTGGCAGTGAATACAGGAAACCATGTATTAGCATCTCCCTTAGTGTCCAAGGATGTTGCAACTGTTGAAAAATTAACTGTTGAGTTTATTGCTAATAAAATAATTAAAAAATAATTAGCGAGGATTAGCAATAGCCACTGCAATTTTTGAATCTGCAGTGCCGTAATACAAGAACCATTTATTCTTGAAGTATACCAATCCTTCTACGAAACATACTTCGTTTACCTCGCCTGATTTTTCATAAGGCTTATCAGGGTGAATAAAATAATGTTCCGTTCTGTCTACTAATTTAAATGGCTGGATAGTATCAAATAAAGCTTGCCCAGCAGCATAAGTATAGATAGGCAAATCAGGATCATTATTATTAGCCGCATTGCTACTATTATAAATAAGTACAATTCCTTTTTTTGTGTACAAGGCAAAAGGACCTGGCTCTACCAGTCTACTATCAAAGTATCCAGCTCTAGGATGTAAAACGGGTACTAGTTTTTGTGATTCTTTATTCTCTAATGCTTCCCAATGAATTAAGTCTTCAGAATAAGCCATAAATAATTGCGTATCTCCAAAATACATCCAATACTTACCATTGATTTTTTTAGCTACCATCTGATCTGCTTTTTGTTCCACTACCAATGCTCCAGACTTTGACCAGGCGTTAATATATTTTTCATTCTTTAGTAATGGGCCATGTTTTTCCCATTTCATTAAATCTTTTGAAGTTGCAAAACATAGTCTTGCAGTTTTACCATCATAAGAAGTATAAGTAAGAAAATAACCCCCATCTTCTGTGGAGACCATTCTTGGATCTTCTACACCACCATGCCATTCATATTTTTGTAAACTATCATTTGCTGGATAAAATATAGGATTGGCTTGTTTGGTAAAATGAACCCCATCCTCACTTATTGCTAATCCTAGTCTTGACGTCATTGCACTATCCTGTGCACGATACAATAAATACACTTTACCCTCTTTGATAAAGGCGGTTGGATTTAGGACATTTTTAGATTGCCACAGTACTTGCTTATTGGATACAGGACAATTAAAACGATAATTCGTATCAGGAAATAAAATAGGATTAACTGAATCTTGTTTTACAAAATTGGAAAAAGTCCAATCTTGTTGAGTGGGAGAAGTTTGGGAAAAATTACAAGCCATGAATACTAAAGAACAAAAAGTAATAAAGTATTTCATGGCTTGTATTTATATTAAACAGAATTAATCTACTTGTTTCTTATGCTTACTAGATAAATAAGTATACACCGATGGAATTACAAATAAGGTAAGTATTAATGAAAACATCAAACCACCCACAATCACTGTTCCCAAAGGTTTTCTACTGGTTGCAGCAGCGCCTAAACTAATAGCAATTGGCAATGCGCCTAATGCAGTTGCTAAACTTGTCATTAAAATAGGTCTTAATCTTTGAGTAGCTGCTTCTAATACCGCTTCTCTAATAGCTAAGCCTGTTTCTCTTTTCTTATTTGCAAACTCTACAATTAAGATACCATTCTTGGTAACCAAACCAATCAACATGATAATTCCAATTTGAGAGAAGATATTTAATGTTTGATCAAAAGTCCATAAACATAATAATGCACCAGCTAATGCTAATGGTACAGTAATCATAATAATGAATGGATCTGTGAAGCTTTCAAATTGAGCAGCCAACACTAAATAGATTAATATAAGTGCCAATATTAAAGCTTGAGAAGTATTAGAAGAACTTTCTTTAAAGTCTCTAGACGGACCGCTTAAAGCTGTTTGGAAACTCTCGTCTAATTTTTCCTTAGCAATTCTTTCCATTGCATTTACACCATCTCCAATAGTTTTACCTTCTGCCAATGATGCAGAAATAGTCGCTGAATTAAAACGATTGTAGTGATATAAATTCGGAGGATTACTATTCTCTTCAACAGTTAATACGCTAGAAATAGGTATTTGCTCACCTCTGTTATTTCTTACATAAATTTTATCAATATCAGTAGGTGTATTTCTATCTACTCTAGGCACCTGAGTAATTACTTGGTATTGACGATCATTCATAATAAAATAAGCAGAACGCGCACCACTAAATGCAGCTTGTAAAGCCTGCGCTACATCTGCTGTATTTAAGCCCAAATCTCTTACACGCATTCTATCTATGGATAAATCGTATTCAGGTTTGTTGAACTTTAAATTCACATCCACGTTTTGGAAAGTCTTGTCTTTTCTTGCCGCATCCAAAAATTCAGGTATCACATTTCTAATTTTTTGGAAGTCTAAATTTTGGATGATGAATTGTACAGGTAAAGAACCTCTAGACATCATACCCACAGAAATAGTTTGTTCTTCAATAGCAAAAATTCTTACGTTTTTAAAACGCTTCATTTTTTTATTTAAATCTGCAGCTATCTCTGATTGAGTTCTTGTTCTTTCGTCTTTTCTCACCAAACCCAATCTTCCAGAGGCAGAACTATTACCACTACTACCTCCATAACCAGGAACGCTACCCCAAGTAAAAGCTTGTTCAGGAAAAGAATCCTGCATAATTCTTACTGCCTTCAATAAATCTGATCTCATATCATCATAACTCATCCCTTCCGCACCAGATAAGGTAATTCTTACAGAGCCTTTATCTTCTAATGGAGCCAATTCACTTTGAATTGTTTTTCCAATTAATATAATTAAGGCAAAACATGCTGCAACAATTACCCAAGCTAACCATCTAACTTGTAAGAATTTTTGTAATAAATTTTTATAGCCATTTTCTATTCCTTTAAAGAAAGGCTCAGTGCGCTCATAGAAAGCGCCTTGCTTCCCATCTTTTCTATTTAGGTATACATTCAATACTGGCGTGATAGTTAAAGATACAAAAGCAGATACCAATACAGCACCCGCTACAACTACTCCAAACTCTTTGAATAAAGAACCCACAAAACCTTGCAAGAAGATAACTGGCATAAATACCACAGCCAATGTGATTGAAGTAGAAATGACTGCAAAGAAAATTTCTTTACTGCCTTCTCTAGCTGCATCTTTTAAAGACAATCCTTCTTCTAGTTTTCTAAATATATTTTCGGTCACCACAATTCCATCATCCACTACTAATCCCGTGGCCAATACAATCGCTAATAAGGTTAATACATTAATAGAGAAGCCTGCCAAATACATAATAAAGAATGTGGCAATCAAAGAAATAGGAATATCAATTAATGGACGAATTGCAATTAACCAGTTTCTAAAGAAGAAGAAAATAACCAATACCACTAAGGCAAAAGAAATCACAATTGTTTCTTTTACTTCTGATAATGCTCTACGAATATTTAAAGTATTGTCAATAGGAATAGCAAATTCAATATCAGATTTGTTTTGCTTTTTAACTTCTTCTAATCTTTTATAAAACTCATCAGCAATTTTAATTTGGTTAGCGCCTGGTTGTGGCGATACCGTTAACATAACCACCGGAACCCCATTAAAATAAGTTCCTTGATCTTCTTGTTCTGGACCTAATTCTACTTTTGCAACATCACCCAAACGAACAATACCAGTTGCGTCTTCTTTTAAAATAACATTTCTAAAATCTGATTCTGTGGTTAATCTTCCTAATGCTCTAATAATAAATTCTGACTTATTGCCATAAATAGAACCTGCAGGCAATTCTACGTTTTCTTTATTCAGTGCAGTTTGAATATCATTGAAGGCAATTCCGTAAGCACTCAATAAATCTGTATTAGGAAAGATACGCATTGCTTGTCGCTTACCTCTAACACCTACATTACTTACTTCATCAATGGTTTGGAATCTTTGTAACAAAACATTCTCAGCATACTCTGTTAATTCTAACAAACCCTTTGTCTTACTTCTGATGGTTAACATCAAAATAAAATCACCCCCATCTGCTTTAGAAACAACTGGTGGGCTAGAAATATCTTGAGGCAAAGATCTTTGTGCTTGAGACACTTTATCTCTAACATCGTTCGCCGCAGTTTCTAAGTTCACTCCTAAGTTAAACTCAACAGTAATATTTGAATTACCAACAGAACTTGAAGAGTTAATAGTTCTAATACCCGGTATACCATTAATCGCTTTTTCTAATGGTTCAGTAATCTGGCTTTGGATAACTTCTGCATTCGCTCCTGTATAAGTAGTTTGTACGTTAATAATAGGAGGATCAATTGCTGGATATTCTCTTAATGCTAAAAAAGAAAAACCTACCAAACCAAAAATGATAATGGCAATATTCATCACGGTAGCTAGTACCGGTCGCTTCAATGAAAGTTCAGATATATTCATCTAAATAAATAAGTTTTTAAAACCCTATTTGGTAATATCGAGATTAGGAAGTGTTTTGCCAATTTTCAATTTGGCACCATCTTTAACAAAAAGCATACCCGCAACAATTACACTGTCGCCTGCTTGTAAGCCTTTTGTGATTTCAACTGCAGTCACAGTTCTGTAACCAGTTTCAACACTTACAAATTTTGCTTCGCCATTTCTAACAACAACAATTTGTTTAGCTTTTGAATCTGGTATAATAATATTAGATGGAACCATGATCGTTGGCTTAGTAGAATTCTCCCCTAAGAATACTTTTGCGTATGCTCCCGGTAAAACTTTTCCTTTAAAGCTAGCTCTCACTTTAATATTTCTAGTAGTGGCAATAATTTGAGGCTCAATGGCTGTAATAGTAGCAACAATTGGCTTTTGCTCATTTCCAATAGTAGTCATTTTAATAGTCTTACCTACTTTAACATAATCACCATAAATTTCTGGTAAAGTAAAATCCATTTTTAATTGATCTACCTTTTGAATAGTTGCAACAGTTGTCGCAGTATTGATATAAGCCCCAACGCTAATTTGTCTTAAACCCATTTGACCATTGAAGGGTGCCTTAATCACTGTTTTGTCAATCAATGATTGCGTATACGCCATATCTGCTTTCAAACTTTTAACTTGTTGCAAAGACAAATCATAATCACTTTGATTAATGCCTCTTGCACTTAATAATTGCTTATTTCTTTGTTCGTTGATATTGGCTAATTCTAATAGTACTTTTAATTTTTCTAATTGAGCCTGTAAATCAGCATCATTTAATTTAGCTAAAACAGTTCCAGCAGTCACCATTTTGCCTTCTGGAATTTGTAAAAATGTAACTCTTCCATTGGCTTCAGGATGTAATTCCACAAAATCATTTGCCAAAACGGTTCCATTCACTTCTATTTGCTTATCCACTTTTTGTAGTTCTGCAACAGTGATATCCACCGAAACGGGCATATTAGGATTAAACTTGTCTGTAGGCTTTGCCTTTTCTTTACAACTAGCAAGCAATAAAACAGCTGCCGCTAAGATTAACTGTATCTTTCTCAAATGACTGAATTTTAGTCAATAAAGATATAAAAACCTGCCCTTTTGGAGAAATAAAATAGATGAATGGAGGCTATGGGTGACTGGTTTTGAAGGCCAAATACTTCTGTTGGATATAATAACCCAATTCTAGGTCGTTTAATAAACCCAAAACCTCATAAGATGGCTTGCAATAATCCATAAACTGCACCAAGTTATCTCCTTCTAAATGAGTGATTTTTTGAACAAATCGCTTGGTAAAACGATAGTTGATGTATTTCTCTTGCTCTTGAGAAATAAGCCTTTTTTGCAAAAAGCCCAGGTTTCGGTTTCTTTTGAACCTAAACATATTGATCATTTCCACTAAATCGAAGCCAATTGACAAACCTCCACTTGGATTGATTAAAGTGGAATTATTAGCCAATTTTAAACCAGGCGGCTGGTAATTAAAATATTTTGCATAATCATACCTGTTTTGCATGGAGTCCAATCTGTAATTATTATTCCTAACCCTTACTTCTGGTAAATCAATTCCATTCACATGGATCATAATATTGAAATTACGTTTGTCTTCGATGGTGTCTAAAGTATACTTCTGCGTGTTCTTTCCAAATAATGAAAACCAAATAGAGTCTTTTGCTTTAACATTAATAATATATCTACCTAAAGAATCTGTAGTGGACATATTATTATTCGTATGAACAATCACTGCCTCCACTGGTCTTCTTCCAGATATATCATATACGGTTCCGCTTACCAATACAGATTGCGCTTGTACAGTTGAATGGAGCAACAAAAAAAGAAGAATAAAAAAAATAAAGCGCTGCATCATGTGTGATGCAATATTATGAAATTGTTCTTAAAACCAGTGGGACATTAACAAGCCCATAACAATACAAGTAAAAGCAATCCATTGAGGACCTAATTTTTGTTTGTATAGTAAGTAAGTACTGGAAACAAAAACCACTAAATACATTATTATAGAAAACAAATTAGCAGATTGCATGGCAACAGAAATATCCTTTATTAGAAACAAAGACGCCCCAATCATAATACCTACTATTGCTGCATATACACCTTCCAAAGACCTATAAAAAATAGCAAACTTCTTTAGATGCTGCCAAATAGGAAAGAAAAATAATACAATTAAAAAGCTAGGTAAAAATATGCCCACACTCGCAACAATGGCTCCATAAATTTGAATATCCACTGGCTTGTCTTTTAATGCAGTTGCCCCCATATAACTGGCAATAGAAAATATAGGACCAGGCACTGCTCTAACTAAACCAGTTCCTGTTAAAAAATTGGTTCTATCAATTTTAATGACGTCTCTTTTAGTTTCTTGAATATGTTTTGAAACCGGACGCGTTACATATTGTTCATACATGATGGGCATCAACACATCTCCACCGCCAAACACCATGCTTCCAAAACGATAATTGGTTTCAAACAAATTGAATAATTTTTTGGATTCCCAGTTTTGTTTAGTGGCACGCTCAGAGAGAAAACCTGCAGCAATAAATAATCCAATAAAAATAATCAATGCTCTCCATTGAATAGACTTAGGAGCTGTTCCATCGGAAGGAATTCTTTTATCGCTAAAATTAGTTACCAAGCCTGAAAGAATAATAATAAGAGGAATGGTCCATGGTGTATTAAAGCCAAAAAAAGTAATTAGGACACTTAGTACAAATATCCATCTGGTAATTATATTATTCACTGATTTTTGAAATAATAAAATAGCTGCACTTATAATAAAACCGATAGACATGGGCTGCAATAAAGACAAGGACTTTATTCCTCCGGACCAAGAAAAATAACTGACTAATAAAGCTAAGCCGGTCATTATTATAACTGCAGGCAACATCCAAACAAGCAAGGTTAATAAGGCCAATACCACCCCACCTCTCTTAAATCCCACTAATACAATAGTTTGTGTAGAAGAAGCGCCAGGTAATAATTGGCAAAAAGCATTGTATTCAAGTAATTCTTCTTGGGTAAGGTCTCTTCGTTTTTCAACAAACCTATATTGCATAAGTGCTACAGCCACCTGAGGCCCTCCAAAGGCAGTGATGCTATGCATTAACACAGCTTTTAAAAATGATATATGTCTTAAATATTTCAAAATATAAATCTATCCTAAAAATAAATCATTAATAGTAATAACTTTGCATCCTATGCGCAAACTATTTTACTTATTGTTAATTGTATCTTTTAGTCAATGTACCAGTAATGGGTATATGAAATTACAGCCGCAATATGAGCAGGAAAAATTGGGATTAGTTCCTGATTATAGCCAAATGCAATATTGGGCAGCTCATCCAGATAAAAAAGACCCAAGTGATAGTTTACCCAAGCCATTAAAAAAAGATGCATCATCTTCTGATAAGGCTGATGTATTTTTTGTTTATCCTACAAGTTATTTAGATACCAATAAGCCAACTGGCTGGAACGCATCTTTAAGTGATGCTAAATTAAATTTATACACAGACTACACAAGCATTTTAAATCAGGCAAGTATTTTTAATCAAGCTGGAAAAATTTATGCGCCAAGATATCGTCAAGCCCATATCAATTCTTATTCCCCAAAAAATAGTGCTGATACATTAAAAGCATTGGCTGCTTTTGAATTGGCTTACCATGATGTAAAAACTGCTTTTGAATATTATTTGGCGCATTACAACAATGGAAGACCAATCATTATTGCTTCGCATAGTCAGGGTAGTACGCATACAAAGAGATTATTAAAAGAATTTTTTGACAATAAACCTTTGGCTAAAAAATTAATTGCTGCTTATGTAGTAGGTATGGCCATAGATCCAGGCGACTATGCTCAATTAAAAGCCTGCGAAACACCTACTTCAACAGGATGTATTTGTGCTTGGAGAACCTATCAAGAAGGTTATATCCCAGATTTTGTTGTGAGAGAAAAATTTAATTCCATCGTAACTAATCCACTTTCATGGAGCAAAAGCGACCCGATAGTTGATAGAAAAATGAACGAAGGTTCTGTCTTATATAATTTTGATAAAATTATTCCTCATGTGGCTGACGCAATTAATCACGAAGGTATTTTATGGACAAAGAAACCTCATTTTTTAGGAAGCTTTTTGTATAGAACAAGCAACTATCATATTGCAGATTATAATTTTTACTATTTAAGTGTAAGACAAAACGCAGTGGATAGAGTGAACAGTTACTTTAAATCCAATAGCACTAATTAATTTCCTACAACACTTAAAAATTTAATTCGCATAATTTTTAATTGCTCCCAGGTATAATTATTTTCTGATAATTCTTCTTGCGCAATGGCTAAGGAAGAAGTTTCACAGTTTTTGAAATATTCAAGTATATCTTCTTGATCATATTCGTCTAACCATTCATCAATTGCATAATCTAAATTAAGCTTGGTTCCACTCGCGGCAATGGTTTCCATTTCCTCTAACAAAGCATCCAATCTTAAATCTTTATTTTTTGCAATGGTTTCTAAAGGAATTTTCTTGTCTACATTTTGAATAATATAAATCTTATTGCTTGCTTTATTGGCAACAGATTTCATTACAAAATCATCTGGTTTCTCAATATTATTTTCCTCTACATAAGCTTCAATTAAACTCACAAAAGGTTTACCATATTTCAAGGCTTTACCCTTGCTTACCCCTTGACAACGCTCCAACTCAGCTAAATTAGTTGGGTACAAAGTGGCCATATCTTGTAAAGAGGTTTCCAAGAAAATAACAAAAGGAGGTAAGCCAATTTTCTTGGCTTCTTTTTGTCTTAGTTCTTTTAACATCTCAAATAAAGCCTCATCAGTTGAACCTGCAGATTCGCTCGCACCATCATCATCTTCTTCTGTGTTGGTTTCTTCAAATACGGTATTTAATACAATTTTGAAGCTAGTAGGTTTTTTAATAAACTGATTGCCTTTCTTGGTTAATTTTAATAAACCATATTCTTCAATATCTTTTTCAATGACCCCTTCCAACATAGCCTGTCTAATTAAACTATTCCAGAACAAACTGTCTTTTTCTTTACCTAAACCAAATACCGATAATTTTTCATGTCTATATAAACCAATTTGAGGAGTAAAACTTCCGGTAATTATTTGAACCACATAGTCTGCAACAAATTGTTCGTTCAAAGCAGTAATCACTTTAAGCAATTGTACTAATTCTGATTTTGCTTCTATTAGTTCTTTTGGATGTAAACAGTTATCGCACTTGCCACAATTTTTGTCTTCCCATTTTTCTCCAAAATAATGTAGTAAACTTTTTCTTCTACAAACACCGCTTTCCGCAAATGCAACTGTTTCATTAATTAATTGTGCGCCCACTTCTCTTTCACTCAATGGCTTGTCCCTTAAGAAGTGTTCCAGCTTAGTAACATCTTGGTGGGCGTAATATAAAATACAGTTACCTTCTAAACCATCTCTACCTGCTCTACCCGTTTCTTGATAATAATTCTCAATAGATTTTGGAATATTATAATGAATAACAAAACGAATATCTGGTTTATCAATACCCATACCAAAAGCAATAGTAGCAACGATTACCTGCACATCTTCATTCAAAAATTGATCCTGTCTTTCGGCTCTCAATTTTTGATCCAACCCTGCATGATAAGCTACAGCTTTAATATTATTGGCTTTTAATAAATCCGCTAACTCTTCAGTGGTTTTTCTGTTTAAAGTATAAATAATACCGCTCTTACTTTTATGTCCTGTAATATATTTTACAATACTTTTTACCGTTAAATCTTTTTTGATTTTAGGTTGTACCTCATAATACAAATTGGCTCTATTAAAAGAAGAGATCAATACTTCCGGATCTCTCAAAGATAAATTCTTAACAATATCACTTTGCACTTTAGGCGTTGCAGTAGCTGTTAAAGCAATGATGGGCACTTCACTATTAATTTCTTCCATCATTTCTTTTAATCTTCTGTACTCTGGTCTGAAATCATGTCCCCACTCAGAAATACAGTGTGCTTCATCCACTGCAAAAAAAGAAATTTGAAGATCACTAAAGAAATCAAGGTTCTCTTGCTTAGTTAATGTTTCAGGAGCAACATATAATAATTTAGTCTTACCACTTAATAAATCATCTTTCACTTCTTTGATTTGTCCCTTGTTTAAACTTGAATTTAAAAAATGGGCAACATCGTCTTTCTCACTATATCCTCTTACCAAATCAACTTGGTTTTTCATTAATGCAATCAAAGGAGACACAACAATTGCACAACCAGGCAACATCATTGCAGGCAATTGATAGCATAAACTCTTACCGCCACCGGTTGGCATAATTACAAAAGTGTCCCTTCCCCCCAATAAAGAGAGGATGGCCTTTTCTTGGGTACCCTTGAACTCCGTAAAACCAAAATGAGTCTGTAATGCTGCTTTTATGTCTTTCTTAGTGAATGCCATTATCTAAATAACTTATAATCAATGTCTTGTAAAATGATTGAGTATATTAAGATAACATAAAATAGCGGACTTTGTTTAATCTTTAGGAATATTTTTTATGAAAAGCCTATTTTTTCAAGGAATTCATAAAAAGAGGCTAAAAAGTACATGAAACGTTAACTTTGCAAGGCAACTATGAAAGAAACTATCTTATCCATTGCAAGAAAGGCTTTAGCCATAGAAACTGAAGCTGTGCAAACCCTAGAATCTTATTTAGACCCTCTATTTGCGAAGGCGGTTGAAGCCATCTATCAAACCAAGGGTAAATTGATTGTTACTGGAATTGGAAAAAGCGCCATCATCGCTCAAAAAATAGTAGCCACTTGTAATTCAACAGGTACTCCAGCTATTTATTTACATGCGGCAGATGCCATTCACGGAGATTCTGGCATGATAAGCTCAGATGATATTGTATTGATTATTAGCAAGAGTGGCGAAAGTCCAGAAATAAAAAATTTAGTGCAGCTGGTTCAGCAATTTGGTAATCCCATAGTTTCTATGGTGGGTAATATGAATAGTTATTTAGCCAAGATGGGGCAATTCATCATTAACACCACTGTAGATCAAGAAGCATGTATCAATAATTTAGCACCTACTTCTTCTACCACTGCACAAATGGTGATGGGAGATTTAATTGCGGTAGCATTGATGCAACTAAGGGGTTTTGAAGCCAAAGATTTTGCTAGATATCATCCAGGTGGAAATTTAGGAAAACAATTAACCTTAACTGCTGGAATGATTGCAGAAGCTAATCAAAAACCTTCTGTTAAAATAAATACTAGTTTAAAGGAAGTGATTACCACTATTTCAAAAAATAGATTAGGTGCCACAGCGGTGGTTGATGATAACAATAAAGTGTTAGGTATTATTACAGATGGTGATATAAGAAGAATGTTAGAAACACATAACCAATTTCAAGAACTAATAGCTAAAGATATTTATCATAATGGTCCGGTTACCATAGCATCTAATATTTTAGCCATTGAAGCTGCGAAATTGATGGAACAAAAAGATATCAGTCAAATTATTGTAGCAGATCAAGACAACTATAAAGGGATTATACATATTCACGACTTAATGAAAGAAGGGATTATATAAATAGAAAGTACATGAGTAATAAGCATCATTATGTAGCCATTATGGCCGGTGGAATTGGGAGTAGATTTTGGCCAATGAGTAGAACAGCTTATCCAAAGCAATTTTTAGACGTATTAAATACTGGAAAAACATTGGTTCAATGGACTTATGAGCGATATGCAAAATTTATTCCAGAAGAAAATATCTTTATTGTAACTAGTGAAGAATATGTAGATATTGTAAAAGAACAATTACCTAAGCTTCCTGTTAAAAATATTTTAGCAGAGCCTAGTAGAAAAAATACAGCACCTTGTATTGCTTATATTTCTTTTAAATTAGCACAATTAGATCCTGATGCAGTATTTGTAGTAGCTCCCAGTGATCATTTAATTTTAGAAGAAGAAGCATTTCAACAAACTGCTTTACAAGCTTTGGATTTTGTAGAAAACATAAAGTCTTTGGTAACATTAGGTATTAAGCCAACACACCCAAATACAGGGTATGGTTATATTCAATATGAGGGACATGAAGTGGCTAATGGCGTTTACAAAGTAAAGACCTTTACAGAAAAACCAGATTTAGAAATTGCTAAATCATTTATAGCAAGTGGAGATTTTTTATGGAACGCCGGTATTTTTGCATGGAAAGCAAGCACTATACTTACAGCTTTTGAAAAGCATCAGCCAGAAATGTTTGAATTATTTGATCAGCAAAAAGCTACATTCAATACTCCAGAAGAACAACAAGCAATTGCTAAAATATATCCTCAATGCGTTAATATCTCCATTGATATTGCCATCATGGAAAAAGCAGATAATGTATATGTGATTCCTTCTAGTTTTGGATGGAGCGATTTAGGTACATGGAATAGTGCTTATGAAAATATTGATAAGGATTATTTAGGTAATGCAGTAGCATCAGATAATGTAGTAGTAATAGATGCAACAAAATGTATGATCAATGCTCCTAAAGATAAATTAGTAGTAGTGCAGGGTTTAGATGATTTTATTGTGGTAGACACTAAGGATGTATTATTAATTTGTAGCAAAGAAAAAGAACAATCTATAAAAGAATATGTTGCCGAAGTAAAAAGAAACAAAGGCGATCAATACATTTAACCCCCAAGCGAATGGCCACCATCATTACCGGTACAGGTAGTTATATACCTTCAGTTGTTAAGACTAATCAATCATTTGTAAACAATAGTTTTTACGCTGAAAATGGTGAGTTAATTACTACACCTAACGAAGAGATTGTAGAGAAATTTAAAGACATTACTGGTATTGCAGAAAGAAGATATGCTGATTCCAATGAGAATACTTCTGAAATGGCTACAAAAGCAGCTGTATTGGCTATCAAAGATGCAGGTATTGATCCTGAAACCATCGATCAAATTATTGTAGCACATAATTTCGGCAATGTACTTGCCGGAACCATTCAAACAGATGCTATTCCTGCCATTGCTTCCAGGGTAAAACATCAATTAGGCATCAAGAATCCTGCATGTGTAGCATATGATATATTATTTGGTTGTCCAGGATGGATTCAAGGTGTAATTCAAGCCGATGCTTTTATTAAATCAGGCATGGCAAAAAAATGTTTAGTCATAGGCGCTGAAACATTAAGTAGAGTGGTAGATGTGCATGATAGAGATAGCATGATATTTAGTGATGGCGCAGGTGCTTGTATAGTTGAACACTCTGATGAACCTAATACTGGTATATTAGCAAGTAGCGTGCAAAGTCATTGCGAAGACGAAACTTATTTTTTATACCTAGGCAAATCCTATCATCCAGAAGGAGAAGAAGCAATTAGGTATATTAAAATGAAAGGCAGAAAAGTATACGAGTACGCTATAAAAAATGTTCCTATTGCCATGAAGGAATGTATTGAAAAGGCAGGCGTGGATATTCATGATGTAAAAAAATTCTTCTTACACCAAGCCAATGAAAAAATGGATGAAGGATTTATTAAAGCCTTATTCAAATTGTATGGCATCAGAGAAATTCCTGCGAATATTATGCCAATGAGTATTCATGAATTAGGCAATAGCTCGGTAGCCACTATTCCCACTTTATACGATAGAGTAAAGCATGGCTTTTACAATGAACACCAATTACACAAAGGCGATATTGTCATCTTTGCATCTGTAGGTGCAGGCATGAATATCAATGCTATTTGTTATAAGATCTAAGTCCTTATTTATTAATATCCGCGAACATTAGCTCCTTCTATATAATTAAGGAATGCTTTGTTACATACTCTGTTTCCACCTGGCGTTGGATAATTGCCTGTAAAATACCAATCTCCAGTATTGGTTGGACAACATTCGTGTAAGTCTTCTATGGTTTGATAAATAACCTCAACTGGTATGTTAACATTGCTAGGCGTAATCAATTGAGCAATCTTGTCTGAAATTTCTTCTGGAGTAAATGGTTTGTATAATTGTCTCACCACATTTTCAGTATGTAATTGTCCGGCAGCATCCAAAGTTTTAATTTTTTGGTAGGTCTCGTCAATTACATTTTTCATGCCTCTTTCTTCTAATAATGCAATAGCAGCTTTGAAGGCAATAAAATCTCCCATCTTACTCATATCAATACCATAACAATCAGGGTATCTGATTTGTGGAGCTGAGGAAACCACAATAATCTTCTTTGGACCTAATCTTGATAACATTCTGATAATACTCTCTTTTAAAGTAGTGCCCCTCACAATACTATCATCTATTACTACCAATGTATCTTCATCTTTTCTTACAGTACCATAAGTAATATCGTACACGTGCTGTACCATTTCATTTCTATTGGCATCTTCTGTAATAAAGGTTCTTAATTTAACATCTTTAATGGCAATCTTCTCTTGTCTAATTTTTCGATTCACCATTTGCTCCAATTTCTCCTCATCAATATCCTTACCCCAACTTAAAATTCTTTCAACTTTGATTTTATTCAAGTAAGACTCCATTCCTTTTACTAAACCATAGAAAGCCACTTCGGCAGTATTGGGTATATAAGAGAATATGGTGTTCTTTAAATCTTTTTCAATTCTATCTAAAACAATTTTACTCAAATGATTTCCTAAAGCGATTCTCTCTCTATAAATTTTTTCATCACTACCTCTGGAGAAATAAATTCTTTCAAAAGAACAAGCACGACGCTCTTTGGGTTCTAAAATTTGTTCAATGGTATAATTTCCTGCGTCATCTACAATCAAAGCAGATCCTGGCATTAATTCCAATACTTCATTTTCGCCTACATTAAAAGTAGTTCTAATGGATGCTCTTTCGCTTGCTGCAACAATTACTTCTCCATCAATATAATAGTAAGCTGGACGTATACCATTCGCATCACGCATAATAAAGCTGTATCCATTACCAATTAAACCACCTATAGTATATCCACCATCAAATAATGGAGCTGCCTTTTTAAGCACATTCACTAAATTAGGTTCATTGGGATGCAATCCTTCTTCTTCTACTAAGAAATGATGGATCACTTCCATCATTGCAGCCAAATCACTTTGTTTTTCAAATGGACCTGGTTCAAAATTTATTTTTTGGAATAACTCATCTGTATTTACTAGGTTAAAGTTACCTGCTAAGGCAAGATTCTTACCTGGAACTAAATTCTTCTTTATAAAAGGATGACAAAACTCTACATTGTTTTTACCCTGTGTACCGTATCTTAAATGTCCCAATAAAATCTCACCCATAAAAGGTAGATGACCTTTCATTAATCCTGGATGTTTGGCAATATCTGGTTGAAATTTTTCTAATTCTTGGATCTCTAAACCAATTTTGTAAAATAGATCTGCAATAGGTTGTGGTGCATTACTTCTTTGACGGTATAAGAATGGATTACCTGCTTCGGTATTTAATTTGAGTGTTGCTAAACCTGCTCCATCCTGACCACGATTGTGCTGCTTTTCCATTAGCAAGTACAATTTATTTAGCCCATAAGTTACCGATCCCTTAGTTTGTAAATAATAAGAAAGCGGTTTGCGAAGTCGGATAAAAGCTAGTCCACATTCGTGTTTAATCTCATCACTCATTGAAGTATATCTTAATTAACCTTGATAATATTATTGGCTACCTTATTCCAGTCTGTCAATTCTTTACAAGCATTGTATTCTGGATCTATATAAATATAATAGTTATGAATATGTTCTTTGAACCATGTTTCCATTGCTTTTGCTTTCTTTTCTTCTAAAGCACGAACAGATACTCTATTATAATCTTCTTTAAGGTTTTCTTTATGCGGAACAGAACGCTCTTTAAAATAAATTAAACGAACTGTTTTTCTGCCACGCTCATCAACATATACTTGTGGATCAGAAATTTCACCTGGCTTCATTCCTTTTACCACCATGATCATATCCTTGTCTAACTGATCTAAATTTACATAAGCAGATCCATCATTACCTGTAATGGAACCGCCACTAAATTTACTGCCTTCATCATCACTATACTCATTCACTGCTTCACCAAAGATTAGCTTACCAGCTAAAACTTCTTTTTTAATGCTATCTAATAAATGCTTAGTCTCATTAATTTCGTCGTTTGTGATAGGCGGAATTCTTAAGATATGCTTTACCACTGCATCATCGCCAGATCTAGAAATTAATTGAATTAAATGATATCCAAATTTAGATTTAATTGGAGCGGAAATTTGTCCATCTTTTAATCTAAAAGAACCTGCCATAAAAGCTGGATCAAAAGATCTTTCATTTCTATTTAAATTATATTGTCCCAAATTTTCTTTTGCTGCTGGATCTTCAGAATACAATTTAATTAATTGATCAAAAGTATTGATACCTGCTTCAACTTGTTTTCTGTATCCCAATAATTGACTAATCACATATTCTTCAATATCGCGATTTGCTTTAGGGTGTACTATAATTTGAGCAATAGAAACCTCGCTTTCATATAATGGCAAACTGTCTAATGGAATCTTATTATAGAAAGCTCTTACTTCGTTTGGAGTGATTTTGATTTTCTCTACAATTTTTTCTTGCATATCCTGAGCTAACTTCTGCTCTTTAATAGGCGTACGGAAATCTTCTTTTAATTGAAAAATAGATTTTCCAGCAATTTCTTCTAAAGCTTCTTTAGATCCAAACTCGGCAATGAATCTTCTGATTTTAGAATCAATCATGTTTTCTACTTCTTCGTCCGTTACTACAAGAGAATCTTTTTCTGATTGAAGTACCAATGCTTTTCTAATTAATTGTCCTTCTAAGACCTGACAACTAGAAGGCACAATAGCACCTTCCTGACCTTGTGCTTGTCTTTTATAATCTGCAATTGCATTATCAATATCTGACTTAAGAATGTATTTATCTCCTACTGCACCCACAATTTTGTCTGCGATTACTTTTTTCACCTGCGCTTGTGCTATAACTGTTGCAGTTACAAACAAAATACTTAAAACAACTCTATATAGTTTCATTCAATTTAAATTAGTATACAAAGTAAAAGCACCTGGGCGTTTAACCCAAGTGCTAATTCTTAATTTTATTATAAAGTACGTTTAACTTCTTCTTCTTCGAAGGCTTCAACGATATCTCCTGGTTTCAAGTCCGAGAAGTTTTTAATAGTCAAACCACATTCCATATTAGAAGAAACTTCTTTCACATCATCTTTAAAGCGTTTCAAGCTACCTAATTCAGCTGCTTGACCTTCACCTTTTGGATACTCCACAATACCGTCTCTAATAATACGTATTTTACTATTTCTAGAAATTTTACCATCTAATACATAACAACCTGCAACAGTTGCTTTGTCAAATTTGTAAACTTCTCTTACTTCTACGTTCGCAACAATCTTCTCTTGAATTTTTGGCTCCAACATACCCTCCATCGCGCTCTTGATTTCGTCAATAGCGTTATAGATAATTGAGTACATTTTAATTTCAACACCTTCTGCTTCAGCCAATCTATTCGCTTGCATACTTGGTCTTACGTTAAAACCAATAATGATCGCATCAGAAGCTGCCGATAACAATACATCCGATTCAGAAATTTGTCCCACACCTTTTAATACCACTCTTACAGCAATTTCTTCAGTAGATAATTTTTGTAAAGAGTCGCTCAAGGCTTCAACAGAACCATCCACATCACCTTTGATGATAATATTTAATTCTTTGAAGTTTCCTAAAGCTAAACGACGACCAATTTCATCTAATGTAATATGCTTTCTAGTTCTCAAGCCTTGCTCTCTTAATAATTGAGAACGCTTGGTTGCTAATTCTTTTGCTTCAGATTCATCTTCATATACTTTGAACTTCTCACCCGCTTGTGGTGCACCATTCAAACCTAATATCACTACTGGTGTAGAAGGAGGAGCTACATCTATTCTTTGATTACGCTCATTGAACATCGCTTTAACACGGCCATAAAACTGACCAGATAAAATTAAATCTCCTTGACGTAAAGTTCCGTTCTGTACTAAGATGGTTGCTACATATCCACGACCCTTATCTAAAGAGGCTTCAATTACACTACCTGTAGCTTCTCTGTTTGGATTTGCTTTAAGGTCTAATAATTCAGCTTCTAATAAAACTTTTTCTAAAAGAGAGTCCACATTCAAACCTTGTTTAGCAGATAATTCTTGGTTTTGGAATTTACCACCCCAAGCTTCTACTAAAATATTCATTTGAGATAATTGCTCATAAATCTTTTGAGGATTAGCTCCATCTTTATCAATCTTATTCACCGCAAAAATCATAGGAACGTTTGCAGCTTGAGAGTGACTGATGGCTTCTTTTGTTTGAGGCATCACGGCATCATCCGCAGCCACAACAATAATAGAAATATCAGTAATCTTAGCACCACGAGCACGCATCGCTGTAAAGGCTTCGTGACCTGGAGTATCTAAGAAAGTGATTGCTTTTCCATTAGGTAATGTTACCTCGTAAGCACCAATATGCTGAGTGATACCACCGGCCTCACCTGCAACTACATTAGCATTACGGATATAATCCAATAAAGATGTTTTACCATGGTCAACGTGACCCATGATAGTTACGATTGGAGGACGCTCAGTTAAATTAGCTAAATCATCTGCTTCTTCTTCCTCGTCCATTTCTTCTGCTTCTTCTAATCCAACAAACTCTACTTCAAAACCAAATTCACTTGCCACTAATTCTATTACTTCCGCATCTAAACGTTGGTTAATGGATACCATTATACCTAAGTTCATACACTTGCTAATAATATCAGCGAAGCTCACATCCATCAAACTTGCTAACTCACTCACGGTTACAAATTCTGTTACTTGTAACTTACTATCTGTGATTTCATTTTGCTCGTTCTCTGCAGCTTCTTCTCTTTTTGCTCTTCTATATTTTGATTTTAAACTCTTGCCTCTACCACCTTGTCCAGATAGTTTAGCTTGGGTTTCTTTGATCTTATCTTGAATAGCTTTTTGATCGATTTCTTTTTGCTCAGCAGTTTGAGGAGCATTTCTTCTTCCACCACCTGCTTGACCAGGACGATTGTTTGGACGATTACCTTGGTATCCTCCACCTTGTGGACGATTGCCTTGATACCCACCACCACCTTGAGGGCGATTGCCTCCAGCTTGTTGCTGTTGTGCACCTCCACCTTGAGGACGGTTTCCTCCACCTTGCACTGGAATACGCTTACGAACACGCTTTTCTTCTTGGCTTAATGGTTTTGGTCTTGTATCACTATTAATAGGTAAATCAATCTTTCCTAAAATTTTTGGACCTGTTAATTTATCTGCTTGAATATTAGTAATCTCTCCATGCACATTTTCTGGTGCAATAGAATGATCCACTGGAGGCGTTGGCTCTACTTTAGGCGCTTCTGCTTTTGCTTTCTTAGTAGCTTTTGGAGCTTCCTCAGCTTTTGGTGCTTCTGGACTTGGCTCAGTAGCTTTCTTAGCAGATTTCTTAGGTCTGGTAGATGAATCAATTAATGATAAATCAATTTTATTCACCACTTTAGGTGCTTCTACTTCAGGAGCTTCAATCTTCACCGCTTCCACTGGAGCAGCAGGTGCTTCTTCTGTCTTCTTTGCTTTTGGCTTTTCTTCACTTACAGCTGCCTTTACTTCTTTAGCAGGCTTAGCTGTTTCTGCAGCAGTTGCTTTCTTATCTGCAGCCACTGCACCCTTAGGTAACTCAACATGGTCTGCTTTGTTCTTTGCAACTTTATCACTTTGAAATTCTGCTTGCAAAGCGTAATACTGGTCTTCCGTTAATTTAGCCGTAGGCTTAAGATCATCCTTAGGAAAACCTTTCTTACTCAAGAACTCAATCAAGGTATCTTGACCGATATTGAATTCTTTAGCAGCTGCTAACAGTCTTGGTAGTTTCAATTCTGACATTCTATTGTTTTTTGTCCCGATTTGACGGAACTAGTAACCTAATACAAATATACTTTTATTTCAAAGGCTATTCACCTTTGTCAAACTCTTCTTGTAAGATTCGACGAACTTCTTCAATCGTTTCTTTTTCTAAGTCTGTTCTTCTTTCTAATTCTTCAGCGCTTAACTTTAATACACTTCTTCCTGTATCACAACCTACACGCTTGAACTCGTCAATTACCCATGGTTCGATTTCGTCTGTGAACTCGTCCATATCGATATCAAATTCTTCTAATACTTCTTGATCTTCTCTATAAACATCTAATTCGTATCCTGTTAATTCAGAAGCTAATTTGATATTCACCCCTCTACGGCCAATGGCTAAAGAAACTTGATCAGCTTGTAAATACACTTCAGCACGCTTAGTGTCTGAATTGATATTCATGAAGCTAATTTTTGCAGGTGTTAAAGAACGTTGAATTAATAATTGAGTATTGGTTGTAAAATTAATTACATCAATATTTTCATTTTTTAATTCTCTAACAATACCATGAATACGAGAACCTTTCATACCCACACAAGCACCTACTGGATCGATACGGTCATCGAAAGATTCCACAGCTACTTTAGCACGCTCACCTGGTTCACGAACAATTTTCTTAATAGTAATTAAACCATCAAAAATTTCTGGTACTTCTATTTCTAATAATTTAGCTAAGAACAATGGATTTGTTCTAGACAAGATAATTACTGGAGTATTATTTTTCATATCTACTCTAGCAATAACCGCTCTAATATTTTCACCTTTTTTGAAAAAGTCTTGTGGGATTTGTTCTGTCTTAGGTAAAATCAATTCATTACCTTCTTCATCCAACAATAACACTTCTTTCTTCCATACTTGATAAATCTCTGCGTTAATAATTTCGCCGATTCTATCAGAATATTTTTTCACTAAAGCGTTTTTCTTTAAATCATTGATACGAGATGCTAAAGTTTGCTTTGCAGCTAAAATAGCACGACGACCAAAATCATAGATATTTACTTCTTCTAACAATTCTTCGCCAATCTCAAAGTCAGGCTCTATCTTGATTGCGTCAGAGTAGGAAACTTCAGCTAATGGATTATCTACATCGTCATCAGGTCTGATTTCACGACGACGGATAATTTCCAAGTCACCTTTTTCTGCGTTTACGATAACGTCAAAGTTTTCGTCGCTACCATATTTTTTTCTTAATAAAGTTTTAAATACATCTTCTACAACTTTCATCATCGTAGGACGATCTATGCTTTCTGCGTCTTTAAACTCTTGGAACGCTTCTATCAAATTTATACTTGCCATAACATAATTTTTTTTCAAGCTATTTGCTTGATGATTTGTTAAAATTGAATTTGAACTATAGTTGATTTAATATTCTCAAATGGTATTAATAATTGTTGTGTCACTGCTTTCTTACCTTTCCCTTCTGTAAACTCGATAATAATATCTTCTTCAGCAACTGTGGTCAACAATCCTTCTTTAATGGTATCGTCATTTAAAGTAACGGCTACTTTTCTGCCGATGTTTTTGGTGTATTGTCTTTTAAACAATAATGGTTCGTCTACACCAGGAGAAGAAATTTCTAAAGCAAAATCACCTTCAGGAAACCAAGCTGCTTCTTCAATAGCCTTGTATAATTTTCGGTTAAAATAGATGCATTTTTCAATAGGCAATCCATTATCACCATCCAAGAATACTTTAATAATATGTCCTGGCTTTACCTTAATGTATACTAAGAAATAATCAGGCTCCTCTGCTAATAGAGGTTCCAAAATTTCTAGTACCCTTGCTTTTAAGTCGTTTACTTCCATGTTTAAAAAAGAAGAAGGGAACGACTTCGTTCCCTTCAATTCTCTGCTTATTCTGGAACAAAGGTAATAAAACGGGATGAAATAACCCAATAATATTGCCTATAGACGTATTTTTGTGCCATGATGAAGATGTTATTATACGGCTTGTTAATCTATTTCTTGTACAAAGTAATCTTTGAAATAGTAGTACCAGTAAGCAATGGCGTGAAATCGGTACGTCAAAATATGGAAAAAATGCAGGCGGCGGCTAAAAAAGCCCAGGAGCAACAAAATGCGCATTATCAGCAACAACAAACCCAGGCAAATAAACCAAAAGTAGAGGCTGAAGAGGCAGAATACATTGATTTTGAGGAAGTTAAGAAAAAGTAGTTAGCTAATTACTAGATCTTTTTCTACCCTCATTCCAGGTTTCAAAAACAATACTTGTAGGCCTATAGAAGCAGCAGCTTTAATATTGGGTTCGTTATCGTCTATAAATAGGGTTTCGGCAGCAATTAGCCCTTCTTTGTCCAAAATAAACTGAAAAGAGGCTGGATCGGGCTTTCTTTGACCCATTTTATGAGAATAATAGGGCGTTTTGAAGAGATTTTCGAATTTTCCACCTATTTCACGTTCAAATTGTGGGATAAACTGATCGTAATGAATTTGATTGGTATTGGAGTATAAAAAAGTGGCAAATTGACTATTATGCGCTTTTACCCAATCGATACTCTCTTTTCTATAACCTACTAATAAGGCATTCCATGCATCAATAATTTGCTGATGATTAAGTGTCAAATTATACAAAGCATTAAAGCCATTACAAAATTCGACTTCATTAATAAAGCCTTTTTCTAAATCAAAAAATATTTGATCTGATTTATTCAAGGTAAAATGGTTTTCAAAATTAGGTATCCCCAATTGCTCAAAAGCATGATACATTTTTGTGAAATCAATATCATACAAAACATTGCCTAAATCAAAAATCAAATTTTTTGTAGTAGCCATATAGTGAATTTAAACTTTGATGAAGATAATTCAAAGCTTTCAAATATTTGTACATTTGAAACATGAAACAACATTTAGCACATATTGCAGTGGTAGTTAGAGACTATGATGAGGCCATTGCTTATTATACCAATACCCTTGGATTTAAATTAATAGAAGACACTGTTTTATCTGAAACCAAAAGATGGGTGATGGTTCAACCCACTGGTGCAGAAAATGGTTGTCATTTATTATTAGCCAAAGCCGCTACCCCAGAACAAGAAAAAAGTATTGGATACCAAACAGGAGGAAGAGTGTTTTTATTTTTATACACCGACGATTTTTATAGAGATTTTAATAACTATACTTCTAAAGGCGTAGAGTTTACCATTGCTCCTCATATAGAAGAATATGGAACCGTTGCAGTATTTAAAGATTTATATGGGAATCTTTGGGATTTGATTGAGCCTGCATAGCCGCTGCCATATACTTACAAGCAGCATCTCCTTTGTTTAATTCGCTTTGAATATTATGATGAGACTGTTCATCTCTGTTCTGACTTAATTTAAAAACATGTTTTAAGTCAGTCACTTCAATATCAAAAGAGACAATGGCTTTCATGTTTTGCTGCACATAATGAGGATCTAAATTTTTAACCTGAGTAGGCGCATTAGCATCTTTTTCAAAATGCAAAGTCAAGTCTGTTAGCAGCTGATATAAGTGAGCTTCATCTTTCATTTCCATCTTACCAACAGCATGAACGGTTTGATAATTCCAAGTACTGGCTACACCTTTTTGAGTATACCAACTTGCACTAACAAATGCAGATGGTGCAGAAAAAATAACCAATACATTATTGTTTTTCTCAAAAGCATTAGTATGATCTTGCTTACGCATTAAATGGCCAGTAATAAATAATTTATCTGCTGTTTGTTTTATTAGAATAGGTATTTGCGCTGCAATTGGCAATCCATTAGCATCCACACCACAAATAGTTACAAAAGGATTGGCTTGCATAAATGCCAGCACTTCTTCTTGATTATTCGCTTTGAAATAAGAAATATCGTACATAAAAAATTTTATTTAAATAGGTAAGCTAGTGGTAGTTTTAATTTCATCCATCACAAATAAACTATTAATATGTGCCACCATTGGAAGTACTGCTAGTTTTTCTTGGTAAAATTTATTGTAGCTCTCTACATCTTTTGAAACCACTTTTAAATAATAATCAAAACTACCAGAAACCAAACTACAAGAAACTACTTCATCAAATTGTAAAATGGTTTGCTCAAATTCGGCGAAATTATTTTTAGTTTGTTTATCTAAAGTAACATGGCAAAAAACTACCATTCCAAGATCCATTTTTTTTCGATCTATCAATGCCACATATTTTTGAATCACCCCATCTGTTTCCATTCTTTTAATACGATCATGGGTTGGACTCACAGAAAGGTTAACACTCGTACTAATGTCTTTTAATTTGGCTAAAGCGTCTTTTTGTAAGATGCGCAAAATAGACTTATCGGTAGAATCTAGTTGCATATAGTATTGTTATGGGAAGGAATATTTTCTGTTATTGCAGGTATTTACACTCTAAATTACTGATAATTTCCATTATTTGACATTTTAATAGAATATTTTACTGATTATTTATCATTTGATAAAAATATTTTCTTTTGAACCAAATTTGTACAGAAATAAAACCCAATATTATGATTATAGGTTGCCCAAAAGAGATTAAGATTCAAGAGTATAGAGTAGGCTTAACACCAGAAGGTGTAGATGCTTTAGTGAGAAATGGACATACAGTATATATGGAGACACAAGCGGGTGCTGGCTCTGGATTTTCAGACGAGGCATACAAAGCAGTAGGTGCTCAAATCTTAGCAACTGCTAAAGAAGTTTATGATATTGCCGAAATGATTGTGAAAGTAAAAGAGCCATTGGCTGCAGAATATGGTTTGATTAAATCTGGTCAAATTTTATTTACTTATTTCCACTTTGCTGCATCTAAGGAATTAACAGAAGCAATGATGAAAACGCATGCAGTATGTATTGCTTATGAAACAGTAGAATTAGCAGATGGTTCTTTACCATTATTAGTGCCTATGTCTGAAGTAGCTGGCAGAATGGCAATTAATGTGGGTGCTTATTATTTAGGTAAACCATTTGGAGGAAAAGGAAAATTATTAGGTGGCGTTCCAGGAGTGAAGCCAGCAGAAGTATTGGTAATTGGAGGTGGTATTGTAGGAACACAAGCTGCAAAGATGGCTGCAGGTTTAGGTGCTAATGTAACTTTAATGGATACTAATTTAACTAGACTAAGATATTTGTCTGATGTAATGCCAGCGAATGTGGTAACACAATATTCAACTTTATTAGCCATCAAAGATAAATTACCTACTACCGATTTATTAATTGGTGCAGTATTATTACACGGAGCTAAAGCACCACATTTAGTGAAGAAAGAAGATTTAAAATTAATGGAAGCAGGATCAGTAATTGTGGATGTTGCAGTTGACCAAGGTGGATGTATCGAAACTTGTAAACCAACAACACACGAGAACCCAGTATTTACCATCGATAATATTATTCATTATTGCGTTGCCAATATGCCAGGCGCTGTGCCTCAAACAAGTACCAGAGCTTTAACGCAAGCAACTTTGCCTTATGCTATTTCTATTGCGAACAAAGGATGGGAAATGGCTACAGCAGAGAATCCTGCATTAGCAAAGGGTTTAAATATTAGAGCGGGTAAAATTTTACACAAAGGAGTTGCAGATGCTTTCAATGCATAAGCAACTAATTGAATTATTAAAAAAAGCCTCTGAAAATTCAGAGGCTTTTTTGTTTTATCCTAAATGGTTTTCTAAGGATTTTTTTGACCACCTCTTTGATTCTTTAATCCACTCACAGGTATGTTCTTTTACATTTGACAACAAGTCCCATGCTTCCAATAACTGAGCCTTTTTTATGCTACTTGCTTTTTGTTCCTTATTTCGTTCAACCTTACCTACAATTTCTCCATTCACTAAATAAGCTGTTGAATTAAATATTTTGCCTACTACCTTAGTACTCTTACCAAAAAAACAATCTCCAATCAAAATTCCCAATACTTTCTCATTTGATCCGTCAAGAATTATCATATTGTTAATATGAGCAATCTTCTCTCCCTCTTGATTTAAAATAATATACATGTTTTTAGTTTAAAGCTTTTTTAAATAATATGTCTACTAGCTCTTCTGTAGAATATTGCAAGTCTAATTTTATAGGATTCATTTCATTCACCCAATGTTGGAAATGTTGATTAAATTTTTCATCTATTTTTTCTAAAACCTTTACCCCCATATTTTTTAAAGCTACCGAATTGGATTCTTGTTCAAAGTGGTTTAATATAGGAATACTCATTACTTTTTTATTCAAATACATAGCTTCTGCAGGGGTTTCAAAGCCTCCAGCAGTAATTATACCATAACACCTAATCATACTTTGTGTAAAGGCATTATTATTGATAGGGAAATAGCAGATATTTTTCTTACAAGTAATTTGGCCAACTTCTTTGGTAAAAATTTCAAAATGAAAATTTGGAAAAGCTAAGAAGTAAGGCTCTAGGAATTCTATTGAATACTGTGGTAAATAAACAGTAATATGCCCATCATTAATAGGCACTGCATTGATAATTTCATCTTTAATTACAGGATTGTAAACATTTTCATCAAACTTTTCGAAATGCAAGCCAAGGTATTTGTCTGCTGTAACAAAGCTATTGAGGATTAAATTTCCAATAGGATTAAAAGTTTTTGATCTTGGCGTTTTCTTGCTTTGAAAACTTGCTTGATGTCCAAAGTGAATTGATTTAACTTTTTTTAACCTACAAGCCAATGAAGTAACAAATTCAAAATCGTTGATCACCATATCATATTCTTCAACAGGTAATTTTTTTGCTTCTTTAAAAATGTTAAAAGAAAAAGATTGAAGCATTTTAAAATAATCCAAACCTCCTGTGTTTTTATAAAATAAACTCACGCCTTTACTTCTATATTTAATTGGCAAACTCGTATTTAATTGAGCATTAGAACCGCTCAAGAAATAATCTACTTCACCATATTTTTTTAAATAAGGATGAAGCTGTATAGCCCTGCTTAAATGCCCGTTACCAGTGCCTTGTATGGCGTATAAAATTTTCATTAAAATGAAACTTGAAAAGCAACAGCATCAGTTAATACATTTAACTCATTGCTCAAATGAACCACTTTTATCTTCTCTGAAGAAACATGTTCAAATTGCTTTGGATCATAATGATATAATTGCCAAGCCTTATCGTAATATTCTAATGATGTTAAATTTTCAATCCAATCTCCACTATTTAAATAAGTTACTGAACCTTTTTCAGTAGTTACTAATCTTTGTTGTGGTTGATGAATATGACCACAGATCACATATTGATAGTTGTTTTCAATAGCTAATTCTGCAGCAGTTTGTTCAAAATTACCAATCCAAGAAACAGCTTTCTTAACACTATTCTTCACTTTCTTACTAAAACTCATTTTGTCTTTACCCATTAACTTTCTAACCCAATTAGATACACTATTTATTAAAATCAATAAATCGTATCCATAGCCACCTAATTTTGCTAAAATTTTTGCACTACCCTTGGTTGTTCTATCAAATACATCTCCATGAAACACCCAGTTCTTCTCTCCATTAATTTCAAAAACAATCTTATCTGTCAATAAAATATTACCCATTTCAAAATCAGCATATTTTCTTAAAGCTTCATCATGATTTCCAGTAATGTATATCACTTTAGTGCCCTTACTTGCCATATTGAAAATCTCTTTAATTACAGCCATATGACTTGCAGGAAAAAAACGCTTACTAAACTGCCAAATATCTATAATGTCTCCATTTAGAATTAGTGTTTTTGGTTCAACACTCCTTAAATAATTAAGCACTTCTTTAGCGTGACATCCAAAAGTGCCTAAGTGTATATCACTCAAAACGCATATTTCCATTGACCTTTTGTTCATTGGGGTTAGTTTTATGTAAAAAACGCAAATCCATATTAATAGGGTATTACCGGATTATTAAGAAATTATTAATTTAACAATTCAATACTCGGTTAGGCTTTTTAATTTGGATTATATCGCTGAGATTTACATACAATATGAAGAACCATTTCATTCCAAGAGATATTAGCTGGCTAAGCTTTAACGCCAGGGTATTGCAAGAAGCCAATGATCCAACTGTTCCATTACAAGAGAGAATTCGATTTTTAGGCATTTTCTCCAATAATTTAGATGAATTTTTTAGAGTAAGAGTAGCTACTTTAAAAAGAATGGCTGAGTTATCAGACAAAAGATTAAAATCTATAGAAATCATCGGCTCCCCTGGATTGATACTTGATGATATACAAAGAACCGTATTAAGACAACAAAATGAATTCAATAGAATTTGGGATAACATCAATAAGGAATTAAAGTCCAAAAAAATATTCTTGATTGATGAGAAAAAATTGAATGCAAAACAAAAGGAATTTGTAAAAAACTATTTTGATGAAGAAATTCGACATTATATTATTCCATTAATGATCGAAAATGTGCCGGAATTGCCTTACTTAAGAGATAAGAGTCTTTATTTGGCAATAGTGATGGGAAATAAAAATAATGCCTACAATCAAAAATTTTCATTGATAGAAATCCCATCAAAATCTATCGGAAGATTTATTGTATTACCCTCAGCCCCAGGAACTACTAATATTATTTTATTAGAAGATGTGATCAAGTTCAACTTGCCCATTATTTTCTCTCATTTTAAATTCAATCAATTTGATGCTCACATATTTAAAATAACTAAGGATGCGGAAATTGATTTAGACCAAGAAGTAGGAATAAATTTTATTGAAAAAATCTCTAAAGGAATTAAAAACCGTAGAAAGGGCAAGCCTGTAAGGTTTGTATATGAAAAGGAAATGAATGCAGAAATGCTGGAGTTTTTAATCAAAAAATTAAAGCTTACAAGAAAAAGTAGCATCATTCCAGGTGGGCATATCCATAATTTTAGACATTTTATGGACTTTCCTAAAGTAGTTCAAGAAAAAACCAATAGACCAGGACCCTTTATACACCCTACTTTAAGAAAAAAAGACTTGGTATCTGATCTTGTATTGAAACAAGATATCATGCTACATTTCCCTTACCATTCTTACGATCCAGTAATTGACTTGTTGAGAGAGGCTGCGATGGATGATACGGTAATGAGTATTAAGATAACTGCTTATAGATTAGCTTCCAATTCTAAAGTAATTAATGCCTTAATTAATGCCGCAAGAAATGGCAAGGAGGTGATTGTATTTTTAGAACTAAAAGCAAGATTTGATGAAGAAGCCAATTTAGAATGGAAATCGATCATGGAGGAAGAAGGAATCCAGGTATTAGTAGGTGTACCCAATAAAAAAGTACATGCTAAACTATGTGTCATTCAAAAACGCATCAGCAATAAATTAGTGAAGTATGGGTTTATTAGCACAGGTAACTTAAATGAAAAAACAGCTAAAATATATGCAGATCATTGCTTATTGACAGCCAATAAAACTTTAATGAATGAGGCCAATAGAGTCTTTGATTATTTAACCAATTGGGAATTAGGTGATAAACCAATTACCAAAATGAGTAATTTATTATTGACACCAACCAATATGCGTTCGGCTATCATTCAATTAATAGAAAATGAAATTAAACACGCTAATAAAAAGAAGCCAGCTAAAATAATTATCAAATTAAATTCTCTTACAGATCCAATTTTAATTAGTTATTTATACAAGGCAGTGAAGGCTAATGTTGAGGTTCATTTAATTATAAGAGGCATATTGACTTTAGATAAAAAAGAAGAAAAATTAAATCAAAAACTAAACGCTATTAGTATTGTAGACCAGTATTTAGAGCATGCCAGGGTAATGATTTTTCATAATAATGGAAAAGAGAAAGTCTATATTTCTAGTGCAGACTGGATGGTAAGAAATTTGGATCATCGAATTGAAGTAGCTGCGCCAATATTTGATACAAGAATCAAAAAAGAGCTAATTGATATCATCAATATTCAATTAAAAGACAATCAGAAAGCAAGAGTATTGGATGCTGAATTACTGAATAAATATGTAACTTCGGGCCGTATTAAATATAAATCTCAAGAGCAGACTTATAATTATCTAAAAGGGAAAAAATAAGCAAATTGATACTTGCAGCAATTGATATAGGAAGTAATGCAGCTAGAATTTTAGTTTGCGAGGTAGAAAAGAGGGGCAAAGAGGTGAATTTTAATAGATTAAACCTGCTTAGAATCCCTTTAAGGCTGGGTTTTGACGTGTTTGAGAAAGGTTTTATTGGTAGCAGAAAGCGTAAAATGCTCATGGACACTATTAAAACTTTCAAGCAGCTCATGAAAGTATACGAAGTAGAACACTATATGGCCTGTGCAACAAGTGCCATGAGAGATGCAGAAAATGCCAAAGAAATAATCAAAGAAATCGAAGCAGAAACTTCTATAGAAATTGAAGTAATTTCAGGAGAATTGGAAGCAGAAATTATTTACGAAAACCACTTTGCAGAATTACTTGACGATAAAAAAAGTTACTTGTATATAGACGTAGGAGGTGGTAGTACAGAGCTTACTCTTTATCATAAATCTAAAGTAGTATTACAGAAGTCTTTCAATGTGGGCACCGTAAGAATTTTAACAAAGAAGGTGAAAGATGCCACCTGGGATGAATTAAAAGAAACCCTAAAGGATTTATCTAAAGAATATGATAATTTAATTGGTATTGGATCTGGCGGAAATATCAATAAGCTATTCTCTATAAGTGGTACTAAAAATGGTCATCCATTAAATAGCAGCACTATAAAAGAAATATATGAAGAGATGCAGGCATTAGATGTTGAAGAAAGAATGCATCATTATAATATTAGACAGGATAGAGCAGAAGTATTAGTCCCTGCCTTAACTATATATAACAGTATTTTGAAATGGGCTAATATAGAGGAGGTATTTGTACCTAAAATTGGTTTAGCAGATGGACTTATTCACCATTTATATGACCAAGTATTAGCAGAGGAACTTAAATAAAATACTAATTATTTTTTGCACCATTATCAATCCAGCAAAGAAGTGCATTTTTATCTGTTGCATTAAACGTTTTACCCTTTGGCATTCTACCACTCACTACTGAAGCCTTAATTTGTGCAGCATTATCGTGAACAACTTGATAATTATTTAATTCAGCAGCATTATTAGGATCGTGGCATCCACTCAAATTACAAGTAGAATTTAAAATAGGTAAAACTGTTTGTGAAAAACTTGTATTTGGATTACAAGTAGCGCTCACTGCAGTGGTAGCTGTATCACTCGATTTTGAACAAGAAACAATGATTATTGATGCAGCAATAGCGAAAAATAATAATCCAAGATGTAATTTTTTCATAAAAACATTATTTTATAAAAAAGCGTCCCGAATAACGGGACGCTTTATATATTGAATACAATTCACAATTTATTTTATTTCCAAACTGTCCAACCTTTCCACCAAGTTTGATTTACACCTGAAGTAGCTACCGCACCTCTAAATGTAACTTTCTCAAAGAAAGCATCTTGTAATTTAGAATCTGTAAAGCTACCATTAGCCTTATAATCTAAAGAAGTATTCAAACCTAATGTACCATATGTTGAACTTAAATTACCAGATGTTGCTGGACCAGCACTTGCATATGGAGTAAAGTCAGGGTTAGTGTAATTAAACGGTTGAATTAATTTTAAGATATCTGAAGAAGAAGAACTTAAAATAGTATTATTATAAGAAGCAGTGCTAAAATAATCTAATACATTTTGAGTTGTAGTAGTTGTTCCAGTTTTACCATCGTATCTTAAATCAACTGTATTACCAGCCAAAGTGATATTTTTTAATCTAATAACACTATCCACTAAGTTCTTATAAGTAGAACCATTAGTTGTTACTTTCGTTTCGTCAATCAAAATACCTAAAGGCCATCCAGCAATTACTGTATTTTGAATAGAGATACCAGAGTTTCTTCTAATTTGTGCAGCTGCTAAGAACAAAGTATTACCCTTGCCGTAAGTTCCATTGATTCTTGGACCAATTACAGTCATATTAGAGAATACAGCAGTTGTTTTTGGTGTAAAATCAGATCCATTACCATCATTATCAGATTCGAATGCTTCAGATTTTGAAATATCCGCAATAGCTGAATCTCTTAAAGCAATACCAAATTGTACTTTTCCTGAATAACCGAAGTCAGTATCAAAATCATCATCTTGAGTCTTATAAGCAATCAAATACTTACAATTTACTGTACCACCAAACCACTCGTAAGCATCATCTTTTGCATATGTAACTTGAATATGGTCAATTGTAGTGCCACTGCCTACTGCGGCCATTGTTAAACTATTTAACTCATTGTCTGGTTGGTATGCATAACCTGCATATTCAATTCTTACATACTGTAAAATACCTGAATTGTCTGCATCGTTTCCAGTTGGAAAAGTAGCATCTCCAGATCCAGCTAAACCATAACCTACTTCAGTATCATTAATTCCACCTTCAACAGATGTTAAACCTTTGACAGCAACACCTTTCCATGTTAATGATTGGTTTACTGTAGCAGTTCCTAATAATACGATACCTCCCCAGTCACCAGATTGAGGATTTAAAGAAGCTGAAGTAAACACGATTGGAGCATCAGCTGTACCTTTTGCTACAATTTTTGCACCACGACAAATTACCAAAGCAGCAACATCAGCACCAGATTTTCCTTGTACTTTAGCGCCCGCTTCTACCGTTAAAGTAACACCTTTAGTAACATAAACGATTCCAGAAAGATAATTCACATCTTTAGCATATAAAGTAGTGTCTTTTGTAATCTTTCCAGTTAAAGTGATCGTGTTAGATACAACACCTACAGGAGCTACTTCCTTCGTTACTACGAAGATTTCTTTTTCGCCATCTGTTTCAATCTTTCTACAACCTGTGATGGCTAAAAAAGCAAGAGATAAATAAAATAATTGTTTCATTGTTTTTGTATTTAAAAAAAGTTTTTGATTTGTTTTTATAAAGAGTAATTGATTGTTACACCAAATGTTGTACCATATTGTCTTGAGAAACGAACGCCATCAGTCGTTTTATCGTAATTTGAATTACTATTACTATTTTGATAGAATATTTGTCTTTGATTTAGAATATCAGCAATTGTAAATTTTACTTCTGCTTTGTTATTTGCAAATTTTTTGCTCATTTGAAAATCAACCAATGCTCTTGGATTTTCGTATACATCTGGGGAACCAGCACCTGCTTGTATATCACCCACTAAATAAATACGCTTTCCTACCTGATTCACTAAAGCAGTCATATTAAATCCTTTCTCAACTATGTCATACAATAATCCTGCATTAATTAAATATGGAGATTGACCTTGTAAGGTTCTTGAAACACCTAACTTTTCATCTTTAACTTCTGAATTAATATAAGACCCATTCGCTTGTAAAGTAAAACGCTTATTTAACTTTTTTCTTCCTTCTAGTTCGAATCCAAATGCTGTAGCTTTTGCTGCATTTTGGAACGAAAACAAACTAGATCCGCCACCAGCTTCTTGATAGATGCTTTCAATAGGATTTTCAAAATTCTTATAGAATAAACCCACAGTGAATAATTCTCCTGCTTGTGGATATAATTCGTAACGAATATCAAAGTTGGTAATTTTTGTTCTTTTTAAACTAGGATTACCAGATACAGAAGCATTTAATTCAAAATCGTAAATATTTAAAGCAGATAACTCTCTTAATTCAGGTCTAATAACTGTTTGAGAAGCTGTTAATCTTAAATTAGCTTTTTGTGTGATCTTTAAAGAAGCATTCACGCCTGGTAAAAAGTCTGTAACTCTTGAATAAGTATGTCTTGGATCCCATTTCTTTACAGAACCTACTAATTGGTCAAAATCTTCAACCCTTAATCCCCAAACTACTCTAAGGTCATTTGATAATTTATTATCAAATTGTAAGTATCCTGCGTTTAAAATAGTATTCGCTAAGTATCTGAAATTTTTATTTTGAATGGAGTTAAATGCAAATTTGTTGTCAGTTCCATTACCAAAATTTGAAGGAACAAAAGCAGCTTCAGCAGGCAATAGTCTTAACGCTGGATTATCAATTGGCATTGTAATAGCAAATAATTGAGCGTCATATAAACGATCTTTAATTTGAATCATATAACCAGCCTTGATAGTTTGCTGATTTATTTTATATGTTAAATCACCACCACCTGTATAGATATAATCAGATAATGATTGGAATACTCGGCTACCTGATTGCTGAGATAAGGTATTAGAAATATTTAATACATAAGGATCATTTCCAGTAATACTTTTTGTGTAAGCAATCTTTCTTTGATCTGGAGCATAACTATCTAAGATATTAAAAGCGCCGTACCAATTAAATTTTAAATCTTTAGTGATACTATGTTCTCCATTTAATTGATTTGTGAAAAATACGTTTTGAGCAAAAGTAAAAGCATTGCCTTTTACTAATTCTTGTCTATCATAAATGGTACCTGTTCTACTATTATAAGAATTAGCTGTCTTTACATTTACAATAGCCTTATAGCTAATTTTATTTAATGGATTAATAAACATAGATACTCCTGCAATAGCACCCATGTTGATATCATTTATATATTTATTATCCTTTAATTCAATGTAAGGAGTTAATCCAGAATTAGATAATTGATTTTGATTATTAATATTATCTTGGAATCTATATGAATTAGCGTAACTAATACCTAAAATTCCTCCAATTTTTTTACCAAATAATGTACCTGCAAACCCTCCATTCATTTGAGCACTCATATTAGGCTTAGCAGTAGTCATAATTGGAGCCCAATTACTTGACATGGTTTTACCCATTGCTGTTTTACCAGCAATACTTGTAGTATCAAAGCTCGACTTAGTGGTATACCCCATTGGCAAAGATCTTGTACCATCATCAATACCATACCAGTCAGTCTTTCCACCTTTATCTTTAAAGAAATCTTTACCAGTTACCATGCTATTTGCACTTGTACCTAATTGAATATTAAAAAAGTTTTTTGTAGGTACATCTTTTGTATTTACTTGAATCAATCCACCTGCCCACTCTCCTGGCAATTCAGGAACAAAGGCTTTATTGATAATAATGTTATCAATAATTTGAGAAGGGAATAAATCAAAGGAAAATGTTTTACGATCAGGCTCAGTACTAGTTAATAAAATACCATTTAACATGGCTTGGTTATATCTATCAGCTAAACCTCTGACAATAATATATTTTCCTTCTTGAATAGACGCACCAGGAGTTCTTTTTAAAATCTCTGCAGTGTTTCTATCTGGGCTTCTTCTAATTGATTCAGCTGATATGACAGATGAAACTGTATTTGTATTTTTTTGATACGCAATTAAAGCATTATCAGTTGCTCCTTTATTAGTACCTCTAGATGCATTCACAACAACATCAGTTAATTTTTTACCCGCTTCCTCTAATAAAACATCTGATATTAATTCCTCAGTTGTAATTGCATTTACAGTAATAGATTTTTCTTTGTACCCAATATAGTTAAACCCAATTGTATATGTTTTGTTTAGATCAATACTAAAACTATATCTACCTTCCACATCAGTTTTTGTAGTTTGTGTTTTATCTGATTTTAAAGTAACAGTTACAGCAATTAAAGCCTCGTTTTTATTGTTTGTTACTTTACCTGTAACTTTTGCTCTTTGAGCATTTGCTAAAACTGTAGAGAAAATAATAAGTATAACTAATGATATCCTTTTCACGGTATATTTTTATTTGTATGCAAATATTAGACTCTAATGTTACCTAATTGTTAAGCCAAGATGAACTTAGTGTTAACAAACAGATTATATGGCGTGAATTTGTATAAACAATTGAATTAGAATATTTTATAAAATAAAAAAAGCACCCATTTGGGTGCTTTTAATTAATACATTTATGATAGATTTTAATCTAAATGATACACTTTATGCAGGTCTTTGGTACAAGTAATAGTTGTGCCTAAATCGTGTATGATTCCGTCTTTTACATCATATGCCCAACCATGCAAAGTAAGAGATTGGTCTCTTCTCCAAGCGTTTTGAACTATAGAGGTTTTGCCTAAATGACCCACTTGCTCAATAACATTTAATTCCACAAACCTTCTAGCTCTTTCTGTAGTATCAGTGATAGCATCTAATTCTCCTGCATTAAATCGATATACATCCTTAATATGTCTTAGCCAATTGTCAATTAAACCTAATTGTTGATTTTCCATGGCTGCTACTACTCCTCCACAACCATAATGACCGCAAACAATAATATGTTTTACTTGTAAAACCTCCACAGCATAAGAAAGCACACTTAACATATTCATATCACTGTGCACCACCATATTGGCAATATTTCTGTGAACGAAAATGTCACCAGGTTTTGTACCAGTAATTTGATTGGCAGGAACCCTGCTATCAGAACATCCAATCCATAAATACTCCGGATTTTGGCCCAGAGATAAGTTATTAAAATAGTTAGGGTCTAACTCAAGTTGTTCTTTTACCCATTGTCTATTTTTCTCCAGTAAATCAAATTTGGACTCGCCCATATGATGCATTGTTTTCGGTACAAAGATGCTACTTATTTCTGAATCAGCATATTATCCTGCATTTTGCTTATTTTAGAGAAAGATTAGTGGATTTTCTTTCAAAAAGCCCTCAAAATGAGTTCATTAGAAATATTTATAGAAACACTTGGATGGATTGCCTCTGTTTTAATAGTGGGCTCCTACGCTTTGAATTTATGGGGTAAGATTGAAGCTAATAGCAAATTATACATTTGGGCTAATATTGTTGGAGGTTTGTTTTTTGTCATCAATACCTACTATCATCATGCATACCCTTCCACTGTGGTGAATACCATCTGGGTAATCATTGCGATTGGTCTATTGTTAAAACCTTTTTTTAAAAAGAAGTAGATGTCCGATTCCTCTGTTTTGTTGAAATCAATTAATCAAATTGCAAAATGGTTGATCATTTGTTTATTGATAAGTGGTATAGTTGGATCTATTACTGCTTTCTTTTTATACAGTTTGGATTTTGTTACCAATTTTAGAGAAACTCATTTTTGGATAATTTACACACTTCCTTTAACTGGATTTTTTATTGGCTATATATATTATCAATATGGTGATGATGCCAATAAAGGAAACAATACCATCATAGAAGCGCATCATAGCTCGCATCAAAATATTCCTTTTAAAATGGCTCCGTTGGTATACATTGGAACAATACTAACTCATTTAGCAGGAGGCTCTGCGGGAAGAGAAGGTACTGCGGTTCAAATGGGAGGCGCCATTGCTGCGCCATTTGCAAAATGGTTTAAGACCAATCAAGAAGAAAAGAAAACCATTATTATCATGGGTGTAAGTGCTGGATTTGCAGCAGTATTTGGTACACCATGGGCTGGGGCAATTTTTGCTTTAGAAATAATGGGATTTAAAAATATAAGATGGCAATCCATTATCCCAAGTATTGCAGCTGCTTTAATGGCTCACTACATTTGTTTAAGTTGGTCTATTCAGCATAGTATTTATAGTGTTTCAATTGTTCCTGAACTATCACTAAGCCTATCAATGTGGGCATTGCTTGCTGGAATTTTATTTGGTTTAACTGCATTATTGTTTTCTTTAAGTAATCATTTCTGGGAATCTATTTTTAATAAAATACATTATAAACCTTTGAGGCCTTTCATTGGTGGCATAGTGATTGTTCTAGTAATTTTATTTTTAGGCACTACCAAATATATTGGCTTAGGTATTCCTGAAATTGGGAATGCATTTATTAGTCCTTCTGGTCATTACGATTTTATCATTAAATTATTATTAACCAGTTTTACTTTAAGTATAGGATTTAAAGGCGGGGAGGTAACACCGCTCTTCTTTATTGGAGCCACATTGGGAAGTACTTTGATTTTGTTTATACCTCTTCCTTTTGCTTTATTGGCTGCTATGGGTTTTGTAGCAGTATTTGCTGGTGCTACGCATTGCGTAATAGTATCTATCATTTTAGGAATTGAATTATTTGGTGCAAAAGCGGGAATATATATTGGCATGGCATCCATAGCAGCTTATTTTAGCTCAGGACCAATGGGTATTTACAGCGCTAAAATTAAATCTGGTGCAAAATTTTCTTTATACAATTATTTCAAAAAAATATCAAGGATTTAATATGGTGATTATTACAACAGTGCAAACAGAAGAGGAATTAAAAAAATTAAAAGCTTTACAAAATGCTAATTTAAGAAGATTGATTGGTGAAGAAGAAGCTATGAAAGAAGGATTTGTAACTTCAGAATATAGTGTAGAATTATTACAAAAAATGCACCAAGCACATCCATCCATTATTGCCAAAGAAGGTGAAGAAGTAGTAGGTTATGTAATTGTAACTAATAAATCAGTATTAGGTGAACACGAAGAATTAGACAATCTATTTAATACAGTTGATGAAATGGAATTTAATGGCGACTTACTAAAAAATTGCACTTATATACTTGTAGGACAATTATGTGTTGGGAAATCTCATAGAGGCCAAGGATTGGTTCAAGCAATGTATACTTATTACAAAGAACATTTTTCGCAGCAATACCAATACTTAGTAACAGATATCTCGCAAGCCAATCCAAGATCCATCAAGGCACATAAAAAATCTGGTTTTGAAACCATTGGCGTAATCGAACAAGTTGGAACAGGATGGGATATTGTTTTATGGGATTGGAATAAATAAATCATTATGAGAAAACTACAACTGATAGGCTTATTCATTGTATTGAGTATACTATCAAATGCTCAAGTTAACAATGCAGATTTAGTAATAAAAAATATCAATATTATTGATGTTGCGCACAACAAAACTGTTCCTAATCAAACAATTTATATAAGTAAAGGTAAAATCATTTTAATAGAAAACTCATTACACAAAAAAAGTTTAATAAGTGCTCATAAAATTGTTGACGGAAATGGCAAGTTTATTATGCCAAGTTTATGGGATATGCATGTGCATTTTGGTGGAGATACTTTGATTGAAGAAAATAAAATGTTATTGCCATTATACATTGCAATGGGTATTTCACATGTGAGAGATTGCGCAGGTGACATAAGTCCATCTGTAATTGAATGGAAAAAACAAATTACAAACAATCAATTATTTGGACCTACAATATTTACTTCAGGGCCCAAACTAGAAGGCATAAAATCTATATGGCCAGGAGATTTAGAAATTGGTAATGAAGTTGAAATGAACAAGGCATTGGATTCTTTGCAAAAACTGCAAGTTGATTTTATCAAAATCACAGATAATACACTTGCCCCAGCATTATTCTTAAAAAGTATTCAAGCAGCAAGAGCAAGAGGCTGGAAAGTAACTGGACATGTCCCCGCTACTATGAATGTAGAAGTGTTTTCAAAAAATGGCCTATCCGCCATAGAGCATATTGGGTATTTACAAAGAGCGGCGTCTAATAATGAGGATAGTATCACCATTTGGAGAGCCAATGGAAAAATAAATAGTAGAGAAGCTAGTGAATTGTATTTAAAAAGTTTTGATAGTGCTACTGCAATGAAAAAATTTAAACAACTAGCCTCCAATGGAACTGCAGTAGTCCCCACCATTAATGGAAGCTATGTAACCACTTATTTGGATATAAATAATCATCAAAACGATGATTATTTAAAATACCTTGGACCAGCATTAAAGCGCACTTATGGTTGGCGTGTTCAAAGAGCAGCTAACGATAATCAAGAAGCCATTCAATTTAGACATCAAAATTTTGAAGCTGCAGCAAGACTACTACCACTTTTATACAAAGCAGGCGTTACTATATTGGCTGGAACGGATGCAGGCTATTTAAATTCATTTAATTACCCAGGCTTGGGAATGCATCAAGAGTTGGCCATTATGGTTAAATACGGTTTAAGACCTTATGAAGCATTAGCGTGCTCTGTAATTAATGGACCGGCATTTTTTAATCAGTCAGCCGAATATGGATCTGTAGCAATGAATATAAATGCAGATTTATTAATATTAAATAAGAACCCCTTAGAAAAAATAGAAAATACAGAAAGTATTTATGCAGTTATAAGAAAGGGAATCTATTTAGATCGAAAGAAATTAGACCAGGTTTTAGAAGAGACCGCTGAAAAAGTAAAAAAACTTAATTAATGTTTTCTTTTATCAACATTACCCTTTTTGCTGTTATTATTAGAATATTGGTAAACCCTTTTTCCAATGTATTACAAAAGCAAATTACAATTAAAGGACAGCACCCTCTGTTTATAAATTTATTCACTTATGTAGCACTTGCACTGATTAGTATTTTATTAGTTCATGATATTTCAATTTCCTCTTTAGACAGTTCCTTTTGGTGGTATTCCATTGCAGGCGGCATTACTGGGGCATTGGGCAATGGTTTTATAATAAAAGCATTAGAGAAAGGCGACTTGTCTGTACTAGGGCCTATCAATGCATATAAATCTATTGTGGGGATGCTGTTTGCCTTTATTATAATAAGAGAAGTTCCCAATACATGGGGCTTTTTGGGAATGGCATTAATCATTATTGGCAGCTATTTTGTTTTAGATACCACAGAAGAAAAATTTTCTTGGCAATTATTTAAAACTCCTGCTATTCAATATAGATTAGCGGCCTTAATATTAACAGGTATTCAAGCAGTGCTAGATAAAAAAGTAATTGAACATTCTAATTTAGAAATTGCCTTTGCAGGTTGGAGCATTTTTGGAGCTGGATTCTCTTTTGTTTTTATTTTATTTACAAAAGTTTCTATCAATCAAGAAATCAATAAATTCAATACAAGTATTTTATTGAAATATGTTTTATTAGTTACCACAGTTGGCTTAATGCTAGCGTCAACTAATTATACTTTAAGTCATATGCCAGTTGGATATGCACTGGCTTTATTTCAATTGTCTATTTTACTAAGCGTAGTTCTAGGTCATCGATTATTTAATGAACTACATCTTGCAAAAAAATTAATAGGCGCAAGTATTATGATTATTGGATCCGCAATGATTATCCTACTTAAATAGTTAAACTCTTTCGATAGGTCTGGTTAAGCAGGTTGGTCCGCCACCACCCTTGACACTAATCTCTGCTCCTTCGTATTCAATTACTTTACAACCTGCTTTTTCTAAACGCTCTTTAGTAATTGGATTTCCTTTTACCATCAAGCAAACTCTTGGAGCCAATGCTAAAACATTACATCCCATGCTATCAAATTCCGAATCGGGCACTTCCACTAATTCATACCCTCTTTTAATTAATTCATTTCTAAATACAATAGGAATTAAGGGAGAATAAACCACTGCCAAATTAGTATCCACTGGACTCAGTACAGACATTAAATGAAATACATCAGATGGCCCTTTATAATGTGGCATTGGCACCGAAATAACATTTACTCCCAATGGTGCTAACATTTCTGTTATTTGTCTAATACCTTCTTCATTGGTTCTATAAGTATGTCCAATGGCTAAAGTAGTTGAATCCAGCCAAGCTACATCGCCACCTTCAATAGTGCCTGGCGCTTTGATCACACCTAATACGGGAATGCCTTGTGCCTCGAATGCTTTTTGTTCAGCAAATGGCTCGTTCTTTCTACCTTCCTTACCCATATTACAAATAATCATCCCTTTTGCTGTTGCAATGGATGCGTCTCTACAATAAATAGAATCCATATTCACAGTTGCATCTTCAGGTAAATAGAAAATTTCTGTTCCATTATCTTTAAACACTTGTTCAAAGGCTTCGTACTCAGTTAAGGCTTTATTTATTTCAGGCTTCCCCAAATAATTCAACGCTTCCCAATGTTTAGCTATATGCGCATCATCAATAAATGCATCTTTTGCTCTTTTAATAAATACAGATTTTAGTTTCCCAGATTCTGAATGCGATTTCATTTATAATAATTTAATTTTTATTTCTTTTTAGTAACTCCCCAAACATATACTGGAATAGAAGACATACATAAAACAAATCCCCAGTATACAATTTCTTGTCCCGATCCAATAATCATCCACATAAAAAACAAAAAGGCTAAAGAGGCTAATGTAATAGCAGAATACTTAATCCACTTTGTAAGATTAGCTTGTTTTAATCTAAAAATAATATAAGCTGCTGTGGAGAATAAATAAGGAATTAAAACGGTCAGGGTGGTGAGTAAAATCAAAAATTTAAACTGATCTACCAAGCCCTTTGTATAATTCATGATCATAAACAAAGAAACCAATACACTAGAAATAGCTACTCCAATAGCAGGAACACCCTTACTATTTTTCTTTGCAAAAACAGCAGGAAAAAGTTGATCAGCTGCAATGGCTGCTGGCAATTGACCTTGAATTAAAATATAGCCGTTTAAAGCGCCAAATGCAGCAATAGCAACACCTGCACTCACCCAATACTTTGCTCCAGCGCCCCAAATAATTGTAGCGGCATCTGCAAAAGGTGTAACTGTTGTTTTTAATTGTGCAGCAGGTATCATACCCATAATACTCACCGTACTTAATATATAAACAATGGTAGCAATAAGCGTACCTAATAAAGTTGCGCGAGCTATAGTTTTTTCTGGATGATCTACACTACCAGAAGGTATGGTAGCACATTCAATTCCCAAAAAGGCAAAAAAGGTTAATGTAGTTGTTGCAGTAATAGCAGAAAGCGTAGTGGTTCCACTTGCATTAAATGGTAAAAAATTATCCCAATTTATAAAAAATAAACCCACAATACCCACTAAAAAAATAGGTACTACTTTTAAAATAGTAGTAATTAATTGAAGCTTGCCTGAAGTGAGTACGCCCAATGTATTTATCCATGTTAATATCCAAATAGTTGCTAAACCAGTAAATACCGCTAACAAAGAATTTGTTGCAAGTGCAGGGATAAAAGTACTTAGTGCACTAATAAATGAAACAGTGATAGCCGCATTGGTGCACCAAACAGAAATTAAATAACCCCATGCAACCAAGAAACCTGCAAAATCTCCCATGGCAGATTTTGAATAAGCATAAGGACCACCATCTGTCCCTGGCATCATTTTACTTAGATGCGCGAAAATCTTTGCTAATAAAAAAGCCCCAATGGAAGAAGCAACCCAACCAATAATACTTATACCTCCGAAACTTGCTAAAGTAGAAGGCATCATGAAAACACCAGCACCAATCATATTTCCTAATACCAATGAAGTGCTAGTCCATAAGCCTAATTTCTTTACCGTGGTTTGCATGCATCAAGTTATGAATAATCAACCAAAAGAGCTAACTAATTAAATGAAATTGTTGATGATATTCTCTAAATACTCTTGTCTTCCACTAATAGTTGCTGGCTCTCCTTTTTCAATAGCAAAAGCTCTTAAATCTTCTAAACTCATTTTGCCATTTTCAAAATCTTTCCCTGCACCTGAATCAAAAGAAGCATACCTGTTTTTTCTAATTTGCTTGTATTCCGATTTTTCTAAAATAGCTTCTGCAGTAATTAATGCTCTTGCGAAACTGTCAATACCACCAATATGTGCATGGAATAAATCTGCAGGGTCAGTGGAGTTTCTTCTAATCTTTGCATCAAAATTAATTCCCCCACCTTGGAAGCCACCAGCTTCTAAAATGATTAACATAGACTCTGTTAATTCATTTAAGTTAGTTGGAAACTGATCGGTATCCCATCCGTTTTGATAATCTCCTCTATTGGCATCCATACTTCCTAACATACCCGCATCTGCAGCTATTTGTAATTCGTGTTGGAAAGTATGACCCGCTAATGTTGCATGATTCACTTCAATATTTAATTTGAAATCATTGAGTAAATCATATTGTCTTAGAAATCCAATCACTGTTTCACTATCATAATCATATTGATGCTTAGTGGGTTCACATGGCTTAGGTTCAATAAAGAAAGTTCCTTTAAAACTATTTTTTCGAGCATAGTCTTTTGCCGTGTGTAAGAACTTAGCTAAATGTTCTTTCTCACGTTTCATATTAGTGTTCAACAAACTCATATAACCTTCTCTTCCTCCCCAGAACACATAATTTTCTCCACCCAATGCAATGGTTGCATCCATTGCAGCTTTCACTTGAGCACCTGCATGAGCAAGTACATGAAAGTCAGGATTGGTAGATGCCCCATTCATATATCTTCTATGACTAAACACATTTGCTGTGCCCCATAATAATTTCACTCCACTTGCTTTTTGTTTTGCTTGCAAATAAGTTGTCATGGTTTGTAAACGCTTTTCATTATCTACCACATCGTTAGTATAATCCACAACATCTACATCATGAAAACAAAAATAAGGAAGGCCCATCTTGGTGATAAACTCAAATGCTGCATCTGCTTTGTCCTTTGCTCTTTCGATTGGATCTGCTTTTGCATCCCATGGATGAATTTGTGAAGGACCACCAAATGGATCAGATCCATTTCCACAGAAACTATGCCAATAAGCAACAGCAAATCTTAACCAATCTTTCATTGGCTTGCCTGCAACTATTTTATTTTCATCATACCATCTATACGCTAAGGGATTATTGGTGGCTTGACCTTCGAAAGCAATTTTACCAATTCCTTTAAAAAATTCTGTGTTACCAAGTACTACTGACATAAGAAAAGATTTAATGAGAGATTATTTAAATAAATTTTTTGAGTGATGCTAACCATTGCTGATACAATTCATCATATTGTTTTGAAACAGTTGGCTCTATTGTTTGATTAGGCGTAAAATGCTGGAAAGCTTCTTTAGAGGAAGCATACATGCCAGCACCCATGCCACCTGCTTTTGCTGCGCCCACACTTCCATCCACATCATATAATTCAACAGGCACATTAAGCGAATTCACAAAAGCCTCTGTGAAAACCTTACTCTTAAACAGATTCGCATTTCCTGCTCTAATAATATTTGGCATAATTCCGTTTTCTTTCATAATATCTAAGCCAAATCTAAAAGCAAAAGCAATACCCTCTTGCACTGCTCTATAAATATGCGCAGCACCATGTTGATTTAAATTAAGATTCAATAAATGTGCCCCGATAATTTGATTATTAAAAATACGCTCTGCCCCATTGCCAAAAGGAAGTACTTGCAATCCTTCTGATCCCATAGTAATCGCAGAAGCCGCTTCATTCATCTTTGCATAATCATTTGAATCTCCAATCCATTTCTTGGCCCAGCTATTCATAATACCTGTACCATTAATGCACAATAACATACCTAGTCTATCCAAATTATTGGTATAATTTACATGTGCAAATTGATTGATTCTAGAAGCTTTATCAAAATGTAAACTATCTCCTACGCCATAGATTACCCCACTGGTGCCAGCAGTGGCTGCCACTTCACCCGGAGAGAATACATTTAAAGAGAGTGCGTTATTGGGTTGATCCCCTGCTTTGTAGGCTACAGGAATTCCTTCTTTTAATCCAAGTGATAATGCAATGGATTTATCCAATGTTCCATGATTACTAAATACTTCTTGAATCGAAGGGAAAATGGAAGTACTAAAATCAAAATAATTCAATACCTCTTTGGATAGCTCTTTGTTCTTGAAATCCCAGAACACCCCTTCAGATAAAGCTGCAATGCTTGTGGTAATAGTTCCTGTTAATTTCATGGAAATAAAATCTCCAGGCAACATGATCTTATCTATCTTTTCAAAAATAGCTGGTTCATTTTCTTTAACCCATGCTAATTTAGATGCTGTAAAATTTCCAGGAGAATTTAATAAATGACTTAAACATTTTTCTTCTCCAATAGCCTGAAATGCTTTATTACCAATTTCAACAGCTCTACTATCACACCAAATAATACTATCTCTTAAAACTTGTTGATGCTTATCTACTAAAACCAAACCATGCATTTGATAAGCAATACCAATGGATCCAATATCTTGAGGATTGTATTTTTTGGTAGCGTTAGCTTTAAGAATGGCTTGTTGAACATGTTCCCACCAGCTATTTGGGCTTTGTTCTGCCCAACCAGGTTGTAAAGCATTGATGGGAGTTTCAGAATCAGGGTATTGCACTGTAACCAAAGTCTTACCTGTATTAGCATCCACAATAGCTACCTTAATAGACGAAGTACCAATATCAATTCCCAATAACAACATATCAATTATTTATTTTCCCATCCAGTTTCTTTTAATGCTGGATCATTTTCTTTCTTTAAAAAATCTGCCTTGCCTAAAGATTCTGGCTCCCAATCTAGAATAGCATTATCAGGTACGATATCTAATGGCACTTTCCAAGAAGTAGAAGTTTCATTATACGCTAAATTGGATTGAGAAGAGTAACATGAAATGATAGACCATCTTGGATGATCAGATTCATTTGCTGCAGAGCGATGCAAAATATTGCTATGAAAAAACAAAGCATCTCCCGGTTCAATTTCTACATATACCAATTCCATTGTTTCTAATGCATTATTTACCATAGTCATATCTGCACCTACTTGCTCTCCTGCAAAACCATGATTCACTCTACCTAATTTATGAGAACCTTTAATAACTTGAATGCAGCCATTTTTTTTATTCGCTGGAGTAAGCGCCACCATCACGCTAATCAATTGATCTGGAAACATAAACTGATTCTTATACCAATAGCCATAATCCTGATGCCATTCCCATGCGCCACCCACTTTGGGTTCTTTTTGCATTAGCTTAGAATGAAAATGACATACAGGGGCATTGCTATCTAATAATTGTGCCACTCTATTCACCATTCTTTCGCTTCTAGTTAAATAACCAAAAATATCATTACCCGGTGTAAACCATAAAGAGAGCTTAGTTTTCTTGCCCGTTTGATCATTTAAGTCTAATGCATTTTTAGCCATTGCATCATCTTGTAAAGCAATGCCATACATTTTATCAATTTCAGCCTTTGAGCAAAAATTTTTCACAATCAAGTATCCATCTTGATGGTATTTGGCAATTTCTTTAGCCGAGAATTCATTGCTTTTCATAGAATTAGCTTTAGACAATCGTTGGAATACTAAATATAACCAATTTTAGTTAAATTCATACTCCTTAAACATTACTATATATGCGAATTACAAAGGAAGCCATTGAAAAAGCAGCAGAAAGAATTGATTCTTATATACATCATACTCCAGTGATGACCAACAAAAGCATCAATGAGATGTTTGGCATTAATTTCTATTTCAAATGTGAGAACTTTCAAAAAATTGGTGCCTTTAAAATAAGAGGTGGTATGAACGCAAGTTTAAGCTTGGATGCAGCTCAATTAAAAAACGGGGTGGCTACCCATTCATCCGGCAACCATGCTCAAGCATTGGCTTACGCTGCTAAAATGCTTGGCATCAAAGCTTATATAGTTATGCCTAAATCTTCCCCACAAGTAAAAGTAGATGCAGTAAGAGGGTATGGTGCAGAAGTAATTATTTGCGAAGCCAATCAAGTAGCAAGAGAAACTGCATTAAATGAAGTAGTGGAAAGAACAGGGGCAGAATTTATTCATCCTTATGATGATGATAGAGTAATTACTGGACAAGCTACCTGCGTTAGAGAATTATTAGAAGAAGTACCACAATTAGATGCCGTTATTACTCCAGTGGGTGGAGGAGGTTTATTATCTGGCACTTGTTTGGGTGCACATTATTATAAGCCTTCTATGAAAGTATATGGTGGAGAGCCTGAGGGTGCAGCGGATGCCATTTTAAGTATTAAATCTGGAAAGGTGGAAAAAGCACCATTTATTAATACCATTGCAGATGGATTAATGACTACACTCTCTGAGAGAACATTAGCCATCATTAAAGAGCATGTTACAGATATCCTACTCGTATCAGACGAAGAAATCAAAGCTGCATTAAGATTGGTGTACGAAAGAATGAAAATTATTGTAGAGCCAAGCTGTGTTGTACCTTTTGCTGCAGCTATCAGAAATAAAGAATTATTCCAAGGAAAAAATGTGGGAATCATTTTATCTGGCGGAAATGTAGATCTTACCAAATTTGGAACCTGGTTCCCTCCACAAAATTAAAACCAACAATTGCTATATGAAAAAAATCGTTCTAGTATTACTTACATTGATTGTACTTACAAGCAATGCACAAGTATTAAGTCCAACCATACAAAACAATCCAAAAATTAGTACTGCAAAACTAGCACTTATTGATAGTGTCGTAAATCAGTATGTAAAAAACAGATGGCTAATTGGTAGTTCTGTGATTGTAGTGAAAGACCATCAAGTAGTTTACTACAAAGGATTAGGGTATGCAGATGAAAAAACAAAAAAGCCCATGGCTGCAGACGCATTGTATAGAATAATGAGTCAGTCAAAAGCTATTACTAGTTTAGCTGTAATGCAATTGTATGAGCAAGGTAAATTAGAGTTGGACGATAACTTATCAAAATATATTCCAAGCTTTAAAAATCCTAAAGTAATTAGCGACTATAATGCAAAAGATACAAGCTATACCACTGTTGATGCAAAAAGAGAAATCACTATCAGAGATTTGTTGACACATAGTTCTGGAATTAATTATACAGATATTGGCTCTTCTAAAATGAGCGCCATTTATAATAAAGCAGGTATCCCATCTGGACTTGGTTATTTTGATGCGAACCTTGTAGAAAGAATGACTGCTTTAGGAAAACTTCCTTTAACACATCAGCCAGGCGAAAAATTCACTTACGGATTAAACAGCGATGTATTGGGCGCAGTGGTTGAAATTGTAAGTGGAATGAGTCTTGAAGCGTATTTTAATAAAAATATTTTTGAACCAATGGGCATGAAGGATACTTATTTCAATGTACCTGCTTCAAAAGCTAATAGAATTCCAACAGTATATACAGAAAACAGCCAAAACGAAGTAATTGAATGGCCTGAGAATTTTAGAAAGATCAACCCTAATTATCCATTAAAAGCTAAAACCTATTTCTCTGGAGGCGCTGGTTTATCATCTACTGCATTTGATTATGCGATTTTCTTAGATATGTTATTGAATAAAGGAAAATATAATGGTCATCAAATTTTAAGTCCAAGAACAGTGGAAGTAATGTTAAGTCATCAATTAGATTTTCAAAAAGAAGGAGAAGACTACTTTAGCTTAGGTTTCTCAGTAACTTCTGCAAAAAGTGCTGAAAGAAATTTAAGAAGTGCAGGTTCTTTTTCTTGGGGTGGTTATTATGGAACCAATTATTGGGCAGATCCAAAAGAAAATTTAATTGTACTTGTTATGACGCAGCATACACCTAACTCACATGGTGATTTAAAAAACAAAATTGAGAACATTATTTACGGTAGTCTTCAAAAATAAAATCAATGAAAAAAATATTATTCTTATTATGCGCCATCCCTTTTTTAGCTAGTGCGCAAGAAATAGATTCAAGTTGGGTACTTAATAATTACACCAAAAAGGAAGTAATGATTCCTATGCGAGATGGTATAAAATTATTTACCACTATCTATGCACCAAAAGATGTTTCTGAAAAACATCCAATTATCATTACAAGAACTCCCTATTCTTGTGCACCTTATGGAGAAGATAAATTTTCTGCTATTTGGAATAATCCAAGAAAATATTTCTTTAAAGAAAATTATATCTATGTAATTCAAGATGTTCGTGGTAGATGGATGAGTGAAGGGGTTTTTGAAGATGTGCGTCCATTTAATCCTAACAAAAAAGGTAATGAAATAGACGAAGCTTCAGATGCATACGATGCAATTGATTGGATGGTTAAAAATATTCCTAATAACAATGGCAATGTAGGTGTATTTGGTACATCTTATCCTGGCTTCTACGCGAATATGGCTGCGCATAGCAATCACCCCGCATTAAAAGCAGTTAGTCCGCAGGCGCCAGTGAGTGAGTGGTTTATTGGCGATGATTTTCACCACAACGGCGCTTTCATGTTATTAGATGCTTTTAATTTTTATTCAGGTTTTGGTAAACCAAGACCTAAACCAACCAGTGTTGGGCCAAGTGGATTCCCTTTTCCAACTAAAGATAATTACGGCTTCTATTTACAAACTGGTGCTTTAACCAATTTCACCAAATTGACAGGTGACAGTTTATTATTCTGGAAAGATTTAATGGCTCATCCTAACTATGATGCATTTTGGAAAGCAAGAAATGCTAGATCAAATGTGAATGTAATCAATCCAAATATTGCTACATTAATTGTGGGTGGATTATTTGACGCAGAAGATTGTTATGGTGCTTGGAACTTATACAAGGCCATTGAAACAAATACAAAAAATAATAACAAACTAGTTATGGGACCATGGCATCATGGCCAATGGGGTCGTGCAGATGGAACTCATTTAGGATTTGTTGAATTTGGATCTAATACTAGTGAATGGTATGGTAAAAATATTGAGCTACCTTTCTTTAATTATTATTTGAAAAACAAAGGTTCCATTGAATCTATTAAAGAAGCGACCATTTTTATAAGTGGCGCAAACGAATGGAGAAACTTCGCAACTTGGCCTGCAGCTAATATGACGATGGAATCTTATGCTTTAGGAAAGAATGGAAGTTTGGGCAAGGCAAGCTCTAAAGTATCTACTGGTTTTGATGAGTACATTAGTGATCCATCAAAACCAGTGCCTTATGTTCCTGAAATTCATTCAGGTCGTACACAGGAATATATGTTGGATGATCAAAGATTTGCAGCAAGAAGACCAGATGTATTGGTGTATCAAACAGAAGTTTTAAAAGAAGATTTAACACTTGCAGGACCAATTGTTGCAGACTTAATGGCTAGCACAAGCGGAACTGATGCAGATTTTATTGTAAAAGTGATTGATGTATATCCTGATAATTTTGAAAATAAGATGCCAACCAATCATGTAATGAACGGATATCAAATGCTAGTAAGAGGCGAAGTGATGAGAGGTAAATTCAGAAATAGTTTTGAAAAACCAGAAGCATTTGTGCCTGGCAAACCTACTCAAGTGAAATTTACTTTACCAGATATTGCACATCAATTTAAGAAAGGACATAGAATGATGATTCAAATTCAAAGTACCTGGTTCCCATTGGTAGATAGAAATCCACAACAATTCATGAATATTTATGAAGCAAAGGATAGCGACTTTAAAAAAGCTACTATCAAAATTTATCATGACGCTTCTACTATTCAACTACCTGTACTCAAATAATAAATACTTTCCAATAAAAAAGGCTCCTTTATAGGGGCCTTTTTTATAATTTCAATTTTTCAAAAAAGTATTGCTCATCAACTTCTTTCACCTCTCTTGGTAATAGATTTTTTATATCAATATCTTCAATAGAGGTTCTAATTAATCGAATGCATTTATGATGCACTGCTGCGACCATCTTTCTTACTTGATGAAATTTTCCTTCTGTTAAACTAATTTCCAACCAAGAGTGTTCCGCATTAGGATGTAATGGGGTTTCAGCATCAGTTATGTATTGGGGCTTATTCACTAATTTCACCAAACAAGGATTGGTCATATACTTTTCACCATTACTTGCACTAATTTCAATTCCATTAGATAATAATTCAACAGTTTCTTTACTCACTTTATTTTTTACTTGTACCAAATAAGTTCGAGTATGAGGTTTTTCTCCTTGAAATAATAATTTCGTAATTTTCTTATTAGTGGTCAATAATAAAAGACCTTCGGAATGCTGATCTAATCTGCCAATGGCATGAGTCCCTTCAGGAAAATCAAATGCTAAATCTCCCAATAATCTTACTGCATGAGAACTAATAAATTGAGAGACCATATTCACTGGCTTATAAATAATAAAGTATCTCTCTGTATTCATGACGGCAAATTACTTAATATTGCATATGCAACAAGCTTCAAAAGATCCATTACATGGGAAAACGCTTGAATTTATCGTAACCGAACTAGTCAATCATTTTGGATGGGAGACGCTTGGACAGCATGTCCGTATTAATTGCTTTAATAGCAATCCTAGTATTAACTCAAGTTTAAAATTTCTAAGAAAAACTCCCTGGGCTAGAAAAGAAGTGGAAGATTTGTATGTTAGAATGATTAGTTAGAACAATTCATACTTCACATAAGCAAACTTGGTTCCTTCCGGATTCCAAGAAGGCACATTGATAGTACCTTGTCCACCAAAAAACGGGCCAGTTAAATCTTTGATTTTCTTTGTTTGAAGATCTAATAATCTAATTCTTACTTGTTTGCCAAATGGATGTGCTTGCACTTGATCTTCATCATAACTAATAATAGTAGCCACTTTATTATTGGGATTAATATGGGCAAACCAATTAGACTTGTCGTCAAAAGTCATTTGTTCTGGATTAGATCCATCAGGAGCCATTCTCCAAATTTGCATATGACCCGTTCTAAAAGAATTGATATAAATATATTTTCCATCAGGGCTATACTCTGGGCCATCATCCAAACCCTCTGTAGATGTTAGTCTTTTTTCTTCACCACCTTCAGAAGACATGGCATATACATCATAGTTCCCATTTCTCGCAGCACAGTACACTATAGTTTTTCCGTCTGGAGAAACACCATGCCAATAAGAAGGTGTAGTAGGTGTTAATTGAACTGGCTCTCCTCCACCTGAAGGCACTTTAAAAATAAAGGAACTGTGTTCTTTAATACTGGGCTTGCCAGAAGAAATAAATAAATTTTTACCATCAAAGCTAAATCCATGGTCATTATTGCAATCCTGAACTGAACCAGTATTAAAATAACCCATTCTATCACCCGTCATAGACATCTTCTCTAATTTCCCATAAGCATTGATCAAAAAATATTTTCCATCTCTTGACCAATTGGGTGCTTCAAAATGTCGAAGTTCTCTTGTAACCATATTAGATTGGCCAGTAGCCATATCATATACATATAAAGAACTTATTACCGTTTTACCTTCTGGCACTTGTGCATGTAAGGAAAAAGATAATGTCAACAATGAAATAAACAATGAAGAAGCTTTCATAGTATAATTGTATTTAGTGTCTTTAGCAAATCGTTAAGACTTACTAAATATAATACAAATATTTAATCAATAGCTTAATTAAATGTGTTGTTTAAGAAGGCTTACTAAAGTTCCTGCTTGCTGAACACCAGGCTGTCTCCATTTTATTTCTCCTTGCTTGAAGATGGCTAATGTTGGAACACTTGAGACATTTAATTCAGAAGCCAATTGTTGATTTTTGTCAACATCAATTTTGATAATTCTAACCTGTTCTCCCAATTGTTTATTTACTTGCTCTAAAATGGGAGGCATCATTTTACAAGGACCACACCATGTTGCGAAGAAATCAACTAATACAGGCTTATCTCCTTTTATAATTGATCCAAATGTTTCTGTAGTAGACATGATTTATTATTTTATTTCAGTGAATTCAATTTCATCATTTTGTTTAGTCTTAACAAATGCTGTTCTTGTTGGTATTCCGCAACTTGAATTATAACCACAACCAATTTTATATTTAGCACCAATAATTGAATACAAGATAAAAAATCCTCCTGCAACTGCAGGGATATAATCATTAGATTGATAGCCAATAATGACCATTGAACCTCCCATTACCAAACGCATCATTAAAATCCAATCAATATTTGAAAATATTTTTCTCATGGTTACTATTTTATACAAAATTAGCTAATTGTAATAAGTTAGTTTGTGACATTTATTACATTTAAGAGTATCTTCACATTTGAAAAATCTACTATGATAACTATAGATGCTTTAAAAAAATTATTCCCAGATTGGGAGAAGGGATTATACGAAGAGGTAGAAAAGTATGCAGAATTAAGAAAAGCAGCCGCAGGATCAATTCTTTTAAAAAAAGGGCAAAATATAAAATCTGCCATGCTGGTAGTTGAAGGCACCATAAAGCTCTATCAAGAAGACGAAGAAGGATCTGAATTTTTCATGTACCATTTAAATCCAGGTGAAGCTTGCGCAGTAACCTTAGTTTGTAATTATCACTTAGAGCAAAGTCAGGTTTTAGCCAAAGCTGTCACCGACATAAGCTATTTGGCCATCCCACTGGAATATATGGATAAATGGTTACAGCAATATAAAAGCTGGCACTATTTTGTTATACGTACATATAGAAGCAGATATGAGGAATTGCTTAACACAATAAATGAAATAGCTTTTAAAAATATGGATGAGCGACTTGAATTTTATATTAAAAGGCAGGTTGAAAAAGCAGGGAAAACGGTAAAATTAACACATCAAGAAATTGCCAACGATTTAAATACTTCTAGAGAAGTAATTAGTAGATTATTAAAAAAGATGGAAAACAATGGTTGGATTACTTTAAGTAGAAACTCCTTTGATTGGATAAAAAATAAGTAGTGTGATAAATGTCACGCTACATTTCTATGTTTTTATCAATTTTTGCATTTGAAAAAATAAAACTATGCAAAACATCATTGATCAAATTAAGGCAAAAAAAGGTACTTTATTAGACGTTAGAAGTGTTATGGAATTTGAAGGAGAGCATATTGAAGGTGCCATTAATATTCCCTTAGACACAGTTGAAACAAAAATTAAAGAAATAGCCAATATGCCAAAACCAATTGTAGTTTATTGTTTAAGCGGTGGCAGAAGTGGCGTTGCAACAAGTATTTTACAGCAAAATGGCATTAACGAAGCCTATAATGGAGGCGGTATTTTTACATTAAATAATATTTTAAACAATAATTAATATGTTTAGTTTTTTAAAAAAATTATTCGGACCAGGTACTGATTTTAAAGCATTAAAAGAAAATGGTGCTATTATCATAGATGTTAGAACACCTCAAGAATTTGATCAGGGTCATATTCAGGGTTCAAAAAATATTCCATTAGATAAGATTCAAAGAGAAGTAAAGGCTATAAAAAATATGAACAAACCCATTATTACTGTTTGTAAGAGTGGCGCTAGAAGTGGAATGGCAAAGAGTATTTTGAAAAGTGCAGGTGTAGAAGTTTACAATGGAGGACCTTGGAATGTTTTAGTAGGAAAAATTAGATAGTTTATGACTAAATGGATTTTAAAGAATAAATTAAGTTTTATTGGAATTGTAGTAGGAGCTACAGCAGGTTTTCTATATTGGAATTATGTGGGTTGTGCTAGTGGAACCTGCATGATTACTTCAAAGCCCATTAATAGCACACTTTATGGTGGCTTAATGGGCTATTTACTATTCAATGTTTTCAAGAAAGAAGATTAAATAAGTTTACTCAATTGCCCTATTCAAGAAATGAACTAATGGGGCAATTGTTTTAAAATCCTTTACTACATTTTTGATTAAATGCTTGTCTGTAAGCTCTACATCTTTAACTACTCTTGTAACTACAAAACTTTTTAATTTTAAATATTCTAATGCTGGATTATCTATTTCAAAACCTTTTGGAGGACGAACTAATTTCATAGAATTATCCATATCTCCATAAGTAGTTTTAAAAGCTGGCTTTTTTAAAATGCTTGCAAATTCTTTAAAACAATAATCTATCTCTTGTCTTACTTTATTTAAATCAGGTGCCATGGGCATCCATAAACCACCCCCTACAAAGTTTTCTCCTGGTTCTAAATGAAAATAATATCCTGCTGTTTGAATTTTTTTTGCGCCTTTACTAAAGCTTGCTCCAAAATTGGTTTTATAAGGATCTTTATTTTTGCTAAATCTTACATCCCTATTTAATCTAAAAACACATTTTTTTGGTTCTAATTCGGCTAAACTTTGATCAAATAGCTGAATCTCATTTAGAACATTAGTTACAAAATTTAAATAATCTGTTTTAGCTAGTTCGTATTGTTTTCTGTTTTTCTCAAACCACTCCCTATTGTTATTTTTCTTAAGGGATTTTAAAAACTGTATAGTACTTGATTGTAGCATGATGATTATTAATTATATTTATACCTCAAATATAACCATTATGGGATTTCATATCAACGAAAAGAAAGCAGCCAAGAATGCTGCTAATAACACAAAAGCAAATGTACAAGGCGGGAGCTCTAAATTCATAGCTAAAGCTAGTACGAAGTCAACTGGCGCTAATAAGAAACCTATCAAAACAGGTGGCTCAAGAGGAAGTTGATTGATCAACTTAAAAGATACTAAACAAAAATGCCACTCCATAGAGTGGCATTTTTTATAATTCAATTAGCTATTACTTTCTAGCAATCTTAAAAGATTTAGATGCATTATTACTTGCAGTTGATTTAGAGGTAACAGTGATTGTTGTTGTACATAAAACACCAGCAGTTAAATTATCTACTGTAATATTATTTTTTGAAGTAGTGCTGGAAACACTGCTTGAAGAAACAGTTGAGCCATCGCTATCTTTAGTTGTTTTTACATCTATAGTTACCCCAGCAGATGGGATGGTAGATGAAATAGTTAAGGTCATTGCTTGAGAAGCACCTAATGATCCATAAATAGCTGTTCCTGGATCTGGATCTGTTGTAAACACAATAGTTGCTTCAGGTGTAGGTGCTGGAGGGTTAGGTGTAGGCGCAGGACTATCTCCTGATTTGCTACATGCCATCAAAATAACCGATGATAGCAAGAAAGAAATTAAACCTTTTTTCATATTATGATTTTTAATCATTTCTCAAATGTAGTAAAAATTGCCAAATCCATCCTTTTTTAACCCAGTTTTTAATAAACCGTAGATAAAATTCTTAACCCTTCTTTAAAAGGCATTGATTGGGCGCTAATTTGCTTGTCTAGTATTAATACTTGGTCTTTCTCTGAAGTATAGACAGGCCAGTTAATAGATTTAGCTCCATTGGGATTACCCGCTTTAATAAAATTAACCCAGTAATTAGACATTTGATCTGCTAATTGAATATCTGCCTCTTCAAAAGGCCTATTCACTGTTTTTAAATTATTAAACACATAAGGTACTTCTCCAGTATGAAAAGCGCCAAAATTGGTAGCTTCAGAATATGATGGAAGCTTTCTATTAAAATTATATACAAAAACTTTAGACCTGCCTTTTTTCAATTGCGCATTCGCCCATGCATATCCTTGAACACCAAAAAATCCGTCTCTACTTAAATTTCCTTGAGAAATTGCTGCAATAGAATCATTGGTAGCAGGATACTGTTGCAAAATCTTTTCTACATTATTTCCATATTGTTTTAATAACTGCTCTTTATATGCTGCTGCATTAACAGGAGGTCCAGTTACTTTATCATCTAAGTTCCAACCTAAAATTAATGCAACATCATTTTGTTTCCCATTAGCATAAATATCACCAATTGAATTAGGTAACACATAGCCATCTTCAATGGGATAACTTAATCCTAGATTAGATTGTAAAATTTCTTGTGCAGAAACTTTTCTTAGCTCTTCAAGAGAATTTGCTTTGAAGTTTTTAGCAAAATCCAATCCCATTTTTTCGGCTTGATCTAAATTAGTAGTTGGTCTTAAAGTGCTTGTTAAAACACTACCTCCACTTTCTGCAATAGCTCCTTTGAAAAGACCATTCGCTAAAGGAGTAGCGCACAAATGATTTACAGCAAATGCTCCTGCAGATTGACCTGCTATAGTTACTTGATTGGGATCACCACCAAAAGCTGCAATATTTTGCTTAACCCATTTAAGTGCTGCAATCATATCTAATAAAGCATAGTTGCCCGAAGCACCATAACCTGATTCTTTGGTTAATTCAGGATGTGCTAAAAACCCAAATACACCTACTCTATAATTAATGGTAACCACCACAATATCTTTCTTGGCCAATTCTTTTCCATCATAAATAGCACAGCCTGCTCCACCAGATCTAAAACCACCACCATAGATATATACAAATACAGGTTTTTTAACTGTATTATTTTTAGCCCAAACATTTAAATACAAGCAATCTTCATCTATTGGTTTTTTAGGAATTAAATATTCTTCAGACCAACACATAAATGGAATAGGTTCTGCCTGCACTGGACTTGCACCAAATTGAATACAATCTTTCACGCCAGACCATGCTTGAACTGGTTGAGGTGCTTTCCATCTTAAATTGCCCACAGGTGGCGCAGCAAAAGGAATACCTTTAAAAACATTAATGCTGCCATCTTTATATCCAGCCACTTTACCTGCATTAGTGATTGCAATAGGCTTAGTAGTAATTAATAATAAAGGGTTAATTAATTTTTGCCAAATAGTATAACCTTTAGCATTCATATGCAACTTGTCAGCAATATAAATATCATTCAATGGTAATCCGTCGGCACCTAGCATTGCATGATACACATCCAAAAATTGAATATTCTTTTGACTACTAATAAATTTATTAATTAGAGTATTAGATGCCTCCATTCTTTCATGCATCGACCATCTAGCGATACTTGGTTTTAAGGATAAATAAACAATGGGCGTATTGGCAGGCAAATTGGATCTAAGTATTTTATATAATGTTTGAAAACGAGCTAAAACATCAGTTGGTTTAACTGTATCACTTGATGCAATATCATTTTCGCCACAATAAATAAAAATTTGTTTTGGCTTATATTGAATAATAGTTTCTTTTGAAAACTGTATTAAATCTAATAAGGTAGATCCACCAAAACCTCTATTTAAAATAGTCTTACCAGGAAAATAATCTTTCACATCCTGCCACAATCTAAAGGAAGAACTTCCTGCAAAAAGAATACTACCTTGATCCGGCATCATTATTTTATCCGCTTTTGCAAAAGCGTCTATTTCTTCTTGGAAAGGTCTAGTTTTATTTGAAACCTGCGCTAATAGAATATTAGTTGTGTAAAAACTTAAAAGAAAAATGAAAAACCATTGTTTGCATTTCATAAACGTCGATTTGACGTAAGTTACTACATTTTGAACTTATACCCCACACCCCTAACAGAAATAAAGTACTCCGGATTTTTTGAGTCTTTTTCGAAATACTTTCTAAAACTTGTAATAAAATTGTCAATGGTTCTGGTGTTTGGAAAGACCTGATATCCCCAAACGGTTTGTAAGATCTTCTCTCTGGAAACCACATTATTTTTATTCTCCACTAACAGACGAAGTAATAAGGATTCTGTTTTAGTTAATTGTATATGTTGACCATTAGCCAAAGTCACTTCCAAAGATTCAAAATTAATCTGATGACCCGCAAACTCAAACACTGTTTGGGAATCTGTTGATTGATTATTTGAACCAGACTTTTGAATCAGTTTGGCAACCCTTAAAAGCAATTCTTCAAGATTAAATGGCTTATTTAAATAATCGTCTGCTCCTAATTTAAGTCCTTGCACTCTATTAAAAGAAGAGTTCTTCGCACTTAATACCAAGATGGGTGTTGTATTATTGTTTAACCTTAACTTTTCAATAATAGTATAGCCATCAACATTAGGAAGCATAATGTCTAATATGATTAAATCAAAAGCTGCATTTTGCAAGATGTCAAGTGCTAGTTTTCCATCCATTGCTGAGCTCACTTCATAGCCTTCTAATTCAAGATTTAACTTGAGCGCATCATGAAGATGCTCTTCGTCTTCTACCAATAATATTTGAAGTTTTCTTTCAGTCATAATTACTAAGCGAAGTTAGTGTTTCTCTATAATTTTTAATCTTAAATATGATTTATATCACTAAAACTAAACAAGAAAATGAGCTAGTAATTTGATTGTCATAATAGTGTCATAATATGAGGTTTTTCAATGAGAAATACTGGTGAAATATGCATCCGGAAATTATCTAGTCTCACCTTTGTGCCTCAATGAAAAAAAGCACCCTTTTTTTATTTGGATCAATGATTTTGATGAGTTGGATAACCAGCTCTGCACAGCCTTATTTTAGAAAAGACAGTCTTGGATTTTACAGTGATACACTATTTGTGACTGCTAATAAATCTGAAAGACAGATAAAAAATATATCTGTTCCAATTAGTATCATCAACGGTAAAAATATTATTCAATCAGGCAACACTAGATTAAGTGATGTGTTAAGAGAGCAAACAGGCATCACATTAACTTCTGGTTTTGGCGCAGGTGTACAACTCCAGGGGTTAAATCCGGACTACACCATTATTTTAATTGATGGAGAACCATTAATTGGTAGAACTGCAGGTGTTTTAGATTTAAATAGAATTGCAGTTGGAAATATTAAAAAAATTGAAATTGTAAAAGGCCCTTCCTCTAGTTTATATGGTAGTGAAGCAATGGCAGGTGTAATCAATATAATCACTGATAAAAAAAGTAATGACGCTTTAAATACAAGTATTCGCTATGGTAGTTACAAAACTTTTGATGGAAATATTAGTTTAACTAAAAAATGGAACAAAGTAAAGATTCAAAGTTTTTATAATAACTATAGTACAGATGGATTTAGTGTTAGACCTAATAGCAATAACAGATTCATCACCCCTATCACTAGATCCACATTTACCCAAAATATTCAATACAATATTACCAATAAGACAAGTATCGATGGAAGCTTTAGATATAATAAAGAAAATATCAAAAGCATCATTGCAGTAGCCAATAACGGAACCACTATATATTCAAATGGAAACGAAGCCAACAATGATCTTAATGGAACTTTCGTAATAAATCATCAATTCAACGATAAGATTAAAACAAAGTTGAATACCTATTTTACACAGCATGAATCAAAGCAAGACCTTTTGACTGTATCTGGCAACCCTTACAATGATTTGTTTCAACAAAATTTTAAAAGAGTTGAAGATCAAACAGAATGGAAAATAAATAAATCTTTAAATAGTATTGTTGGTTTTGGATGGATTACTGAAAAAGTGAACAGTACTAGATATGATAATGTTGATAGTGCAAAAAACAATGCCATTAAATATTTCTATAATCAATGGGAATGGAATGCAGGTAAAAAGCTAGTAGCAAATATTGGATTTAGATATGATGATAATAAAAATTATGCCTCAGCCTTAAGCCCAAAAGCATCTTTCTTATATAAATGGAATTCACAATTAAGATTTAAGTTAAGTGTTGGAAGAGGTTTCAAGGCACCTGATTTTAGACAATTGTATTTAAACTTTACCAATGCAGCTGCAGGAAGTTATAGTGTATTTGGTGCAGTAGAAGCGCAAAAAGTAATTAATAAATTAAATCAGCTTGGTCAAATAGGTAATTTATTTAGTAATTATTACCAATTAAAAAAGCTTGAACCCGAATACGCAACTGGTATTCATTTATCTGCCGAATGGGAACCTAATCAATCCAACGAAATTCAAGTTCAGTTATTTAGAAACGATATCAACAATCTAATTGATGTTCAACAAGTAGGTAATTATATAAGTGGAAGTCAGATTTATAGTTATTTAAATATTAAAAACGCCTATACCACTGGATTAGAAATTGAAACAAAACAAAAATACAACTCAGATTGGAGTAGTTCATTAGGATACCAATTTTTAGTCACTGGAGATAAAGATCAAATTGCCAAAATAAAAACTGGTATAGTTTATACAAAAAACACTGATGGCACTAGTAGATTATTGAAGTTAAGTGATTATGTAGGATTGCCTAATACCAGCAAGCACAGATTTCAAGCAAAATTAAATTACGAAAACCAAGAGGGTTTTTACGCTAATATAAGAGCAATTTACAGAAGTAAGTGGGCAGTGGCTAATACCAATGGTAATGAAGTGTACGACAATGGAGACCAATTTGGTAAAGGATATATAACCCTAAACTTTTCTACAGGCAGACAATTTAAAAATGGATGGGCATTACAAGCAGGTATAGACAATATCAATAATCATATTGATGGTATGAACTTACCTAACCTAGCTGGAAGAACTTATTACATGATTTTAAAATATTCAATACAAAATAAAAAATAGCAAAATGAAAAAAACAGTAACCTACATTCTATTTATTGCAACATTTACATTCTTATTAGCATCTTGTTCAAAATCTACCACTACCGTGGTTGCTCCTTTATCAGCAACAACTGTAAAAGATTTACCTGCAGATACTATTATTGGTATTACTGCACAGGGCCAGCCTTATGGTGCAGGTAAGTATACTTTTTATAGTTTAGAAAAAAACACCATTATTGCTAATTCCGATAGTGCAACTACAAAATGGGACTTAGCTTTTAATGGCACAAAGATTTTAACCAACGGTGGAACTAGCGGAATGGGATTAGGTGGGGCTTTTGTTCAAGTTGGATTATTTGATGATTTAAAAACTATTTCTACCGATTCTGTATTTAAAACAGATAATGCTCCTGCTAGTTATGCAGTAACTTATGGTAGTGGTAAAGGATGGTATACTTATGACCCCATCAATAATTTAATCACTCCATTGGCTGGAAGAGTATTGGTAATCAGAACAGCTTCTGGTAAGTATGCAAAAGTAGAAGTGATCGCATATTATAAAGGAGGAGCGACTTTAGCAACAACTGCTACAGATGCTGAAAAAATGAGCAAGCAACGTTATTATACTTTTAGATATATTTTCCAACCAAATGGCACTAAAGTATTTTAAAGTATACCTCCCCCAAATAAAAAGGTCTTCCGTATTGGAAGACCTTTTTTTATTCAATGATATTATTTTTAAACAGACTTCTTTACAAATTTTGTTAAAATAACAATAGTATCATTGTTAATTTTTCCTTCGATTTGCTCTGCATTATCAGGTACTAATCTGATTTTTCTAACAATAGTTCCTTTAGGTGCCATAAAACTTGCACCCTTCACATTTAATTGTTGTGTTAAAACAATAGTATCTCCATTTTCTAATTCAGTACCATTGCTATCCACATGCTTAGCCGCTACTTGGAAAATAGATTCGGCCCATGTTACTACTGTTTCATCTAATTCTACAGAACTTAATATTTCATTAGCCCATTCTTGGTCTTTCATGCCATATAAAATTCTATAACTTAAGACTTGTACACTTGGCTCTGTATTCCAAATACTTCCAGCTAAACAATTCCAATGAGTATCTTTTGCACCAGTTTCAATTAAGGTTAAGCAGGTATCACAAACAGCCACTTCGTTTTCAATGGCTTCATTTCCTTTTGGGCTTACTGCATAGGCATATGTTGCAGCATTAGAAGCACATAGTTCACATTGTCCTTCTGCTCTGTCTTTTAATTTTGTAGATAGACTTGATTTCATAATAATATAATTCGCGCGAAGATACTGTTTTGCAGTAATAAATTAGGAATGGCTCTTAACAAATTCGCTACAATAAGATTTAATCATCTCTCTTACTCGGACAAATTCTGCATGAATCTCTTCTTCAGTTCCATTTAATTTAGAGGGATCTGGAAAATTATGATGTAATTTTTCAGCATTAGAGGGAAAATAAGGACACACTTCTTTGGCATGATCACAAACAGTAATCACATAATCAAAATCAATGTCTTTGTATTCTAAAACATTATTTGAAGTATGCTCACTTATATCAATACCATCTTCTTTCATAATAGCAATGACTTTGGGATTAACTCCATGAGTTTCTACTCCTGCACTATATACATTCGCATTTTCACCATAATAATATTTTAAATAACCGTGGGCTATTTGACTTCTACAGCTATTACCCGTACATAAAACCAATACATTTTTCATAAAATAACCTTATAATTTTATAATACATATTTTCTTTAACAACAACCCGATCCTGGAGTACAACAAGATGATTTTTCATTTGTTGGTTTTTGAGCAAAAACTGTGACAGAAAATATTCCTGTTCCTCCGCTATTAAATTTTGCTATTTCCTCAGCGCTTAAATAATTTTTTAAAATATCGTTTGGAATAATAATAGGTTTTTCTTTTTGAATAGTTACATTTTGAAAGCCGTTGGCATGAATCAATTCCAAGTATACTTCTTTTTGAATTGCACCAGATACACAACCAGCATACATTTCTGCATCTTTTCTTAAACCTTCTGGCAATGCTCCTACTAGAACTACATCTGAAATACTAAAATGACCTCCAGGTTTCAATACTCTATAAATATCTTTTATAACTGCATCTTTATTAGGCACTAAGTTTAATACACAATTACTTACAATTACATCTGCACTGTTTGCTGTTATAGGCATGTTTTCAATATCTCCTTGTCTAAATTCAACATTATTAAAACCTCTTACTTCTGCATTTTTTCTTGCCTTATCTATCATAGCTGGAGTAAAATCAATCCCAATAACCTTGCCAGTTTCTCCAGTTTCATGTCTTGCTATAAAACAATCATTACCTGCACCGCTTCCTAAATCAACTACTACATCTCCTTTTTTAATTTTTGCAAATTGAGTTGGTAAGCCACAACCTAATCCTAAATCCGCATCTGCATTATAACCTTCTAATGTTGTATAATCATCAGACATTATATTATAAACTTCTGTGGAACAACCACCTGCTCCACAACATGAAGACATATTAGTTTCTTTGTCTTGTAATGCAATTTCACTATACTTTTTTCTTACTATTTCTTTTAATTGTTCTTCTGTTTGCATAAAATTTATTTTAATAGTTTATTAATTAACAACATTTTTCAGGTATTACTTTTGCTTGTTGAAATAGGTTATCTAATATAACACTAGCTTTATTCCAAACTTCAGTATCAATACAATAACAAACGGAAACCCCTTCTATATCTCCTTTTATTAGCCCTGCTTCTTTTAATTCTTTTAAATGTTGAGAAACTGTACTTTGGGCCAAAGGAAGCTCCTCTACAATATCTCCACAAACACATGCTTGTTTTTTCAAAAGCACATTAAGAATGGCAATTCGAGCCGGATGTGATAAAGCTTTAGCGTATTTAGCAATTAACAGCTCTTGTTCACTGTATTCATTTAATTTACTTGATCCCATATTAATCGCAATATTACGATTAAACTTTAATTAAAAAAATGAGTCTTATCATAAAATCAGTAAAATGGGTCTATATAGTTTCCTAATTGCTTGATTTTTAGTTAGATTTTAATAACTTGTCATTTCCAAACCAAATATTATGAAGAAAAAGAACATTATTAGCTTATCTATTGCCTTTGCCTTTTTTGTCCTAGGCTTATCAGGAATCTTATTGTATATCAAACAAAAGCCTCATTTTGTGGAAATGACCCATACTATTTTCGGGTTAATATTTGTTTGTTTTGCCATATTTCATATTGTAAACAACTGGGGTTCTTTGAAAAACTATTCAAAGGATAAAAATACCGGCTCATTCAAGAAAGAATTATTGGTTGCAGGAATTATTGGTATTATTGTTTTAACCCTTTCTGTTACAGAAGTGTTAGAGCCAGTAGCAGAATTTGGTAGAGTATTTGCACCAAAAAGAGGTCCAAGACCAGATGCAGGAATTAGCTTCCAAGAAAAAACAACTTTAGACTCAACTAATGGAATTGCAACAACTATAATCTTACAAAAAACTAAAGACAACGAAGCTGCAAGTTTAAATATTGAAGTTGCTGATAGCACAGGTAAGGTATTAGAAACTTTATATACTGCAGAAAAAAATACAAGAGGCCCTGGTGCTAATTTAATTTTATCTACTAAAATTTCTACGCCTGCTCCATTTAAATTAATTGTAACAGGCATTAGTGCTAAAAAATCAGAAGAAGAGGAAGAAGAAGGAAAACCAGGTATTGAAACAAAAACACAAGAAAGTTTCAATATTCAATCACTTACTCCTGGTGCGCAAGTTTTAAATTTAGCAGATTCTAAATTATTAAAAAGAGCGATTATTGAAATTAAATAATCGTTTTCAACATTATAAAAAAGCCTCTTCAAAATTGAAGAGGCTTTTTTATTAGCTTCTTGAGAAATTACTTCTTCTTGTTTTAATATTAGGCTTGTATTCGGGTGTCTCCCCAAATTCAGCAGGCACTGTACCTTTTAAAACAGGCGCGCCTAATAGTTCTTCAATTTGAGCGAATTTAGATTGTTCTTTTTGACCTACTAAAGTAAACGCAGTTCCCAAACTAGCAGCTCTAGCGGTTCTACCAATTCTATGGATATAATCTTCTCCGTCATTAGGAACATCGTAATTAATGACTAAATCTATATCGTCAATATCAATACCTCTACTTAAAATATCTGTTGCAACAATAATGGAAATTTTTTCGTTTCTAAAATCTTGCAGAGCTTGTTCTCTTTCTTTTTGTTCTAAATCAGAATGCACTTCGGCTACAGAAAGTTTTGCATGTTTTAAATCTGCAGTTAATTTTTTTACATTTTGTTTCTTTGAACAAAACACAATTACTTTTTTAAACCTCTTTGATCCAAGCATATCTTTAATGATAGCATCTTTTTGCGCATCATAAACAACAAATGCTTTTTGGGTTATATTTTCAGAAGCTTTTGAAATGGCAATGTTAATTTCAACTGGATTAACTAATAAATTCCTAGCTAAGGCCCTCATTTTTGTTGGCATGGTTGCAGAGAATAATAAATTCTGTCTTTGCTTAGGTAAATAAGTAATGATCTTATTAATATCATCACTAAAGCCCATATCTAACATTCTATCTGCCTCATCCAATACTAAATATTTTAATCCATTCAGTTTAACATAACCCATATTTAAATGAGCGATCATTCTTCCGGGTGTACATACTACAATATCCACTCCTGTGGTTAATGCTTTCTTTTCAATGGCAAAAGAATTACCATCTCCACCGCCATATACTGCAATAGCACTCACATCAGTAAAGTATGATAAGCCTTCGATACTTTCAGCAATTTGAATGGCTAATTCACGAGTAGGCACAATAATCATCGCATTAATATCAGAAGCCTGATGTGGCGATGTAATTAATCTATGTAAAAGTGGTAGTAAAAAAGCAGCTGTTTTACCTGTACCTGTTTGTGCTGCTGCAATAATATCCTTCCCTTCTAAAATGGGCAACATTACTTGCTCTTGAACTGGTGTAGCATTTTCATACCCCATTGCATCAATTCCCTCTAAAATTCTTGGATCCAGTCCTAAATCAATAAACTTCAAAATACTCTTTTTTAATAATAGCTACAAAGGTACAACTAATAAAGTCTATTACTATCCAATCTTGACGGAAGTCATTGTTAAAGATCCTCCAACAGGTTGGTCATTGAAAAAATGAACAGTGTCTTTTTTATCCTGCAAACCTAAAGTGTACAATAAAGGCAAATAATGCTCAGGTGTCGGAATAGCCAACATAGCTTCTTTACCCAATTGTTCATAATGAATCAAAGGCTGATGATCACCATGTTGAATCAAGTCTTTGAATGTTTGATTCATGTGTAAAGCCCAGTCGTATCCGTAAGCTGGGCCATTTAATTTATCCCATGCAACCATCCTTAAATTATGTACCATATTACCACTTCCAATAATTAACACTCCTTTCTTTCTTAGTGCAAATAGTTCTTTCGCTAATTCATAGTGAAAAGAAGCTGGCTTTGAGTAATCAATACTTAATTGAAGCACTGGAATTTTTGCATCAGGATACATATGTCTTACAATAGTCCATGTTCCATGATCTAATCCCCAATCATGATCTAATTCAACATGCGTTGAATGAATTAAAGAAGCTGTTTCTTTTGCTAATAAAGGATTGCCGGGCGCAGGATATTGAACTTGATACAATGCTTCTGGGAATCCACCAAAATCATGGATGGTTTTAGGAAAGTCCATGGCGGTAATACTTGTGCCCTTTGTAAACCAATGCGCAGAAATAACTAATACTGCAGTAGGTGTAGGAATTTCTTTAGCTATACTAGTCCATCTCTGACTAAATTCATTGTCTTCAATGCCATTCATTGGAGAGCCATGACCTACAAATAACACAGGCATAAGGTAATTTAAATCGGGCAATGCACTGGTGAAGGTTTTGAACTCATTTAAACTCTCCATAACTAAAGATTTACTGCAAAGCTATCAAGCTTTGAATAGAAAAATTTACCATTTTAGAATATATTGGAAGATTTAATCCATATTTTAGTATAAATATCAGATTATGACGCACGAATTAGGCACTTGTTTATGGATGGATAAGAAAGCTAAAGAAGCTTTTTTGTTTTATAAAGAAGTTTTTGGGGATGTAGAATTGATTTCAGAAAACCCTATGGCAGTGGTGTATAAAATATTTGGAAGAAGAATGATGAACCTTAATGGAGGACCTGGTTTTACTATTAATCCTTCTATTTCTTTCTTCATTAGTGCAGACAATCAGGAAGAACTTGAAACCATTTGGAATAAACTAATTGTTGGTGGAAGTATTTTAATGCCTTTAAATAAGTATCCTTGGAGTGCACAATATGGATGGTGTGCCGATCAGTTTGGAGTGAATTGGCAATTAATGCTAGATCATCATAGCAGTAGTAAAATAATGCCACATATGATGTTTGTAGGGGCTAATGCAGGAAAAGTGGAAGAAGCGATTGGCTTTTATACTTCCATGTTTGAGAAAAACAAAGTAGTAGCCGTTAGCAGATATGAAGAAGGTGAACCTGACACTACAGGCTTTATTAAGTATTCTCAATTTGAATTAAATGGGCAACCATTTGGAGCAATGGACAGCTCGGCTAATCATCAATTTAATTTTAATGAAGCTGTTTCTTTTATTATTACTGTGGATACGCAGGAAGAGATTGACTTTTATTGGAATCATTTATTAGAAGGTGGTGCAGCTGATAAATGTGGATGGATCAAAGATAAATATGGAATTAGCTGGCAAGTAGTTCCTTCCATTTTAGGAAAATTGATGACCAATCCAGCAACAGCGCCAAAAGCAGCTTATGCTTTTTTACAAATGTCTAAATTCATCATTGCAGATTTGGAAGCTGCAGTAAAATAAAAAATATGAAAAAGAAGATTATTTACCTCTTTTCAATCTTGATTTTATTGTCTGTAAAAACAATTGCACAGGTTGAGAATATTGCGCCAGCTATTCAACAAATATTTAAAGAAGAAAAAGTAGTGGGATTGTCTGTAGCAGTAGTGAAAAATAATAAAATAATTTATGCCAATTCATTTGGTTCAAGTAATATAGAAACAGGAGCACCATTAATAAATAACAATATTTTCAGAATAGCCTCTATTTCAAAATCTTTTTCAGCTAGTTCTATTATGCAATTAGTAGAAGCAGGTAAATTAGATTTAAATGAAGATGTCAGTAAATTGGTAGGATTTAAAATTCGTAATCCTAAATATCCAGAGACCGTCATAACACTTAAATTACTACTATCACATTTATCTTCTATTAATGATAGTGAAGGGTATTTTAGCTTGGATTATATTAATCCAGCAAAAAATCCCAACTGGCAAAAATGCTATAATGATTACGAACCAGGAAAGGGATATCAATATTGTAATTTGAATTTTAATATGGTGGGAACCATTATAGAAAGAACTTCTGGTGAAAGATTTGATCAATATGTAAAGCATCATATATTAGATCCATTGGGTTTATATGGAGGCTATTGCGTGGATTCATTAGACAAAACAAAGTTTGCAACCATTTATGATTACAATGTAGATTCAGCAAAATTTATAGTATCCCCTAATGCTTATGCGCCTCGAAGTGAAGAGATAGCTAATTATACTATGGGGTATTCTACGCCTATTTTTTCACCAACTGGGGGAATGAAAATTTCAGCGACTGATTTAGCTAAATATATGATCATGCATATGAATTATGGTAAATACAAGGGTGGTAGGATAATGTCCAAGAGAAGCTCCAAATTAATGCAAACTCCTCTTTCTGATGAGGAACAATATGGATTTGCAATAGAAAATACTACTAAAATGGTAGATGGAGTTCATTTAACAGGACATACAGGATCGGCTTATGGATTGTTTTCTGCTATGTTTTTTGATCCAAAGAAAAAATATGGCATTGTAGTGATAAGCAATGGTTGTCATCCGGAATACAAAGGTGGATACAATCATGTCATTAAACGAACAGTGAATGTATTGTATGATAATCTTATTGCAAATCCTTAAAAAGGAATATTGACACCTGTATTCCAAGTAAAGGAAGTTCCAGGCATATCACTAATTGGCCAAGCAGTAGTAATAAATACATTGCATGGCCAATTTTGTTTTTGATAAGTACTTGTTTGAGCTGCAAAAAAGCCACTCACCCATTTATAATCTTTTAAATAAAAAAAGCTTGGTCTGGTATAGAATATATTTTCCCCAAATTTGATTTGATCAAAGGCATAAGCAAAATTTACAAAGTCTTCATATAAAACGCCCACTTTATCTAATCTATCTGATCTCCAATAAGAAAAATAGAAAGTTTGGTTCTTTGATGGCTTATACTGACCATTTAATTCAACAGATCCATATCGTTGTACTTGAAACTCTTCATTATTAATCATTGGCACATGTTTCATAAAAAACCAATTCAGGTTTGCAGCTATACCAATTGTCCATTTCTTATTTTCTACTAAATAATACCCTACCCTAGAAAAAATAGTCCAAGGCTTGGCATCTATGCCTAAATTAAATTCTGGATTAAAGTAAAACTTGCCTTTTCTAATGGTAGCAGTAGTTAATACAGCAGGCTTACCCAAGGCAAAAATAGGTACTGGAGCTACACCATTATTGGTTAACTGAATATTCCCTGAAGTTTGACCTTGCCCCTTTATAATAATCAGCAAGCAAACAACAACTATAAATGACTTTATAAAATTCAATGAATTAGTCTTTAATGATTTGCTTATAAAATCCAACTGTTCTATTCAAATCAGAGATTCCAATTCGCTCATCAATTCCATGAAATCCCTTAACATTAATCACTGGGGCAAAGTTTAATACAGCTTCACTAAACCCTCTAAAATATCTAGAATCAGTAGCACCAATTAATAAGAAAGGAGACACAATCACATTGGGCACAGATTTATACAAAACAGTTTCTAATTTTTTAAACGCTGGATTATCAAAAGAAGTAATAGGCGAAGGTTCCATTAAAGAAATAGTTTGTTTCTTAATAACAACTCTTTCATCATTCACTGCTTTTTTTACAAAATCAACTACATCCTCACTTGTTTGTCCAGGAAGTATACGACTATTAAAAGTGGCTTTTGCAACAGAAGGAATTACATTGTCTTTAATACCAGAATGAACTATTGTTGGCACCAAAGTGGTATGTGTCATAGCATTGGTTTCTTTAGTCTTACTTAATTGCTGCAAAACAACATTATTAAATAACCATAAATTACTAAGTACCATTCTTTTGGTAAAAGATTCAGCAGATTTTGTTCTGTTTAACATCTCTAAAACTGTCGGCGGAATTGAGCCTGGCATTTGTTTAGCTCTAATATTCACAATTGCCTTATTCAAAACATCAATTGCTGTTTCAGGACTAGGCATAGAAGAGTGGCCTCCAGGAATTTCTACCGTTAAGTCAATATTTACATAACCTTTTTCACTTGTGCCAATTAAGGCCATTGGTCTTTTTAATTGCTCAAAATGCTTGGTATCAATTTGTCCTCCCTCATCTAATACCAATGCTGGTTTTATATTATTGTCTTTAAACCATTGACTATAAAATTTTGCGCCACGCTTTCCAGAAATTTCTTCATCATGTCCAAAACATAAATAGATAGTTCTATTGGGAGTATAATTTTCTTTTAATAATTGCTCTACTGCTTCCATAATTGCAATCACAGCAAACTTATCATCCACGGCACCTCTTCCCCATATAGTATCATTCTTAATAGCACCACTAAAAGAAGGTACTGTCCACTTGCTCTCAGCCACTGCTTCTACAGGTACAACATCCATATGACCCATTAATACATATGGAGCTAAACTACTGTCTTTACCAGCCCATTTGTATACATAACTAAATTCATTAAAAGTTTGCTTAGGTAACTTAGCCGTAATATTCGGATAAGTGGTTTCCATGAATTTTCTAAATTTCAAAAACTCTGCAGTATCTATAGCCAATGTATCACCAAAAGACACCGTTTTAATTTGAATGGCTTGACTAAGATGCTGTGCAGCAGTATCTCCAGTAGTTTCAAAAGATTGTTCTACTTTATAATTAGGAAGTGGCTTATTATCTCTAAGTGTATTAACAACCAATACAATAATTAATAACAAAAGAGCTACACCTAATAAAGAGAACAATTTTTTCATGGATATTTTTTTATGAATTTACTTATTTTTTCTTTACAGCATATTTTTGGTTTCTAGCATCTTTAATCACTCCCTTCCAATTTAAACCAAAGCCAAAATTATACAAATTGCCTTGAGCATCTTTATAAGGCACCATATCATGAGGTACATCTTCAAATTGTTTCTCCACTGTACTCATATCTTTTGGCATTTGCAAGGGAAGTAAACCAGATGGCTCTACTTTACCAGAAATAATATCCAATTGTGCATCTAATTGAACACCAAATTCACCAACAATAGCATCTACTTCTTTTTCAAATTCACCAAATACCATTGGGTTGGTAATAGACACAGATACAATCACTGGCTTTCCATTCATGGCTTTCTTCGTTTCTAAAATTGTATTCAAATCTGGGTAAGAATTAGATTTTGAAGTTTTACCCTTATAAGATCTATTGGTAATGGTAGGATCTATTACTGGGTCACCAGCTGCAATACTATGCTCTCTTGCTTCATTGGCAGTATAATCTTTCAATTGTAAGCTAATTGGCATATAACCATTGCCACCAGCTTCTCTATCCGCTCTGCTATATCCATTACTTAATGGACTCTTGATAAATACAATGGCGAAGTCTGCTTTTGATGCATCATCAGTTACATTGTAATACTTCTTGATTAATTCAAGATTCACAGGATATTCAATTTTTTCAGGAGAAGGCATTCCAAAAAAGTTAATACCAGCAGGGGTTACTCTTTTAGGAACATAAACTGTTTTACCTTTTGCTATAGGTAATGTTTTATTTTGATTCTTTATTAACACGATAGATTTTAGCTGAGCTTCATAACCAGCTTTCATATATTCTGGCTTCCCTACAATTTGCTTAGATTCATTAGGATCCAAATAAGGATTTTCAAATAAACCAACTCTAAAGATATTTAATAATAATCTTACTGCAGATAACTCAAAACGCTTACGCATAAAGCTTTCCCCGTGTTCTTGAACACCCATTTGATAAGCTTCTAATACAGGCTTAATATCATTGTTTCCGCCAAATTGATCTGCGCCAGCCATTAATACTTTATAATGTCTTTGAGCAACAGTTAATTTTTCTGTACCCCAAGATTTACCTACAAACATATCAGGCTTAGGACCTTCATCTGCAGTCACTAACCAATCGGTACATACTACTCCATCGTATCCATATTTATTTCTTAATAAATCTGTAATTAAATATTTGCTATATCCATTTCCAACATTTTCGTGATTCTTAATATCTTGATTATAAGAAATAGTATAATAAGGCATTACAGCTGCTGCTTTTTTTGTACCCAAGTTTAATTTAAAAGCACCTTCTGTAAATGTTTTCAAATGTGTTTGGAAATTATTTCCTGGATATACTGCAAATTTTCCATAAGCAAAATGCGCATCACGACCACCTTCTTCTGGACCACCACTAGGCCAATGTTTTACCATGGCATTTACACTCTTATTACCCCAACCATTATAAGAACCAATTGCTTGAGGAGATGTTTGGAAACCATCCACATAAGCTCTTGCCATATCAGTTGCTAATGCTGGATCTTCTCCAAAAGTGCCAATAAATCTATTCCATCTAGGTTCGGTAGCTAAATCTATCTGAGGAGACAATGCAGTGGTAATACCCAATGCTCTATATTCTTTAGAGGCAATAGATCCAAATTGTAATGTAATTTTTGGATCAAATGTAGCTGACAAGCCTAATTCTTCTGGCCATTGAGAAATAGAGCCTCCAGATCCTGAATTATACTCTGCGTCTTTATTTGCACCATGTCTTGGATCAGAGCTATTGTTTGCTGGAATACCTACTCCAATTCCTTCTACTAATCTTTGAATATTATTATTCCATGTTGCAGCAACTTCTGGATTTTTTACAGAAGTCATTAATACATGTCTTAAATTATCATTCGTTAAAAAAGCAATTTGCTGATCAGATAAATCTGAAGCCTTAGCACCACTTTGGCTAAAAGGCTTACCACCATAGGTTCCAACAAACATGCCAGCTTCTTGCGCAGGAACAGCTTGATGTCTACTATACAACATTAATCCAGCAATTTGATTCACTGTCATTTTTGACGCTAAGTCTTTTGCACGATCCACTACATTTACTCTCCAATCTTCATAAACATCTAATTGGCCGTTTCTATTTAAATCTTTAAATGGCAAGCCATCTTTGTAAATAATTTTCACACCAGACTCCGTGGAGTAGCCTAATGTAATTTGATTATTAACCTTGATAGTTTTAATATTATCCGAAATGGATGTTTCACTAAATTTTGTTTGTGCACTTACTAATAAAGGTGCGATGCATACAAATGCTAATAGATTTTTCATATGGCCTATTGATGTTTTAAGTGATTTGGCAGGATTAAAAATAAAAATTAATTGTGTCATTTAAACACAATCAAGGATGTTTTTTTATTCATCAATAATTTTACAGGCATTCGGCAAAAATTACTACATTTAAAACCATGAAATCGCCCGTAGAGCACTACATACAAAAGGCCAAAAACTGGCAAGAAGAGATGACTTTGTTAAGAAGCATTCTCTTAGAGTGTAATTTGACAGAAGTTATTAAATGGGGTAAGCCTTGTTATACCTTAAATGATAAGAATATTGTAATTATTCAAGATTTTAAAAACCATTGCGACCTAGGCTTTTTTAATGGTGCAAGCTTAACTGATTTAAAGCAATTGTTAGTGAAAGCAGGTGAGCATACTCAATCTGGCAGGCAACTTAGATTCGACGATTTAGAAGACATCAAAAAGAAAAGAGCCCTAATAAAGGCATATGTTAAAGAAGCCATTGAGAATGAAAAAAAGGGAATTAAAATAACCGTAGAGGATATTCCAGCCATTGAACAAATTGTTGAACTAACCACCATTTTTAAAAAGAATAAAGCATTTGAAAAAGCTTTTAACAAATTGACGCCTGGTAGACAAAGAGCCTACAACATGTTTTTTGCAGCAGCCAAGCAAAGCGAAACAAGAATTAGCAGAATTGAAAAATTTATTCCAAGAATATTAGATGGTAAAGGCATGACCGATTGCACCTGTGGTCTTTCTAAAAGAATGCCAACCTGTGATGGCTCTCACAAATATTTAAAAATAAAATAAGAATCTATGTTTAGTATTGATACAATAAATTTAAGCGAAGTGGTTCAATTACAATCTCTAAGTAGACAAACTTTTTCTGAAACATTTTCAAGTAGTAATTCTAAAGAGAACATGGATAAATATTTAAATGAAAATTTATCCATTGAAAAATTAAGCGAAGAGTTAATAAATGAAAGTTCTCATTTCTTTTTCATCAAAGACAAAGAAAAAAATATTGGTTATATAAAATTAAATATGGGTCCATCTCAAACCGAACTAAAAGATGAAACTGCCTTAGAAATTGAAAGAATTTATGTAATACAAGAATACCAGGGAAAGAAAGTGGGTCAACAACTATATGAAAAAGCCATTCAGGTTGCCAAAGAGAAGAAGGCTCAATATGTATGGCTAGGGGTTTGGGAAGAAAATCATAAAGCCATTCAATTCTATCAAAAAAACGGTTTCGAAGTGTTTGATAAGCATGTTTTTAAGTTAGGAAATGAAGAGCAAACAGATTTAATGATGCGACTTTTCATTTAATATTCAGTATATTTAATAAGCGGGTTCAATACATTTTTATCATTTCAAAATGCTTGTATGAAAAACAACAACTCAAATTCAAGAAGAAAATTTTTACAACAAATAGGCGCTACTAGCTTATTTGCTGCAGCATCTCCTTTATCCTCTTTAGCAGCAGATGCAAAAGCAGAAGAACGTATTTTATTATACGATAGAAAGTTTTCGGCCAACGATACAATTAAAATTGGCGTAATTGGATATGGTGTACAAGGTCATTTTGATTTAAGAACTGCTTTAAAAGTTCCTGGCGTAGAATTAGCGGGCATTTGTGATTTATACAACGGTAGATTAGAAAATGCTAAAGAACAATTTGGCAAAGATTTATATACCACCAATAACTATAAAGATTTATTAGATCGAAAAGATATTGATGCAGTTTTAGTTTGTACAACTGACGTATGGCATGCAAGAATTACTTTAGACGCTTTAGCAAAAGGTAAACACGTGTATTGTGAAAAACCAATGGTATATAAAATAAGTGAAGGACATGCAGTAATAGAAGCGGCAAAAAAATCTGGCAAAGTAGTGCAAGTAGGCAGTCAAAGAGTAAGTAGTATTGGACTTGCAAAAGCTAAAGAATTAATTGCTGCTGGTGAAATTGGTGAATTAAATATGGTAAATGCTGTATATGACAGACAAAGTTCCATTGGTGCTTGGGAATATACCATTCCAAAAGATGCTAGTGCATTAACCACTAATTGGGATAAGTTTATTGAAGTAACAGAAAAGATGGCTTTTGATGCTAAGAAGTTTTTCTGGTGGAGAGCATTTAAAGAAGTAGGAACAGGTGTAGCAGGTGATTTGTTTATACACTTATTAAGTGGGACACACTTTATGACAAATTCAAAAGGGCCTGAAAATATTTATAGCACTGGGCAATTTAGTTATTGGAAAGATGGTAGAAATCTACCAGATGTAATGTCAGGTGTGATGCAATATCCAAAAACAAAAGACCATGCTGCATTCCTAATGACACTACAAGTAAATTTTATCAGTGGTACTGGAGGTCAGGAGCAAATTAGGTTAATTGGATCTGAAGGTGTGATTGATGTAATTGGTAATAATATTACTGTTAAACATAGCTTAATGCCTGAAGCTCCAGGATTTGGTGGTTATGATTCTTTATTCACTTTCTCAAAAGCAATGCAAGAGGAAATGCAAAAAGATTATGATGCTAAATGGACTGCAGATCAAAGAAAGAGAAGAACAAAAGAAGATATAGTTTATAAGGCACCCGTAGGATACGATGATCATTTAGATCATTTTGCAAATTTCTTTGATTCTATCAGAACTGGTAAGCCAGTAGTGGAAGATGCTGCATTTGGATTCAGAGCTGCCGCTCCTGCTCTTTCTTGTAATGAGAGTTATTTCAGTAAAAAAATAATTAGTTGGGATCCAGTGAATATGAAATTGAAATAATGAAGCAGAAATTGTTTCCAGCAATTCTATTGATTGCCTACATTGGACTTATTGTTAAAGTATTAATTTTAAAAGACATACCAGCCTTACATTTTGGCTATGTCACATTAGATTTTTCTGGAACACATGATGGATCAGCCAATTGGACACCTCTCAAGACAATCATTCCCTATTTGCTTGGATCAGGGGGATGGTTAATTGGTGGAATGAATATTATTGGAAACATAGTTTTACTAGTTCCCCTTGGGTTTTTGATTCCTTTTGTATTTACTACAACCAATTGGAAACAAATTATTGTTGTTTCTATATTGAGTAGTTTTTTAATTGAAGGTATTCAAGCTATTTTACATATTGGCATTTTTGATATTGATGATGTAATACTGAATGCCATTGGCATAATGATTGGATATTGGAAAAATACCATTTGGCCGAAATTTTTAGTATTTGTAAAGAAGTACAAAATTTTAATATCTATTGTAACATTAGTAATGGTAGCTAGTATTTACTTTGGTTATAAAAGCTTTATCAAAAGCTTGCCTCCGTTAAGAAGAGAGATGCTTAAAAAAAATAAGTGCTGTGATTTATGTGGTGGAACGGGTGGTACGGGTAAAATAATTTCAATTGAAAGAGACAATTTCACAATTCAAAGAAAAGATAGTGTTCAACAAATTATCAAAATCACCAATAAAACTGCCTATAAAACTTCAAACGGTATAGCATCGTTTAAAGATTTGAAAATTGGCAACCATGTTACTTTGATTATTGATGAATCTGAAACAGCCTCATTAGTTTTGGTTTGTCAAGATCATACTAAGCCTTAATCAACCAACATATCATATACCACTACCTTGTCCCATAAATGGCTATACTTGTCTACAAAAGCCTTGTGGATAGGGTGAACTTGATAGATATCTTGATCTTGAGTACTATTAAAAATCATCATTTCTGTTACTTGATAGTCTGTTACAACAACATCTCTTTTTAAAGTAGAAGCTGGCTCGCCTATATATAATTTTTTAACCTCTTTGATGGCTTCTAAAGTTTTTAATCCTTCTTTTAAAGCAGCTTTGTCAGTTTCAGAATTAGGATTCTTTAACCAAAAAAATACATGATGAATTACTTGTTTAGGATTTTGATTGTCCATTTTCTTGAAATTTAAAAAAGGTATAAAAGTTGCTAAAGATAAAAAATGTCTTCTTTTGATGTTTTTCATATAGATAAATGTAAGTCTTTAAAATAAAAATCCCCCGAAAATTTCGAGGGATTCCTATTAAAACGATTTTAAGTTTACTTGAAACCAATATTCGCCAATCCTTTATGGCTAATCACAATAGCTTCTAAAGGAGTTTCATTGAAACAAGCATCTTGTTCAACATAGTAATATTGCATCCCAGCTAATTTCTTATTGGCTAGAATTCTTTTGAAATCAATCTTACCATTGCCCACTGGAGCAAAACGACCTTGATCATCCATATCTTTCACGTGCCATATTTTAAATCTACCTGGATAACGCTTAAAGTATTCAATCGGGTCTTGACCCGCTTTTGTTACCCAATATAAATCCATTTGAAAGTTTACAGTGTTTGCATCGCAATGCTCTAATAAGTAATCTAAAATTACATTGCCATCCGCATCTTTTGAAAATTCAAAATCATGGTTATGATACAATAATTCCAAACCTGCTGCTTTACATTTAGCCCCTAAAATATTTAAGGTTTCCGCTAAAGCTTTAGCATTACCTTTCATGGCCATTTTTTTATTTGCAGCGTCAAAATAAAAACTACCCATTGGAGGTACAGGAATTACAAAATATTTAAATCCTGCTGTTTTTAAATCTGCAATTTGTTGATCTACATTAGCAAAAGTAACCGTACCCTGATGTGCAGAGATAGGCGTTAATTTCATTTCATCTAGCAAAGCCTTAAAATCAGCTGGAGATAAATTATAAAACTTACCGTTATTATACCCAGCAGATTCCACATTTACATAACCTGCTTGTGCCACTTTCTCTAAAGTTGCTCTTGCATCTTTCATCATGGCATCACGAACGGTATATAAAGCTAATCCTCCAAAAGGTTTATCGGGATTGGCAGTTTTGTTGATAGGCTTAAAAGCCATTAAGCTTAGTGCGATAAAGGCAGAAAATAGTAAAGAAGCCTTTAAAAATTTGTTGGTTTTCATAGCAAGCAATTGAGTTATAATATTTATTGATGCTACAATTTAGTAAAATTCCGTCTAAACTAGCTTTAGTACTTTACTTTTTATTTAAATGGTACTCTTTTATTTTAGAAACAATAAATAACGAAGTAAGACATATAATAAAATCGAAAAATAAATAAATAATCATCTCAAACGGAAGAAGATTATGATTACTAGAATCTTCAAAAATATCTATTATCACTTTTATAATGAGAGCTAGTTGATGAGCTGCTAATGATAGCAGCAATACATTCCAGAATTTGTATTGAAACTTATAAAATATAACTGATGCGCAAATAGCTACTAACGCAAAAGAAAGATAGGTATTAGCATGAATACTTGTGTATGTATGATAGTCGATAAACCACCAAGGAAGGCCACTAATAATCACTATACTTATAAATTCTACTAATTTCATAAGAGTACTATTGCAGGCAAAATACTATTTATACAAATTTGAATAAATATTCTTGAATTTTCGAACAATTTAACCAAAATAATGTTCTTAAAATGAAACACATAGCCATCTCATGCCTCATTCAGTATCCCTCATTTTCCCCCATCAGCTTTTTAATAACAACCCTGTGGTTGAAAAAGGCAGAAAGGTGTACTTAATTGAAGAGGCTCTCTTTTTTACGCAATACCACTTTCATCAGCAAAAGATAGTATTACATAGAGCGAGTATGAAGTTCTATGAAGATTATTTAAAAACTAAGGGTGTCGAAGTAAATTATATCGAACACAACACAAAAGAAGCAGATTGCTCAAAATTAATAGAGACCCTTGGAAAGAATGGAGTTTCATCAATATACATAACCGAAGTAGTGGACAATTGGTTAATGAAAAAAATTACCAATGCAGGGAAAAAGTATGGAATAAAAATTCATGTAAGCGAAACTCCCTATTTTTTAAATAGCATAAATAGTGTTGCAGATTTTTTTAGCAAAAGAAAAACATATTTTCAAACAGATTTTTATACTTGGCAAAGAAAAGAAAGAAAAATACTTTTAGAAAAAGATGGAAAGCCTTCTGGAGGCAAATGGACTTATGATTCGGAAAATAGAATGAAGTTCCCAAAAAAAGAAATAGTACCAGAGCTCCCAATCATCAAAGAAGATAAATACATAATCGAAGCAAAAGCTTATACGAAAAAATATTTTTCAAAGCATATTGGAAAGATTAATGATACTCCTTTATTTGTGCATACATTCAAAGATGCTGATAATTGGTTAGATGATTTCTTAAAAAATAGATTTGAAAAGTTTGGAATATATGAAGATGCAATAGTTGCAAAAGAAACAGTATTGTATCATTCAGTTCTAAGCCCCATGTTAAATATTGGATTGCTTACCCCACAAAAGATTATCGATAAAGCCTTAATCATTGGGCAAGAAAAAAATATCCCTCTCAACTCCTTAGAAGGTTTTATTAGACAAATCATTGGATGGAGAGAATTTATTAGAATTGTTTATGAGAGAGAAGGTAGTAAACAACGAACCACTAATTACTGGAAATTTACAAGAAAAATACCTGCAAGCTTTTGGACTGGGACTACTGGTATACCACCCATTGATCAAACAATACACAAAATTCTAGAAACGGGATATTGTCATCATATTGAAAGGTTAATGGTACTTGGCAATTTCATGTTGCTCTGCGAATTTGACCCAGATGAAGTGTATAGATGGTTTATGGAAATGTTTATAGATGCATATGACTGGGTGATGGTACCAAATGTGTATGGTATGACGCAGTTTGCAGATGGCGGATTGATGACTACCAAACCTTATATCAGTGGAAGTAATTATTTGATGAAAATGAGTGATTACGAAAAAGGAGATTGGCAAGGAATATGGGATGGACTATTTTGGCGTTTCATGCATGAACATAGAAACTTCTTCTTAAAGAACCCAAGATTGGGAATGTTAGTAGGAACATTTGACAAGATGAGTGAGGAAAAGAAAAAAGCACATTTACAGAACGCTAATCAATTTTTAAAGAAGATCGATGATGGAAAAATATAATACGCTTGATTTTTCAACTGAATACGAAAAGGTTTTAGAAAGAGTCAATGCTATTGATCCTATCAAATATGCAAAAACCAGGAATTTTATTAATGGGCAAATAACTTATTTGTCGCCATATATCTCTAGGGGCGTCATCTCTATTAAACAAGTGATGAATAAAATATTAGAGAAGAAGTATCCCTATCCTGCTATTGAAAAAATTATTCAAGAATTAGCTTGGCGTGAATATTTTCAAAGAGTTTGGCAAAATAAAGGAATACAAATCTGGGAAGATTTAAAACAAGATCAACAAGAAGTAGTGCATCATCAAATGATAGCTTCTATTTCACATGCTAAAACAGGTATAGAAAGTATTGACTTAGCTATCCATGGATTATATGAAAAGGGCTATATGTATAATCATAGTAGAATGTACCTAGCCTCAATTGCCTGTAATATTGGTAAAACCCATTGGTTAGAGCCTTCTAAGTGGATGTATTACCATTTATTAGATGGAGACATTGCTAGTAATAATTGTAGCTGGCAATGGGTAGCTGGCGCCTTCTCAAGTAAGAAATATTATTGTAATCAAGAGAATATCAATAAATATACTTTCTCCAAACAACAAAATACTTTCTTGGATAATCCTTATGAGCAATTGGTTAATATGGCTTTACCTGATGCTTTACAAAAAACGACTGAGCAAGTTTTAAAGACAAAACTACCAGAAACTACTTTGCCAGAAATTGATACAGATTTACCAACTTTAATCTATAATTCATACAATCTTGATCCCAATTGGCGTAAAGAAGAAAAAGTAAATCGTGTATTACTATTAGAGCCTTCTCATTTTAATCAATATCCGGTAAGTGATAAAGTGATTCAGTTTATATTGGAGCTAACAAAGAACATCGAAGGCATACAAATATTTACGGGAGAGATAGAAGAAATAAAAAATATATACAAAGCCAATAATTCATGGGATGATCAAAAAATAATCTCAAAAGAACATCCTGCATTTACTTATTACCCTGGCATAAAAGATGAAAGAGATTGGATGTTCCCAGAAGTTACAGGCTATTATCCTTCCTTTTTTAGTTTTTGGAAAAAAGCAGAAAGAAGTTTTAGAAAAAAGATTTAAAGAAAGACAATTATTTGTTTTTAGCAGCCTGGAACTTAGGAATATCTAAACACATAATACCCCAGACATACCCATCTAAATCTTCAATACTTCTTAAGTACATAAAATCCTCTTCAAAAACCCCAACTGGCTCCCTTCCACCTGCGTTAATTCCTCTTCCCATCATTTGATTTACTTGTTCAATACTTTCAACAGGAAGAGTAAATGATGGAATCTGAGCATTTTTTATATCTATAGTAGTCTTCTTTAGATAGCTATTGGAAAAAGCAAGTGATTGCAACATTATGTAAATGGAATCAGACCATACCATACATTTTTGATCTTCATCAGTAAATAAAGGGTTGATAGTAAAACCTAATGCCAAATAAAATTGCATAGATTTTTCAAGATCAGAAGCTGGTATATTGATGAAAATTTGTTTCATAAAATTGATAATTAAATACGCTTCTAATTATTTTTAAATAACTTAATCGTGTAGTCTAGTAGTTCTTTACCTCCAATTTCTCCGTGACCAGGTACAACAATTTTAACATTGGGATATTGTTGTTTGACATTCTCAACAGTACTTGACCATTCACTAATATTAGCATCTCCCAAATAACCTTTTGTGGCCTGAAGTTCTTTTATTAAACAACCCCCAAATAGTATATTTTCTTTTGGGAAATAGCCTATAACATTATCTTTAGTATGTCCTTGGCCAAAATATTTTACAATGGTGTATGTATTTCCAAGCTTTATTTTGAGAGAATCGTTAAATCCATTTTGAGGTACTACAACATTATTTGCTTTTGCTAATTCTATGGTAGCGGAATTTGCAAATGAGGAAATTTTATTTGAGTGAAACGAGGCTAATCCCCCTAAACAATCACTATGAAAGTGAGTTGGAACTATCGCATTTATTTTACAATGAAGTTTTTCCTTGATGAATTTAATTAATTCTTCTGCACTTTTATCATTTGTAGGAGTATCAAATACAACCACTTCATTGCTATTTCTAACTATCATTCCGTTACAAGGAACATTACCAAAGTCATTTGTTTGAAGATATGAAGTATGCAAAAATGAATTATCAGAAATTTGAGTGATAACCAAATTTTCAGAATGATATACTTCAATAGGAGTAAATTCTTTTGAACTTAATTTATTTTGGGAATATACATTTCCACAGAGAAAAAACATTATAACAACAAGAAATGATTTCATTTAGTAAATATAAGAAAAGTTGCGACTAACCTAACTCCCTTACAGAGATTGCACAAGGCGACATTTCTGTCGCCTTGTGAACACTTGCTCCCCTTGTGTATCAAAGTTACAACTTTTTGAATACAACATTGAAAATTTAGAAAACAATCAATGTCTCTAATTGAAGTTGTTTCATTTCTTACAACTAAGTTTACAAAAAACTTCTATGTCAAAAAATGAAATAATAAAATTAATCGAAGAAGAAAAAATAATGAACAAAATTCATGTAATTAGAAATCATAAAGTAATGTTAGATTTTGATTTAGCTGAAATGTATGGTGTTGAAACTAAACGACTAAATGAACAGCTTAAAAGAAACATTAAACGTTTTCCAAAAGATTTTATGTTTTCACTTACCGAAAAAGAGACTCAAAACTTGAGGTCGCAAAATGCGACCTCAAGTTGGGGTGGCAACAGGAGAATACCCAACGCATTTACGGAGCAAGGAGTGGCCATGTTATCTAGTATTTTAAATAGTGAAACTGCAATCGAAGTGAATATTAGTATAATTAGAGTATTTACTAAACTAAGATCATTCACATTGATAGAAAAAGACGCTAATCCAGTTAAGAGAAATAAAATTGGCTTTAAAAATTATGATGATCAACAATAGTTCAAAACATTGAATAAAACTTAAAAAATCAAGCACTAAATTTCTAACCCACTGATAGCCAATAAAAAAGACCTGCAAAATACAAGACTTTTCTTTTGGCTCCCCTTTTCAACGAAAGATGCAACTATAATATGATGATTGAGTATGTGACAATTAGGAAGTTAAATGTCCTTCTTTTTCAATAATGTAATTAACGTGAAGTCTTAATTCATTGTTAACCGGAACTTTAGGATGACTAAATTCCCCAATTTTGCTCATACCAATTCTTTTCATTACTGCTTCAGATTTTTTATTATATATCGAAGTAAATGAATATACTTTTTCAAAATTAAGTATTGAAAATCCGTAATCCAAACAAGCTTTTGCAGCTTCTGTTGCAAAGCCCTTACCCCAAAATTGCTTATTAAACCTCCAGCCAATTTCAATACAAGGAGTAAAAGAAGACTCGAAATCCGCAATCATAAAACCTGTATACCCAAGAAATTCATTACTTTCTCTCGACTCAACTACATACAAGCCAAAACCAGTTTTATTAAAGTGTGCTGATATTCTATTATAAAAATCGAACGATTCTCTATCAGACATTGTAGAAAGAAAATACCTCATTACATCTCGGTCTTTATTCATTTGGACCAAAGCAGCAATATCACTTTCTAGCCAATTTCTAATTTTTAATCTATCTGTTGTAATTATTGAATTCATAGTTAAATATACAAAGATGCAGCACGGCAAACTCATTGACGGACAAAGAAAAAGCCATCATTTCTGATGGCTTGTCTAGTTTGGCTCCCCTTACGCACCAAAGTTGCAGCACTTGGAAATTTATGACTAAACTAAAGGAGCAATGTCTTTAAGGCTTTCTTGTTGTCTTGCTCTTTCCCAATTATCCATTAATTCATTTTGATGAATGGCTGTCCACTCTGAAACTATTGCTAAAACTCTAGATGGAAGATACCCACCAATGATTTCATTTTTTTCAATATCAATGATTCCTTCAAAATCCGCATACACTGCATGAAAGTGTGGGGGATTGTGGTCCCTATAAAACATACGAATAATAACGCCTAGAAAGTAACTAATTTGTGGCATGAGATAATTTTGGACTCAGAATTTCTCCAAAATTTTTACCAGTTAATTCGGAATAAATATTAGTAGCATCAATTTCAAGTTCATTTGACCATGCAATTGAATACCCATTTGTATAGACCTTTGCGAATTGATTTTTATCTTGAAGTACTTTGAAAATTCCCTTTTGAACCAAATCGTTTAATTCAATAATACCATTTACACCATCATCAAATTTGATGCTAATGATATAGTCAGATATATATTTAACTTCTTGAACTTTCATAATCAAATTTACAAAGAAAAAACAGACAAATATGGATGAGCGTATAAATACGCATTAAAACGGGTTAATTCAACCCTAGGCATTAATTGAAATATCCCTAACTCACTGATAGCCAATAAAAAAGCCCTGCAAAATGCAAGGCTTTTCTTGAGTGCTCCCCTTATGCATCAAAGTTGCAGCATGAATGAGAAGCTAACAAATTGAATTTAAATAATTTACGCTAAAATTATCAATTTGCCTTAACAAGTGTAGATGAAAATATCCAAATTGAAAAATAAGCGAAGACACTTACTATCGACAGGAAATAAGTGAGTCATTATAAATTAATCCTCATATTCAATTTCTAAAAATGTAAATTTTCCTCCAACTTTCCTTGCTTTAGCCTTAACATTGATCCATTTATTTAGATAAAGACTCTCGGTGTATTTAGTCTGATCCAAACCAGATTCCCCAATAATTTTTATTTTAGGTTTAGACATTTCTTCATGATTATCAATATTCTTAATAAATGCGTTGCCTGTTCTATTGTCAGTATTTAAATGATATATGTAGATATTATAATCTTTGTAAATATCATCAACAGAAAACCCTTTTTTGGATATTTCAATGTCTTCAATAATACTTTGAAAATTATTCGAAAAATCAGAATCTATGTATGCAAGAGTTGACTCATCATTATTACTTTGTATATTTAAAATTGAGACATTTTCAAAATGTTGACCAACATGTTCAGTTATTTTCTCAAATTTTTGTGCAGACTTGATTATATCATCTTTAAATAAATTCCTAATATTATCTGGTTTAGGTACATAAGAATTTTCATATAAATTATTAATTGTATTTTCTAAGTTTTGTAACGCGTATGAGAAATCAGTTGTTTCATTTATGAAAATTTCTTTGTCATTAATAAAATTATCAGAAATGTATTTTACATATTCTGAAATATAATCTTGAATTGGTGATTGTTCTATAAAAAGACGGCCTCTTTTTGTGTTTTTAGATTTTAAATTTAGTTCGAAATTAATTTTAAAACTGCCTACTTCATATGGTTGAAGTAAGGCTTTAGGAATTAAATCGAAGCCTTTCAGAAATTTTACTCTATCTTCAAGAAATTCAGTGAATATATTTTGAATACTTGAAACTTCATCAGCAATTGCTTTATTTAAATCTGCTAGTTTCCCTTTTAAACTTATGGAAAATTGTAAGGAATATGCTTTTGCAGAAATAGGACAAAAAGACTTGTTGGTAGGTAAGTAGCTTTGAGGTATCGAGTTAAAATCAAAAAGATATGCTTTCCTAGTATTAAAAGAAAAATCTTTATCAACTAGGCAAATAGAATTTGAATTTTTTAAAATTTCTAAGTAAGAAATTTTATGATTCATAAATTGATGATATTCTTTATTACTGATTATAGTATGTAACGCAAAAATAGATCTAGCATCATCAAATTCATCAAGATGTGAACCAATTACTTTGTTGCCGAATTTATTTGATCCAATATATAAAATCGGGAACTCATCAAAATGAAGAACATGATAATTATCAACGATATTTATTATATCATTTGGAACTAAAGATCTTATATCCAAATTAAAATCTATCATTTCAAATAAATTTAATTGTATCAATTATTTTTATCATTTCTATACTAAAATCATCTGCTTTGAAAAAATTATAATGTGTTGTGTCGTTTTCTTCTGGCGAATACTTTACTTTACCGGCATTTTCTAAAAATTTAAATTTCAAAATATACGCACCTTTTTTGGGATTAATATTAAAAGTAGTTTTATATTTTTCAATAATTAACTTTTCGAAATCAGATTTAAATAAATTTACAGAAACCCCTTTACTAGAACATATATTATCACACTCAAGACTCTCTGGACGAATATTTCTTTCCCAATGAGTTAAAAAATCTTTTTCATCAATCTTTTCTTTCCTCAATTTTCTTACAAATTCATTTTCATAATCAATTATTGCTTTTGTAAAACAGTTGCAGTCAGAATCTTGTTTTATTTTATCAAATTTCATATATTAATTGTGTTGTAAATGTAAGAAAAATATATCCGAAAAATTTTAATATTTAAATATAAGTTAGTTTAGATCTGCTAATACTAATTGTGTTTAAACCAATTGTTTCTAAAAATATTGATATTCCAGAAATTAAGGACATGTTTTTGGGACCAACTATAACTTCTTTTATTGGATTGATTAAATTATTGTTTGAAAAATCAAGTTCAATGTATGGTGTAGGAATATTATCTTTCATACGAAATTGAATTTCTTGAGCTTTATATTCAGTCCCAAAATAAGATCCTTCTCCATCAACTAATTTCAAAAAATAATCGGTTTTTATGAAATTTAAAGCATGGATTAATCGAATCTCTTTTTCCTCATAAAATAAAGGATTTTTAAAAGATGATAATTCACATCCAAATTCATAACATGTAGATACAAATTCATTATAATCTGACTCTTTTAAACTATGCAAAAATTCTATCATTAATTTTACTCTGTGGATTTGCGCATTTTCATCATAAATAATTTGAATTTTTCTGACAGGAAGATTCATTAGATCATTACATGAAAAACCAATTACATAACCTTTGCCATCATCAGCATAACCTCTCCATTGACTCAAAACGTCTTTTTCAGTTGTAAACGATGTAGATAATAATAGAATTTTATAACCGCAATCGCGAAGATGAATATCAATTTCATCAATAAAATCTCTACCATATTTTGGAATTAGAATATTTGCCACTTTTTCCCAAATATGATAACCCCAATGCATTTCTAATGAATCATTCATATGAAAAAGATCATTAAACCATATCTTCCTTGTTTTACATATTGATAGAAATGAGCCTGAATCACAATAATGATAAAGAATGTTCGATGGTTCTTTTAATTCTTCATTTATCCTATTCATAAAAAATTAATTTTATCTTATTTCATTTCGTGACATAAATTCAATAACAGCCGTCAACATGCTTACAACTTGTTCTTTGTTATACTCACTATATTTACCATGTGCAGCCTTATTTCTTAAATCTAACCATGATATAACATTTTTTCGATCTAATGTATTATATATTAATGCAGATGTAAGTTCAGCATTCAATAAATCAGCCTTTTTAGGTTTACCTTTTAAGTCAACTGTTGCAATTTCATTTACTATACAAAGCTGTCTTAAATGTTCCTCTAATACACCCCCAATAATTACAGCTGCAGGATCTTTATAACCCTCTTCTAATAGATGTTCAGCCATCTCTAAAAAATCTGTGAAAATTTCTGCAGAAACCAATCCTTTCACCGAGACAATCCACCCGTTTTCTATTTCTAACTTTATAGAGGTTAAAATACCAATTGCAATTTCAATTTCATAAGCATGGCCAATGTGAACTTTTTTATCAAAATCAGTATAAAATGGGTGATTTTCTTTATATAGTCCCTTGATGAAAGACAAAGATGAGGATCGCAATTCTGAAAACATTTCTGTTTGTACTGAGTCAGCTGAAATAATATTTACACCATGAGGGTATCTGGATTTCATAACTTCTCGTGCAAATTCAATTAACATAGTAACTCTATCTAAATGCGATTTCATTTTCTTAAAATTTTAAAACAATAAAATAAAACTCAAATTAACACTCACCAAGTTCTAACAAATTATCTCTCTTTGTGCTATCAGGCTGTGTCTTTACATATTTTGTTCCTTTTGGACTCGTTGCACAGATTAACTTGGATCTAATAGTTCCTGTTCTATCATATACAAAAGCCTCACCTCCTTTCGCTATGAAATCATACATTTCCTGTCTTGTACTCGAATTCTTTTCAGTAGGATTGAACAGATTTACCCATCCAAGTCTTGAAATAGCAACATATGGATTTTCATGATCTCCACCAGCTTTTGTAATGCATGTAATTCTAATAGACATAATCGTAAATTTTAAATATTATTAAATTAAATCACCATACAAAGCTACACTGTTTGTTATATGTAATGTTCAGTATTAATACCTAATTAATCACAATAGATATTCACAATTTGAGGTTTCTAAACATCCTCTCAACAGACAATAAGTTCTTTATATACTAGCAATTATTTGCTTGTTCCATGCAGAACTACTAGGCAATCAAGGAGATAGAAATAGAATTACAGATACAGGTTCAATTAGTTCTGGGACGACATTAAAAAAACCTTTCATTACTGCAGGGGTTTTCTTTTATCTATACTTTCAGGAATAAACCGAAAAGTGATAAGATCATTTTGTAGAACAAAAGACATAATGATTAATACATAATCAAATTGTCCTCAATCTTAAACCATAGTTCTACCTCTATAACTAGTAGATTTTTGGGTATTTGTAGTGAAGAAATAAAAGACATATACCAATCCTTTAATGAATTGATGTAATTGTTATTTAATTTCTAATGCACTACCAATTTGACTTTCAATAAAAATTGGAGTATTAGGAAGGTTAAATTTATTTTTATATTCCATCAATATTTCAATATTATTAGAATTGGGAATTTGGAAACTTTTACTTGTTTTAATTTTTCTATAAGTTTCTTCTGAAATATAGTTTGATTTTAATACATAGAACTCTTGTAAGGTTTCACTAAAATAACCCTTCAAATAACCTTCACTCTTCAATGAAATCTTTGTCTTTGAATTTTTTGAAATTGATTTTAAGTATAGAGGATTTAACCTTCCATCTGAAAACTCTTCTGATGAATTATTTTTTAATAACTCAATCCTTATTCCAAATATATTTCTAATATTATTCTCACTTTTTAATAAATCGTAATTTACTTTTATTGAATTACCTATATTACAGGTCAATTCATTAGTATCATTATTATTTTTAATTGTGGAAATTATATGAGAAAGGGATTGTTTTATTATTATTGGAAGAGAAGGATTTACACTATTTCCAATTTTTATAAATAAGTTATTCTTTACATTATTTTCAAACTTCCTAACATACAGTCTGTTTGAAATGATTTTATTGGATAAACTATTTTTTGAAACTTCATTCTTTTTCAAATTGATATAATATTCTACAATTCCATCAGAGTATCCATAAACAATATTATCATTAAATAAATAACTTCTGTAAAAACCTTTCAATACCAAGTAATCTTTGGTTGTATTTGATGATACAATTACATCATTCAAACTCCTTGTAATTGGTGTTAGGAATATTGTATCATTTTGTTTTAGAAAAATAGTTTTAACTGATTTAGGTTGAAATGAAATATGTGAAAATGAAATTGTATTATCATTATTTAATAATTCTTTTGTAATAAGAACTCTCCCGTCTAAATCTGTTATAGTTGTAAATGTATTTGAACCTAAAACAACAGAAACATTTGGGATAGGTGATTTGTTTATTGTGTCAAATATTACAATTTGACTATAACCTATTTGAAGAATTAAAGTAAAAAAAAGAGAAGTAATAAATTTCTTCACATGTTCTTTTTAATTTGTAAAACTAACCTAACAAGAAAAGAAGAAAATAAACCTAATAGAACAAACTTGTTCCATTTATTTTGTGGATTTCCTTTTTCTAATAAAAAATAATATAACTAAAATCATTCCAACGATAGTCCAAATGATTTCCTTATATAGTTTCAATGTGAGTTATTTATTTCTTACACTATTATATCCATCATTAAACCCTTTCACTACATCATTGTAGTTGATAATAGTTCCAATAATTAAAAATACTACTATCAATTTACCCCAATGTTTTACAACGAGGTTTTGAATATCATTTACAAACTCTTTCATACTGATAGGTTTTGTTTAATTTGATTTTGTATCTTCGGTTAGTTCAGTCCTTTTACTTAACAATTTACGAGTAAAATAGATTGTAGTCAATATTAATACAATTGATTTCCCATTTTTTACATATGGGTTGTTTAATTTATAGTAGGTGTCATAAAATACTACTCCTATAAATAATACCAATATCGATATTTTAATATATTTCATCATTTATGTTTCTGTTTTGTGTTTTTTTATTTTTTTAAATTCTCATTCTGTTCAGATTTGATTTTTCTTAAAGAAATGAAAATAAGTAAGAACCCACTCATACCAATTAAGGTTTTGATTGAAGGATTGTTAATATAACGGAATACATTAATTACAAATAACATACCTCCAAATACTAACAGGTATTTCCATAAATGATATATGAGTATCTTTTTCATACTACTAATTTATAAATTAATATTTATAAAACACGAAATTGTATTAAACCACAAAAAACCCTTGCTTTAAGGCAGAGGTTTCTTGTATTGCAACTTTCGGGAATAATCGGGAAAGATAGGTCTCTTCCTAACCTTAAAGTGGGTTTTGAATTTTAGGTACGTTTGTAACCTTAACTGGTACGTTTGTAACCTTAACAGGTTCATTTGTAACCTTAATTGGTACACCTATCTTCATTTTATTATTTCCATATCCATTTACTGCTCCATCTTCAATTTTTTTGTAATAAACATCCCCTTCCAATCCTTCTTTAGCACTATATTCAAATGCTTTAGTTTCATCCGATTTTTTTTGAGGATTTCCTTTTAATCCTTTTTTAGTTGTTATTAAAATCACACCATTTTTACCTTCATCACCATATTGCGAAATGGATAATGGATTTCTTAAAACACTCATAGACTCAAATTCCTCTTCGTTTAATTTAGACACTTCAATCGATGATTTCAAAGGAACGCCATCTATAATGTATAAAGGAGTTTTTTTATTGCCAACAGTAGTATCAATATCACCCTTAAATTCAATCTTAGCACCATTTATATAATGATCTGGTTTTGCTTGTGAAGGATTTGGAGGTGTTGGCGGTGTAGGAGGCGTTATCTTTTTTGGCTTTGTAGTATCACTCACTATCAAATCAATAGTATTTTGAATTGATTTAGCAGTTTTCTCTATTTTCTCACTTGCATTTACCTTAATAGATACTAAACAAACAGTTGCAATTAAAATGGGCAATACCATTACCCTTCTTAGGTAGGAGTATTTTGTGTTGGTTGTTTTTGTTAACATAGTTAATCTTCGTTTAATTGGTGAATAAAAAAATGTATTTGTTAATAAATGTTGTTGTTTGGGATATGCTGACGCAAGCAATAATTTAGCTAATACAACCGAATCTTGATTTTCAATAGATTTTTGATCGGCAATGAACTCATGTATAAGATACAATTCATTCCTTATAAGCCAAACAATCGGATTAAACCAACCAATCAATAGTTGTAATTCAATCAAAAGTTTATCGACAGAATGTTTTTCTTCAATATGAACTACTTCGTGTGCAAGAATTTTCTTTCCTAAATCACTACTTAAATCAATGGCCGTATTCCAAAAAATATATTTGAAAAAAGAAAATGGAGTTCCTTTAACATCTGTCATAACCAAATTTATACCCTTCAGTTCTTTTAATGGATTTAGCCTTATCAATTTCCTAATATCCCATAATGATTTAACAAACCTTACAATAAAAAATAATGATATTACAATTCCAATTATTATTAAAAGATTATCCCATGTATAATTTGCTGTATTTTCAATAATTTCTTGTTCTAATAAACTATTATTTTCTGAAATAAAATTTGCAATATGTAAAACTTTGGAAGAAGCAATATCTTGTTCTTTTACTATTTGAATTTTAATGAGAGGCACTATCCATGAAAGAACAGATATACCCATTAAATAAAACCTATTGTACTGATGAAACTGTTTATTTCTTAATACAAACCAGTAGTAAGAGTATAATACAGCGCTACATAAAACTACTTTCAATAAATAATATAAAATTGTAATCATGGTAGTTATTTTTTCTTTTTAATTTCTTGTAAGAGTAATTCTAAATCAGCAACTTTTAAGTCCTTCTGTTTAACCATAAAGGAAACCACATCTGAAAAAGACCCTTCAAAATACCCTTCCACCAATGTTTTGATGCTAGACGAAGAATATTCTTCTTTACTAATAACTGGAGCATAACAATGTACCCTTCCATGTACCTCATGGTTAATATACCCTTTGTCTATTAAGATTTTAATAATAGTGGCAATTGTATTACTATGCGGTTTGGGTGCTGGCATTTCATCTACAATGTCCTTTAGATAGGCAGATTCTAATTTCCAAAGCACCTGCATTACTTGTTCCTCAGCTTTTGTTAATGGTTTACTCATCGTTTTTGATTTATGAAAACAAACCTATAACTAATTTTTTAGTTTTACAACTAAATTTATAGTTTTAACAAGATTTTTTGTAATTTGGATGTTATAGAGGGGAAAAAATCAACCAGCCTACTTCATATTAATGAAATTCATCAAAAGGAAATCTATGAGAAAAATATTACTACTTTCTATTTTAATGTTTTTGGGGATGGTTGGATATTCTCAAACAAAGGTTGTAATAGTTGATGGGATAACCAAAGAACCACTTCCTTATACTACTATTCAATCTATTAGTAAAAAAGAAGGTTTTATTACAAATGAAAATGGGTTTATTACAATAAACTTATCTCCAACAGATACTATACATATTTCTTATGTTGGGTATAAGTCAATCAACTATGTAGTTGGTAAGATTACAAATGATGTAATTGAATTATTTAAGGAAACAGGTTCAACACTACCTGATGTAGTAGTTAAAAAATACACCCCTATTGAGAAACCCTTTAGATTAGGTTTTCAAAATTTGAAAGTAAGCTATCGGTTGAAATATGGTGTAATTCGTAATAAAGATAATATAGGACACGAGATTACAACTTTGGTTGAATTCCCAAATGAAAATGAAAAGTATAAGATATTGAAAGTGATTTTACCTACAAATAAGATTGAGAAAAATGACCCATTGAGGTTACACATTTATTCAATTAATGATAATGGTGAACCTTTTGAAGAATTACTCATTAATGATGTTATAGTTAATAAAGGGTTCAATCTATTTGGTAATATTGAAATTGATATAAGTAATCAAAATATTATCTTGAATTCAAAAGGTGTATTTGTAGGTATTCAAAAGGTTGGGTTTTTTGATAAAGAACAGAAAAATATTACTTATTTGGATTTTACAGAAGAAATAAATAAAGATAATACCTATGTTACAAATGTTAGGTATGTCCCAAAAAAATGGGTGAAAAAAGGTATAGTAAGATTGAAAAATAATTTTCCTTCTAACCTTAAAGTGGGTTTAGAATTACAAAAGATAAAATAGTATTAAATTAGTTTTCTTTACTCAACCTTACAATACAAAATCAAATCCAGAATATACATCTGAAATCTCCTCCTTTGTAATTCCTAAATAGCGCCTTGATACCTGCGTGCTTGAATGGTTCAATATCATGGATATTTTCAAAAAAACATCTTCTGACCTGTGGTTCTCCTCATACAAGAAGCGAGCTCCCGATTTTCTTAAACTGTGCGTAGAGACAGCCTTACGTCGGATGCCAACAAACCTAGAACCAAACTGCAATAACCTATTTGTGTGGCGTAATGAATAATTGAAAATGGTACTCTGTAAATCTGGCTGATTCATTAATTGATAATATTCAAGTAATAATGCCTTTAATACTGTACCAACTTTAATACTCCTTTTCTTACCCGTTTTCTTTTCGTTTAGGACGAGTTCGTCTTTGTTTAATACATTCTCCCAAGTGAACCTAGATATGTCAGAATAACGAAGCAGTGTCCTAAATCCAAACTCTATTAATAACGCCATTTTATAATTCTGCTCCTTTTGGAAATATCTATTCAATCGTTTTAATTCATCGGTTGTTAGATAATCACTAGTTTTTTCAATAGTAGTTGTCATATTAAATGTTTCTAGCTAATGTAGAGCCGTAATGTCGTAAAACCAGTCTTTTACCTCATTTTAAGTCATAAAAAAGCGCTAAAACCAGACTGTCGTTGAATATCAACTAGATACATGTCTCTTAAATACAATAACGGACATGTTTTAAATTTTACATTTTGAAATTGTAAGTGAATTAGAAATAAAAAATAGTATTAATCATTCTTTTCTAAAACAAATATCTTCTCAACTGGCTGATTGAATATTTTAGAAATTTTCAATGAAAGTATAGTAGAAGGAACATATTTTCCAGTTTCAATTGAGAAAATAGTTTGTCTTGAAACTTTTAATAAATCACCTAATTCTTGTTGTGTTATACCTAATTCAACTCTATAACTTTTAACATGATTAATCATCTAACTTACTTTTATTAGTGATTAAAGTGTAGTTAAAGATAATCATGTACATTAACCAATATAAGATAATTGATGATAGAAGGAAGATGGAAAGACCAGCATCTCCATTAGGTTCAAGATTGAATAGAAACATTATGATGAATGATATTAAGAAAAATGCCATTTGAGTAATGGAGCTGATTTGAAAGGACTTCAACCTTACACTATTAATATATTCATCTTCAATTGGTTCTTTTGAGAAAGTAATAAAATAAAGTCCAAATAAGAAACTAAGGAATGATAGGGTAAGTATTAATACTTTCATCTGGTGGTTTAAATCAGTGCTAAATAATCCTCGATGAATTAGCACCCATACAATTATTCCAATTGGGAAGAAAAAAATCCCTGCTTTCTTAAAACGATTTGGTAATAGAAATGAAGGTTTCATAAATTATTATTTAGTGAACCCAAATGTAAAGTATACTTTACATTATTCCAAAAATAAAATTTGACTTGATTCCATTTGAAAACAAGTTGATTTTATCTCATGCCAAACAAATTCAGCAAGTTGATCTGCGGTGAAAGTATACTGGCAAAGCGCAAAGAATTGCAAATCTTGCTATTATGAAATTCAATTGCTTCATGATCCCTAGTAAAACTTGTTTGGCATAATATCAGGGTCATATTCGTTGATGTCTTCCATCAAGTCTATTTCCATGTCTTTGTAAAAATAGACCTCTAATAAGGCTGCCAAGTATGCTGCAACGTCTTCCTTATATCCTGATATTCCAACCTTGCCACTTACAACATTACTCTTTCTCATAAGTGTTTCAATCATGTTTAACATGTAATAATAACTTTGTCCCTTATGCACAAGTTCATTCATTTGCGATCCTTTGGATAATGCAAACACTGCAATTTCAGGATACTTGATTTCAATTCTTTTTCTATTTCTTCTTGCCATTGTTTGGTTGTTTAACTAAATAGGTCTTCTTTATGGTATCTAATTCCTGTTCGTTGATGACATTTTGTGCGAGCCTGTGAAATTGTTCTGTTGTTATAATCATTTTCAATCGATTTGCTTTCTTAACGTTTGCTAGTGGTTCTAATTTCATAGTTGTTGTTTAATATAAATAGTACGATGTGATACATTCGCACTCAATTTGAAAAAATATTTTTTATTGGTCTTAATTCACGAATAGGATAGATATTGAAGAATCCCCACAGACCAGTTTTATGTCCCCAAATTTTGATCATCTTTTCGTTTCCGATACATTCATCGATACCAATGAAATACAAAGAATATTTGGGGTATTCCACTGAATAGTTGTATCTATCATTAAAGTTATACGGCAAAAAGTTGCAAAAATTCATTGTGTTTTTTTCATGGGGAAGAGGGGTCGAGCGGAATTGGGGTGATGGGGTTTGAAGTCGAAGACTTCGTCATGGTTCGTTCCACTCACCTCTTCGTTGAGGATAGTTTATTCAATTAACTTATCAAGAAAATAAGAGTAATTTCTCCTGGTGTTCTTTACCTGCTGTTCCAGCTCAATTAAATTATATGCAGATAAAACACTGGTAATATCTTTAGCTGGAGTTCCAAACACAATTAAATCAAATCTAGACCACCCCAGCTTTTCTACTAGTTCAATTACATCGTAACAAAAGAATTTAGATTGCTGGTCTGGCAAAGAACGAAAATCTATTTCAATTATTTTTCTGATTTTATTTTGATATTGCTTTATACTAGAACTATCTATTACAATTTCTTTTTCTTTTACTATTTCTTTTGCTTTATCTTTTACTTTTTCTTTTAGGTTATTCGGGTTTTCCAATAAACCCGTTGGGTTATTTCGGGTTTCTTTTGGTGGACGACCACCCTTCTTTCCTTTAATCCGATTTAGCTTTACTGTTTCCTCGTATTTGTTTATGTTGTAATCAAATAATTCTGCTGCAGTTGCAAAGAACATTTCTGCGACTGGATTCATTTCAACCAAATCGTCACCAAGGTAGTAATTAAAGATGTTTGTAAAAACAGCAGCTTTATCTTCATCAGTTAGAAATTTCAACTGCTTACCCCATGATACCTTCATTAGTATCTGTGGTGGCATCCCAATTGGTGCCTCTTCATTATTGTCATTTACATTAGCTACGTCTGCTAATTCTGTTTCTTCTTTGTATCCCATAGTATTCCAGTTTCTAATAAATACAACCAAAATCAGCAAAATCCATTGTTGCCACAAAAAAGATGGCAAGTTCCACGTCTTTCTTAAATTCTGCAGTATTTATTGATAAACCACCTATGAAGAACCAAAAAGCTATTGTAAAAAGTGAATTTGTAAGATTACGCATCGATACCATTGAAAAGAACAGACTGGATCGTCTCTGTGCGTTGACTCGTCGCCAGAAGAGCGACATCGTTCGTGAAGGTCTATTTGAGCTTTACAAATTGAAATACCCTGAATGCTTGGTGGATTAATACGTGCCTTTTACACACCAAAAAGCTCTTTTCAGGTAACCAACATCAATTCTTTTGAAATGAAGTAAAAAAAATATTCCCATCCAAGTAATTGAAATTCAATTATTAATACCAAATACAAAATATTTTTTTGATAAAACTTGATATTAGTAAAGAAATATTTTTTGCTAATTGAGTAAGATTGCCTTACCTTTGCGGTATGAAAAAACAATCATACAAGAAAATTTTAACAAAGCCATTTGGCAACATACTTGCCGATAAAGAGGTAAATGGTTCTGCATTAAACTTTATTGAGAATCATACAGCATTATCTCAAGAGAGATTAAAAAATGCAAGATTATCTGACTTCGATTCTGAATCGCTTATCAATGAGAATCTATTAGCGCTTAAAGAATATACTAAATTAATTAATAATCCTTCTTTGAAAAAAATGATTAAAGCAGCTGCAGATTTAGAAAGATATATAATCATGAATACCGCCAAAGGTCTTGTTGAGGTAAAAAAAGATAGAGCAAATAATAAAATTAACGATGTAAAAAGAGAATGGTTAGTTGCAAGAGCTTCATTCCCCACTAATGAGCCCAAAAACCAGTTTATAAGAGTGAATATCGGATCTATTGATAAAGAGACTGATATGCTAATTGATAAAAAAACGGGAAAGAAGTATGCAATCAAAGGTTCAAAAACAGAAGAAATATCAGCGAAAATCATAAACGAAGAAATGGATAGGAGGATGAACGAAAATGGTACACTTCAACAATTAGTAAGCAATCTAAAAAAATGCATTAATGAACTAGATTAATTTTTTTGCTCACTTTTTAGTAAAGCTTTTTTGTTTACTATTAATACTATTAAATTAATCGCAAAAAATAAAGTATGACAGAAATACAAATCAGAGCCTCATAGTAGCGCCTTCAAATCAGAACCAAAATTTTAATCATAAATAAAACCATCGGTATGAGATACCAAGAGACAAGGGCTCGATAGAATGAGCCAGATGACTTGCAACTAAAGTGCGTGTTGCTGCAAAAATCGCCACTGTTTTTTAATTTTTAAATATAGATACATGAAAAATGTAACCAGCTTGGACATTAATTTATTGTCTCCAAGCAAAGCAAACAGCAAGATCTACTCAAGAAGAAAAGTAGACATGCTTGCTAATTCGATGCACAAGTACGGACAACTTGAGCCGATAGTGATTAACAATAAAAATGTAATACAATCTGGAGTATTACGCTGGGAGGCGGCTAAATAGTTGAAGTGGGCGACCATAGAAGTAGTGGTTGTTGAAGACTCAAAGACTTCTGAAGCGTGTGTAGTAATGCACAATCTTCAAAGAGTTAAAACTCAAGAGGAGATTATTAATGAATCCCAATATTACTTGAGCCTATTTCCACCTGAACAAGGTAAACGTAATGACTTAGATCCAAAAGCAGTAGATGAAAATGCTACATCAAAGGATAAAAAGAAGGTCACACGTTTTGATAAAGCTGCCGAATTATTAGACCATTCAGTCTCTGCATCAACTGTAAGAAGGATTGATAATGTAATTCAAGCAACAAAACAAGCGAAGGCAGATGGATTGAAAGAGTTGTTGGATATGAAAATTGAAGAAAAGATGCGAAGCGGTGAATACACACCAGCATCAGCCGACAACTTAATCAAAAACTATCACAAGTTTGCCAAGGAAAGAGCGGAAGAAAAAGATAAGGAGATCATTCCAAAGGAAGTGGATACCAGATTCAAGTTATATAACGAATCCAGCGAATCCATGAAAAAGGTAAAGAGTGGTATTGTGACAACGGTGGTTTCGTCACCACCATATTTTCAAGCTCGTTGCTATGGTAATTCAACACCAGAAAAAGTTGAAATTGGTCATGAGGAAAAGCCAGAAGAGTTCGTTGAAAGTTTGATGCCTCATTTTAGAGAGGTGCATCGTGTGTTAAAAGATACAGGGTCATACTTTATGAATTTCGGTGAGTATGGCGGTATGGGTTATAGCCCATTGGTATCTAATATGTTGATACTTCGTTTGCATCAAGAGGGTTTATTCAAGTGCGTGAATGAAATCATCCTTCATAAAAAGAACATGAAGCCAGTGAATTCAGACAGACATTTGATGAAGAGTTATGAAAAGATTTTCCACTTGGTTAAAGACCATGAAAATTACTCATACTACCCTCTTAAAATTTGGCGAGATGAACCCATGAAAGTTAATAAAGGTTTCAAAAACAGAGGTGCTAAAGGAACAGTTCATTCAAATGAATCTATTCGCAAACCCTATAAAAACTTTCGTGACTTCATTGATCTTCAAGAATACGAGGATGTCATGTCAAGTGCAGGTGCTAATACCGCTGTATTCAAGAAGGTTGATCCTGAATTTGATCACGCAGCCCCTTATGACAGTAAGTTGTGTCTATTGGCAATACTTACAACAAGTCAACCAGGAGATTTGATTTTAGATCCCTACAGCGGATCCGGATCAACAGGCGAAGCCGCACTTATGCTCGGAAGAAACTACGTTGGATTTGAAGTCAACGAAAAGTATCATGAATTTGCCATGAAGAGAATACCATTCATGACAAAAGAATTCATTGAAGAGGAGGTTGCAATTTTGGATGGTTTAACTACCAAATAATCAAATATTCTGAAAATTTCTGCCGGAAATTTTTAACGCAGAATCGAGGTTTGATTTTAAACAGCCCTCCCTGTGGCTAGGGAGAACGGATACGAACAGGCAAGGGGTCACCCAGCCCCTTGCTTAATTTTTTAAACCACTGAATTGTGTTTGCTTTAAAAATTAACTGGCAAACCATACAGCAAAAATCATACAGCTATGATACATATTTTTAAACGATTGTTTGGCACAAATAGACCAATCAATCACATGGAGGAATTTATTATCGATGACAACATGCCTAGCACTATTGCTGGTCTTGACTACAAAGACGTATTAAAGGTAAAAGGATACTTAGAACGTTTACGCACAGGTCAATCTTTTCCAATTCAATTAAAATTGGAGTATGCCGTACGAAAAGTCTCTAAAGAACAATTTCCTCATTACAAAATTACAGTTAGAAATGTTGGAGGAAACTTCAAAAGAGTTTTCCGACTAGCATAATACTATCTATGAAAGTAACTAAGCTAGCGTGTGCTGGTTGGATGGTAAAGTATTTTAGCAACAGCCAGCCACGCTTAAATTAAAATCTATGGAAAGTGATTTCAGCAAAAACCAAGACCATTTAAAAAATGAACGAGTCACTGGTCATGACTTAAAGTTAGTGGAGGACTTAATGAAGTCTCTCGCTCAAATTGAATACGAGTGCTACAAAAATTAGCTCTCGCAAAATACTACAAACTATGAACGTAATATTATACAAGAGAGTAAGCACCGATGATCAAGCAGATCGTGGGTTTAGTTTACAACACCAAGAGAAGGTATTAAACGACTACTGTAACCTACGTGGATACAATATCATTGATACCTACACCGAGGACTATTCAGGTAAAACTTTTGATAGACCTGAATGGAAAAAGCTAATGGCTTACATTAAAAAGCACAAGAAGTCAGTAGACCAAGTGCTGTGTCTTAGATGGGATCGCTTCTCAAGAAATCAGTATGATGCTTTAACTACCATTAAAGAATTGGAGAAATTAGGAGTTGGAGTTGGTACAGTTGAGCAGCATATTGATTTCAGCAATCCCGATAATAAGGTTCTGCTATCCTTATACCTTACATTACCCGAGATAGAAAATGATAAGAATTCTATTCGCACAACAGAAGGGATGAGGCGTGCTCAAATTGAAGGATGTTGGACAGGTTCAGCACCAAGAGGTTATTCAAATTACCGTGATGGCGATAAATCAACATTGAAACCAAATAACGACGCACCAATAATAATTGAAGCATTTGAGAAAATGGCTAGTGGAGGTTACGCAGCAGACGAAATTAGAAGATGGATTAATCAGCGAGGGATGAAGATGCACAAACAAACTTTTCTTGACTTGATACGCAACCCCGCTTACATGGGAAAAATATACGTGAAGGAATGGAAGAAAGAACCATCGCAATTAAGTCAAGGACTTCATCCACCATTAATCAGTGAAGAAATTTATTACAGAGCTAATGAAGTTCTTAACGGACGTAAAAGAAAGATGAAGTTCCATGACGATAAATCTGACTTATATCCATTGAAGGGCTTTTTAGCATGTCCTGTTCATAATAAACCATTAACTGCATACGGAGCTTTAAGCAGAAACAAATCAATTCACCACTATTATGTATGTCCTGTAAATCAATGTAAAAGTCGACATAGAATTTCAGCTGCTCATAAGTCTGTAGAAGACATTCTTGAGATGATTCAACTGTCTGCACAATCACTTAATCTCTACCGTAAAATACTTGAAAGGATCTTTGATCGTGAGGACTTTCAACGCAAGGTTGAAATAGAAAAGCTACAGAAGGAAGTAGCAAAATTTAAGTTGCGCAAATCTACTCTTCAGGAGCGATTTTTAGACAACGATATTGATCCACAAGAATACCATGACCTTAAAGCATTGGTTGAAAAGGACATTGTAATTGCAGAGTCAAATCTTAATACTGTTTTGAAGGTTGGTAGCACCTATAAGAACTATATTACCAAGGAAGTACCTATGTTGGAAAACCTAGTGCAGTTCTTTCGTAAAGCTGATGGACGTACCAAGAAGAAAATCCTTGGTTGTATTTTTGATGAAAAAATGGTAATTGAAAATGGACGAGTTGCAACCACCCCCTTTTCTAAACCAGTGTCAATTTTACTTATGATAATCAAAGAGTTAGAAGTGTCTAAAAATAAAAAGGAGGTCGAAAATGACCTCCTGTCTATTATGGCTCCCCCTTCAGGACTTGAACCTGAGACCCTCTGATTAACAGTCAGATGCTCTAACCAACTGAGCTAAGGAGGAGTGTTCCCTTTAATGGGTCGCAAAAATAATGAAATTTACTAAAGAACAAAAGTTTAAAAGAAAGAATTCGGCTTAAAACCGATAAAAATTCCCTCTGGGCGCTCTTCCACTGGGTAGGTCTTTAAAAAATAGCCCTCTCCCGTTGTATTTCGGCCATTTTTCATATCAAAAGCATATCGGTGTAATGGACAAACCACCTGTCCAAGGGGGTTGATATATCCAGCTGACATTCTTCCACTAGCATGGGGGCATTTTTGGGAAAAGGCATAAAAACCTTCTTTCCATCTGGCTAATGTAATTTTTTTACCTGCCACTTCCAGATCTACCATATTTTGATCGGACCATTCTAAACTTAAAGGAGCGTCAGAGATTAAATGCCATTCCATAATGAAATTCTAAAAGAAGACTGTTTTGTAAGGATATTTAATTTGATACATATCTCTTACTTTATGTAAAATGATGGTTCTTAATTCTTCAATGTTTTGTTTTTCTACAGCAGAAACAAAAACGCAATTGTTATTAGTTTCCCAACTCCATTTTTCTTTTAATTCAAATAAAAGATCTTGTTTTACTTCGTCTGAAATCCATTCATCAAAATATTTCTCTCTGTATAAATCCATTTTATTGAATATGATAACACATGGTTTATCAAATGCTTTTAACTCTTGTAAAGTTTTATTAACAACCGCAATTTGATCTTCATATTGTGCATGAGAAATATCTACAACATGTAATAAAACATCTGCTTCTCTTACCTCATCTAATGTGCTCTTAAAACTTTCTACTAAATGGTGAGGCAATTTTCTGATGAATCCAACAGTATCACTTAATAAAAAAGGGGTTGCTTCGTAAACCACTTTTCTGGTAGTAGTATCTAAAGTGGCAAATAATTTATTCTCCGCAAACACTTCACTCTTACTTAATAAGTTCATGATTGTACTCTTGCCCACATTCGTGTATCCAACCAACGCAACACGAATAAACTCACCTCTATCTTTTCTTTGTGTGAACGCTTGCTTATCTATTTCTTGTAAACGCTTTCTTAATAAAGAGATTTTATCTTTAACAATACGTCTATCCGTTTCTATTTCTGTTTCACCCGGACCTCTTGAACCAATACCCGCTCCCTGTCTTTCCAAGTGAGACCACATACCTTTTAATCTTGGTAATAAGTATTGATATTGCGCTAATTCAACCTGCACTTTTGCTTGTGCAGTTCTTGCTCTACTAGCAAAAATGTCTAGGATTAGGTCACTTCTATCAATGGTCTTAGTGCCTAATTCTTTTTCGATATTCTGAATTTGCGAACCTGTTAATTCATCATCAAAAATTACCAAATTAATATTTCTAGATCTTACATAATCCTTTATCTCTTCTAACTTTCCTTTACCTACAAAGGTTCTGCTATCCGGATGTTGTAATCTTTGTTTGAAAATTTTAATTGTACTAGCGCCTGCAGTTTCTGCTAAAAAAGCTAATTCATCTAGATATTCATTTACTTGTTCCTCGGTTTGATCTTTTTGAATCACACCAACTAGCACAGCTCTTTGTTCTTCTTGTAATATTTGTTTTTTCTCGATCAAGTTAAAACTCGTTTGAATAAAAAACCCTCCGTAAAGAGGGTTTTAGTTTTTTATAATGATTTTATTATAACCCACTTATTGTAAATCCAACAGAAAATCTGTTCATCACTGGACCATATCCATCTCTTAAAACGCCTGTTACTTGGTAACCTACATCTAAAGAGAAAATACCATATCCGGCTCTACCTGTTAAACTAATATCAGTTGCATTAAAGAATCTTTTATTAGCTTCTTTAACTACATAAGATTTTCCATAAATAGAATTTCCAGCTGAGTTAACCCAGTTTTTAGATTTAGTATACGACTTATATAAAAATCCCGCTTTTACACCAGCTGCGTATTTCCAAGACTTTCCTGGATTTTCGGGATTACTATAATATCTAATTTCAATTGGAGCTTGTAAATAGATTGTAGCAACTTTTACTTTATTAAAGTGATTAGCAGCTGCGTCGATTTTTCTAAATGGCAAAGTTGCTGCTGTAGATTTTAAATCCACATTAGTATGATTATCAAAAAAGATATTAGATGTTCCTATTCCACCACCATAAGCTAAACTATAATGCTTATTTGTCTTAAAAGGCTTGTCGTACATGAAGTACACATTAAAGTGTCTGCTTGTTCCGCCACCTAATTTTACACTATCGGGAGTATTCAACCATGTATCTGTACCAAATTGGAACATTAAATGATCTGCGGCTCTGCCGGTTAAATCTACATTTGTTGAACTCTTAGTTTGGGCATTTGCAACTACTCCAAAGAACCACACTGCCGCGATAGATAAAAATACTTTCTTCATGGCGCAAAAATAGCTGAAAAATCGGGTAGATAGCTTTAAAAAAGGTTAAAATATCCTATTTTTGCCGCCTACATCGAAAGATGCGGGCCTATAGCTCAGTTGGTTAGAGCACCTGACTCATAATCAGGGGGTCCCAGGATCATGCCCTGGTGGGCCCACAGCCGAAAGGCAAGATTTTCAAGGGTTTATGCTGTTAAATGCGTAGACCCTTTTTGTTTGGGGTAATTCTCGGCCAAGTTTGGACCAGGTTTTGTTTTTTTGAAGAAAAACAGGAGTAAATCGATGTAAAGGGATGGAATTAATTGGAACTATTTAAATTTGTAATACCCCCAAAGGATAGATTGAAAAAATTATCTATGAAAAGAATAATCTTAGCTTTAGGGATTTTACTTACAACTCAAATCACTTTTGCTCAAACTCAAAATCTAGACTCTGTAGTTAAAAATTTTAAAGGCTACAAAGCTCCAAACGATGTAAAAAAATTAGGTGCTACATTTTGGAAAAGAAATTTTCCTTTAATGAAAGATTTAGTTGTTCAAACTTTTCAAAACCCTTTAAGTTTTTCTCAAATTGCAACTCAACGTAATTGTATTCAAGGTGGTTGGGGTGGTTCAATATGTGGAGATTTCAATAATGATGGCTGGATTGATGTTTTTACGCCTGGAGGAATTGACTCTGCTAGTTATAAAGATAGAAATCGAGGTATTGGATTCTCCTTCTTATTATGGGATAGTGTAAATAAAGTATTTAAAGACACTAATCTAATTAAAGATAAATCAATTGAAGTTCTAATTAGTGCAATGAAGGCTGTTCCAGTTTATCTAAATTCAGATAATTATGTTGATATTGTAATATTTCCAGGTGATGATGCTTTTGCTCCAATTAAATTAATAATTAGTGATGGTAAAGGAGGATATGATTATTCTGAAATAATTACAAACGAAAATGATGTATTTCCTCCAGGTACACCAAATGGAAAGCCGACTATTTATAAAGGGTCAGGAGATATTGATGACTTAAATGGAGATGGACTTCCAGATATGTATATTTCAGCAAATAATTTTGCTTATATATTTTGGGGTACATCCAATTTCCCATTTTTTGATTCAAAAAATCACCCTCTATTTGTAAGTGACTTAAATAGTTTTCCGACTATGAGTAATAACGGATTTGGTGAAGCATGCTCAAGTTGCGCCAATTCATTTGGTGGTGTAATTTCTGATGTAAATAATGATGGTAAAAATGACTTAATAGTCTATGGCGCAAATCCTACAGATGACAAAATTATTATTAATCAAGGACTAGGGCGCTTTAATGATAAAAATGTAATAAATATTCCAAGATATATACCACAAGGTGATGGTGGTGATTATATGATGATGGATATTAATAGTGATGGATTAAATGATTTTATTACGGTTACGGGAGGTGGCTTAAATGGAAAAAGATCTTATAATAATATTTATTCTGTAATTCAAAAATCCGATCATTCATTTTATTATGATACTACAATAATACAATTTTCATCATCATTTAAGACTAAAATTCTAGGAGGTTCAGGAGGTTCAGGAACTCATCTTTTTAGTTATGATTATAATAATGATGGTAAAATGGATATCGGATATATAAATTCAGCATGGGGTGACGATTGTGGAATGTATGATTCGGTTTTAAATACTGGTAATATAATGCCATTTAAAACTGTGTTTATAAAAGAAGGAAGTAGATTTATTGAAAAGGATTATTATCAATATGATTTATTTGCAAAATCATTGTTAAGTACATTGAAGAAAAGAATAATATGTTTACCAGGTAGATTACAGAAACCAATATTTAATACTAATAAATTTTCATTTTGTACAGGTGATTCATTGAAATTAACAATAACCAATATAAATAAAGGAGATTCATTGAGGTGGTTTTATGGATCAAAAACTGATTTAAGCAATATTTCTAGCAAATCATTTACGGATAGTAGTAAATTATTTGTTACTAGAACCGACAGTTTGGGTTGTTTAATTTCTTCTGATACAATAAATTTAGTTAAACTTCCTATTCCATCAAATCCTTCAATAGTTAGAGATACTGCAAACTATCTAATATCAAGTATTAGTATCGGAAATACTTGGTACAAAGATGGAGCTTTAATTACAGATACTACACAAAAAATTAAACCAATCCTTCCTGGTTCTTATACAGTTAAAACTACTCAAAATGGATGTACTAGTGCTACGAGTTCACCGTACTATTTTTTAGTCACTGATGTTATAAATTTAAATTCTGAAGAATATATCAAACTTGCGCCAAATCCCTTTATTAGCCAATTAAATTTTGATTTTGTAGTTAAAGGCTATCAGAGATTAAATATAGAAGTAATTGATTTAGCAACAGGGACTATTGTTGCTATTAAACAAAATTTAATACCGGGAATTCAAATAAATCTTGGTCAATTGTCAACAGGAACTTACATAATAAAAGTAATGTCAAACGATAATAAAATAGCTTATCAATTTAAGATGTTGAAATTATAATTTTTTCATATATTTGATTACCCCAAAGGATAGATTAAATCTTAAAATATGAAAAGAGTAATCTTTGCTTTGGGTATTTTATTTTTTATTGCGTGTAGTAAAACCGATAAAGGAACCCTGCCTGTTAAAGTCGTTGAAGAAGAGTTAATAAAATTCACAACCAATCTTGATACAGGAACTTATAATGTAGCCGATACATTACCTTTAGTAATTACAGTAAGTTCAAAATTACCAACAGCAGGAGTTATTTATTCTATTATAATTAATTGGACAGATAGTTCAAAACAGATTTTTAAATTAGATACTAGTCTTTCAGTTTCAATATTAAACTTGAATATACCTGGTCTCAAAAAAGCAGGTAATTACTCTATTGGAATTAATATCACTTCTAAATCAAGTGTTACAAATACAATTAATAAGTCAATTTCTTTTATTAACAACCCTTTAGCTAGGTTTACAGGATATAAAATAGATCAAGAAACATTAGCTAAAACAAGACAAAAAGATAAAGGTTTATCATATTGGTATAATACAAGTGTAATGTTAGACTTAATTACTATTGTATTTCAAAAACCATATGGCGATAGAAATAAATATGGCACTTTTCTTCTATCATTAGCAGCTGGTGATTTCAACAATGACGGATATATAGATGTTTTTAATGGTGGGGCAGACTATAAAGGGATACAAGCAAAATCAGCTTTTTTAATCTGGAATCCTACAACTAAAAAATTTGAGGAAAAAAATTTATTTAATGACGGAACTTTTGATTTAAAAAATCCAGTAAAAGTGATTTCATTAAATTTAAATAATGACAACTATGTTGACTTGGTGATTTTTGGTCATGCTGATGAGGGATTTCAACCAAGTGTTAATCAACCTATGATGATTTGCCTAAGTGATGGAAAAGGAGGTTACGATATTAATAAAGTGAATATTCCCTCAAAATATTCACAATTTACAATTGAAGGTGGTGATGTTGGTGATTTAAATTCAGATGGGAATGTAGATTTATTTATAACATGTAATTCAAATAGTTTCATATTTTGGGGAAATTCTACTGCTCCTTATTTTAGTGATATAAATTATGCACATTTCGGTAGTGATAGTATTAATTTTCCCGGAAATAATAGTTTTGGTGAATCATTTCCGCAAGCTGCAGGAGATGCTTATAATGCAACAATTGCTGATGTTAATAATGATGGTGAAAAAGATATCTTGATTGCCTCAAATGATCTTTCAAAAAATAGAGTTTTAATCAATCAGGGCAAAGGAAGGTTTAATAAAAATGGATTAATTATATTGCCTAATTTTAATAACAACGATTTGATGGTTGGTATTCAAGATTATATAGTTGACGATATTAATGGCGATGGACTGAATGATATTGTAGCATTAAATACTACTTTATATAATAAATGGAATTTCGTATTTTATCTTCAACAAAAAGATAAATCTTTTTCTATAGATAACTCATTAATAAATTATTCAATCAATAATTCAAGAAAAGGCATGTATAAACCAAGAATATTATATTTTGATTATAATGGAGATGGTAAAAAAGACTTATCATATATTGATGATGCTGATAATGGTGAAATTATATATAAATCAGTTTTTATTCGTCAAGGGAATCAATTTGTAGAACAAGATTACTATCAATTTGATCCCTTTGCTGCAAGTTTAAAATCCTTAATAAAACCTTAAAATTACTTTTAAAAATGAAGTAGTTAATATTGTTAAAGTAGGAATTAATTCATCATAATATTATTCAAATAAATATACTTTTTAAATAATGAAAAAAAATATTTTGATTTTTTTTATAATACTTATTTATTCTTGTACTAAAACAGAAAAAACTACAACACCTCCTGTTATAATTTCAATTCAAGAAGAGAATATAAAATTCACTACAAATCTTGATACAGGAACTTATAATGTAGCCGATACATTACCTTTAGTAATATCAGTTATTTCAAAATTACCTACTTCTGGAGTCTTATATTCCGTAACTGCCACTTGGATTGATAGTTCTAAACAAATTTTTAAGTTAGACTCAAGTTTAAGTCAATCAAGTTTATTAATTCAAATTCCGGGATTTAAGAAACCTGGAAATTATTCAATTAATATAAATGTAACCTCTAAAGTAACTTCTTCAAATACTTTAAATAAATCTATTACGGTAGTTAATAATCCATTAGGTAGGTTCATGGGTTATAAGGTAGATTCATACTTAAAATCAAAAGATGAAATAAATTATTGGAGAGATTGTGGTGTTATGTGGGATGTTTTAATGTTCAAATTTGGACAACCAATAAATCCTAATTATGGAACACAATGGAGTGGCTTTATGCCTCAATTAATTGTGGGTGATTTTAATAATGATGGTTGGATTGATGTATTTAATCCAGGAACTGGGTCTTATAATTCACAACCAATGGACAATGCTCAATGGTTAATATGGAATCCATCAACAAAATCTTTTGATAATAAATCACTTTTCAATGTTAAAACTTTACAACATTTTGGTGGTAATCAAAGAAGATCTATTGCATATGATATTAATAAAGATGGTTATACTGATGTCGTCATTTTTGATCACGGAGATGATGTTACTACATCAAATCCACTTCAACCAATTAGGTTAGTGCTTTCAGATGGCAAAGGTGGTTACGATTTAAAAGATTTGACAAACATTACTCCAGTATTAAAATACAATCATAGTGGTGATATTGCTGATTTGAATAATGATGGCTATCCTGATTTGGTTGTAGCAACAGGTGACATGTATATAGCCTGGGGTATTCCAGATTATCCATACTTTAGTAGTAATGTTACATATTTTAATATTTGGGATAATAATAATTTAAATAAAGGTGGAGGTGGTGTGTATAATATTAAAATTGCCGATGTAAATAAAGATGGTTGGAAAGATATAATTGAGGGTACTAATGAAAATAGCATGGTTACAACAACTTATCTTCCGTTTACATTAAGCAGTAGGATAGTATACAATAAGGGAGGTGGAAAGTTTGATAATAATTCAATTACTTTTTTACCATACTTCAAAGAAGGTTCATTAAATAGTGATTTTAGATTAATAGACTTTGATGGTGATGGCTTAAATGATATAATTTGTTCTGGAGCTACTAATTATGATGATTTCTATTTTCACCTTTACATGCAAAATAAAGATGGCAGTTTCACTTTAGATGATTCAAAATTCATATATTCAATTAATGCTTCAAGACATAGTGGATCACCAGGCTCATCTTGGAAGCCTTGGTTGATTTTCCATGATTTCAATGGTGACGGACAAGCAGATTTTTCATACATAGATCCACATAACTATTGGAATAAATCTTTAACAAGAAAATCTGTTTTTATTAGAAGTGGTAGTCAATTTACTGAAGATGACTTTTACAAATACGATGTTTATGCAAATAGTATAAAACCAAAATAATGGTGCCAGATCTTATAAAAAACTTCAAAAGCAGGTGAAATATAGGAAAACTAAATCTATTTTGAGTACAGAAGTGATTGAATATCAATAAATGAAAATAGCTAGAACTGGCTTTTAAACGCTCATAATCAGGGGGTCCCAGGATCATGCCCTGGTGGGCCCACAGCCGAAAGGCAAGATTTTCAAGGGTTTATGCTGTCAAAAGCGTAGACCCTTTTTTATTTTTAAACCAAATATGTTCCTTTTATCTAAATTGGAACAATTACTTACTGTTTATTTGACTTTATTGGCTAAATAAACGTTTCTTAATTAGACAATAAATACAAAAATGGAAGTACATCACCCACACCATCCCGCACACAAAAAGAAATGGTCTGAATATTTCTTGGAATTTTTTATGCTATTCCTTGCTGTAACATTAGGCTTTTTTGCTGAAAATATAAGAGAACATTTAGCAGAGGAAAATAAAGCTAAAGAATTACTACATGTGGTTGCTAAAGATTTAAGAAGTGATTTAGAGCAATTACAAACACTAAAAGGTTTGGCATCAGAAAAAAATAAGTTTTCAGATAGTATTAAAATTATATTAAATACAAATCCAAACAAAGTAGACCAAAAAGATTATTATAGGGATATAATGAATTATGCTCCAAATTATTTTTTTTACCCTAATGATAAAAGTATTAAAGATGCTGAATCAAAGGGGTATTTCTTTAAAGAAGAAAATAGAGATCTAGCTTATTTCATAAAGAAATATAATTTTTGGATGAATGACTATATCCAAGGAGATAAAATATTAGAAGAACAGGCAAAATTATTTATCAATGAAATTCTTCCTCAAATTGCAGATGAAGAAATTGTTTATAAAATTTGGAGATACCCATCACCACCTTTAGAAAGCAAAATGGGGATAACAACAATAAAACCAGAAGCTAGCAAAAAAGCAATTATTTTCTTAGCAACAACCAAGGGTGTTTTTGATGGACTTACAGTTGATATGGATTCAATGTCATATTATGCAAACAAAGCAATAAATTTAATAGAAAATAATAAATAATGGAAGTACATCATCATTCGCATCATCCCAAAAAATGGAAAGAATATTTAACCGAATTTCTGATGTTGTTTCTGGCAGTCAGTATGGGTTTTATTGCTGAAAATGTTAGAGAAAAACATACTGAAAGTGAAAGATCAGAAGAATTTATTAAATCTTTCATATTGGATGTAAAAGAAAATCAAAAACAATTAGATTCAATAATTATTAACAATCAAAGAACTGTAAACTATTATGACTCATTATCTTTAATATATGGTTTTGAAAAACAAAAGGTTGACTTAAAAAAATTATCTGAAAGTATTGACTTATGGTTATATCGTTTCTCCAATAAAAAAACAATATTTGAAGAAATGAAAAATTCAGGATCATTAAGATATATTCAAAATAAGGAGGTGTTAAATGCTATATTAAGGTATGAAGAAAATGCAAGTCAAGCAGAAACAAGATCAATGGTTGAACTTGAGCAATATAATGCAGAATTTAGACCTACAATTACCAAAATTTTACCAATATCTTTTTTTAAATATCATAGTGAGGAAGAATTAAAATTGTTAAATAAATTAGATTCCACTTTCCATAAATTTCGTTATGAAAATTATTCCAAATTTAAAGATGGAATTACAAAATCTTTAGAAACTACAAAACTAACTAATGAGCAAATTGAAACTTTAGCCAAAGCATGGCATTTAAGACAAGAAAGAACTACAGTGGGTTTAAGATTTCAGATAGAGCTAAGAGATCAAGGCGCACAACTATTAAAATTAATTGAACCAATATATAAATAATGGAAGTACATCACCACAGTCACAAACCAAAAAACTGGAAAGAATATATTACAGAATTCATCATGTTATTTGCAGCGGTAACGCTAGGATTTCTAGCCGAAAATCTTAGAGAACATCAAGTAATTAATCATAAGATTGAACAAAATAAAATAGCTATTTTAAAAGATTTACTTGCGGACTCAATAGAAATTGAACATGTGCTTGCAGTTGAAGATAGCTGCATTTTAAGATTCAATAAGATAAATAATCTTTTATACCTTGCTAAGACCAATAAAATAAGTCAAGCTCAGCTAATTGACTCTTTCAAAACAATTCCAAAGCTTATTGCTTATTCTACAACATTATATGTGAACAATAGTTCATTTAAAAATCTTCAGTCAAGTGGCTTACTAGGTAATTTAGAAGAAGGTGATTTAAAAGACACTTTGGCTACATATTATGAAGTAGATTTTAAAGCAATTGAAGCTACTAATGAATTTTTTGATCAAGTTGGTACTGTTTTTAATAACTACTACCCAATTGGTATAGGAAAACTTATAAGAGAAAAACAAAATTTTTCAAACGAGTACGTTTTAAATGACCCAGATGGATTTCAAAATTTTATGTTCGACTTAGATAAAACAAAAAATTTATTGAGATCTGATGAATTTATTTATGAAGTTCAAAAATATTACAACTACCTATTTGTATATAGAACAAATTTGAAGCGAGCTAAAAAAAGTAACGACGCCCTTATAAGACTTTTAAGATCTGAAATAAAGTAATTTGTTTTTATATTAAGGTAGATCTTCGAAATAAATAACTGGAGCTTTAGTTGGCATCTCAATATTGAATTGACTGTCAATAGTTGTGGATGGGGAAAAGAACCCGCAATTTTTTAGAAAAAAGCTGCCTCCATTGATTCCACCGAAATAATCAAGTCTGAATCGCTTTCTGGCAGTTTGATCTGCAGTGAATTTTGCTGAATTGAGTGCTATCCAAACTCCATTGGTATCTCTTACCCATTGGTTGCCATAAAGGGCCATTCTGGCTTGGTTTCCAGTTTCAGTAACAAAGTTTTCCAAAAAGGAATGTAGTTTTTTTAGGTAAGTATTAGTAGATGGCCTTTTGAAACTAGCAATAAGAAGCCATTTGTTTTCTTCAGGTGCAAAGAAATAAGCAGTAAAGATGGTTGAATTATCCGACTGTGGTTGCCCGCGCAAAAGAAACTTATAGGTCATCCCTGCTTTCCATGGATACACCAGATAGCTCTGTCCACCTGATCCCTCATTACCAAATTCTCCTGCATGAACATTATTCCCTTTTTTGAGCATAGCGATCTTAAATTCAGATGGTATGCTTGCAGGATTATCGGTAGCATAAGGACTCCAAACAGAAAAAAGAATTCTTCTTTCTATTGATGAATTAACCTGAATACCAAAATAGCCTTCTGCAAAACCGTTGGCCATAAAGTAAGAGCCAATAACATCATTCCCTTCAGGCACTTTTATTTCATTATAAAAGTCAGTAATTTCAGAAGATGGTAAATCGTATTTCAAATGAACTGATGGACCCCTTCTTCCCCAATAGAAATAATTGTCATTGTTATCTTTCACAAACGCCGTTTCATTGTTTACAGCAGTGCCACTAATGCCTAGTGAACTGATAGTTCCGAAACTATTGGCAGATCTTGATACACCTTGCATTTCAATCTTCACATAACCCTGTTGTACATTTTCCCATTTTCCAACATAATATTCACTTTCCTTTTCGCCCTCAACAGTCAATTCCTTTGAAAGACCTTGAATGGTAATTTTCAAGATATTCTTCCCTCCCGGATTCATATTAAGAGAGAGATGAAGTGAGCCGCTTTGCGAAAGATAAATATAGGTTTGTACGCTTGTTGTAGAAGAAGTCCAATCAGATAAACCATTATTAGATACTTTAGCACCGTTAATAGTCCAGGTATTTCCACCAATTGGAACGATCATTTTATTTGCGTCATGCATTTGGTAAATACTTTGTTTACCTGCTACGGCGTTAACAGATAAGCTAAATAAGGCTGCAAATAAGAAGGTTATGGAGATCTTAATCATGCAACAATTTAATAAATATGAAGAAATAAAAAAAGGGCCGCATCTCAAAAGAGAGCGGCCCTTTAACTTAAAAAAACGAATTATTTAATAAGTCCAATTTGTTGTAAGAAAGCGTAGTTATCAAAGAAGTCTTGTTCTTCTGTAATTTTACCATCTACCACTTTTGCAATTGTACATCCAATCACATCAATTGTCTTTCCTGTTGCAGGAATACCAAAGAATGGACCAGTATGAGTTCCTTTAAACTGCCAGTATTTTACCACTTTGTCTCCTTTTGCAAAGATCTCTTTTACAATAAATTGTCTATTGCTAAAACCAGTAACATAATTAGCATAGTATGCCTTTGCACTATCCTTGCCTTTAATTTCAGGTACAGTATGTAAAACCACATCTGCGGCATAGGCTGTATCTAGGTAATTAACATTCCCTTGGTTAATTACTACATCCCATACATGATCATAGAATTTTACATTCTCATTTTCAACCTGTTCTTTTTTTGCAGCTTCATTATTACATGCAAATAGCATTGTTGACACAAAAAGAACCGATAATAGCTTTTTCATTTTTTTTTGAATTTGGTTTAGATTGAGCGAACAAAATATATCCAAAAAGTCAAAATTCTAGCTTCAAATAGCCGGAATTTGTTCCAATATAATATTTGGGAACATATTAAAGCCAAAAAAGGGAACTTTTAGGGTTCCCTTTGAAATTTTTAGAAGTAAAGATTACTTTTTCGTGCATTCTTTCGAGCAATCGTGCTTACATGATTCCTTGGCGCACATATGTCCTTTTTCGCCATGATTGGAAACATGACCTGCTCCATTTTTATGACATGCGGCAGTGCATTTATGTTCATTTTTGTGACAATCAGCAGTACAATGATCTGCCGCAAAAGCAAAAATGCAGCTAAAGCTAAATAAGCTAGCAAAGATTAATTTTTTCATAGTATTAATTTTACTTGAAGTTAGATATAAAATTATTTAAAAAGAAATTAATTTAGGTTGGTTTTAACATAATAGGTATTCTTTTATCCCCTAGAATTAACAAGAAATTCAATTTTTCATATTCTTTAGAAAGTTTAACTTATATACAATTACAAAATTAAGTCATGGAAGTACATCACCCTCATCACGCAAACCATAAAAAGAAATGGTCTGAGTATATTATTGAATTTGTTCTATTATTTACAGCCGTTACTTTAGGATTTTTCGCAGAAAATATAAGAGAGCATCAAGTAGAAATTCATAAAACTGAAAAAAGCTTGAAAACATTATATCGTGATATACAAAAAGATTCGGTTTTATTTTCGACAGCATTACCTAAAAGAAAAAAAATAGATAGCTTATTTGAAATAATTACAAAATACTATGAAAGTGGCCAATTAAAAAACCATTTAATTGAAAACTATGTACTACTTGGACAAATCTCCAACCGTTCAATACCAAGTATAAATAATATGGCACTTGATGAAGTCAAAAATACAGGTAGACTTAATTTTATTGATGATGATGAATTAATTAATGCAATACAAAATTATAGTCATTACACTAAAGTATTAGAATCTAGAGAAATTAGAGAAGAAAACTTTTTGAACCAATTCATAGATCCTATCAGATTTAAATATTTTGATCAAAATATACTTTATATTCTTAATTATGATAATGCATATGTTGAAGGAGATTCTATAATTACAAAACCCTTACATGCATTACCTAAGAAGATAAAATTACTAGAGGAAAATAATTTTAATGAATCGTCTTTTATTAATATAACAGGAGGAATGAACAATGTAATAAAACGTTCAAATGAATTAAGAATTGAGCCAGCCCAAAAACAATGCCATGAATTATTACATTTATTAAGGATTTATTTTAAAAAAATACATTTTGATTACAATTCAGAAAAAGAATAAAAATGAAAAAAATTATTTTAATTATAAATATTTTATTTTGTACTGCAATTTATGCACAAAAGAATGATGTGTTTAATGTATCTTATTACAATGAAAAAGAAAATACAGATTCATACCAAAAAGATCAGTGTAAATTAGATATTTATATTCCAGAAGGAAATAAAAAAGATTTACCAGTTATAATTTGGTTTCATGGTGGTGGATTAACAGGTGGAACCAAAAAAATTTCCGAAGAACTAAAAAGCAATAAATTTATTATTGTATCAGTTGAATATAGATTAAGCCCTAAAGTAAAAGCACCAAAATATATTGAAGATGCTGCTGCATCTTTTGCTTGGGTATATAATAATATTCAACAATATGGAGGTGATACTAGTAAAATATTTTTATCTGGACATTCTGCAGGAGGTTATTTATCAATGATGTTAACAATGGATGAAGCGTGGTTATTAAAATACCATATTCCCAATAGTAGTATTAAGGCATGTATTCCATTAAGCCCACAGGTAATAACTCATTTTACTATAAGGGCTGAAAACAATATCAAAGACATTCAACCTGTTATTAATGAGTATGCGCCGTTAAATTTTATAAAATCTAATACACCACCTATCATTGATATAACAGGTGATAGAGAATTAGAATTATTAGGACGATATGAGGAAAATGCTTATTTCGTTAGAATGATGAAATTAGCAGGAAATAGAAATATATCTCTATATGAATTACAAGGATTCAGTCATGGCGCAATGTACCTACCAGGAATCCATTTAATGTTTCAAGAAATTGAAAAGATTTTAAATAAATAATTACTATAAATTATTTATAGTCTTTTAATAATCCAATAGCTCTTAGTGCATCTTGCTTTAAAACAAATATATGGTCATGGTAATAGCCTGCAACTACATTACAAGAAATATTAGCATCAGCTAATACTTTTGAAAAAGCTGCTGTTAGACCAACCGCTTCTAATGATGAATGAACCTCTAAACTAATCCAAGACATTATAGAAGTATAAGAGAACCCCATTAAATCTGCATACTCTTTTGTAATAATTAGAGTTGTGCCTTCTTTTTCTTTGAAAGATCCAAGAACTTTGTTCAAGTCTATTTTTTCATTATTGGAGAGAGTACAAAAAACATAATCGCCTTCATTTAATATTGGATTCATATTCTGTAAAAGAATATTCAGATTAGTTTCAGGTTTATTCATAGTGAATTATTGAAATTTAGCATTCGACATAAGCCTTAAAATTATCCAAAATCATTTGCCAACCTGTTTGTTGTAATTCTGATGGATTTTGTTGCTCCGGTTCAAAATGTTCAGTAACTATAGTTCCATCTTCAGTTGATTCAAAACTAACCACCACCTTTCTTCCATCTCCTAATACAAAATCAAGTTGTTTATTTATCTCTATGTTTTTATAAGTTCCCCAATAATCAAAACTAAAGGAATTGTCTTTGGCTGCCATTGTATAATGAAATTCACTACCTACTTGAAGGTTATTTGTTGCATTAGGGCAATGCCAATCAGCTGCTGCAAAATTCCAATTTTTAACATGCTCTTCTTTTGTCCAATATTCCCAAACCTTTTCAATTGGGGCATTCACTGTATTCTTAATGGTAATCATAAATTTATTATTATAATTGAAGCAATCTCATGTCTTTGTTTTCTAATATTTCTTTTGAATAGCCATTCAAACCAACATTAAAAATAGCTTTTGCTAACTGTTGATCTGTAATACTTAATGACTTTCCCAATAACTTTAAAAGTGGATAGACCATTCTTGAAATTACATAAAAAGTATTGGGTTCTTTTCTTTTTTTAGTGGGGTAAATATAACCCGGCCTAAATGAATAAAAGGATCCAAAATGTAAAGCTGAAAGTGCATTTTCTATTGCACCCTTATCTCTTGCAAATTGCATTGTACTTTTCTCTGTTCTGTCAGCCCCTTGACCACTAAGTAAACAAAATCTAGCATTCGGCGATTTTTCATGAATGGCTTTAGCTAGGTTTAATGGATAATCATAATTGATTATTCTAAATTCATCTGCAGGAACAGAACCAGTATAGGCACCAAGACAATAATAAACAATATTGACATCATTGAATAAAGCGGCTTGATCTTGATATTGTAAAAAATCAGCAACTACCACTTCTTTGTATTTCGAGTGCTGAATATTGGTTGGCTTTCTGACAAGTGAGATAATCTCAGATACTTCACTACTATCTAAGCATAACTCAAGAACAACACTTCCTACCATGCCAGTAGATCCAGTAATAACTACTTTGTTTTTCATGAAACAAAGATAAATTGTATTCTAGATATAATACATTTATTGTTGGATAAGAGATATTGCAAATCCTCCTCCTCTTGCCATTTTTATATTTAAAGATGTATTTGCATCAACAAACTTTTTTTCAATATTATATGACTCAGGATATTGATCATAATTGGCATCCGCTCCATCTTTATAAATAGTTGCTAAATATTTTTTACCTTTTTCTAGAAAATCTAATTTGATAGTAGATATCCTTTCATTTTCATCTGTAATAGAACCAACAAACCAATTCTTAGTGTTTTTGCCTCTTCTTGCAATAGTGATAAAATCGCCTGGTTCTGCATCTATAATATTTGTTTCAGACCAGTTTACTGGAACATCTTCAATAAATTGAAATGCATCCATATGTTTTAAATAGTTCTCAGGTAAATCAGCTGCCATTTGCAGTGGACTATACATAGTAACATATAAGGCTAACTGTTTAGCAAGTGTTGATTTTACAACCTGCTTTCTACTTGAATCAAATTGATTTAATTTGAAATGAAATAAACCAGGTGTATAGTCCATTGGGCCGCCCATTAACCTTGTAAATGGTAAAATAGTTTGATGTTCAGGCACAATGCCTAAAGTTGGCGCATTATTAAATTCAGTTCCTCTTGCTGCTTCATTAGACATCCAATTGGGATATGTTCTATGTAATCCAGTAGAATGAACAGGCTCATGAGCATCCAACATAATTTTATATTCACCAGTTTTTTCTGCTACCCTTAAATAATGATTAACCATCCACTGCCCATCATGGTGTTCTCCTCTTGGAATGATCTTTCCAACATAACCAGTTTTAACTGTATTAATACCATAAAGTTGCATAAATCTAAAAGCTGTATCAAATCTTCTTTCATAACTTGTCACTGCACCTGATGTTTCATGATGCATAATTAATTTAATGCCTTTTTCTTTTGCATATTTAGATAAGTAGTCAATATTATAATCATCATAAGGAGTCACAAAATCAAATACATCTTCTCTCCAATTACCAAACCATTCTTCCCATCCTTTATTCCAACCTTCAACTAAAACCCCGTCAAAATGATGTGCAGCTGCAAAGTCAAGATATTTTTTAGTGTTCTCTGTTGTAGCCCCATGTTTGCCGCCTTCTTTTTGCCATGTAGCTTTCCCAATATGCATCTCCCACCAAACACCCATATATTTTTGAGGTTTTATCCAATCTGTTTTTTCAAGTTTGGTTGGTTCATTTAAATTTAAAATTGTTTTAGATGCTAAAATATTTTTCGCTTTGTTAGAAATAATAATGGTTCTCCAAGGTGTGTTGAATGGTGCTTGTAAATAGGCTTTATTGCCAACCGGGTCTGGAACAAGCGTTGATGTTAAAGTATAATTGGTTTTATCAAGATTTAAATTCATAGCAGGATAATTCAATAATGCTGCTTCATGAATATTAATATAAATCCCATCTTCTGATTTTAACATCAAAGGAGTTTGAACACTTTGATTAGATATCAAAGAAGTTACTGCAATATCTTTTTCTTTACTAGCAGCGTCCATTGCGTTTACTTCTGAAAGTTTAGTAGTATTATACATGTACTCATTTGTATCAAAATCGCCTGGAATCCAGAATGCTTTATGATCGCCACTTAAGTGAAATTCTGTTAATTCGTCTTTGACAATAAAATATTGAAGATTGTTTTGTTTTGGGAATATATACCTAAATCCTATCCCATCTTTAAAAATTCTGAATTGTACGTCCATTAAAATGGAAGGAGAATTAATGGATTGTAAATGACAAGTAATTTCTTTGTAATTATTTCGGATTTCGTCTTGCTCTCCCCAGATAGGCTTCCAAGTAGTATTAACTTCTGAAGTATCTAAGCCTAGTAAATTAAAAGCTACTAATTTTTGTAAAGGCTTTGCTAAATCAAGGCCAATAGCAGATTCTTTGATTATATGCTTCCCTAGATAATTTAAAGAATAAGTAAATTGTTTATTACTATTCAATGAGGTACTTAGTTCAAAATCGCTAAAACGAAACTCATTTTTTTGTGCAAACAAGCTGGTAGAAACAAAAACTAGGGCAAAAAAATATTTACTTTTCATCCTCAAAAATAAATATTTTAAGGAATATTATCCTTTAATTACTCCTAATTCCTTGCCCACTTCAGTAAATGCTTGTATAGCTTTATCTAGATGTTCTTTAGTATGAGCAGCAGAAATTTGAACACGAATTCTTGCTTGCCCTTTTGCTACCACTGGGTAGTAAAATCCAATTACATAAATCCCCTTTTCTAATAACTTTTCTGCCATTGTTTGTGATACAACCGCATCATATAACATGATGGGAACAATTGGATGTGTTCCTGGTTTAATATCAAATCCAGCAGCAGTTATTTTCTCTCTAAAATATTGCGTGTTAGTTTCTAATTGATCTCTTAACTCAGTTGTTTGAGACAATAAATCAAATACCGCGATAGAAGCGCCTGTAATTGATGGTGCTAATGTATTAGAGAATAAATATGGTCTTGATCTTTGTCTTAATAAATCAATAATTTCTTTTCTGCCTGAAGTAAATCCACCAGATGCGCCACCTAATGCTTTGCCCAATGTGCCAGTAATAATATCAATCTTGCCCATCACTCCTTTTAATTCATGGACACCTCTTCCTGTCTTTCCCAAAAAACCTGTTGAATGACATTCATCGCTCATCACCAATGCTTCATATTTTTCAGCTAGTTCAACAATTTTATCTAATTGTGCAATGGTTCCATCCATAGAGAAAGCGCCATCTGTTACAATAATTTTTTGTTGAGCACCTGCTGCAATAGCTTCTTGTAATTTAGATTCTAAATCTTCCATTGAATTATGCTCATATCTATAACGCATAGATTTTGTTAATCTTACTCCATCAATAATGGATGCGTGATTTAATGAATCAGAAATGATAGCATCTTTTTCTCCAAACAATGGTTCAAACACACCACCATTCGCATCAAATGCCGCAGCATATAAAATGGTATCTTCTGTCCCTAAGAAAGCAGAGATTTTTTCTTCCAAAATTTTATGAATATCCTGTGTGCCACAAATAAATCTAACAGAAGACAAGCCAAAACCGTGTGAATCTATAGCAGCTTTTGCAGCTTCTATTACTTTGGGATGAGATGATAAACCTAGATAGTTGTTTGCACAAAAATTTAAAACAGTTTTACCTCCTTCAATAGTAATCTCTGCAGCTTGTGGAGAAGTAATGATTCTTTCTTTTTTATATAATCCTGCTTCTTTAATTGAAGCCAACTCTTTTGTTAAAACTGGTTTAAACTGATTGTACATATCTATTCAATTATTAATTAAAATACTTTGGCAAATTAGTAATAATAGCCGAGGTCATGGCTTCTAGATCAAATTTTGGATGCCAAGCCCAGTCTGCTTTTGCAGCGCTATCGTCAATACTATTAGGCCAGCTGTCTGCAATAGCTTGTCTAAAATCTGATTGATACTTAATTTCAAAATTAGGGTAGTGTTTTACTATGCTTTGATAAATTTCCGCAGGAGAAAAACTTAATCCTGAAATATTGTAACTAGTTCTGATAGTAATTTTTTCTTTTGGTGCATCCATTAATTGAAGTGTTGCATTAATTGCATCATCCATATACATCATTGGCAAGTAAGTATGTTCATTTAAAAAGCAAGAAAATTTTTCACCCTTCAATGCTTTGTGATAAATATCCACCGCATAATCTGTTGTACCTCCACCTGGCATTGACTTGTATCCAATTAATCCAGGGTATCTAATACTTCTTACATCCACTCCATATTTATTAAAATAATACTCGCACCAATGTTCTCCTGCTAATTTTGAAATACCGTAAATAGTATTTGGATCTTTAAAAGCATTTTGAGGTGTTTGATCTTTTTCTGAATGTGGACCAAAAACAGCAATGGAACTTGGCCAAAATACTTTCTCTATTTTATATTCTCTAGAAACCTCTAATACATTGAGTAAGCCACCCATATTTAAATCCCAAGCTTGTAATGGATTTTTTTCACCAGCTGCAGACAAAATAGCCGCTAAATGATAAATCTGACTAACTCCTTCTGTTTTTATGATAGCCTCCAACTCTGTCTTATTCAGAACATTCAAAATATAAAAACTACAATAATTGAATTTAGGTCTAACAGCCTCTTGAAAATCTGTAGCAATGATCGCTTCGTTTCCGTATCTGTCAGCTAGTACTTTTGTCAATTCTGTACCCAATTGCCCCCCTGCACCAATGACTAGAATCTTACCCATTAAACTAATGTTTGTTTGTAGCCGTGAAATTAGGTTATTCCACAAAAAACATCAAATTTTGTGATATGAATATTAAAGAAGCATACAAAGAGTGGTCTGAGCAATATGATACCAATGAGAATAAGACCAGAGATCTGGAAGCAGTGGCTTTAAGGTCTGTTCTATCTTCTATTGATTTTCACAAAGTGCTGGAATTTGGTTGTGGTACAGGTAAGAATACCGTTTGGTTTGAACAAAGAGCACAAAAAGTAATTGCAGCAGATTTTTCAGAAGAAATGATGGCTAAAGCCTCTAAGAAAGTTAACACTAGCAATGTTGAATTTGTAATAGCTGATATCAATAAGCCATGGAATTTTTCTACTGATGAAATTGACTTAATTTCTTTTAGTTTAATTCTTGAACATGTTGAAAGTATAGACGAGATCTTTAATAAAACAAGTAAAGTTCTTAAGACTGGAGGGTATATGTATATTGGAGAATTTCATCCATTCAAACAATATGCAGGATCAAAAGCAAGATACAATACACCTGAAGGTGAACAAGAAGTTACTTGCTTTACACATAATGTTTCAGATTTTATTCATGCTTCAAAAAAATATAATTTTTCCTTATTAGTGCTTGAAGAATGGTTTGATGACAATGATAGGTCTCAAATACCAAGAATATTATCTTTACTTTTTAAGAAAAACTAATTCTTCTACAAAACAAGCTCCATCTGTATATTACAACGCTCATATGGAGTTGTGCGTCCAAAAACTTCAATAAAGCCAAGCTTCCTGTATAGATTAATTGCAGGAGTGAGTATAGTATTGCTTTCAAGATAAAGTTTTTTAGCTCCTAGCTTTCTTGCCTTATCTTTTATTGCTTCACCAATCATCCAACCAATTTTCTTTCCTTGTGCTTTTGGTGAGACAGCCATTTTGGCTAATTCAAAATCATAATCAGGATCGTCCATTTTGATTAATGCACATACCCCTATAGGTTCATTTTCATACAAAGCGACTAAAATATAACCGCCATTGTTTATGATATAAGAATCTGCATTGTCTAATGCTTTATGATCGGCCTCTTCCATTTTAAAATACTTGGAAATCCACTCTTTATTTAAATCGGCGAAAGCTGCTCTATATTCAGGTTTGTAATTAACTATTTGAACCAATTCATTCATATTATAGGAATTTGAATAAAATTAATGATTTCTATTTAAACCTTAATTAATGAGTTTTGTCAAAACACAGACTCCATTCGTATAATTTAACAAGCCCATTCCTTTTTTATTGGATAATTTTGAACAGTGAAAAAATATATAATCATTATATGCCTTTTGGCAGGTATTCAAGATATAGCTTTAGCTCAAGGAAAAATATACGGAAATATTGTCAATAATGGCAAGCCATTAGAATTTGCTACTGTTACCCTATCCAATGCACAAGATTCAACAAAAGTGCTTTTATATGAAGCATCTGATAGCTTGGGTCAATTTAGTTTCAATAACCTTGCTTTTGGAAAATACAAACTAAGCGTTAAGCTTGTAGGATATCTGTCTATTTCAAAAAATGTTACCCTTAGTTCTGATAGTAAGGAATACCAATTAAAAGATTTGAATATTGAAGAAAATAAATCTGAGCTTAGTAATGTTATTGTAGTGGCACAGAAAAAGATGATTGAAAAAACATCTGAGGGTTTTGTAGTAAATACAGCAAATAATATAACTCAGATAGGTGGTACTGCTACTGATATTTTAAAATCAACTCCTACAGTTACGGTAGATAATGAGGGTGCAATTACTTTGAGAGGAAAGACTCCTTTGATTTTAATTAATGGAAGAAATTCAGGAATTGCTAATACTGATCAAATTGCCGCTAGTAGTATTGAAAGTATTGAGATTATTAATAACGCTTCTTCAAAATATGATGCGAATGCTGAAAGTGGAATTATTAATATCAAATTGAAGAAAAACAAGCAAGCTGGAACCAATGGTGCTTTAGCATTGGGGGCTGGTGTGGGTGCCAAGGGTAGAATGAATAGTTCTATTATTTTAAATAACAAAGTTGGTAAATGGAATATAGGACTTGGCTACGATAATAGATTTGCAGGAAGATCTAGAAAAATTCAAAGTGATCGAACCAATTTTAACTTGTTAGATAATTATTTTGTAGGACAAAATAGAAATGATAAGAGACTAGAAACACTACAAAATTTAAAATTAAATATTGACTACACCCCAAACCAGTACAATGCTTTTTCTTTTGAAGCCATTGGCAATATGGAGGGCCAAGATAATAATGAAGATTTAGTTAGTAAACTTTACAATAAAAATACTGGCTTTACTAGTAGCAATGATCGCCACTCTTATGAATACGAAAGAGTGAAAGAAGGTGAATTTGCATTAAACTATTTAAAAACATTTGAAAATTCAAGTAAGTCTTTAAATACTAGTTTGAGCACTTCATTGGAGAAAGGTCGTCAAAATACAGATATATACACAACGGCATTAAATATTGACGGCATGGCTATTGCTGCAAGACAAACACAGCTTACACATAATTACGAAGATGGTGTTATTACTAATGCAGCTATAGATTATAGTATTCCCACTTCAGAAATGGGTGTTATAGAAACAGGATACAAGGGCTTATTTAGAACTATCAAAACGGATTTTTTAACAGCAGATAAAATAAACGAAAACTATATTACTAATACAGCAGCAAGTAATATTTTTAATTTTAACGAGCAGGTTCAAGCACTTTACTTTCAGTATCATAATACAAATTATATAAAAGGAAAGGAATCGAGTTGGAATTATGCTACAGGAATTAGAGCCGAGCAGGTATCTAATAATGGTGAAACCAACACTCAAAGCACAAGGTTTACAAATGATTATGTAAAATTATTCCCCACTGCACATGTAGCTTATAGTTTTAATCAAAAAGAAAGTATCAAACTAAGTTATGGTAAAAGAATTAATAGACCAGGTTTGGGTCAGTTAAATCCTTTTGTTGATATTACTGATATTCTTAGCCCGCACAGTGGTAATCCAAATTTGAAACCAGAAATCATAGATGCATACGAGCTTTCTTACAATACTGGAAATGCAAAAATTAATTTCACTACTAACTTATTTTTCAGACATTCTATTAATGCTATTAGATCTTATTATACTCAATTGGCTAACGGAGCTATTTTAAATATGCCTATGAATATTGGCAATACAGATAACTACGGTGTAGAAACAATGATTAATGGTAAGCCTTTTCGATTTTATGATTATAACGTAAGTGCTACTTTATTTCAGCAAAATATCAATGGTTCTAATTTAGTGAATGATGGCATTAGAAGTGGTACCAACTGGAGTGGTAAATTGATTAATAATTTTAATTTAAATAGTTCAAGCAAGCTTCAAATAATAGCTAATTACATTTCTCCTAAAACAACTCCACAGGGTGAAAGCTTTGCCAACTATAATGTTGATCTTGGATTACAAGAAAAATTAGGTAAGAGTAATTTTAAATTGAACTTTATTATTGTAGATGCATTTAATACATTAAAGAGTGGATACAATACGCAAACATCTACTTTTTCTGTTTTCCGTTCAAGCAAATCAGACACAAGAGCATTTATGATTACGCTAGCATACTCTTTTAAATCAACTTTAAAAGACAAAATGCTAGAAAATAAATTTAATGCCGAGTATTAAGGCTACTACTTCTTTAAGTTTTCTTTGACCCTAAAGACAACTATCTTTTTAATTAATGCTAAAGGCATTGGTTCTTCAATGGGAAATTGTACCGAACCTTTACCCTGTTTGTATTTAGAAAGTTCTTTTGCGAATTTTTCGTGTCCATTGGGTGTGGCATAAAAGCCAATATGTTTTTCATATCCAGCAAAATACACTAAAGGCTTTTTATTCAATTTATACCCCGGCATACCATATGCTATAAGCTCTTCTGCCTCTGGAGCAATTTCTTTAATAACAGCTCTTACTTGCTTTAATAAGACCTGTGTTGATTTAGGAAATGATTTAATATATTCCTCTACTGTTGTAGGTTTTGTGTTCATCTTGCTACCTAAATTAACCCAAAATGGGCTTTTTTGGTTGTTTTTAGGCCTAAATATGTTCCAATTTGAAATTTAGGAACAAAACAGTGCAAAATATAGTTGACTAAATGCTTAACTAACAATATCTTAAGTGCTGTTAAAATCTACAAAATGGAAGTACATCACCCACACCACCCTACACACAAGAAAAAATGGTCAGAATACATTATTGAATTTGTAATGTTATTTACAGCCGTAACATTAGGTTTCTTTGCTGAAAATGTAAGAGAACACATGTCTGAAAAAGAAAAGAAAAAAGAACTATTACAAACAGTAGCGCATGATTTAGAAGCCGATCTTAAACAATTTGAATTTCATAAAAGCTTTAGTCAAGAAAAAATTAAAAATTGCGATAGTTTGATTGCATTAAATAATGGTGATCAATCAAAAGTGGATCAAAAAGCATTTTATGCTTTAATATTAAAAACAATTTGGTGGTGGCATTTTAATCCAAATGAAAAAAGTAGAAATGAAGCAGAAGCTAAAGGCTATTTAACAGAAAAAGAAAATACTGAATTAAACTACTATATCTCTAAATTCAATTTCTTTAAAAACGATTTGAAAGATATGGAAGCTTTTGAGAACGAGGCCGACAAAACTATTTTAACACTATTCCCTGAATACACTGATCATAAATTATTTGACAAACAATGGAGATTTCCAGCTATTGAAATACCCAATAAAGTAGGGATTAAAAAAATAGACTCCGAAACAGCTAATAAAATGAATTATCAATTTTCAATGCTTAAATTATGTAGTGATGTTTATATCATGAATATTGATTCTATGTCTGTTTACGCTAAAAAATCGATTGACCTTATTAATAAAGAATATAAATAATGGAAGTACATCACCCACACCATCCTACTCATAAAAAGAAATGGTCTGAATACATTATTGAATTTGTAATGTTGTTTGCGGCTGTAACTCTTGGTTTTTTTGCCGAAAATATAAGAGAACACCTAGCAGAGAATGAAAAGAAGACAGAATTAATGAAGATTGTTGCCTTGGATATTGAAAGAGATTTAAAACAATTAGAATTTCATCAGCAAGATTATGAGAAAAAGTTTGCTACATGTGACAGCGTTTTTCCTATATTAAAAATGGATCCAAACGAAATCAATCAAAAATTATATTATCGATTACTTTTTAATCATTTAGCTTATTGGGATTTTAACCAAAATGATAAAAGCAGAAACGAGGCTGATGCAAAAGGTTATTTTAGAAATGAGGAGAATACAGAATTAGCATATTATATTTCAAAAATTAATTTTTTTATTCTTGATTATAAAACTGTTGAAGCCGAAACTGTACGCTTAAGAAGTAAGCTTAAGGAGCAGTTAGAAGATCTAACAGAACATGAATATTATAATGATATATTATCCTTTAAAATGGATGAAATTCCAGATAAAAAGGGAATTAAACCTCCAAATCCTTTAGTTGTAAAAAAAGTAGCTTACACAATCACTAACTTTAAATTGGCCTATATAGGCTTTCTTGGAGATATTGATTCAATAAACTTATATAGTAATAAGGCAGTCAAATTGATTAATGCAAAATATAAATAATGGAAGTACATCATCATTCTCATCATCCTAAGAAATGGAAAGAGTATATTTCAGAATTCTTTATGCTATTTATGGCTGTTTTTGCTGGATTTATGGCAGAATCTTATCTTGAATACAGAGCAGAAAGACATAAAGAGCATGACTATTTAGTTAGCATGCTAACAGACTTGAAAATTGATATAGATGATATTAGTCGTAAAGAAATTAATATGAAAGAGGTATATGATTATGGACGAAAATTATCAGATATAGTTTACGAAGACAATTGGGAAGTAAAAAGTGCAGACAGTGCATATATTTGGGCAGAAAACATGGTTGACACTGAAGTGATTTTACAATACGCAAATGGAACAATTGACCAATTAAAAAATGCTGGAGGATTTCGATTAATTAAAAACAAAGTTATAAATGATAAAATCAAGGATTATATAAAAGGGCAAGACAGAATTAAGGGACAAGAAGAGGGTTTTAATAGCACATTTCAAGATGTATTAACTGAAAGAAGCAATGTGATGTATGCAAGACTTTTCGACTATTCCGGCAATGTATTAAATGGCAAATCAATTGTAACTTTAAAAAAAGATAAAATAAATAAGATTTATGTTAAAACAGGAAGTAAGTTTTTAAGTAAAAATCCTGCTGACATGTTTAAACTATCAAATAAAACTTTTATATATACAGGACAATTATTTGTATACAGAGCAATGGCTATTGATCAAAAAGCAAAAGCTATAGAGTTAATTAAAATTATACAAGAAGAATTAAATCACTAAAATGGAAGTACATCATCATTCTCATCATCCTAAGAAGTGGAAAGAGTATATAACTGAGTTTATTATGCTTTTTGCAGCTGTTACACTAGGATTTTTTGCTGAAAATATTAGAGAGCATCAAGTTATTGAGAATCATAAAAATCAAAATTTGGTGGCCATGATTGATGATTTAAGACAAGATTCTAGTGAAATTGACAATAGAATTGAAGAATACACTAGTGCATTAAAACAATTTGAAAAGATTAAAGATTTTTCATTTGCCTATAGTCATCAAAAAATAAATGAAAATGAACTAGTAGACTCTATTATTAAGACATATGTAAACACCAGATATGGAATTGGACTATTCATTAATAATGCTTCCTATAAAAACACTATCTCTTCTGGGAGTTTAAGTTTTATAAAAAATAATGAGACTAAAAAGTTAATTGCACAATATTATGAAGCTTTATATGGTAAACTTGCCATAAATAATACTGTATTAGATGAAGATATGAATGAATTTATGGGAAAATCCTTTTCATTTGGCTTTATCCTAGACACTACAGCAAAATTACCTTTTCAAACAAGATCTAACGCTGAGCAATTAGAAGATTTTAAAACAATTCCATCATTTAGAAGTAAAATAACAGCTCCAGAACTACGACTGTCTGTTAATAAAATGATGGGAAGATGCGATTATTACTTATATGTAATGCAAATAGCAAAAGAGTTAAATAACAAGCTACTTAAACAATTAAATAATAAAGAGTATTAATTAATTAATTAATTACTTCTTCTTAATCACCACCAAGGTAATATCGTCTGGATTATGAGAGCCACCCATCCATAAATCAACTGATTGAACTAATGTGTTTATGATTTCTTGTGCTGATTGGCTGCAAGCAGTTTGAATTAAGGACCTCAATCTGTCATAATCATACATTTCTCCGCTTTTATTAGGAGCTTCTGGAAGTCCATCAGAAAGCTGAATAAGCAAATCACCGGGCTCAAAAGATCTTGTAATTGTTTCATAATCAGCATTTTTCAACCCACCTAATGGAAGGCCTTGTTCCGATATCTCTTCGACAGAATTAGTAGTATTGTTATATAAATAAATGGGTGGCATTGCGGCAGAACATAATTCAATAGAATTTGTAGAAATTTTAGCCATATTTAAGCTCATTCGCAATACTCCTAAATTCATTTCTTTTACAACATTATTCAATTTATATAAAGTTGCAGATAGCTGTTCTATCCCAATTCCTTTTAAACCCGCTTTAGTTACTGATACCATCATGCCAGAAGCAACACCGTGACCAGTTGCGTCTCCACAAATAGAAATAATAGATCCATCAGATAAAGTAGTAAAATCATAATAATCACCACCTACCTCAGTTGACGATCTTATATAAGTAGCTATATCTAAATCTGATCTTTGTGGATTTTTTTTAGACAATAAACTTAATTGTAAATCTTTTGCAGCTTGTAATTCTTTATTTTTTCGTGCTTCTTCATTTTTTTGTATTAACAATTTTTGTTTTCTTTTTCCATTTATAAAAACTAAAATCAATGAAAGAATTAAAATAATAGATACAGTAATTAGCTTTTTTTGTTGTAATGCTTTTTCTTCTTCTAATTCCTTTATTTTGGCAACCTCTAATAGAGCTAAATTTTGAGCATCATTGTTTTTTGAAGCATTATGTAATTTTTCAGTTAACTGTTCATACTTTTCTAAATATTTTAAAGCACTGTCACTTTTATTGCCGATTTTAAATGACTTGTATAATATATTAAATGAAATTAATAGACCTTCATTATAAGTAAAATCAATCGAATTTTTTACAACCTCATTGCTATAATGTATTGCAGAATCAATTTGATTTAGGTTAAAATATGCTTTGGCCATTCCAGAAGTCGCTTCCAGATAATCTTTTCTAACAGACTTAATATAAGAATGAGGAATTGATATTTTATAATAGATAATTGCAGAATCAAAGTGATTTCTTGCACTATAAACATTGGCCATTCCAATATATGCTGTACCTATTCTTTTTTCAAAAGGTTTTTTATTTTCAAATTCAACTGCTTTTTTTATGTAGATATAGGAAGAGTCATATTCATTGATCTCAAAATATGTTCTTGCTAATTCAAAGGGTTTAAAATCCGGATTTGATCTTTCATAAATCGGCCAAGTTTCATTAATATATTTTAATGCTAAATTTTTATTATTTAAGCTTGCATAAGTTTGTGCTAAATTTTGCAAGCACCACTCTCTCTTAATATCCTCTTTATTTTTTATTGAATTGGCAACTTTTAAAGACTCTATGGCTGAACTTAAGGCTAAAGGATAATTTCCTACAGTCTGCCTAGCAGTAATGGATAAATAACTTAGAGAGATGTATAAATTTACTTGGTCGTTATTTTCTCTAGCAATATTTACAGCTTTTAAAAAGTACCCTATGGCACTATCACCTTTATAATATTGATAATACTTCCCCAAATTCATAAAAATCGTATGCTTTTTGACATATGATGTGCTTCTCTCAATCAATTGAAGGGAATCATTAACATTAATTATTTTTTTTTCTTTAAATTGTGCTGTTGCATTGCTTATGAAGCAAAAAAATAATAAAGAGAAAATTGTTGCTTTTTTCATGTTTACTTCTTCTTAATCACCACCAAGGTAATATCGTCTGGATTATGAGAACCACCCATCCATAAATCAACTGATTGAACTAATGTGTTTATGATTTCTTGTGCTGATTGGCTGCAAGCAGTTTGAATTAAAGATCTCAATCTGTCATAATCATACATTTCGCCGCTTTTATTAGGAGCTTCTGGAAGTCCATCAGAAAGCTGAATAAGCACGTCACCAGGTTCAAAAGATCTTGTTAATTGATCAAAATCTTCATGTCTTAAGCCTCCTAAAGGAAGGCCGCTATTCATAATTTCCTCTACGGTGTTTGAATTAGCCTTATAAAGATAAATAGGTGGCATAGCAGCTGAACTGATATTCAATTCATTATTGCTTATTTCAACAATATTTAAACTCATTCTTAATGTGCCTAGGTCTACCTTTTTGACAACCTTATTTAATTTTTGAAGTATTATATTGGGAGCTAGTGCATCAATACCATTCAAACCTGCCTTAGTTATTGAGACCATCATTCCAGAAGTTACTCCATGACCAGTGGCATCACCACAAATGGAGTATATATTCCCATTATCCTGAGGAAAGAAGTCATAATAGTCTCCGCCAACCTCTGTAGAAGATCTAATAAAAGTTGCTATATCTAAATCATTTCTATTAGGGAGACTTTTAGGTAGAAAACTTAATTGAAGGTCTCTCGCTGCTTTTAATTCATTGTTTTTTCTATCTTCTTCTATTTGTCGAATCTTATTCTTCTGCTTCATTCTATTGTATACAGTTAGCCAAGTAAACCCAATAATGAAGGTTAAACCAAATCCAATGATAAGTTTTTTTCTATTTGAATCCTCTTCATCTTTTTGTTGTTGTCTAACTTCTTCATTTAAAGTGATATTTTCTATTTCATTTAATTTTGACTTATCTGCTAGTAAATCTTTTATTTTGTTACTAATAGACAAATATTTATACGCGCTATCAACTTTATTTATTTTATTATAAATAGAAGACAATAAAGTACTTGATTTTAAAATCGCATCAACATATGCAATTTTTTCGCTCATTTGGTAAGATAAATTTGCATAATAAATAGCGGAATCTATATTATTAAGTTGAAAATTTGCATCTGCTATTATTTCATAAGATTCAGCAATATCTTTTTCGAAATTATTTGATAAAATAATTTCTTTTCCTTCATTAAGTATATCAATTGCCTTTTGATATTGTTTAGTTTTTAAATAACTGTCTCCGAGAATGTAATAAGGGAATCCCCACTTCTTTGCTAAAGGGAGGCTTTTATTTAGGTCTAGCGCTAAATAAGAATATTTGATAGCAGAATCAAATTCATTTATTTGATTATAATAAACACCGATCATACCTATTGTTGTCCAAATTGACTCCGAGGTTTTACCAGGATTCATAATTTGATATGCATTTTCATTAAGCATTTTTTTAACTTTGGAGAAATTACCAAGACTTGCATAAATACCTAAAAATTGCATAAATAAATTTGCTTGAAACGAAGAATCTGTAATGTTTTCTACTTCAACTTCTTTTTTGGCCAAATTTGCATAATATAAAGAAGTAGAATAATTACTTTTCATCATTCTATACAACATACTTAAATAAACATGATTGTCAGCAGCAAGTATTGGCAAGTTGAGCTTTTTAGCTAAACTTTCCGACTTTAACATATACTTTAAAGAAGAGTCTGAATTAGAATAAAAATAATAAGTAGCTAATTTGTCAAAATAAAGTGCTTTTTCTTTTGTATTTGACATACTATTTATAATACCAATACTATCCTTAATTTTTTCGGTAAATGATAAATTATTATATTCATTAATATTTTCTTGAGAAAATAATGGACTAACAATTAATGTTACAATTAAAAAAGATGCAATTTTTTTCATACTCTATTTTTTCTTAGTTACAACCAATGTGATATCATCTGGATTATGTTTTCCTTCCATCCACTCATCTACTGATTTCATTAACACATCAATGATTTCTTTAGATGATAAATGAACCGATGCCAATATCAAACTTCTTAATCTATCATAATCATACATCTCTCCTTTAGAATTAGGCGCCTCAGGTAAACCATCTGACAATTGAACCAATACATCACCTGATTCAAAATTTCTTGCTTCCAATACAAACTCTTCATCTCTTAATCCACCTAAAGGCAACCCATTATTCATAAACTCCTCGATAGATTTCGTTGAAGCCTTATAAAGGTAAATTGGAGGCATTGCAGCCGAACTTAAATAAACCTCATCTTGTGTAATTTCAGCAATATTTAAACTCATTCTAAGTGTGCCAAGGTCTATTCTCTTAACAACACCGTTCAATCTTTGTAAAATTTTATTAGGTTTCACTGGGCTAATTCCGTTTAATCCAGCTTTAGCAACGGATACCATCATTCCAGATGTAACTCCATGCCCAGTGGCATCTCCACACACACTAAATATAGAGCCATCTGCCTGTGGGAAGAAGTCATAATAATCACCCCCCACTTCGGTTGATGATCTTATGAAAGTAGCAATATCTAAATCTGATCTTTTAGGATTCTCTTTTGGAAGCATACTTTGTTGTAAATCTCTTGCAGCCCTTAGTTCACTGTTCTTTCTTTCTTCTTCAATTTGTCTTAAACGTTCTTTTTGTTTACGTTTACCATTTAGATAAATTCCAATAGCCAAAAGAATTGCGCAAATTCCTGTTATAATTAATATTTTTTGTTGCTTGGCTTTTTGCTCTCTCAATTCTCTTTGTTTAACTTCTTCATTAATAGCCATATTTTGAGCATCATTAGCCTTAATATTATTAAAAATATTATTTCTAAGATCTTCAGCCATTTCGATATACTTTAAAGCGCTATCTTTATTATTTTTTATTTTATATAAAGAATAAAGAAGTAAACTATTTTTTAATGAACCCTCAGTAAATGTTATTGTTTTAGACATTTTTTGTACTTCTGTTGCATAATAAATCGCAGAGTCAATTTTGTTTAAATTAAAATATGCAGAAGCAATCCCATAATTACATTGAAAAACATCTTTATAAAATTTCCATGGAATAGCCAATGGTATAGCTGCTTTATAATTGTAAATAGCTTTTTGATACTCTTTTTTTGCTAAAAGCACATCTCCCATCATCATGAAAGGAAAGCTCCACTTAGTTGAAAATGTATTATTTATTGCAATTCCTTGTTGAATATATTTATAAGCACTATCCAATTCTCTGATTTGAAAAAATATTTTACTTGTATTGCTAATATAATTTCCTTGTAAAGTAGTATTCAAAGTGTCTAATCTAATTGTAGAAAAAAACTTATTAATATACTCCTTTGTTTTTTCTTTATTTCCTAAATATGAATATGCATCTGCAATAGTAAAATACGCTGAAGCAACGTTATTGAAAGAAATGTTTTCTATTTTTGAATTGTGTTCTTTAACCAAATCATAATCTTTTAACATCTCAAAAGCGTAAAAAATTCCTAGGGGATAGTTTCCTAAAACACCTTTATATACATTTGAAATATAGAAATCAGCATATATTAATCTATCATAAAGATTATTTTTTTGAGCTATATCTTTTGCAATATTTAAGTAATATAAACTAGAATCTCCCTTATAGTAAACATAATTACTACCTATTTTAATATATAAATCAGTCTTAGCTTTACTATCTTGAATCGATTCTGCCATTTTAATAGAATCACCAAAATGAAAGTTATTATCAAACTGTGCATTTAAACAAGTTGATAAAAATGTAATACCTAATAAAATAAAAATAATTTTTTTCATAGCAATCGTTTATAAAATAATTTATTTTTTCTTTGTAACCACCAATGTTATATCATCCGGATTATGTTTGCCTTCCATCCATTCATCTACAGATTTCATTAAAACATCAATGATTTCTTTGGATGATAAATGAACCGATGCTAATATCAAACTTCTTAATCTATCATAATCATACATCTCTCCTTTAGAATTAGGCGCCTCTGGTAAACCATCTGACAATTGAACCAATACATCACCTGACTCAAAATTTCTTGCTTCTAATATAAACTCCTCATCTCTTAATCCTCCAAGTGGTAAGCCATTATTCATAAACTCTTCAATTGTTTTAGTTGAAGCCTTATAAAGATAAATTGGAGGCATTGCAGCTGAACTTAAATAAACCTCATCTTGAGTGATTTCGGCAATATTTAAGCTCATTCTTAATGTACCTAGGTCGATTCGTTTAACGACACCATTTAATCTTTGTAATATCTTATTAGGCTTAACTGGGCTTATTCCATTTAATCCAGCCTTAGTAACAGATACCATCATTCCTGAAGTAACTCCATGCCCAGTGGCATCTCCACATACACTAAATATGGATCCATCAGCTTGAGGAAAGAAGTCGTAATAATCACCCCCCACTTCGGTTGATGATCTTATAAAAGTAGCAATATCTAAATCTACTCGCTTAGGGTTCTCCTTAGGAAGCATACTTTGTTGTAAATCTCGGGCTGCAGCTAATTCATTATTTTTTCTATCTTCTTCTATCTTTCTTAATCTTTCTCTTTGCTTTCTCTTGCCATTCAAGTACACGCCAATTGCAAATAGTAGTAAACATATTGAAGTTATTATTAGTTTTCTTCTTTGAATAGCTTCTTGTTCTGCCATTTCTTTTGCTTTTGTCTCCTCTCCAAGTGCAATATTCTGTGCCTCATTTATTTTTGAAGAATTATATAATTGTTCGCTTAATTGTTGTGATTTTTCAAGGTATTTAAAAGAACTATCAAGTCTATTTTGTTTCTTATACATTTGATACAATACCTTATATGCATTCAATAAACCTTCAGTAAAGGTGAATTTTTCAGAATACTTTACAACCTGTGTTCCATAATAAATTGCAGAATCGTATTGATTAGTCGCAGCATAAGCACTAGTTAACCCAGAAGCTGCTTCTAAATAATCTTTATATAAAGAACTAATAAATGTCAACGGAATTGCCAATTTGTAATATATAATTGCTGAGTCATATTGCTTTAATGCTCTAAATATATCTCCACCAACTATATATGCGCCACTCCATCTTTTTTCATACGGAAATTCATTATAATAATCTATTACCGATCTATTGTATTTTGTCGCAGAATCATATTCTTCAATAATATAATAGGCTTTACCTATATTTCCATCTGCAAAACCTGGTTTTAATCTTCTACTAATTGGCCAACGTCCAAGTATATTTTTTGTGGCAAGCTCTTTATTATGTAAATAACCGTAACTAAAAGATAAATTATAATAATACCATCCCCTTAAACTGTCAGAAAAATTTGAAATTTTATTTGCAAGTTTTATTGACTCTGTTGCATAATGTAAGCCTAAAGGATAATTTCCAATTGTCTGATTTAAAGTCATTGATATATTAGAAATTGCAATGAACTCTAATATTTGATCATTATTTTGTTTTGCAACATCTATTGCTTTATTAAAATATAAAATTGCTGTATCTCCTTTTGCCCATTGGTATCGCATACCAATATTCATTAAAATATCAATCTTTTTTTCATAAGACTTTGAATTTTCAACTAATTTCAAAGAATCAGATAAATTGAATTCTAGGTCTTTATAATACTGCGCATTTAAATAATTGAATGGCACAATGAATAGACATAAAATAAAGAATTTTTTCATAGCAATCGTTTAATATATTTTTCGAAGAGATTTTAGCTTTTATTATTTTTTTCATTAGCAGCAGCTCTGGCACTCAATCCTACCATACCATATCTTAATACAAATGGTATTAATAAAGGAATTAATCTACCCACTGTTGGATTAATAAATACCGCACCAAGAGAAATTAAAAATATTATAGGTACAACTAGCGTAAAATAGAATCCTAACAGAATTCTCTCTCTTGAAATCTTATGAGTGAATAAGTCTAAATTATGATTGGTTAAATAGAACCATAAAATCGCATTCATAGTAGCAGTTAAGCAAATATTAATAACATATACTGCATACGGCAAGTGTAATTCAGAATCTGCCGCGTACTCTCCTAATAAGCCTGAGGTAAAAGGCAATAGTACCACCGAGAATAAGAAAAGTAAATTAAGCCATAAAAGTCTGGTGGTATACTTTTCTACATATCCAAAAATACGGTGATGAACAGACCAATAATATCCAACAATACAAAAGCTAATTATAAACCCAAGCATTTTCCATGACATTTCTTTTAATGAATGCCATAAAGCCTCGTCAGTAGCATGTTCAATAACAGGCACTTTAAATTCTATCACTAATAAAGTGATGGCAATTGCAAAAACGCCATCAGTAAAAAAAGAAATCCTATCTAATTGAAAATGTAACTTGTTTGAGCTATGTCCTGCTTCTGCCATACTATTTATTTTTTAGTTTAGATTTAATATTTGCTAAAACATCTGCCTTTAGTTTATTTCTTGTAGCATTAGATGTTTTAGTGAAATAAGCATGTTTGGTTAAAAACTGATCTTGAATTTTTAACCAATCCAATTCTGTAACTTCTTTTTTAAGCCTCAATTCTTGTAATAATAAAAGACTATTTTCTTCGTAGCCCTCTCTTCCTAAATAATCTAGGTCTGCATCACAAATTATTTGTTCTAAAAGGTTTTTAGGGCTTTGAGGAATCTTGGTAGCCATAATCATCCCCGTTATCCTATTTATTTTTTGTGCTGGAAAATCCATTGCATTTAATACAGTGGTAGCATACTCTGCACCTCTAGCTTCATGTCTTGAAGGCTCCCAGATATATCCAACATCATGTAACCAAGCAGCTAATTTTAAATCAGCAATATCTTCTTTATTAATTTTCTCTTTTTTTGCAATTCTTTCAGATTGCACTACTACATCTCTAATATGATTTATTGTGTGATAAGTATATTCTTTCGGCAAATGATTAATTAAAAAATCTTCAATCATACCATATGCAACTTCATAATTAAATTCTGGTCTCTTGTATAAGATCTCTTTAATTTCAATTGGCTTGGCTTTGCCTTTTACTTTTACAGGATTTAATTTTCTATTTTTAAAAACTTTATTGGTTTTGATTTGCTTCCAAACAGCATCAGAAACAATAATCTCGTCGGATTTAGCGACAGAACATAATCTTGAAGCCAGGTTTACCGAATCGCCAATGACAGTAAAGTTCATTTGTTGTCTTGATCCAATATTTCCACTAATTACTTTACCTCTATTGATACCTATGCCAATAGTGATTGGTAATTTAGAGTGTATGATTCTTTGTTGATTAAACTCAATTAATTTTTCCTGCATTTCAATTGCAGTCAATACCGCATTCTCCGTGTCTTTTTCTGTGGAATTAGGAGCGCCATAAATTACCATTAAGGCATCTCCAATAATTTTATCTAATGTACCGTTATACTTGAAAATTATTTCAATCATTAAATTGAAATAATCATTCAGCGTTTCAACCACTTCATTTGGAGCCATGGTTTCTGACATGGATGTAAATCCTCTTATATCAGAAAATAGAATGGTCGCTTCTTGTTCCTGACCTCCTAAATTCAACATATCGTCATTTTCTAAAAGCTGGTCTACAATTTGTTTAGAGACATACTTTTTGAAAGTGGATTTTAATTTATCTAAATTGGATAAATCTTCCATAGCCACAACCGATCCAATAGGCTCATTCTGATCATTCAATAAAGGAGATACTGAAATATTAACTGAAGTAGATTTGCCATTACATTCTATTTGAATTTCAGATTCAGAAATTGTTTCAAGTACTTCTTCGCATTTTGAAATTAAGGCATTGATAATTTCGTTGGATTCAAAAACATACTCATAATGGTTACCAATAACAGCTTCTCTCTCTAGGTTAATTATTGAAGCGGCTGCTCTATTAACATGATTAATTTCGCCCATTAAATTAGTAGTGAATACACCTGTAACAATAGACTGCATGACGTTATCATTGAAGGTTTTAGCTTCTTTGATATTTTCAATCAGTTTGATATTGTTATAGGCAACTCCTGCCTGTGTAGCAATAGCGGAGAGCATATTAGTATCTGACTCATCAAAAGGAGAGATACCCGCTCTTGATTCCTTATCAAATAAAACAATTACGCCTGCTAATTCCTTTTTATCCAATAAAGGGGCAATTAAGCCATAAGTGCATTTGGTTTTGGATAAAAAAGGATCGCCTGAAATTTGAACATGAATGGCTTTTCTATTTTGGTAAACCTCATTAAAGAAACCACGCTTTTTATTGAATATAACGCCTTTTAAAGCATCTAGATCTATATTAAACTCTGCTTCAATTTGAAATAAATCAGAATTTTCATTCTGCATTAATATCATTCCGGAAGAAGCATTTAATACAGCACAAGACTTGATTAATATCTCTTGTAATAACACAGAGACATTTTCAAAAGAGCTTAACTCGTTTGTTATATCCAATAAAGTCTCTAATTCAAGATACTTTAATTGCAGCTCATTTATATTAAACTGCTTGGTCATTATAAGCCACTAACTGCTGCTTCTTCTGATTCAAAAACAGTCGAATACTTAGTTAGACCCATAATATTAAAAGTCTTAGAAACAATTGGTGCTAAATTATAGTAACCAATTTTTCCATCTACTTCTTGTAATTTCTCAATGATTTCAATTAAGATAGACACGCCAATGCTATTAACCACCTTGGTTCCAGCCATATTAATCAAAAATTTGTTCTGACCTGAACTCATTTTCTCATAACAAATTGCAGATATAGCTTCTCCACCTTCGTTGTTTAAATATCCATCTGTTTCAATGATTACAATTTGATTTGCTTCTTTTGTGCTTTTAATAAATCCGCTCATGGTTAGTTTATTTTTAATGTTTTATATTTTTTTTCATTGTTACTGTTGTCCCATCACTACTTGATTCAAATTCTACAGAGTCCATTAGCTCTTGAATCAGCTGTAAGCCCCAGCCACGCTTACGTTCATCTTTACCAATTTTGTTTTCAATCTTTGGAATTTCTACTTTGGTTTTATCAAAGCCTACTCCTTGATCAATCACTTTTACTACTAAAGAATCTTCTTCAATTAAAAAGTGAATAAATACATTACTGTCAGATTTTGAATGTTCAAAAGCATTAATACAAGCTTCAATTAAAGCCATGCTAATTTCTCCGCTTTGATCGTCATTCAAATTCATGTGCCTAGCGATTACTTCGGCAGTCTGTGTTGCGATTAATTCCATATTTGGAATAATAGGCAACTTAAGTTCAACACTTGGTTTTTTCATTGTTATTAATTTGTACTATTTTAAAATTTTTATGCTACTAAATTTAATTAAAATTCAATGATGAATAACATTAGTTATGTTTTATTATAACAATGGTAATATCATCCGGATTATGGGCCCCATCTAACCAAACATCTGCCTGACTCATTAACTCGTCAATTAAAGTCTGAGCATTCAAATGGCTATTTTCTGTAATAATTGATTGAATTTGAGGATAGTCAAATAATTCGCCTTTTGCGTTAGGTGCTTCTGCCAAACCATCCGAAATAATAGCCAAAATATCCCCTTTATTAAATTCAGTTGTCAGCTCATCATATTCTACTTTATTAAAACTTCCCAATGGTATACCTGACAGCATTATTTCTTCAGTTGCTTGATTATGAGCACGATAGATAAAATATGGAGGCATACCAGCAGAACTTAATGTTAGTTGATTGCCTTTTAAATAAGCAATATTTAAGCTCATTCTTAAAATACCTAAATCCACTTTCTTAACAACGGTATTTAAAGCTGATAGCATTTTGTTAGGTGGCATTTGTGGTAAACCAATGATACCAGCTTTTGTAATAGACACTAACATTCCAGAGGGTGTACCATGACCAGTCGCATCCCCACAGATGGCATACAAAGATCCATCTGGTTGTTGGAAGAAATCATAATAATCACCGCCCACCTCTGTTGAAGTTCTTAAATAGGTAGCAATATCTAGATGATCTATAACTGGGTTTTGCTTTGGCAGTAATCTTTCTTGTAATGCTTTCGCTTCTGCCAATTCATTGTTCTTACGTTCGTCTTCTAAATGCTTCTTTTGTTGCTTTTGCTTGTATTGAATAAATAAATAAATACCCAATAATATGATTAATATGTAAATGGTATATGCCCACCAAGTAAACCAAGGAGCTGGTAATATTTTTATTTTAACATAAGCACCTTCTTCATTCCAAAGTCCATCATTATTGGATGCAATTACTCTAAATGTATAATCTCCCGCGGGAAGGTTGGTATAAGTAGTATAATGACGGGATCCAGATTCTCTCCAATCATTGTCATAGCCGACCATCATATACTTGTACTTATTCTGTGCAGTATTCTTATAATTAAAAGCTACAAAATCAAATGCCAAGACATTTTCATTGTATTTCACAACAATTGATTCATCTGTCTTTACAGACTCAATAGGTATAATTTTATTTTTGACAGTAACTCTTTGAATAATAATATTTGGCTTTTGTTCATTATCTGTTACGTCTTTATAATTGAAGTAGTTAATTCCTCCTTGTCCGGAATAAATAAAATCTCCATCCTTAGTCAAAAAATTTGCCCATGAATTATATTCATAACCTTGAGCACCTTCGCTTGGTGTTATATTTTTAAATTGTTTTTTCTGAATACTATATCTAATTAAACCATAATCAGATGACATCCATAAATTATTTCCTGGATCCATCTTTAAATCATACACTAATTGCGTTGGCATACCATCGTTAATGGTAAAAACTTTTTTACTTTGTTGCTTTAAATTAATTTCTGCTAAACCATAATCATATCCAGAAACATAAACAATACTATCATTGTATACCACCAAATTAAAAATGCTAAAGACTGACCTAAATGCAAAATCTTTAAAATCTATTTTAGGTGCAAGATTTTTAAAAGAATTTTTTTCTTCATCCCATAACAAAAGTCTCTTTTCTGTTAGAATATATGTTTTTCCCTTGCTTACATTATAGAAAGAATAAATTCTTTCATTCTTTAATGAAGTTAAAGGGGCATAGGGCTTACCTACAAAATTTCCACTACTATCAATTAATTCTATTGCTGAGCGTCCCCCGAAAATATAGCTTTTATGTTCTGTTATATAACTTTGCCCAAAGCTATTATCGAATGGTACATTCAATAAATTATTTGTATTGCCAATTGATTTAAACAATTTATCACTTCTATCTTTTTTGAATAATTCAAATCCTGCATTTGAAACTAATCTAGTATTAAATGCCCATGTATTTTTTTGGGCGTCTTCTGTTAATATCCAGGCTGTACCTAATTTACCATTTGTTTTAGGGAAATACCTGGTTGATTTTTTTGAAACTAAATCAATTTCTATAATCCCATCATCACTATGTTCGCCTCCCGCTACCCATAAATGCTTGTCAGGTCCAATATAAGCTCCCCAAGTTTTGGTAAATGGTAATTTTAAAGCATAGGGTTCTTTATCTGAAATAGTTTTTATCTCCCTTCTTGTTGGATTATATTTAAATACGCCATCATTTGTAGCTAGCCAAATATTTCCTTGTTGATCTTCTATAATTTCATTTATAGAATTTTTTATAAAATTTTCATCAGGATATGTTTCCTTGTTTAAATGAGTTACAGTATTCGTTTTTAGATGAATAATGTCTAGCCCTTTTTTAGAAATCTTTGCCCATAATTCTTGCTTCTTAGCATTAAAGTAAATAGAAGTGACAATTGTATCCATAATAGAATTATCATTCCCCTTTTGATATTGAAAGGCCGGTTTTAATCCATCTTGTTTGCTAAAAATATAAATACCTTTAGTAGAAGAAGCATACCAATGATTTGTATCTTTTTGTGCAAAATCTCTGAAATTAGTCTCAGTTGGTATTGATTTTGTTTCTAAATAACTTTGTACAAATTTTTTTGTTTTGCTATTGAAGATTACTAAACCATCAACTGTACCTATTAACAATTCATTATTTGAGATATCAACAATTTTAGTAAACATATTAGTACCATAACTATATTGCTTCCATGTTTTATTTAATCTATTATATACAAATAAACCGTCGTTATAAGTAGTGATAAAGATTTCATTATCATCTTTACTAAACCAGATATCATTAAAAGTGGTTGCATTACTACCGTAGGAAAAATTTTCCCAAGAATCAGTAGCTCTATTCAATTTGGAAAGTACATTTTGTGTCCCCACCCATAAATTGTGTTGATGATCTTCTTTAATTACTCTCTTTTGCCCACTGGGTATGGAAGTGGAATCAAAAACGCTAGATCTATAATTTTTGAAAACATACCCATCAAATCGCTCCAAACCTATAGTTCCTACCCAGATATACCCTAAATGATCCTGAAAAACCGTATATGCTCCCCCTTCCGAAAGACCTTCCTTTATCTTATAACTCTCAAAAGTATAGTCTGTTGGATACTGGGCATTTGACTTTAAAAAACCAAATAGTATAAAAATAAATAATGTGAAAATGGCGCTTCTTCTCATTATAGGTTTTGTTATTAGTTTGTTGATTTTGAAAGCGTTAGGAGAATTCCAATCGGATATTCAAAATACGGTTATGCCCATTCAGTAAGTGATATAGATGGGGCTAATTTGTTCCTTTTTGCCATTTTGGAACAAAAATCCACTCATCAATGAAGCTTAGAATTAATGCTATTTTTAGCTGATTTTGATTATCTTGAAGTCTATTCAACTAGTAATCACGCACTTATGGCAATTTTCTTCCCGTTATTTGGGATTTTCACTTCCTTTATTCTGATTTACTATTTAAGCTCTTTAAATAGATCCAATATATTCCTGGCCCTGTTCTTTCTTTGCTGCAATTTGATCGTTTTGGTATACTATGGCTTGCATTTCACTAAGGATCTATTCTGGGAGGGAGTATGCTTTGTTCATTGGTTGCCGCTTTCTTACCTCTTAGGCCCATTTTTATACTACTATGTAAAAAGTACCTTGTCTGAAAATAATAAGTTGGAGAAATGGGATTGGATGCATCTATTACCTGCAGTATTTATTATTTTCAATTGCCTGCCTTTTACCACTTTACCATTTGATCAAAAAGCAAGTATTGCCCATGAAATTGTGAATGTCACAGAGAATTATACCCTGCATTTCAATTTTGTGTCTTTTGAGTTTATCCTTCTTTCCAGGTCGGCACATTTATTAGCCTATTCTCTATTCTCCATTATCTACTTTTTTAGACATGCTCATAATGTATATAAAACACATGGCACTCGTTCTTCAAATCATGGCATATTAACTAAATGGATGTTATTGTTATGTGGCATTCAAATAGTAATAGCGGTTAATAGTATTGGGCATATGTCCACTTTGTATGATATTAAGTTTTCGATCTTCGGTATTCCGTCCTATCAAATATTTACAGAAAAATATTATTTCGGAATTTGTGGTGCAGGATTTTTCTTACAAAATATTTTCTTGTTCTTATTCCCTAAGATATTGTATGGTAACGTATCATATACAATAGAGAAAGGTAAGGATAGTATCATTGATGATATTAAATCCAACCTGCCAAAGAAGATTAAAGATGTTTCAGTTACAGAAGATATAGAAAAAATAATAGAAAAATATTTATCTACTAGCCCCTACATTAGTAGAGACTTCTCTCTTTCTCAAATGTCATTTGACTTAAAAATTCCAGAAAGATTTTTATCTAATTATTTTAATAAGGAATTGAAAATCACTTTTAGTGAGTGGAGAAAAAATTTAAGAATCGATCATGTTTGTAGAATGATTGAACAAGGTGAATCTAAAAACCTCACTATCGAAGCAATTGCAACCAATGCGGGATTCGCTTCAAGGTCTAAATTTATTGACGCCTTTAAAGAAAGAAAAGGAGTAACTCCTTCTGCTTTCATTAAGTCAATAGTTACTCAATAATATTTAATCTAAATAAGTAGATTTTTTTTGATACTGACTATTAGGGGCATAAATAAATAAACAAGAAGCTCCTTTAATCGTATTAATAATAGTAGACACCTGATTATTAGGCACTGCTGGGCAGCCCAAGCTTCTTCCTATATATCCTTGTTGTTGAATATATTTATTGCTTACATAGTCTGCGCCATGAATTACAATGGCTCTTTCTTTGGCTTGATCGTTAATGCCTTTTTCAACTCCATTCAATTCTAATGATGCTCCATGCTTACCTTTGTATATTTCACCAGTTATATAAAATCCTAAACTGGATTGAAAAGAAGATAATTGATTAGAAAAATTATTAGCCACTTTTAAGCCAGAGTTCTTGCCATGCGCTACCAAACTCTTTACCACCACTTGCATTAGTTGCATGTCAATAATAAAAAGTCTTTCTTCATTACTAGGTTTACTAAAATCAGCAATAGTTAAATATTGTAGATTAGCTAGCTTCCCCAAATTGTGTAATTTTTGATACCCCTTTAAGGCAATTTCGATCGCTTCTTGATTGATATGATAAGCAGTGGAGATATAACTTGCCTGATCAGCAATAGTATTGGAACTATTATTGCTGTTATGGCTAGAACTTGGCATTACACCAGTCACTAAAAAAATTAAAATAAATATTAACTGCTTCATTAGGGTGAAGCTGCAAAGGTACGACTAATTCAAGGGCTTATGGTAGATATTGGGATAATACTGCAGTTTTAACTTTTCATCAAAGTCCACCAAATGATACCAAACTATAACATTAACTTTTTCAGTCATTTGTATATTAATGGGTTGGGGGTTTTTATAACAATTTTCAAAATCTATACTATCTAATGCTCTTGGATTATTTTTTAACAAATACTTAGCCATTTCAATTGGCTTCTCCATTCTCATACAACCATGACTAAAAAAACGGTTATTTAAAGCAAACAATTCTTTTTGTGGTGTATCGTGTAAATAAATACCATAAGGATTATCAAAATCTAATTTTATAATACCAAGAGAATTATCACAACCAGTACTCTGTCTTATAAAAAAGGGGAAATTAACAGTATCAATATCATACCAATTTATTGTAGATGGATCTACTTTTTTATAATCTACATTTCTTAATTCTAAATGATTTCTTTCAAAATAAGCTATATCATTTTGAATAGATGGCAACATCTCCCTAACCATAATACTTTTAGGCACATTCCAATAAGGGTTAATGACAACCTGATTCACCACTGCAGTAAATGTACCACTTGGGGTAGCAGGCTTACCCACAATAAGTTTCATCTGCATTACTTGGTTCCCATTTTCTAGTACGCTTAGCTTTGTTGAAGGCAAATTCACCAAAATAATTTTATTACCCTTTTCTATAGCAAGTAGCCATTTATAATCATTAATAGCTTTGCTAATAATTTGAATAGCTTTATTAGGTCTTGGCGTGGAGTCTTGTAATTTTTTTAATTCATTGATTAAAATAGTAATCTCTTTGGATTGATTATTATAAACATTCACTAAATCTGCTAATTTACCCACTCTTGCAAATTGATAAACCTGTGTAATAACTGCTTGTTTATCTATTTTAAATTGAACTCCGTGATAAAAAATAGAGGACGGTTTAGTGCCAATTGCTAAATCACTAAAAAAATGTATAGCGATTTTGTCAATTAAAGAATTCAACTTTACACTATCACCAATCATGGATTTTGGCAAGCCTGAATATTCGTTTTTATTTAATCCATAAGCACCACTCTTTGAAATTAAACTATCTAGAACATGAATAGAGTGAGGAAATTTTGTCCAAGAAAATGCTATTGGTGTAGTTTGTGCTCCAATGGCTGATACTTGAAGGATAAGAATAGATAGAACAAAGGCTTTTTTAATAAGATTCATACAGCATAAAGGTAAATCTATTAAATTTACATAAGCAGTTTAAATTATATGAAATTCAGTTCCCTTCTATTAATCATACTTACAGTCAGCTTATCCAATTCTGTAAAAAGCCAAACTACTCAGAAAGGCTTTACAATTCTGCCTTTAGGCGTGAAAGGCGGATTAGATGAATCTAATTTGTCTTCCTATTTAGTAAGAGCTAATGGTTCAGAACAATTTATTGGTTTAGATGCAGGCACTATCTATGCAGGACTACAAAAAGCTGCCAGCTTAAACATCTTTACTCCATTAAAAGATGCAACCGAGATTCAAAAAAAATATATTAATAGCTATTTTATTTCTCACGGACATTTAGATCATACTGCAGGTTTGGTTTTAAATTCTCCAGGAGATAGTTTTAAAAAAAATATTTATGCCATTCCTTCTGTAATTGATGTTTTAAAAAGCAGTCAATTTAGCGCCAAGTCTTGGTCTAATTTTGCTAATGAAGGAGATAAGCCAACTATAGGAAAATATCAATACCAATACTTAGTACCCGAAAAAGAAATGGAAGTTCCTGCAGTAGGCGTATCTGTTACGCCTTTTGTATTAAGCCATGTTAAGCCATACGAAAGCACCGCATTTTTAGTACGCAATCAATCCGATTATATAGTGTACCTTGGAGATACGGGGCCGGATGAAGTAGAGAAATCATCACAATTAAAAAACCTTTGGAATCATTTAGCACCTCTAATTCAACATAATCAACTAAAAGCCATTTTCATTGAAGTCTCTTTTAGCAATAAAGTGGCAGATGGTTCTTTATACGGTCACTTAACGCCTCATTGGTTAATGAAAGAAATGGAAATCCTGCACCAATTAGCAGGAGACCATTTAAAAGACGTAGCCATTATGATTACCCATATGAAACCCTGCGAGAATTGCGAGACACTCATCAAAGAAGACCTAATTAAAGAAAATACATTGGGATTAAAACTTCAATTTCCTAGTCAAGGCCAGCCTATCTCCATTAAATAAAAAACACTTATGAAAAACAGACGCCACTTTCTTCAACAATCTGCTTTTGCAGGTATGGGAATTTTATTCGCTAAAAACGGTTTTGCTTCTTCCATGCTTTCTTTGTACAATCCTAACTCTAAAATTAAAGGTGTACAAATTGGAGTTATCACTTATTCTTTTAGAAGTATGCCTGGTTCCGCTCAAGAACTATTACAATATTGCAAGGATGCAGGCATTAGTGCTATTGAGTTAATGGGTGATCCAGCAGAAACTTTTGCAGGAAGTCCTGTAGGTCCAATGGATATGAAAAACATTACTTCTCGTGAACAGTTTATCAAATTAATGGATGAGAGAAATGTAGTAGCAAGAGCTTGGCGTGAAACTGCTTCTATTAGCAAGTTTGTAGAATTAAGAAAAATGTTTAACGACGCAGGTATCACTATCTATGCATATAAACCTGATCAAGCATTAACTCCTAAAAGTTCAGATGCTGAAATTAATTTTGCTATGCGAGCAGCAAAAGCGCTGGGAGCGAAATCAGTAACAGTAGAACTTCCTGAAAGTCTTGAACACTCAAAAAGATTAGGAGAGCTTGGCGCTAAAAACCAAGTATATGTTGGATACCATGCACATACTCAAGCAACAGATACATTATGGGATGCTGCATTGGCGCAATCACCATACAACTCTATCAACTTAGATTGCGGACACTATATCGCTGCTGGTGGAGCTAACACAAAAGAAACCTTAATTGCATTTATTAATAAGCATCACGATAGAATTACTAGCATGCATATTAAGGATAGACAGAATGGTGCGAAAGGCGGTAAAAATATGCCATGGGGAGAAGGAGATACTCCATTAAAAGAAGTGCTTAGTTTATTAAGAGATAAGAAATATGCGATTCCTGCAACTATTGAATTAGAATATGATATCCCAGCAGGTTCAAATGCAGTGGAAGAAACTAAAAAATGTTTTGCTTACGCAAAGTCTGTATTAATGTAAATAAAAAGAGTCTCCGTTGGGAGACTCTTTCAGAAATTTCAAATGGAGTCTCCCGAAGGGGACTCCATTTTTATATTCAAGAAATAATAAACAGGAACTCCTGAAGCCATAAGACTAATACCCCAGATAGCTTCCCCAGGTTGATTGAGGATAGTGCTAATAAACAAGGCAATACAGAATAAAAAGAATAAAGTGGGTACAAATGGATAACCAATTACCTTGTAGGAACGCTCCATTTGAGGCTCCTTTATTCTCATAATGATTACACCTAAAGCAGTACAGCCGTAAAATAAAAATGCTGCGAATATAAGCATATCAGTTAGCTGATCAAAACTTCCAGAAAATACTAATGCTATTGCCCATATTGCTTGAATAAATAAAGCAATATCTGGTGTATTAAATGTTGGATGAACTGAAGCAGCCTTATTTAAAAACATTTTATCTCTAGCCATCGCATATAAAATTCTTGCAGACATTAAAATGGAGCTATTAGTTGAATTTAATGTAGTTACTAAAATTAAAACGGCTATTAATGTTTTTCCTAAAATTCCACCCATTTGTCCAGCTACTTCAACTGCTGCAATTTTATTAGGAGTGCTATTTAATCCAATAAAATAATCTATAGGTAAAATATAAATAAAAATCAAGTTAAGCAAGACATATGAAAAAATAACTATTAATGTACCAATACCTAATGCCAAGGGTAAATTCTTTTTGGGGTTTTTAATTTCCTCTCCTATATATGCAATATTATTCCATCCTTCATACCCCCAAAATGCTCCTAAGCTTGCCACTAATAAAGCTTTAACTAAATTCATGCCTGAGGGCACATGCTTCACTAAACTATTTGAAGTAATATTATCTACATTTCCTTTGGTAGAAAAAACACCAAATAGTACAAAAAAAATTATACCCAAAAGCATTAAATAAGTAAGAATACTACTTAATTTTTCTGCAAATTCTACCCCTCTATAATTCAATAAAGTTAATAGTATAATTAAAAAAGAAGCGAGTAACTTGATTGAAAGATTTTGAAATAAAGCAATTCCTAAAAAAGAAGCATCCGATCCCCATTGCGGTAGCGGAATTAAGCTATTAAAAGATTGTGCAAAAATATAAGCCAAAGCAGAAATAGCTGCAGTCTTAATTACCGTGAAGCTTGACCATCCATAAATAAAAGCAAAAAACTTGCCGTATATTTTTTGAAAATAAAAATACTCTCCTCCGGAATTTGGGAACAGACTACTCATTTCTGCAGTACAAAGCGCTCCAGCTAAACTTATCAAACCTGCAATAATCCAACAGATAATAACCCAAATAGGAGAGCCTAGTTGATCTGCCATTGGGGCCATTTTTTTAAATACACCGGATCCAATAATAACGCTCACTACTAAAAAAATAGCAGATCTTAATCCGATTTTAGGTTGTAGGCTTTTCATTAAATTTTATTAAATCCAAATCCAGGTTGGGGATTAATTTTCATGTGGCCATTTTCTATTATAAATCCATCCTGTACAATGTCTTCTGCTAAATCCAAACTTCCATCCAAATCTAAATATTTTGTATTAGGACAGCTATATGCAATATGTAATGCAGCAGTGATACTAATAATACTTTCATCATTACATCCCCAAAATAAATCAATCTTGCCATTATTAGCAATTGTTGCTATTTCCTTAGCACTAATCAACCCCCCGCATTTCATTAGCTTAATATTATAAATTCCAAATGTTTGATTAGCGGCAAATTGCAAAGCTGATATTGGATTTTTTAAAGACTCATCTCCACATAAAATTTTTCTAGTGGATTCATCTAATTTTTGTAGTTCTTTTTCTGTACCAACTTTTAAAGGTTGTTCTATTAATTCTAGTTTCCAGTTTTTTGTTGATTGTATAAATGTCTCTAATTCATTGATAGAATACCCCTGGTTGGCATCTACTCTTATAGAAAAATAATTTCCAAATGTTTTATTAATTGCACTAATCCTTTCAATATCTTCTTTAACATCAATACCAGTTTTTACTTTTAAAATTGTAAACCCTAATTTTTTATATTCAATGGCATCCTGAATAGTCTCCTCTACATTTTTTATTCCTATTGTTACAGATGTAGGCAAGGATTGTATTTTTTGTCCATAAAATTGTGCAATAGAAATACCCATCCATTTTCCAAATGCATCATGTAAAGCAATATCTATTGCCGCTAATGTGCCTGGCAGGTTTGAAAATCGAACACTCGCATCAAAAATGAGTTGTTGAAAATGTCTGATATCTTTTCCTACAAAAGTTTGGACATAATCAGATTCCAAATTAGCCAATGTGGTATTAGTAGTTTCTCCAACTACCTCCTCGGCAGGACTTCCTGTACCATAACCTATGATACCATTAGCAAGTTCAACCTCCAAAAAAGCAATTGAAACATCAGTAAAAGTATTATACGCAATAACATAAGGCTTGGTCAAAGCCATATGTTGAATAAAGGCCCTTACTGCAACTATTTTCATTATATCAATTTTTTTAAAGTTGAAAGGATAGAAGTTACACCTTCTTGAATGGGCAATAGAACTGGTATACCCAAACTGCTAATATATTCTTTTTGTAAAATATATGCTTCTTCTGTAGTACAATCTTCGGTATTCATAGCAACAGCAATAACTTTAGATCCTAATTTTTCAATCAGTTCAATTTCAGAAGCTACACTTGGAATAATTCCCCAATGTGGGTCATTATCAAAGTATTTTCTTTTCGGTGCAAATAATAAAATAGTGTGTTTTGCATTTCCAGAAATCAATAATTCAATACCACATGGGCCACTTGGATTTCTTAATGAAGATTGTCCTTCTAAAAAAATAATATTAGCCTTTGTTTCGTTAGCACATGAAACAATTGCATGTTCTAGTTCGCCAGAAACAAAATCATTCAAAGTTGAATCAAAAATAAATCCATACTTTCCTCCTTGTAGCCATCCTGTTTGACCTGTATATATCATTTGTGCATTGATACCCTCTTCTTCACAAGCCTGTTTCAACATTCTGGCTGTAGTTCTCTTACCCATTGCGCAATCCATTCCTATAACTGCAATAATTGGAGCTTGCACTTTGAATATTTCACCTGTCCAGAAATGAAGCTGTTCTCTTTTTTTTGGTTTTCTTACATCAATTAGTTGAACTTTATTACTTATTGCTAATTCAACAATAGCAGGTTTTTCGGAAAGATATTCGTGTAAGCCATTCACAATAGAGATACCCTTTTTGATTGCTTCAATAACTATCTCCAGCATATTACCTGGCAATCTACCCCCAACCGTAGCAACGCCAATAATTAAAAAATGAATATTATTTAATTCATCAATTGCTTTATTAAAACTTGCAAATACAGGTATGTTTCTATTTTTTCCATCTAGTAATACACCTGCATCTTGACCTGCCGTTTCTTCATTATCAATTATTCCAATAATAGTAAATCTTTCTGTTCCTCTAATTAAACCATGTGCTGTTTTTGCATCAGAAGATTTTAATAAACCATTGGTTAGCACAACTGCATTGTTCATTTCTAATTTTTTGAAGTGATTAAAGTTCCGGGTAATTTACCAGTTGCTTTTTTCTTTTGATAAATTAATTGCCCATTTACCCATACCATTTGTATACCATCTGACAAAGCCTTGCTATTTTGGATGGTAGAATTGTCTTTTACAGTATTGGGATCGAATAAGACCAAATCTGCAATTTTACCTTCTTGAATAGTGCCTCTGTTCTCTATTCCTAAATTAGCCGCGGTCAAACCTGTCATTTTATGGATTGCTTCTTCTAAAAATAATAACTTATCCTCTCTTGTGTACTTACTTAACACTTTTGTAAAAGAACCATAGCCTCTTGGGTGTCCGCCGTCTTTTCCATCTGAACAAATATTGGAATGAGTCCAAGCAATAAAATTTGCCACATCTTTCTCATTCATCCCTTTTGCGGCAATGGCCTCCACGGTTCCTTCATAATTTGGATTGGCTTTTTTAAATGCAGTAGCTAATTTAATTAATTCAATGATCGTTTTAGCTGGGCTCTCATTTCTTTCTTTTGCAATTACAGAAATAGTCTTCCCCTTATAACTTGGCTCCGGCGCAAACTGTACTAAATATGATTCGTCGGCATCAAAAACCTGATCAACAGCAAATTGAGCACTTGCAAGATTTTCATAATCTCGCTTTGCAAATAAAACCCTTAATGTTGAATTCCAAAAATTATAAGGATAAACATCTGCAGTAATATTTATACCTTCTGCTCTTGCAGCTTCTAATTTTTTTAAAATCAACTCAGCTGTATTCCATTTATCCTTGATGCCAATTTTTAAATGTGAAATTTGAACAGGCATTTTAGTGATTCTTCCAATTGAAATAATTTCATCCATTGCATCATCTATTGTAACATCCTCACTTCTTATATGGCTCATATACCTAGTGTGATTCATCGCTGCAATTTTGGCTAAATCAATTACCTCTTCCTTACTTGAGTAAAAGGCTTGTTCATATTCTAAGCCTGTAGATAATCCCAAAGAGCCTTTTTGTAAATCATCATTTAATAGAAGTTTCATTTTATCTATTTCAGCAGCTGTGGCTTTTCTTAAAACATCATGCTCCCCCATAACCATTTCTCTTAAAGTAGAATGCCCCGTATAAGTTGCTACATTAATCGCAATAGGTTGTCTATTTATCATTGCACGTAAGCTATCCATTAAAAAACTTTCTCCATCCTGACCAATCACTATTGTAGTAACACCCTGACTTGCACTTGGAATACCTGAAGGATGCTGCATTAAAGCACCAAAATGATGACTATGCGAATCTATAAAACCAGGAGCCAACACCATTCCTTTCCCATCTATAACCTTTTCTCCTTTATATGGTATTAAATTTCCAACAGAAACTATTTTATTACCTTCAATTCTAACCGCACTTTTAAAACCCTTCTTCCCTGTTCCATCTATAATGGTAACAAGCTGAATAAGCTGTGCAGTAATATTAGTAGAAATTAATATTATAAAACTTAAAAAAAAGATACTCTTACAATAATTATTCATTTATTGGTGTAATTGTTTCCTATGTAATTTAAGGTAAAAAAGCAAAAGTCCCAGTCAATTTGATTCGACTGGGACCTTTCTATCTTTCAAACAAAGTCTCCCAACGGGGACTCCATTTTTTTATTTTACAACATAATGTACAATTGCATAAACTATTGCAGCCAATACACCACTCACTGGAATGGTTAATACCCAAGCCCATAATAAATTGGTGGTTACACCCCATCTTACTGCACTTAAACGCTTGGTAGCGCCAACACCAATAATAGACCCTGTAATAGTATGAGTAGTAGAAACGGGGATACCCATTTGGCCAGTGAAGAACAATGTAAATGCTCCTGCTGTTTCCGCAGCCACCCCTTCTAATGGAGTCACTTTGGTAATTTTTGATCCCATTGTTTTTACAATTTTCCAACCTCCGCTCATAGTACCTAAACCAATGGCTAAATAACAAGCTACCGGCACCCAACCTGGTAATGAACCAAAATCTTGAATTGTTCCATTGGCAATTAAAGCAGCACCAATAATACCCATTACTTTTTGCGCATCATTACCACCATGTCCAATACTAAATGCAGCAGAACTAAACAACTGCAATTTCTTAAACATATTAGCTACCGTATAAGCTGTAGGTGTCTTGAACTTCTCTACGTATAAGTAAATCAACATAAATAATATAGATGCTCCAATAATACCATTTACAATAATAGTATTATCTGCCTTGTCTAATTCACTAGCGAAAGATTTTTGAATATCAAATTTTACAATCTTAGCTTTTACTTTATCAAAGTTTTTTGCTTCAATTGGATAGATAGCATTCATAGCTGTCATTGCAGAATCTACTGTAATGGTACCTGCTAAATACAATTTTAAAGGTTCTTTATATCCTTCTGTTCTTTCTTTTTCAGCCTCATAAATTGCTTTAGCTTCTTTACTTTCAGGTGCTTTAGCCTCAAATACCAAGAAATCATTGGCGTTTCTTGCTGCATCTTTTAATTTGCTTACAGCTGGGGTTTTCAACCAACCACTATCATTCACCATTTTAGCAATTCTATCTGCTCCTAATTCATCGTATTGCTCAATAATAGGTTGAATTTTTTCAGCAGTTTCTGTAGCTTTTGCTAATTTCTCTTTATTCAATGTCAATTTTGCTAACAATACAGTATCACCTTTCTTTTCTTCTAATTCAGCACTGATTGTTTTAACTTCTTTTGAATATTTATCTACTCCATAAAACTTTTGAACATTCTCGGTCATTTTAGAATGCTCAAATTGATCAAACATTAAAATAGTAGCAAATGTCACTAAAGAGATAATCAATAATCTCCACCATACATTTCGCATAATGGTAACTACTGTAATAAAAACAGAAATTACAATACCAATAAGTGGTGCCAAGAAAATAAATAATACAGTTTTAATAATAGTATCAGCATCTACAATTTTTGCCCAAGAATAGTCTATTCCCTTTTGCATTAATCCATGAGTGATAGCAGCACCTGCAAAGCCTCCAATCAAAGTATGAGAGCTAGAAGATGGAATTCCATACCACCAGGTTAATAAGTTCCAAAATATGGCTGCTAATAAGCCAGAGAAGATAACAGGTAAAGTGATGAAATCTTTATAAACAGTTTTGCTGATTGAATTGGCAACAGCATGGTCTTTAAAAATCCAGAAGGCTACTGAATTAAATAAAGCTGCCCATAAAACCGCTTGAAAGGGTGTTAATACCTTTGTAGAAACCACAGTAGCAATTGAGTTTGCCGCATCATGGAATCCATTGATATAGTCAAATATTAGCGCAAGCGCGATAATAACAATTAATAATGTCATTGTGAATTAAATTAAGCGTACTTGATAATGATTGTTTCAATTACATTTGAAACGTCTTCAATTTTATCAGTAGCTATTTCAAGTACTTGATAAATTTCTCTTTTCTTAATAATTACTTTGAAATCATTTTCTTGTTCAAATAATTTTTCAATACTCATATCAAAAACATCATCTGCCTGATTTTCAATACTATTTACTTTAATCATAGCATCGGTCATTGCTTTAATATTTTTCATATTGCGCAAACCCAATACCGCCGTCTTTGTTTCCAAACTGCCTTGTAAAATCAATTCAGTTAATTTATGAATGCCAGTATCGTTAGGATTAATTTTATAGAAATTAATTTTCTTAGCTGAGGCATAAATATAATCTGCCACATCATCTAAAGAAGTTGCTAAGTAGTGAATATCTTCTCTATCAAAAGGTGTAATAAAATTTCTTCCTAATTCAGTGAAAATATTATGGGTTAAATCGTCATTGATATGTTCTAGATTTTCAATTTGTGCTAAATAATTAGCTCTCTTGTCTTCATCTGGTTCGTTTACCATTTCTTTTAATTTCACACCCATTTGATAAACATGCTCTGCTACTTCTTCAAACAATTGAAAAAATACACGATCCTTTGGTAAGAAAACTTTAAAGATTGAATTGAAATCCATACAATTTATTTTATTGGTTTTTTAATGCATAGCAAATTTCCCCCTTTACTTACAATTAAAAGAGTCCCAATATTACCAAATTGTTAAGAAATGATTTTATCTAAATAATTGATTTACAATGTATTGTAAAAATCAACCAACTTTTTTAGCTGCTCTTCGCTCTTAAAATTGAGCTTATTGTTGCTGATAAACTGATTAATGGCCTCTTTTTGATCCGACATGGCCAATAGGAAGAAAGCAGGTTCTTTCTTCACACGTTTTAAAACACCGTCAACAGATATATATAAGTTTTCTCTAACAGCAAACTCTTTGGACCTTTCTCCAGATAACTCGTTCAAGTGTTCCTCAATATTTTTATTGACGGATTTTAATAAGCCTATTTTCCCTTTACTAAGTACCTGATAAAAATGAATAATGGTTTGGTTATCTATTGCAGAAAAACCTGTTTGGAAAGTATACTCTTTGATGTCTTGCTTATTGGTATCAATAACGGTAATAGCATTTACCATGCCTTTTCCAATATAGCCTTCTTCTCCATTAGAAGCAATAAAATTAACCTCATGCTCCACAAGATTTAATCTGGCTTTTACATTGGAATATTTTCTGCCATCAGATAAAATAATACTTGCAAATTTAAAATCAGGAAACAAATAAGCGGAGCCACTCACATCTGCATATTTATTTTCAAATGCTCTACCATTGACATCGCTTATAAATATTTGAGAACCCCATTTGCCTGTAGTGGAGACACTATTGGCTTGTGCATGTATAATGCCTGTGCTAATAAAAAATACAACTACTGCAAGAATACACTTTTTCATAAAGGGGAATTTTATATAAAGATAAAGATCCCTAAAACAAAACAAGACCCAAAAGGGTCTTGTTTTTATAATTCTAAGTGATTTAACTATTACTTAGGATTCTTAGTTGGAACTGCTGTTGCAGATGGTGGGTTATAAGCTAACTCATTATCTGGAACATCCCAATAGTCTAAGTATCCGTAAACAATCTTCGCTTTAGTGTTAACTGCACCAGTAGAAGAAATAACCACTGCATTAGAACGACCTTTGCTTGGATCAATAATATCCCAACGACGAGCATCATAGAAAGATAAACCTTTAAAGGCTAAAGCAATTCTTCTTTCAGCTCTTAATTCTTCGTAAGCATCAGCTAAAGATAAACCAGTAGCGATAGCTGCTAAGCCAGCACCTTGGTATGTTCTTACAGCGTCAATAGATTTAACACCTGCATCGATAGAGCCTGTCATGATCAAAGCTTCTGCTTTCATCAATTCATTCTCTTCGTATGATGCTGCAATTGTAATTTCATTTGCACCAGCTGTTGAATTAGAGTAAGTAATTACACCCGCTAAAGCGTTACCACCATTCTTTAATGTATAACGAGTATTGAATGCATTTCCACGGTCAGTGTTAAACAAACCAACTGATGTTAAAGTTAATACGTTATTGTCTTTTCTCTTATCACCCGCTCTGAACTCTTGCACCCAACGCTCACTTAATTTGTAAGTGTTAGTAGAACCAGTTGCAGCAGTTTGAGAAGTTTTATCAGCAACAGTTGTTTCAATGAAAGAACCATTTGCATCAGTACGGGCTGTAAATATTAAATCAGTAGACTTAACACCATTAGCAGTTAAAGCTAAAATATTAGCCCACTGAGTAGCAGTCATTGATGCTTTTGGAGTATTCACCAAAATGTTACGCGCTTTCATTGTATTGATAGAACGAGTCCATTCAGCAACAGATAATGCACCACCCTTTCCTTTTTGTAAGTAAGTAGGAATTAATTTTCCTAAAGTAGCAGTGAAATCTGCAGTAGAAGTAGCAGCACCTAATGCATTGATACATTTATCGTAGTTAGCATTAGATTCATTGATGATAGCTTCTTTAGTTACATAGTTGCCATTGGTAGTTGCAGCAGCTGTTGTAGCATTTTGAATGATACCAGCATAATACATAGAACCAATTTGTCCGTATGCATATCCTTTCCACCAATAAGCCCATGCTTGTAAAGTTGCTTTCTTTGTAGAAGCACCAGCACCTGTAAATGTTACTTTATCCACTAAATCTAAAACAGAGTTAGCAGCAGTAATCATATTGTACATGTATGACCATTGGTAGTTGGTAGTATTACTTACACCTTGCGCGTTTTGGTTCACATAACGACATAATTCATATTGTGTCTTAATACTAGCAGGGTTTGGAACAACTGTTCCGTTATCTAAAGTCACAGAGTTAGGACAACCAATTTGGTTCATGTAAGCATTCGCAGCTTCAGCACCAATGATATCACCCATTAACTCTTGGAAGCCCATTGTACCAGCCCAGTAACGACCATAAACACCATCAGAGTATTTTAAGTCGTAGAAACCGTTTCTATAGATACTTCCTTGTGCGAAAGAAATTACACCAGGCTCGTTTTGAGCACTTGATGGAGTTGGTAAGTTGGTATTAGAAATATCAAGATCTTTCTTACAAGCCGTTAAGCTTAAAGCAACTCCTAATATCCCAACCAAAATTTTATTATTCTTCATATCTGATAATTTTTTTAGTTAAGGTTTAAAATCCAACATTCAAACCAATAGTGTATTGTTTAGTGTTAGGAATTGTGTTGTGATCTAAACCACGATCAAATGCTGAGTTAGTAGAATAGTTCGCTTCAGGATCCATACCAGTGTACGGAGTGAAAGTAACTAAGTTACGTCCAGACAATACTAATTGTAAACGAGTGAACGCTTTCAACTTAGCAAATTTGTTTAAATCAACACCAAAAGAAATATTTCTTAATCTTACGAAACTTGCGTCTTCGTAGAAATAGTTTTTAGTTCCGTTTGCTGCACCACCTGCATACATACTACGATAGAACGCAGTGTAAGCAAAATTTTGACCAGCAATTAACACTGGATTATCATAGTCATGGTGGATACCATCACGATACATCCATTGTTTAGTTTGGTTGTATAAGTGAGCACCAGCTACCCAATCCCATTGCATATTGAATGTCAACCAACCTTTGTAGTTCAAGTTATTGATAAAGCTCATGTTGAACTTAGGGTTTGGATCACCTAAACTGTACTGACCAGGTAAAGCAACTGCTTGCTTAGTTGTTTTGTTAACAACCCAATCACCACCAACTTTAGTATGAACAACTTCATAGTTGTTTGTTTGATCAACAGGGATCATTCTTTGTCCAGTTAAAGGATTGATTTCGTCTAATGACTTCATCATTCTGTAACCAAAGAATTGACCAATCTTATATCCTTGCTTTAAAGTAATACCTACGCTACCAGCACCTGAAGTAATAACTACTGGAGGTCCTTTTACATAAGTAATTTCAGATGTTTGTTGAGAGTAGTTTGTAATGAAATCCCATGTTAAATCTTTACCAGAAAATACATTCAAGTTTAAAGATGCTTGTAATCCATGAGAACCTAATCCAAACGCGTTATCCAATGTACCACCCACACCTGCAGAAGGAGGAGCGTCAACGCTATAAATAGCATTCACTGTTTCTCTCTTCCATAATGTAGCAGATACGTTAGCAGTTCTTAACCATTTCCCACCTAATAAATTCAAACCTAAATCAGCACCATATTCAGTTTCTTTTGATAATTCCACTGATAAGTTAGTATTAGGAGTTGTGATAGGAGAAACGAATACGCTATTAGAACCTAAGTTAGTAGCGTTCAATACAGGGAAACGTTGGAACGCACCTGGTTGAATACCCGCCTCACCATAACCAGCTCTTAATTTGAATTCATTTACAATATTATCAATATGTAATTCTTCGAATTGCTTTAATTTATGTACTGCAACGAATGCATCACCTCTAGGGAAAGTTTGAGCAGTCGCACCAGAACCGAATGCAGAAGAATAGTCACTTCTTACACCAACTGAGAAACCAGCCCAATCAGACCAATCAAATCTTTGGTTAGCTAAGATACCATAAGTTACAAATGGCTCTACGTAATCAGAGATTACTTTATAAGTACCTGCTTGAGAAGCATTCCAAGGATAGTAACCTGGAGCATCATATCCATAAGCAGCGAATTGCTTGTACTTACTCTTACGGTAGTCAAATGCTACTGTAGTAGAAGTTTTTAATGGAATATTGATATTGAAATCTTTTTGGAAGTCTGTACGGAAAGTAGCTGTTCCAATAAAGTTTTGGAAAGTTGTTCTCTGTACATAGTTATCAATCTCACCAGTTGTGGTAGGAGAAGCATTTGGGTTATAGTTACTAGTATATCTAGATTGTAAAACCGAACCTGCATTCATTGATTGATCTTCGTATCTGTAAGTTGTATTGTTGTTAGAATAGTTCAATGCATATTTAGCATCAAATTCTAAGAACTTAGGTAACTTATAGTTTAAGTTGAAGTTTTGAATCACATCCACTTTCTCAATTAAAGAACTAGAGTATTGAGTTTGGAATAATGGATTCGTATGGTTAACACCCACAGCAGCTCCAAAATAAGCACCGTAGTTACCGTCTAAATCTTTTTGCTCAAAATTAGCAAAAGGACGAGCGTTGTTGATGTTAAAGAAGATACCACGACCTGTTTGGTCTAACATAGTATTCTTTGTATAAACCAATTGAGTTGTTGTAGTAAATTTCAAACCCTTCGCTAATTCAACACCAATTTTAGATGTTAAGTTAGATCTTTGGAAATCACCATTATTGATGAAGTTTGAATTTTGCTTATTGTTTGAAGCAGAAAATAAATAATCTACTTTAGGACCAGCACCAGAAATTGTTACTGAGTTATTTGTAGCATAACCTGGTTGTAAGAACATCTTGTAATGATCGTAATACTTTAAGTTAGCATCGTAAGGCTTGTTTTGGATACTTGTATAAGTACCACCACTCACACCCAATACACCCAAAGAGTTATATTGAACGTCACCGTTGTAAACTAATGTTGCTGGATCCAAAGTCATTGGCTTACCACCAACAATTACAACGTTATTAGCAGCGTCAGTAACAAAGGCATGGTATTTAGCTTTTGCTAAACCACCGATATTCAATAATTCATTGCTAGTAGTTGAAGAACTTACTTCAATGTTTACTCTACCTTGTTTACCTTTTTTAGTAAATAATTGGATTACACCATTCGCACCTTGCGCACCATATAGAGAAGCTGCAGCAGCACCTTGTACTACCTCTACTCTTTCAATGATGTTTACGTCAATAGAGTTTAAACTTGTTGCACGAGCTTCAATACCATCGATCAAGATCATTGGTGAAGTACCACCTTGCACAGTGTTAATACCACGTAATAAGATTTGTAAAGGACGACCTGGAGTACCGTTAGTACTAGAAATTTGCGCACCAGCAACTTGACCAACTAATTGTTGTCCAACATCACCAGTAGAAACTTTTACTTGGTTTGCCAAGTTCACAGATTCAACAGCCACACCTAATTTCTTCTTAGAAGTTGCAGCGCCCACACCAGTTACAACTACATCTGCTAACGCTTTCACGTCAGAAACTAATTGAACGGTAACATTATTTAATGCAGCTACTTCTTTGCTTTCATAGCCAAGAGCAGATACTACTAATGTTGAACCTTTTTTAACTGAAATGCTAAAAGTACCATCAGTACCCGCACTAACACCTTTCTTAGAGCCTTTGTCAAGTACACTTGCACCGGCAACAGGGGCGTTTTTCTCGTCAATAACCTTTCCGGTTACTGTAACTGTTTGTGAAAAGCCGACCATAATGGTCATTAAAAAAGCACAAACACTCACAAGGATTTTTTTACTCATGTTTTGTTGTTTTGTAATTATATTTTTTACTTGTAAACTAAAAAACTTGTAATCTGATACTATAAAGTAGCATTTATTACAAGCTTTCGAGATGTCAAATATATTCGAAAATTGGCTATCCGGGCCTAGAAAGGAGCATTTTTTTTAGTATTTCCTTAACATTTCCCTCTTTCGATACATTATTATATAGTAACATATGTCATTTTATTGAGTTTCATATTTCATAAATTATTGTATTTCAATTATTTATGAAATTTACAAACGCAAATAATTCCTGCCTTTTCAACAGAAATCTTGTAAATTGCTCTTCATAATATTTACTTATGTTCCTCTCTTACATTTTTATCCTAAAATTAGACCTAGGTATATTCCAGACAGGTTATTTGAATATCGTTTTAAGGGCCCTGGCAGTTTATTGCTTTATCATTTTGGCCATCAGGGTCTTTGGAAAGAAAGAATTAGCACAGCTTTCGGTGATTGATTTAGTGTTTATCTTATTGATTAGCAATGCAGTACAAAATGCAATGGTAGGTCCAGACAATAGCCTGGAGGGTGGTTTGATAGCGGCTATTTCCCTTTTTGCAGCCAATTATACCCTAAAAAGAATCCTTTACAAGAATAAAGGGGCGAGCAAACTAATTCAAGGGGAGGCCATGGTGCTTATTTATAAAGGAGTTCCCAATGTGGAGAATTGTAAAAAGTCTGAGATTAGTATGGAAGAATTGGAAGCTGCTGTGAGAGAACACGGATCAAGAGATATTCAGCATGTGGATTTGGCCATGTTGGAAGTGGATGGCAATATTAGTGTGATCAGTGAGGACTTTGTAAAAAGATCCATGGTGTCTCATCCAAGAAAACACAAATTCAAAGGAAGATTAAATCAGAACTAATTTAGATAGATTTTGATACAATGGAGATCATTTGTGCACTATGTAATTTGTAGTAATTTATTTATAAGTGCTATTGCTACCATTATGAGTTATGGTGCAAATAATTTATTGGACTTAGATCTTCATTCAAATTATTTTCTATTTGTTTTTTTTGCTACATTATCTAGTTATTGTTTGCATTGGTATTTTACAGAAATAAAAAAAGAAAATCTTTCTATTGAACTTAATCAGTTTAGAAATATATACACCATCAACAATAGAAAATTATTGTTTGTTCAATTTGTAATTGCTTCTTTAGCGAGTTTGTATTGTATATGGAAGCAACAAGAGATCATTATTTATGTACTTCCCGCAATTGTAGCAACTTTAATTTATTCCGCTCCAAAATTTCCTATCAAGGCCCTTAAAAACCTTGAGGGTAAAGCCTTAGCAAAGACTTTCTATTTAGCTGCTGTATGGATTTATGTTACCAATATTGTGCCTATTTTATTAAGTGGCATACAATGGAATCTAGAAATAATTATTTATCTATTAGCGAATTTTACTTTCTTATATGTGATTTGTTTATTGTTTGATTTCAGAGACCAAGATAAAGATCAGATAAAATATATTTTAATGGATACCAATAAACATTTTAATAAAATCATATTTGCACTAAGTTGTATTTTTGTTTCACTAAGTAGTGCACTTGTTTATTTGGAATTTTCATTGGCTATAATTCTTGGATTATTTTTTACTTATACTTTTTTATTACTAACGCTTAGAAAATCCACCCAAACCAAATCTGATTACTGGTTTTATTTTGTTTTAGATGGATTAATGGCCCTTCCGTCATTATTAGGTATGTTATTCTTTATTTTATTCAATAAATAGATTAAATTGCTAGACGCTTAACGATTAAAATGACCCTTATGAAAAAGATTTTTTTATTTGCTTTAATTAGCATTTGTAGTTCAAATTTATTTGCACAATCTCATGGTGCTGACACTGCTTATCCGACTAAGGTATTAGGAAGATGGGATTTAGTTGTTCAAAAAGACGGCAAAGAATTAACCTCTTGGTTAGAAGTTAGACATTCTGGAAGAGAAACCATGGTGGGAAGATTTGTATACGAATCTGGAAGTGCAAGACCAATTGCACATGTTAAATATGCCAATGGTAAATTTAGTTTTTCTATTCCTCCTCAATACGAGCCTGGCTTGCGTTACCAAGATTTTGAATTTAGCTTAAATGGAGACGATCAATTAACAGGTACCATGGTATTCACAGATGGTAAAACCTATAATTGGACTGGCAATAGAGCCCCCAAATTAAAAAGAACTTCAGCGCCTATTTGGGGACCAGCGATTAAATTAATCAATGGCAACGATATTACTGGATGGCATACCAGTGGCCCAAATCAATGGGTAGTAGAGAATGGAATTTTAAGAAGTCCAAAATCTGGTTCTAATATTATAACCGATCAAAAATTCAATGATTTTAAATTACATATCGAATTTAAATACCCAAAAGGAAGCAATAGTGGTGTGTATTTAAGAGGCAGATACGAAGTTCAAATAGAAGACAATAAAGGGAAGGAACCTTTAAGCACTTATTTAGGTGGATTATATGGATTCTTACCACCTTCTGAAATGATGGCTAAAGAAGCTGGTGAATGGCAATCTTATGATATTACCCTAATTGGAAGAATGGTGACCATTGTTTGTAACGGAGTAACAGTCATTACCAATCAAGAAGTTCCAGGAATTACCGGTGGCGCATTGGATAGTAAAGAAGGAGAACCAGGCCCTATTTATTTACAAGGAGATCATGGACCTATAGAATTTAGGAATATCATTATTACACCTGCGAAATAACAAAAAATGTTTGCGAAATAAAATCTTATCTCAATGATAACAGTCAAAACCCTCCAATTTGGAGGGTTTTTTCATACATTAGACTTATGAAAAAATTAATGTACTGCTTGTTCTTCGTTGTTTTTATCAACAATAGTGAAGCACAAAATGCAACAGCCTTAAAATTAAATAAGTCAAGAATTCAATTGCCTAATGGTTGGAGCTTAAGTCCCATTGGCAAGAGTTTACCCTTAGGTGATTTACCATTGAATATTGCTGTTTCTCCAAGTAAGAAATTATTAGCCATCACTAATAATGGACAAAGTACTCAAAGCTTACAATTAATAGATGCTACTAAACATATTATACTAGATAGTTTAGACATTGCCAAATCTTGGTTGGGCTTGGCATTTAGTAAGGATGAAAAAACTTTATATGCATCTGGTGGAAATGATAATTGGATTTTAGAATACACCATTAATAAAAATAAATTATTCCTTAAAGATTCTATTAAGCTTGGGGACAAGTGGCCTACTAAAATTTCCCCAGCAGGATTAACCATTAATTACACAACCAATACTTTATTTGTAGTAACCAAGGATAACAATAGTTTATATACCATTAATCTTGCTACAAAAAAGGTTACTTCTCAAATAAGCCTACCAGCAGAAGCATACACTTGTTTATTATCTAGCAATAAAAAACAATTATATATTTCTATATGGGGTGATGAATCTGTTTTAGTATATGATATTGCTTCTAAAAAAATAGTGACTAAATACAAAGTAGGAAGCCATCCAAATGATATGGTATTAAACAAAAAAGGAAATTTACTTTTTGTTGCCAATGCCAATGATAACAGTGTGAGTATAATAGATCTTCAAAAAAATAAAATTGCTGAAACCTTGAATACTGCATTATACCCAGATGCACCAACAGGTTCTACAACCAATGCTTTAGCCATTAGTGAAGATGATAAAAAATTATATATTGCTAATGCCGATAACAACTGCTTAGCAGTTTTTGATATTTCAAAATATGGGAATAGCATCTCTAAAGGATTTATTCCTGTTGGTTGGTATCCCACTGCTGTTAAAGTAATTGGCAATACTTTATTTGTAGCCAATGGTAAAGGATATACTTCACATGCTAACCCATACGGACCTGATCCTTATAAAAAAAGAGGACAGCTTGGTTTTCAATTGGGTTTATTAAAAGATGCTAAATCAACACAATATATTGGCGGATTAATGAAGGGTACTTTAAGTATTTTTCAACAGCCAACTGATGCTCAATTAGCTGTTTACTCTAAAGCGGTTTATGATAATACGCCTTACAATAAAGAAAAAGAATTATTGTCTGGTGCAGAAGCAGGCAATCCAATTCCTCAAAAAGTAGGAGACAAATCTCCCATCAAATATGTTTTTTACATAGTTAAAGAAAACAGAACATATGATCAGGTATTAGGTGATGTAAAAGAAGGTAACGGAGATCCAGCACTTTGTTTGTTCGGAGAAAATATTACACCTAACCAACATGCATTGGTAAAAGACTTCGTGTTAATGGATAATTTTTATGTAGACGGAGAAGTAAGTGCAGATGGACATAACTGGACTTTCGGTGCCTATGCTACAGATTATTTAGAAAAAAACTGGGTAACTAGTTATGGTGGTAGAGGTGGTACTTATGATGCAGAAGGAACAAGAGATATTGCTAATAGTAAAAAAGGGTTTATCTGGGATCATGCAAAAAGAGCTGGAGTAAGTTATAGAACCTACGGAGAATTTGCAGATGATTATAAAGCGAATTTACCAGTATTAGAAAATCATTTCTGCCCATACTATACTAGTTGGGATCAGTCTGTAAGAGATACAACAAGAGTAGGGCAATGGAAAAGAGAATTTGATTCTTTATATGCGCACAATGCAGTGCCTCAATTAAATACATTAAGATTAATCAATGATCATACAGAAGGTTTAAAATTTGGCAAGCCCTCTCCTAATGCACATGTTGCGGATAATGATTTGGCAGTAGGTATGTTTATTGAATATTTAAGCAAGCATCCTATCTGGAATCAAACTGCGGTATTTATAATTGAAGACGATGCACAAGATGGTCCTGATCATATTGATGCGCATAGAACATCTGCTTATGTTGCTGGAGGTTTAGTAAAAAGAAATTTTGTTGACCATACCATGTATTCAACAAGTTCAATGTTAAAAACTATTGAACTTATTTTAGGCATCCCTCCAATGAGTCAATACGATGCTGCAGCAACTACTTTATGGAGATGTTTTCAAAATACTCCTAATAATTTTGTGTTTAATGCCAAACCAGCCAAGTACGATATCAATGAAAAAAATACAGTAAAAAGTGCTTGGCAACAAAAAAGTGAAACCTTCAATTTTGCTAAAGAAGATGCCATCCCTGATAGAGTATTTACTGAAGTGATTTGGAAAGCTGTTAGAGGATTAGACGCAGTAGTGCCAGCGCCTAAAAGAGCAGCATTCTTAAAGATCACTAAGGAATCAGAAGATGATCATGATTAAAATATTACCAGAACCTAATATACATCGCCATCACAAATCCTAACACAATTACAATCATCGCAATACTTGTTTTGGATAATTGATATTTAGTTTGGTCTTCTATCAAATCATTTGAATGTGTTTGTCCTTTAACATCTAAAAGACTTACTACAATAATTAATAATGTAGTGAAGAAAAACACCCATCCCATTTGAATTAAATAAGGAATTTCAAAACTTCCTGAAGCAGTTGGATATGCGGTATATAAAATAGTTTCATGTCCTAACATATTAGGCAAGAACTTATCAAATAAAACAGATAAAATAACACCCACTATAATACCTGAGATAGCTGCTCTTGAAGTTGTTCTCTTCCAGAAGAAACCTAATAAGAACACAGGGAAGATAGCAGGAGAAATATATCCAGTATATTTTTGAATAAATTCAAATCCACCTTTACCTCCAATACCCAATGTGTCATTCCAGTTAATAATAATGGCAATGATTAAAGAAACAATAATCATGATACGACCAGTAGAAACTGTTTTAGTATCATTCGCCTCTTTGTTCATATATTTTTTATAAATATCTAAAGAATAAATTGTGGAAATACTATTTGCCTTACCCGCTAATGATGCTACAATCGCCGCAGTTAATGCAGCCATAGATAAACCTTTTAGACCTACTGGCAAAAAGCTCACCACTGAAGAATAAGCATTGTCTTGATTTAATACACCACCCGTCATCATTTGATCTTGCAATGCACCATTCTGATACAATACATATGCTGCAATACCTGGTACCACTACTAATAATGGCATCATTAATTTTAATAATGCTGCAAATAAAATACCTGTTCTAGCTGTTTTTAAATCTGCTCCCAATGCTCTTTGAGTGATATATTGATTACATCCCCAATAATTTAAATTAGCTACCCACATACCCGCTAACATCATAGCTATACCTGGTAAACTAGAATAGTCATCAATTTGTTTTTGTGTAGAACCAGCTGTTGGCTTATCAAAAATCATATTGAAATGATCTGGAGCTGCTTTCACCAAATGTTGTAAACCAGCTAAAGCATTGTGACCGTATCCAAATTTTTCAGCCACCACAGTTAATGCAATATAAGAAGTGATTAAACCTCCAATGGTTAATACCAATACTTGAATTACATCCGTATACCCAATTACTTTCATGCCCCCTAATGTAATGAACAAGGCAAAAATGGCTAGGCCAATCATAATCAAATGAAAATTGGCACCTCCCGTTAAATTATTAATCGCAATAGCACCTAGATATAATATAGAAGTTAGGTTTACAAAAATGTATAAGAACAACCAAAAGATAGCCATAATCATAGCCACTGTCTCATTATACCTAGTCTTCAAAAATTGAGGCATGGTATAAATTCTGTTCTTTAAATACACTGGCATAAAGAATACCGCAACCACTACTAAAGAAATAGCCGCCAACCATTCATAAGCAGAAATAGCTAGACCCAATCTAAATCCATTTCCACTCATGCCAATAAACTGTTCTGCAGAAATATTAGAGGCAATTAAGGAAGCTCCAATTGCCCACCAAGTTAATTGGCCTTCTGCTAAAAAGAAATCTTGGGTATTTGCATTAGCTGTTTTTTTTCTTTTGTAGATCCAAAATCCATAGCTGGAAATTAAAACGAAGTATAAGACAAATACTAAATAATCATATGTTTGTAATCCTTGTGGCATAATCGTTAAGTTTGGTTCTTAAAAATAAGGCTTAAAAAGGAATTAACATACAATAAGAGATAAAAAGCTGATCTAGATTAGGTCTCTTATAAACCCTTATTAGTACTTTTATAGTGCAACTATTCAATATGAACAATCAGTTTGACAGATTTAAGAAAATCATCACCCACCCAATTAAATTTAAATTCTTTTTATTAAGCAAATTGCCTGCAGCTTTTTTTGCAGGACTTTCCATTCAAGAATTTACTGAGGCCAAATCTGTGGTTTGCGTAAAACATAGTTGGTGGACTCAAAATCCATTTAAGTCAATGTATTTCGCAGTAGAAGCCATGGCCGCAGAAATGGCCAGTGGCATGTTGGTTTTTGGACAGGTATATAAAAGAAAACCCTCCATTAGCATGTTGGTAGTTAAAATGGAAGTGGAATTTGTTAAAAAGGCAACGGGTATAATTTTATTTACTTGTAATGAAGGTCAAAAAATTCAAGACCAAATAAACCAATCCATTCAAGATGGAGAAGCTAAAACTTTTATTTGCACTTCTACTGGAAAAAATGAATTAGGAGAAACAGTGGCCGTTTTTAATATTACATGGAGTGCTAAAGCAAAAAATAAATGACCAGTAAAAAATTTATCATAGATGGTCCAACTATACACTATCAAGAAATTGCAGATATTTTAATTCAGGATACTATTCAACATGGACTAGGAGAAATTGCAGATACGGGCGCACTTTGTGTAAGTACAGGAAAATTCACTGGAAGAAGTCCTGAGAATAAGTATTTTGTTAAAGATGATATTACTGCCCAAACCATTGATTGGGGCGGTTTTAATCATACTATTGAACCCGCTGTATTTATTGCACTTAGAGAGAAAGTAAAAAATCATTTAAGTCAACAAAAAGATATTTGGATCAGAGATATGTTTGCCTGTGCAGATCCTAATTTTCAATTACCATTAAGAGTATATACAGAACTACCCTGGGCTGCTTTGTTTGTAAAAAATATGTTTATTGAACCTTCAGAAGAACAACTCAATTCATTTTCTGCCGAGTGGAGCATTTTTCATGCACCCAGTTTTTTAGCAGATCCAATTAAAGATAAAACCAATGCCCCCAATTTTGCTATCATCAGTTTCACTCATAAAGAAATTATAATTGGCGGAACAGGCTACACTGGTGAAATTAAAAAAGGAATTTTTTCAGTCTTGAATTTCTTATTACCACATAATCACCAAGTATTAAGTATGCATTGTAGTGCTAATGTGGGTGAAGATGGAGATACTGCTTTATTTTTTGGATTGAGCGGAACAGGCAAAACCACATTAAGTGCAGATCCCCACAGAAAATTAATTGGTGATGATGAGCATGGATGGAGCGATCATGCTGTATTTAATTTTGAAGGAGGTTGCTATGCTAAAAGTATTAAACTAAATAAAGAAAACGAACCCGATATTTTTGGCGCAATAAAGAAAGGGGCTTTATTAGAAAATACTATTTTCTTCCCTGGTACAAATTCGGTAAATTATGATGATGCTAGTATTACAGAAAACACTAGAGTAAGTTATCCTTTAAATCATATTCATAATATTGCTGTACCAAGTGTAGCTGCCCCACCCAAGAATATATTTTTTTTAACCTGTGACGCTTACGGCGTATTACCACCAATTAGTAAATTGAACAGTGCTCAGGCAATGTACCAGTTTATAAGTGGGTATACAGCAAAAATTGCCGGTACAGAAGAAGGTATTAAAACACCTAAAGCTACTTTTAGCGCATGTTTTGGCGCTCCCTTTTTACCCTTACACCCCAATGTATACGCCGAATTATTGGGCAATAAAATGGAAGCTCAAAACTGTACCATTTGGTTAATTAATACTGGATGGACAGGAGGCCCATATGGCGTGGGTAATAGAATGTCTTTAAAAGACACTCGATTAATGATTCATGCTGCATTAGATGGGAGCTTACATAATGAAATTTTTGAAAATTTTGAAGTATTTAATTTTCAAGTACCTACCAATATTAATGGAGTAGACAAAAAAATATTACAACCCAAAAACACTTGGAAAGACTTGGCCGATTACAAAAAAGCATTAAATAATTTAGCTCAATTATTTATTCAAAATTTCAAGCATTTTGAAGCTGGAGTGAGTAGCCAAATTAAAGAAGCTGCGCCAGTATTAAATTAATCAATAATTAATTTGTTTTGATAATTTTTTGAATATTATTTATTTCAGCGTCTGCAATAAAATATTCAAAAAATCTTTTATCATCTACTTTTCTTACGCTACTAATTAATAAAGTATCTGTCTGTGTAATAAACTGGTACTTATCATTGATGGAATTAATCACATCACTTCTCACTTTTTTCTGTAAGCCAATATTTTTATCTTTAATACCCAATACATGATTCATTTGATGTATTTCCACCTTCTTACCTTTTTTATTTTCTTCAATTAACAATTCAATCAAAGTAAGCTCTACCCCGGCAAATGCTTGCTGGATGGAATCTGTTTTAAGCATCTTTAATTGAGCATTTTGTAGTCTTAGTTTAATTTTTCTTTTAACAATAATAAAAGTTAAAATACCTATGGCTAATACTATGACTAAACCAAATACAAAATAATAAGTGGTGGGATCTGCTGTCCAAATAGGAAAATCTAGTTCAGTAAAATCATTTAAATCAAAATTCCAGGTTTTAAATATTTTCTCTGAAGGACTATAAGTATAAATAACCCCTTTATCATAGAAGATGGGTACATTTTTAGAATTTCTTAATAGAAACTGATTTAGGTCTGCTTCTTTAGATTTATAAATTTTATTATTGATGTAGTTTAAAAAATAAGTTTCATCATTAATTAGAAATATATTTCCAGAATCCACCCTAAGACCTAAATAAGCATTTTGTTGACTTATTAATTGAATAAATTCATCTGATAATTTTCCTATTTGTTGCCAGTCCGCTTTATTTAAATCAAGGATGTAAGATTTATAATCAAATAACCCATTTTTATAAATTGGGTCTTTTAAAAACCTTTTTTCAAGTTTCTGAAAAGGCACATACATTTTTCCTTCTTTGGAAGAATACCATTCAAATCCTCCAGGAATGATTTCAATATTGGTTGGTACTATATCCCATTCTTTGTCTACCGTATTATACCTCCTAATATGTCCTGTTTTTTGCCAAAACCCATAACCGCCGTAATTATATAAATTACCATTAAAGGCAAAATTGTAACAGTCAATATTATAGTTAAGATTATAGGTATCGTCTATTTTGGTAAATCTAACCACACTATCCTCCGGCACCCCCATTTTATAAATAAAGCCAGTTTGTGACAAGAGAACATAAATTTGATCCCCATTTTTGATAATCTCTTCGGCATTGGAACTTAGGGAACAGTTTGTCAAAGGCAGAATTCTAACAGAATTGGATAAAGTAACCGTTCCATGGAATTCCTTAATTTCATTGATCTTCTTTAGAAGTGGGGAATAGGGCACAACAAATGCAGTATCACAAGGAATAAACTGAGCATTAAGGCTCGTATCTAACATTAAAATGGCAAAAACAATAAATATTCCTTTTTTCATATAAAACACTATTAGTCAATTATTTAGATAGGAAAGTAACCAATACATTATGATTAATTCTATTTCAAATATAAGAAATAACCTATAAAGGTGCCTAATTGGTAACAGTTTACCTATTTAATTTTTTCAATTGAAATAGTATTGTAGCAGCTTTTGGGGGAAAGCTATGGATTATTAAGAGGGTCAAGCTTGCTTGGCCCTTTTTTTATGTCCAAATGGGTTACTTTTTCAAATTCTAGGTATAAAGTGTACAATTAACACATTAATTATGATAGAAAAGAAGTATTTCAAGACTAAAGATTATTGTAAGGTTAAGTTCAACTTAGAAGTAGAGGCGAAAAAAGTAGAGATTTTGGGTTTAAATGGTGAATGGAAAAAAGGTTTGACAATGACCAAGAAAAAAGATGGCAGTTTCAGTGTAGACGTGAACCTTCCAAAAGATTCTCAGCATGAGTTTAAATATCTAGTAGATAAGAAGAATTGGATTACTGATCCAGCTTCAGAAGCTACTCAAAATGTATTCGGAACCACGAATAGTGTTTTAAGTATATAATAAGAAAGATGACTGAAGCCTCCGATTACTCGGAGGCTTTTTGTTATATCCCAATGCTTAAGCCCTACATTTGCTTCATGAAATTTCGCATTGGTTTATTGGCAGTAGCTTTATCTTTTGGCATTCATTCATTCGGGCAAAAAGATTCAAGTGCTATACTCTTAGATCCTGTTATTGTAACTGGCAATAAATTAAGTCAGTTAAGATCAGAAGCGCCCATTGCTATTTCTATTATCTCTCCCAAAATAATTCAACAAGCACAGGCACCTAGGATTGATTACTTATTAAATAAAGTAAGTGGGGTGTATATGCCAAGTATTGGTGGAGAGCAACACATGATGAGTATTAGACAACCTATTTCTTTAAAAGGTTTATACTTATACTTAGAAGATGGATTACCCATTAGAACCAGTGGCTTATTTAGTAGCAATGCATTGATAGAAATAAATACAAGCAATATTCATTCTATTGAAATTATTAAAGGACCTGCTTCTGCATTATACGGAGCAGAAGCTATTGGGGGAATTATTAATATACTTTCCGAAAAACCAACCATTAAGAAAGCGGATATCTCTGCTTCTTTCAATTCCACTGGTTTAAAAAAAATAGAATTCAAATACCTAATGCCAACACCAAAAGGTGGCTGGAACATTAATACAAGTTGGACTGATCAAAAAAATGGATTACTAGACTATTCTAATTTTAATAAGAAAGCATTGAGTATTCGTAAAGATTTTATATTTACTTCAAAACTAAGTGGATACCAGTCTTTACAATACATACACTATTATACCCAAATGACTGGATCAGTGGATAGTATTCATTTTGCCAATAGAGACTTTACCAGTTTACAGAGTTTTACTTTTAGAAAAATTGATTTACTAAGATGGAGACAAAATTTGGAATATACTCTGGGTAAACAATCTAAGGTAGTTGCCAATATTATGTATCGAAGTAATACCATGGATCAAAATCCAACCTATTCTATTGCTTCAACTAATATCGCTACAAAGTTTAAAGGACAAATTAATAGCAATCATTTTGATGCCTTAGTACTTGATGTACAAAATCAGTATAGCTTTAAACAAATTAATGCAAAACTAATATTAGGGCTGTATGCTGATATGACCAAACAAAAACTATTGGCCTCTCATATTGATATTACTAAAGATTTAGTCTTAAATAAATATACTAGTTACAGTTTAAAGAATCCAGATTCAATCATTACCAACTATACTACCAATATTTACAACAAAGCTTTTTATGTAAATTTCTTAGGAAAATTAGGAAAGGGATTAAATTACAACGCCTCTTTAAGGTATGATCACTTTGAATACCGATACAAAAACGCATTAAGCAATGGCACACCGTCTTCAAATAATATATTCACCAATTATAGTCCAAAGCTTGGTTTAACGTATAATAAAAATAATATAGGTGCTTATATCAATTATAGTCAAGGATTTGTTCCTCCACAGATTACCGAGATATATAATGCCATAAGAGTTCCTTATTTATTACCACAATCTTTTGTGAACTATGAAATAGGTGGATGGGCCCGTTTTAATAAGATTCAAACCGAATTAAGTTTATATCAATTAAACGGCACTAATGAGATAGTATCTGTTAGACAACCTGATGGAGTTAACCTGAATCAAAACACGGGTTCTACAAAACATATTGGAATAGAGTACAAAATAATCTACACCATTAATGCTTTACTAGAGCTAAGCATGAATGCAACCAATGCTAAACATCAATACCAGCAAACAATTTTAAAAGGGGTTGATATTAGTGGAAAAGAAATGAGTGCGGCGCCCCATTTTTGGGGAAATACACAGTTGCAATTTAATTGGTCTAAACAATTGAATAGTTCTATTGAATGGCAACATCAATCTAGTTATTTTATGGATGAAATTAATCAAACCAAATACCCGGGATTTAACCTAATACATCTAAGAACTAATTATACTATTCAAAAACATAGTTTTTGGATACAGCTATTGAATGCCACTAATACATATTATTCTACAATGGCTACAAAGAACTTTAGTGTAAAAGGAAATGCTGCGTACTCCTATTATATTGGGGAGCCACGCAGCATTCAAATTGGTTGGAAATACCAGTTATTTTAATTGTCTCTTCTCATTATTCTAATGCCTCCCATTCCTCCACCTCTTTGCATATCTTCCATTATTTTCTTCATAGCATCTTGGAACTGAGCTCTATTCATTTTATCTCCCTTAGTAGGTTGTACTAATTCTTTCTTAGGATATTTTGCTGATACTTCTGTTGCAGAAATAACATTGGCACCATTATCCGTATTCACTTCTAAAATAGCACCTGGCAAACCTGCATAATTATCAGGGCCAATAGATACTGGAATATCTTCTGTATACCATACCACTAATTCAACATCTTTGGGTTTTGGAGCTGCTGTATCTTCTGCTGGTCTTGGACCATTTCCAAAACGCATTCGCATTTGTGGTGCTTGTGGTACCATGGTAGTAGCTTTCTTACAAACATGATTAGCAATGGTCTTTGTTTCATCAGAAATCTTCCACTTATTAGGTTTCAAAGAATCTACAATCAAGAAATTCTTTTCAAACATACCTCTTGATTCATATTGCATTTGAGTAGCAATATCCGTATAGGTAGAAGTTTCAGGCATTCTAAAATTAAATCTCATCCCACCTCTATCACCACCATTATTTGCAAATGGATCTGGTGCGTCTTCATCCACCACAGTTCTAAATAAACTTGCTTGTTCATTAAATAATAATTCAAATTTATCAGTTCTGAATTCTGGAATTCTAGCCCTCATTTCGGGATCAGTAATAAAACGATGCATATTTACTTTGCGCTCGAAACTAATTTTACCTTCTTTCATTTGAGCCATAGCTGCTATAGAGACACTAGTGATAAGCAGTAAAGAAAAAACTATTTTTTTCATTGTTGAATATTTATAATATTTAAAGATATGTTTTTTGTTAATTCATTCTCATAGTCATCACCCTTGGCCCACCACCACCAAGGCCAGATTTTTGCAAACTATAAGTAAACCCAATCAAGAAATATTGATTAATTACATTATAAGATTGGTCTACAATTTGGTTTTGAGATACATTTCTTGAAACGCCCACATTTCTATTAAGCAAGTCAAAGGCACTTAATTTTAATTCAGCTCTTTTGTTTTTCAAGAAAAATTTAGATAAACTGGCATTCCAAATAGGCACAGCAGTATTAAATCCCTTCGCTCTTCCTTCATTAATGGTGTAATTGAAAGATTGATTTAAAACCAAACCTCCTGGAATATAATTAGTAACATCAGCACTATATATTCTAGAAACATAGTTGGTATTCAAAGCAGCATTCACTGCATTTTTAGTGATATTGTAATTATGTCTAGCTGAAATGTTTATATCCATTACTTCATCCAAAGAGAAAGTATAGTTAACACTTGGACCTACAGACTTGATAATGGTAGTATTCAAAATGCCATTCGCATAGTTTACATTATTATTATAGCCTCCATTAAATCCAAAATTTAATCTTGAATATATTTTCTTAATAGCAAAGCCATAGTTTACACTACCATTAATACGATATACCCCGTTTACATTGACAGGCTTAGATAAGGTTTGTCTTGTAGGCAAGATACTATCATAATTCACTATAGAATTATTGGCAATTTGCGCATTCAATAAAGCGAAGAAATTTCTTTGAGCAAGTACCTTAGTAGAGAAATACCTTAAATTAATATTATGATTATAGGTTCTTTTCAAATTAGGGTTACCAATAGTTTGATTATTGATATTGCTTTGATCTAACACAGGTTGTAATTGTGTTAAAGAAGGTTGATTAGTAGAAGTACGATAATTGAAATTAAAATTCTGCGTTTGAGAAAAATTGTATTGGAACATTGCAGAAGGTAATACGTCTTTAAACTCTTGTTTTATTTTTGTATTCACGCTCGTATTAACGCCATTCAACATCGCATCTTGTAAAGAGAAACCTGTGGAGAAATTATACTTCTTTTGGTTTAATCTATAATTCATACCACCGCCCGCATAAGTATACTCGCTAGAGAACTCATTGGTTAATCTATTATTTAATAAATCGTATTGATTATTTCCAGCATTTCTATCATATACTTTTTTACTAGTTGCACTATTATTTCTATTTAAAAAAGCATTGAACTCTAATAAAGATTTTTTAGTAATAGGTTCAGTATACACCACATTAGCAGAATAAGAATTAGTAGATCCTTTACGCTTATTTTGTTGGTCTAATATTGAATCCTTGGTTAATACACCAAAATTATAAAACAATTGATCGGTGTATTGAGATCCATTAGCCAATGATTCATTATAACCCTGTGTAATAGTTGAAGAAATAGTTCTTCCTTTCTTTGCAAATTTCTTTCTTAATAATAAAGTATTAGAAATATTGGTCGCGTCTGACACATTAGAAGACTTTGTAGCTGTTCCATTAGTTGGTGTACCATCAGGCAAGAATGTACTAGTTGCAGACTCACTTGAGGAAGTATTATGTTGTGTTGAAATACTTGGTGTGAACTTATAAGAAAAAGTTTCTGTTACTTTATTATCAATGGTTGCATTGAATCTTTGTTGCTGACTTCTTGAATTAGATACAGAATTACTTGTTCTATTAAAAATATTACCAGGTGTTAAATTCTGTGTATACGAATTACTGGTATTGTATCTAGAAACATCACTTCCATTTGCATTGGCATTAAAATCCATTTTTTTATCATTCAATAAATTGGAATAATTGCCACCTAAAGAATAAGTTTCTGCAATACCTTGAGAGTTAGCATCCGTACCTCCGCCTCCTCCAGAAAAATTAATAGTTACGCCTCCTCCGCCTCTTCCTCCACCACCACCAGAAAAATTAGCAATATCACCTGTTGAGAAATTTTGCTTATTTACATTATTAGCAGTAGCAATAAGAGAATATTGTTCGTCATTATTAATTCTGTTGACATTTCCTTGCCCATCAAATCTACCTGGTGTACCAAAACCTGAACCTACTTTTCCGAAAGTAGATTGCTTACGATCTTTTTTGGTTTTAATATTAATAGCTGTTTCCTCATTACCATCATCAATTCCAGTAAACATGGCTTGATCAGATTTTCTATCATAAATCTGAATCTTATCTACTGCATCTGCCGCTAAATTTCTTGTAGCCATTTTAGGATCTCCTGTAAAAAATTCCTTTCCATTCACATAAACCTTGCTAACAGATTTTCCATTCACAGTTATAGCACCAGATTTATCTACTTCAATACCTGGCATTTTCTTTAACATATCTTCCACCACTGCATTGGGCTGCGTTTTAAAATTCTCTGAGTTAAACTCTATCGAATCTCCATTGATCACCACAGGAGGTCTTCTAGCTGTAACTGTTACAGAAGACATAGTGGCTGTGTTTTGTAAATAAATATTACCCAAAGACAAAACAGGGGTAGTCCCTGCTTTCACTGCTAACCAAGTATGCTGATAACCAACATAAGAAATGGAAATTAAAAATTTACCCGCTGGAACATTCTTGATTTGGAAAAAACCAGCGTCATTCGCTCTGGTAAAACTGATTAAAGAAGAGTCTTTGGCATTGGCCAAAGAGATAGTAGAATAGTTCAAAGCCTTTTTGATTGTACTATCCATCACCGTACCCTCGATAGTTACATTTTGTGCCCTTAAAGTGTAACTACTTGATAATAAAATAGTTAAAACAAACCCAATGAATAGTTTCTTTTTTCTCATGCGTATTTTGTACGATTTATTTCGTAAATGTAAAATTATATTATAAAATAACCAAAAAATTGCGAGTTAACCGTGACCTTTTGGATGAACGGCTAAATATTAGACCAAATTGCACATAGAGGGTTTAATGATTATTTAGTAAGTTTAAAGACTAAAACGATTGTTATGCAAAATTCAAGAAGAAAGTTCCTTCAAAATGTAGGACTGGCTATTGCTGGTGTAAGCTTGCAACCCAAGGTATTATGGTCTAAAGAAAATATCATTGCTAAGAAAAAAATGCTCATTGGTATTCAATTGTATTCTGTGAGAGCAGATATGATGAAAAACCCATTAAGCACTTTAACTGCTTTGGCAAATATGGGCTACCAACATGTAGAACATGCTAATTATGTGAATGGCAAGTTTTATGGATATACTGCTTCAGAATTTAAAAAACTGTTGGATGGCTTAGGATTACATATGCCAAGTGGTCATACTGTAATGAACCCTACTCATTGGGATGCTAGTAAAAATGATTTCACGGATACATGGAAGAAAACAGTGGAAGATGCAGCAACAATGGGTCAATCCTATGTGATTAGTCCTTGGATGGATGAAAAAGCAAGAAGTTCTTATGATGGCTTAATGAAACAATTAGAACAATTTAATAAATGTGGCGAATTGTGTAAAGCACATGGAATGAAGTTTGGTTATCATAATCATAATTTTGAATTCACAGAAAAAGTAAATGGAGAAATTATTTACGATTTAATCTTAACGCATACAGATCCAGATAAAGTAATGCAACAATTGGATTTTGGAAATATGTATGGTGCTGGTGCAAGAGGTGCTGATTGGATTAAAAAATATCCTGGACGTTTTGCTTCTTTACATGTGAAAGATGAAATCAAAGCAGAGAAAGGAGAAATGAATGATGGATATGAAAGCACTACACTAGGCGATGGTGTAGTAGATCCAAAGGCGGTTAGTTTGTTAGCTAAAGAAATTGGTGGTGCACATCATTTTATTATCGAACAAGAATCTTATCAAAAATTAACACCATTGGAAGCAGCGAAAATTGATTTAGAAAGAATGAAAACTTGGAATATTTAATATGAATAAAAGAATATCTATTTCAGTATTAACAGCATTTATTTTTATAAATGCTGTTTTTGCTCAAGGACCTTCTGCTATTGAAAAAGCAAGATGGGAACAACATGCTAAGCAAACAAAAATTATTAGAGACGAATGGGGCATTCCGCATATCTATGGAAAAACCGATGCGGATGCAGTATTTGGATTAATGTATGCACAATGCGAAGAAAATTTTCCTCAGATTGAAAAAAACTTTTTAGAAATGCTAGGTCGTCAAGCAGAAATGCAAGGACCTAAAATGATCTATGAAGATTTAATGATGCAATTAATCCAAGATAGTGCAGAAGCAGTTAAGGATTACAACAATAGTCCAGCTTGGTTTAAAGCATTGCTTGTAGCACATGCAGATGGTATTAATTATTATTTATACAAACATCCTTCAGTTCAAACTAAAGTAATCAATAAATTTCAACCATGGTATCATTTGATGTGGACCGATGGAAGCGTATCTCCTACAAGATCTGCAGGTATTCGTGCGAATGATGTTGCCAATTTTTATGGCGCTAGTCCTAAAGAACTTGCTGCGATTGAAAAAAAATTACCCTTTGAAATGGAGGAATCTACTTTGAAAGGGTCTAATGGTTTTGCTATCGCACCCAAGCATAGTAAAAATGGCAATGCCTTATTATATATCAATCCACATGTACCCTTTTACTTTAGATCTGAAATGCATATGAATAGTGAAGAAGGATTGAATGTATATGGCGCAGTTACCTGGGGACAAATGTTTATATACCAAGGTTTTAATGAACATTGTGGATGGATGCATACTAGTAGCTATGCAGATGTAGCAGATGTATATACTGAAAAAATAAAAAATAAAGCAGGAGAATTGTTTTATGAATATGAAAAGCAGGATAAAAAAATAAAAACAAGAGCAATTGAAATTAAATACATTGAAGACGGTACTATAAAAAATAAAATTTTTACAACTTATGCCACTGGTCATGGACCCATCATGGCTTCTAAAAATAATCAATGGTTAAGTTTACAAGAAAATAACAGATCTAAAGACGCATTAATTGAATGTTGGATAAGAACTAAGAGTAAAGGCTTAACTGATTATAAAAAAGCATTATCTCTTTTATCCAACAATAGTAATAACACTGTGTATGCAGATGCGCAAGGTAATATTGCTTATTGGCATGGAAATTTTATGCCTAAGAGAAACCCTTCTTATGATTTTACCAGACCAGTTGATGGAAGCATCAAAGAAACCGATTGGCAAGATATTCATCCTTTAGAAGAAATTGTTCAAAGTATTAATCCTGCCAATGGTTGGTTACAAAATTGTAACGCCACTCCATTCACCGTTGCTGGAGAATATAGTCCCAAAGCTTCAAACTATCCTGCGTACATGGCACCTGATGGTGAGAATGGAAGAGGTATTAACGCAGTTAACTTATTAAATAAGATAGATAAAATAAGTATGGATGAATTAATCCAATTGGGTTATAATAAACATCTAAGTGCCTTTGATATTTTATTGCCTTCTTTTATTGAATACTCAAAAACCATTTCATTAAATCCAACTCAAGCTAAAGCCATTGATTACCTAATTAAATGGGATAGAAATGCTGCGACCCATTCTGTTGCTACTTCTATTGCCATTGAATGGGCCACTCAATGGGCTGCGCAAATTCCTCCACCAAGCACAGAAGAAGAAGGCACACAGTTATTAAAAAAATATAACCGAATGGATAAAGAAGTGGCTAATGAAAAAAAGTTAGCCTTATTAGACGCTTCATTAGTTCAGTTAGAAAAAACTTATGGTACTTGGGAAATAACTTGGGGTGAAATCAACAGATACCAAAGAGTAGGACCTGAGGGAAAGTTCAATGATCAAGAAGCAAGTATCGCTGTTGCTCAAACTTCTTCTAAATGGGGTCAGTTACCTGCATTTGAAAGTAAAAGAATGGAGGGTACTTCAAAAAGATATGGCTTCTCGGGCAATAGCTTTGTTGCTGCTGTAAGTTTTGGTAGAAGAGTGGAAGCTAAAACCATTATTACGGGCGGTCAATCAAGATTTGCCGAAAATGCACATTTTACCGATCAGGCTCAAAAATATATTGATGGAGATTTTAAAACTATCCATTTTTATAAAGAGGATGTTTTAAAACATGCCGTAACATCATATAATCCTGGATTGGATAAATAATGTTGGTAGAGCTTGGTGAGAAGCGTGATTTTCACCAAGCCCGCCACATTGGTCACGCCTAATTTTTGCATCAATCTTGTTCTGTGCCCTTCAACGGTTCTTTTGCTACAGCTTAACTCTTGGGCTATTTGCTTACTGGAAGCTTCTTCGCAAACTCTGATTAAAATATATTTATCATAAGCATCCAAGGCATAGACATCTTCTATTTGCTTTATCTTATCTACTTGATATACAAGATTATAGACTCTATCTGCCAATTGATTACAAAAGAAGATCTTATGCTTAAAAGCCATATCCATTGCTTTTAAATATTCCGCTTCAGTTACATTTCTTGTAACCATCACTGATATGCCAGCATCTATTAATCTAAATAACTGCAAATCGTCTTCTTCATTAATAATCACCATTATAGGATGTTCTTTTTTAAGCTCATTAAAATGTGATAAGCTATCCTTATGATTAAAGTTCAATAAAGCACTATCTAAAATGAGCAAACTACCAGGATGTCTGGATGCCCAATAATCTATTTCCTTAAGATCCTGAATCATGCAATAGGTCTCAAACATAGATTGCTCCTTTAAAATACTATAACTACCCAAGGCATATAGTTTTTGTTGATCGCAAATGATGACATGTTGGTACATATAGCTCTATATTAATGGTTATTAGTAAAACAACTATATAGTTTTAAGAAGACTCTTATATGCAATAGATTATTATTTTAATGGATACAATAAATAAGTTAATTACCCCTAATAAAATAGGGTCTAATAATAGATTCTATTCATATATATTTTATAACTTCATAGCAACTATAACCAACCCCTTTATTACTGCATTGAGCGACCTTCGTCATTTATTTTATCCTTTTGTTCCAGTTGGACATTTGAAAGTTTGGGTATTAGCACCTTCCATTAATAATCCTGATCCGAATTTGGCTTACTACTATGATTTTAGTCAAAGTATTGAAGAGTACACAAGGGTTTTTGAATCATTGGACATTCCTTGGAAATGGCAACCAGTTACTTTAGAGAATTATAAAAAAATTATTCAAGAGATTGCAGGTGAGAGAGATAAAGGAATTGTTTTTCCAGTTGTTTTAAATTTATGTGATGGAGATGAAATTAATGGAGCACCTGGTGTTTCAGTGATTAAAGCATTGGAATCAAAAAAATTAATTTACACTGGTGCTACAGATTTTTTTTATGAAATAACCACTTCTAAAATTCCCATGAAAATTGCTTTTAATGAAGCAGGAGTTCCAACTCCAAAATGGGCTAGCATTAAAGACAAAAATTACAATGCAGAAGAAATTATAAAAGAATTAGGTAATCCATTAATTGTAAAACCTGCAGTATCAGGAGGTAGTTTAGGAGTGGGTGTAAAGAATGTTGTAAACGATACGCATTCATTAAAAACGCAGTTGGATAAAATGTTTGAAGGATATAGAGGATGGAATTTAGCAACTGACGGAATTATTGCAGAATCCTTTATTGAAGGACCAGAGTATACGGTGATGATTGTTGGATCTTATAATCAACCAGAGTTTGCAAAAATTTATCCTCCCGTTGAAAGAGTATTTCACGCATCATTACCAGAACAAGAAAAGTTTTTATCTTTTGACAGGTTATGGGAAATTTATGAAGAAGAAAGTCCAATGCCTTCTGAAGAAAATTTTTATGAATACCAATTAGGAGATCCTGCTATTCAAATGGAGATTCAAAAAGTTTCCTGGGATGCTTATGCATCAGTGAATGGAACAGGTTATACAAGAGTGGATGTAAGAGTAGACAAGCACACTGGCCAAGCCCATGTATTAGAAGTAAATGCGCAGTGCGGTATAAGTGAGGATGAAAACTTTACTTCAATTGGAGCAATTTTGCGATACGCCAATCAAAGCTTTGCCGAACTAGTTATACATATTATTAACGACGCATTCGCAAGAAGAAAAAATTAAACCATGCGCAGTCTCCCCGAACTTAATAACCCCAATAGTTTTGCTAGTTTAAAAATAGCTGTTTTACAACCAGACTATTCTACCTCGGGCGTAGATTATCAGCACTATGATCCTAAAAGAGATTTATCCCTGATCATGCCTGAAGCCACTATTGATCATATTTTTTTAAATAAATTAACCACCTACCAACAGCTTAAAGAGTTAAAAGATAAAAAATATGATATCTATATAAATCTTTGTGAAGGTTATTTAGAATGGAAGGTTCCTTCAATAGATGTGATAACAAGTTTAGATTTATTAGAACTTCCTTATACAGGCCCAAGTGCTAATTTATATGATCCAACCAAAGCCATAATGAAATATTTGGCTTTTTGTGAATCGGTTAAAACCCCTGCACATACGGTGATTGAAACATATGAAGAAATAGATACACTTCCTGGTAATTTACAATTTCCACTATTTGTTAAGCCTGCTAAAGCGGGTGATAGCTTGGGTGTTGACGATGCTTCCAAAGCAAATAATATTGATGATTTAAAGAAAAAAGTAAAAGCCATTTTAGATGAATTTGGTAGCGCATTGGTAGAAGAATATATAGATGGAAGAGAGTTTACAGTGCTTGTTTGTGGTAATGCAGATGGAAGAACATGTACTAGTTTTAAACCAGTAGAATATATTTTTCCTGAAGGATTTGCTTTTAAAACCTATGCATTAAAAACTTCTGAATTACATCCCAATGCTAATATTGGCGTGGAGGATGTTGAATTGGCCAACCAATTAAAATCTATTGCAGAACAAGTATTCTTGTCTTTTAATGGAGTGGGATATGCAAGAATGGATTTTAGAATGAACAATAAAGGAGAAATTTATTTTCTAGAAATTAATTTCACTTGCTCTGTATTTTACGCTGAAGGATATGAAGGCTCTGCAGATTACATTTTACTACATGATGGAGTGGGTAAAAGAGGATTCTTAGAAAGAATCATTATTGAAGGAATGGCTCGTTTTCAAAGAAAACAAAAACTATTTAGCATTAAAGGCAATTCAATTTCAGGATATGGTATTTATGCAAAGTATGACCTACCTCATAACACTTTACTATTTAAGGGAGAAGAGAGATCACAAAGAATTGTAACCAAAAAATATGTAGACGAAAACTGGGACGAAAGAGAAAAATTAAACTTCAGAAGATACGCCTACCCAATTAGTAAAGACACTTATATTCTTTGGGATTTACAACCCGAAGAATGGTCTCCACAGAATCACTCTTGTGATGCGAACTGTGAATACCAGGGTTTGAATGTGGTAACCAATAGAGCTATAAAAAAAGGAGAAGAATTGACATTGGATTACGCTCAATTCTTAGATCATACCATGGAGCCTTTTGAATGTCAATGTGGATCTCCAAAATGCAGAGGACTTATTAAAGGAAAACCCAAAAATTCTTTATAAATTTATAAAAAGCTTGCTATGAAAAAAATAACGATGGGTCTTCTTGTGTGCTTACTTGCCACATTGAGTGTAAACGCACAAAATAAATTTAAATCCAGACAAGATAGTATAGCTTACGAGGCTTCGCTTTCAGAAATATGGACTCCTGTTCCCAAAGCAGTCATGCCAGGTAATTTTATTTCAGAACCACCATCAGATGCTATTGTATTGTTTAATGGCAAAGACTTAAATGCATTTCATGGTAGAAATGGTAAAAAAATTGGATGGATTTTAAATCCTGATGGCAGCTTAACAGATGTAAAAGGTGCTGGTGATATTGTAACCAATCAATCTTTTGGTGATTGTCAATTGCATGTAGAATTTAAAACACCTAGCGATGTAAAAGGATCCGGTCAATCTAGAGGTAATAGCGGCGTTTTCTTAATGGAATTATATGAAATTCAAATTTTGGATTCTTATGAAAACCCAACTTATGTAAATGGACAGGCTGCGGCAGTATACAAACAACATATCCCTTTAGTGAATGCAAGTCGTCCTCCAGGTAACTGGCAAGCATATGATATCATCTTTACTGCACCTAAATTTAATGAAGACGGTTCTTTATTATCACCTGCTAGAATAACTCTTTTACATAATGGAGTATTAGTACAAAACAATGTAAGTCTTACTGGACCTACAGATTGGGTGATTAAACCTGTTTATAAAAAACATGCTGATAAATTACCATTATACTTTCAAGATCATGGAGATGATGGAAATCCTATTAGCTTAAGAAATATTTGGATTAGACCTTTATAGTTTTTTCAAAGAGCATTAATAATGGGCAAATATCATCCACCTGCTATTATTGAAACTTTTTCTCCGCTTTGGTGGGAAGCTACTTTAGTCACCCTATTAGTGATTGCATTGATAGTGTTACTTCCAAAATACATTAAGCCACTTCAACATAAAATGTACGGATGGAGTATTGGCTTAATTATGTTAGCTAATACCATTGGAGAGAATATCTATAATTATGTTAATGGGTATTGGAATTTGCAACAAAATTTACCTATTCATTTGTGTAGTATTAGTAGTATACTTTGCGTAGTAGTAATGTTTAATTATAAACAAAGACTTGCTGAATGCGTTTACTATTGGGGATTGGCTGGCGGAATTCAATCTTTACTAACGCCAGAATTTACAGTAGGTATGGAAGGATTTAATTTTATAGGATATTATATTAGTCACGGAGGATTAATACTAGTTGTGATATATATGATTGTGCATTTGGATTTTAAACCCCGTTCAAAATCTTGGTTACATATTTTTGGCTATACACAACTTGTTGCATTATCTGCAGTAATCATCAATTACCTAGTAGGTTCTAATTATTTGTTTCTTGCAGAAAAACCCATTGTAAAAAATCCATTACTAATAGGCGATTGGCCTTATTATATAATTGTATTAGAATTCGTGGCAGTCTTACATTTTTGGGTATTATACTTACCCTTTGCTAGAAAGAATAAAACAGTTATTGCCTAGAGTTCTTCTATTCTTTTTGCTTTATCATCAACTACTAAATCAAACTGAGGTTTAGTAGGTCCGCCATTGGGGCAATACCCTGTTATTAAATCATGGAATTTACAGCCCCATTTGGTTAATTGCTCTAATGTTAATGCTCTTAAATCTCTTTTAGATGCTTCTCCTCTTCCTGTCCAATAAGTAATATGCCATCCTTCTTCATATAACTTATTAATTTTTTCAATGTTTTGAAAATTGGGTTCGGCTAATTCATATGCACGCTTTTCACCATAAAAACAGATAGTTTCATCTATATCTATTAATGCTTTCTTAGAGCCAAACCTTTTTGATTCAATCATTGTTATATATTTATGCAAATTTACAAGCTTTCTATAAATTATAGATCATAAAACAAAGAATACCATGCGCATCTGCTTTAAACAATGGACTTTATTGCTTCTTAGCTGTTTTACATTAAACATTATTAATGCTCAAAGTTTCCAATCACCCAATATTAGAACCGAACAAATTACCATTGCTAGAGATAGTTTTGGTGTGCCACATATTTTTGCCCCAACAGACCCTGAAGTGGCTTATGGTTTAGCTTGGGCACACGCTGAAGACGATTTTAAAACAATTCAAACCCTTATTTTAACTGGTAAAGGAAAATTAGGCACTTATATGGGTAAAAAAGGAGCGCCTATAGATTTTGTTGTTGGATTATTAAATACCAAAGCATTAGTTGATGCTCAAATAGGTTCAATGGACCCCAAGTTCATTGCCTTGATTAAGGGGTATTTAGCTGGATTAAACGCATATGCTAAAGCACACCCTAGTGAAGTATTAAATAAAAATGTGTTTCCAGTAACAGTAGAAGAATATTTATCTGCTTCTGTATTTTCGGTAGCTGTATTTTGTGGAGTAGACAAAACACTTCCTAAAATTTTAAATGGCTCTGTAGCTCATCTTCCTGGATTTACTGGAGAAGGCAGTAATGCATTTGCCATTCATAGTAGTAAATCAACTTCAGGAGAAAACATGTTAGTGATTAATGCACACCAACCAATTGAGGGAGCAACTGCATTTTACGAAGCACATCTACAAAGTGAAGAAGGATGGAATATTTTAGGTGGATTATTCCCAGGTGGACCAATGATTTTTCATGGCGTTACACCTAACCTTGCATGGGCACATACTGTTAACTTTCAAGACAAATTGGATTTATATCAATTAGAAACGGATAAAGCGCACCCCAATCAATATAAAGTAGATGGAGAATGGCTAAACTTAGAAATTAGAAAAGTCAAATTACAAATAAAGGGTATTCCACTCCCTATTTATAAAACAGCATTTACTTCTATATATGGACCAACCGTTAAATCACCTAAAGGCGCTTATTTCTCTATGAGATTGCCTTCTTTAATGGACGCTGGTGCTTTACAACAATGGTATGCAATGAATAAAGCAACCAATTATACAGAATTTAAAACAGCGCTTCAGCAAAATCATTTAGCAATGTTTAATATCATGTATGCTGATAAAAGAGATACTATTTTTTATATCTCTAATGGAAAAATGCCATACAGAAATGCAGACACAAGCTACCATTGGAGTAGCACTGTTCCAGGAAATACCAAAGCTACTCTATGGAATAGCTTTAAACCTTTGAGCGAATTACCTCAATACACCAATCCAAAGAGTGGTTATTTATTTAATACCAATCATTCTCCTTTTTTAGCAACCACTGTGGAAGAAAATTTAAATCCCGCTAAGTTTGATAAAAATGATGGTTATGAAACCTATCATAATAACAGAAGTCAAAGAGCTAAAAATTTGATTGATGGATTAGACAAAATCTCCTACGAAGATTTAAAGAGAATTAAGTTTGACAGAACCTTACCTACACCTATTTTATTTCCCTATGGCTTTAATGGCGATAGTTTATTCTTAGTAGATGAATCTACCAATGAACAATTGGCACCATTGATAAAAACTTTAAGATCATGGAATCACGAAGCTAGCGCTGATAGTAAAGGAGCATTATTGTATAATCTTGCTTATTACAAAGTGCCAGAAATAATGGAGGGCAGAAAAAATGATAAATTAACTATTGAAGAAGCGGTTAAAGTGTACCAGTATTTATATGATTTTTTAATGAAGCATTTTGGACGTCTTGATCTTAGTTTAGGAGATGTTCAAAAATTAGTAAGAGGTGATCAATACTGGCCACAAGCCGGTATGCCAGATGTGTTAGCAGCAGTAATGAGTGAACCTTGGGGAGAAGATAAAAGAAGAATGAATAGTGGAGATGCTTATATCAATTTTGTTAGATTCCCTAAAGATGGTGGTTTACCCTTAATTGAATCGGTGAACACTTTTGGCGCAAGCATGCATCCAGAGAGCAAGCATTTTGCCGACCAAAGAGCCATGTATCAAAACCAACAAGTAAAGAAAATGACTTTGGATAAAAATATAATTTTGAAAAACGCAGAAGCAATTTATCACCCACAATAAAATTATAATCTAGCAGTCACAATTGACTTATCTAAAAAAGCCTTGGTATCAAATATCACGGCTTTTTTATTGCGCTGAAGTTTTTCGTAATCCAATGCTTTGAAAAAATCATGCGCCACTGCTAAAATAATACCATCGTACACATCTAGGGAAGTAGTTAATGATACCTGATGTTTTTGAAACACTTCTTCTGCATTAGCAAATGGATCAAATACATCTACGCTTATTCCTTTTTGTTTTAGTTGCGAAAGAATATCAAAAACTTTTGAATTTCTAATATCTGGGCAATTTTCTTTGAAAGTCACTCCTAATAAAAGCACTTTAGAAGATGCTACATCTATCAAACGCTCTTGCATTAATCTCATTAATTTGTCAGCCACAAAAACACCCATTTGGTCATTCACATTTCTGCCAGATAAAATAACCTGTGGTGTATGTCCTAAACTGCTAGCCTTATGGGCTAAATAATATGGATCCACCCCTATACAATGCCCACCCACTAAGCCTGGTTTAAAAGGTAAGAAGTTCCATTTAGTTGCGGCTGCTTCTAATACTTCTGTAGTATCAATTTGCATTTTATCAAAAATCAATGCAAGTTCATTTACAAAAGAAATATTGATATCTCTTTGCGCATTTTCAATTGACTTGGCAGCTTCTGCTACTTTAATACTACTTACTTTAAAAGTTCCTGCAGTAATAATGGTTTTATATAATTGATCTATTGTATCTGCAATAGCTGGCGTTGAACCAGAAGTAATTTTCTGAATAGTAGTAAGTGTATGAATCGTATCTCCTGGATTAATTCTTTCTGGAGAATAGCCACAATAAAAATCTTTATTAAATACCAATCCACTTGTTTGTTCTAATACAGGAACGCAATCTTCCTCTGTACAACCAGGATATACTGTGCTTTCATAGATCACTATATCTCCTTTCTTTAAAATAGTTCCAATAGATTGAGTGGCATTTAATAAATAACTTAAATCTGGTTCTTTATTAACAGTCACCGGTGTAGGTACAGTCACAATAAAAATATTGCAATCTTTAATAGATGCTAATTCATGGGTAAAACTTAGATGAGCTACATTTTTTATAGCTTCTGTACTAGATTGTAATGTATGGTCCTTGCCCTCTATTAACTCATTAACCCTATTGGTATTTGTATCATATCCAATGGTTGGATATTGATGGCCAAAGGCAATTGCCAAAGGCAAGCCTACATAGCCCAAACCAATAATGGCAATTTTAGGTGAAGTTGATAAAGTATCCATTAGGTGCCAAAGTTAAGCAGCCTTGGGGGATCTTTAGTGATGTCCGTAATTTTTTTCTCCAGCAGTAATGGCAATACTCAATCTATTTTGAGCGGGCGGCAATGGACAGGTTGCAAATGCCGTAAAAGCACAAGGTGGATTATAGGCCAAATTAAAATCAATCACGGTAATTCCATCAGCATCTGCTTTGGTTACTTCAATAAATCTACCTGCACCATATGTTGTTTTACCCGAAGTCGCATCGGCAAATGTGATAAAATATCTCACACCACCTTCATCTATAACATCCAAACTATAGGGTTTACCCTCTACTTCAAATTTTAAAGTGCCCGCCTTTTTTTGTGCAGTAGTTTGACCAAGCACATTGGTGATCATTAAAAAATTTTCTTGTGGCTTTTCTAATACTGCTTTGATCTTCCACTTTGCATCTACTGGGAATCTTTCAATTCCTTTAAAGCCAGTTAAAGTTGTAGCATCTAAATTTCTAAATCTAATACCAATTTTATCTTCTCTTTTAATCACCACCCATTTAAATCTATTGAAGTTAAAAACTGCAGCCTGTTCATTGGTTCCATCCCATTTAAAAACGGTCACTGTTTTACCTTTTGAATAAGCTGTTTTATTTACCAAAGCACCCTTTTCTATTTGATTCACCCACACAACAGAATCTCCTTTTAAAATAAAATCTCCTAAATATGTAGGAAAATTTGGATTGTTATAATAACAATCAGAACTAGCATCACTTCCGAATGTATTAACACCCTGATGTAGCCAAAACAATCCTTCTAGATTTAACCAGCCATCTTCCTCTTTTAAATTATCAATTCTTTTTTGATGCCACTCTTCTACAGATTTTTTATGTTCTTGACTATTTTGAGCGGACACTGTTCCACTAATTATTACTAAACTTAATAAGGCTACTAGTTGCTTCATAGAATAAAGTTAAATGTTTAACCGAAAACCGAATAGAATATTCCACAAATATAGAATTTTTATTTAGTCTACCAAATTAGTAGAATTATAAATTTACTAAAAGAATTGAAAAATCTTTAATTTTACTACACAAATGAAAACTATGAAAAAGTGCTTATATATAGGTATATTAATGATTGTATTCGCGGCTTGTAAAAAAACCGTGGATAGTACCAATACCCCTAGTTTCACAACTAGTACTGCTAGCACTACCTCAGATTCGGCTGCTAACACCTTTATTTATGGTGCTATGAAGGATTACTATTTGTGGGCAGATCAAATGCCATCAATAGCTAGTACTACAATTAAGAGTAAGCCAATCGACTATTTCTATACTTTATTATATGGATACGATACCATTGACCGTTTTTCTTGGATGGATACAAGTGCTACTAATTTAACCAATCAATTAAACGGAATCAATACTGTTTTAGGTATCAAGTACAGCGCTTTTTACGCAGACAATACCCAAACCAATGTGGTCTTCTCTATTTCTTATGTGTTAAAAGGTAGTGCAGCAGAAGCAGCAGGATTAAAAAGAGGAGACTTCATTTATAAAGTAGATGGTAAACAAATTACATTATCTAATTATCAAAGCATTTTACAAAACCAAACACTAGGTATTGAATTAGCTAATTTTTCGAATAGTGTTTTTACCGGAACTGGTAAAACAATTAATATCACTAAAACCACTTTGCAAACAAATCCTATTTTAAAAGACACCGTAATTGAATGGTCAGGTAAAAAAGTGGGCTACCTTACTTATATCCAATTCTTAACAAGCTTTGATGATAGCTTAAGATCCATATTTACAAGATTCAAAAATTATAAAAATACGGGTATTGATGAATTGGTATTAGACTTAAGGTTTAATGGAGGAGGTTATGTAACTTCTTCTGATTTGCTAACCAGTTTAATTGTAAAAGATCTTCCTAGTAAAGTTGGTGCAGTGATGAATAAAAAAGTATATAATAATGCTTATACTGCAGTGTTAAAAAAAGAAACCAATCCTGATCAATATTTTATTACCAACTTTAAAGCAGAGTCTGCTAATTTGGGGAAATTAAATAGAGTCTTTATTTTAACCTCTCCTGGAACTGCATCAGCAAGTGAATTGGTGATTAATAATCTTAAGCCTTTCATGGAAGTTATTTTAATAGGTGAGCATACTTATGGAAAAAATGTAGGTTCATTCACCATAACAGATAGTAAATCCAGATGGAGTTTTGGTTTACAACCCATCACTTTTAAAACAGTTAACTCAAAAGATGAGTCTAATTATGGTACAGTGAATGGCTTCACACCCGACTATGTGGTTAAAGACAATGTAATTCCTTTTAAACCCTTTGGTGATCCAAATGAAACCTATCTAGGAAAAGCCTTAAGTATTATTAGTCCAGTAGCATTCAAAGCAAATGCATTGGAATGGTCACCTACTATTCATCAAAATCAGGTAAATAATCTACCATTGGGTGATAGCAGAATTTTGGACAGAAAAGATATGTGGATAGAGCACAAGAATTAAATTTCATTTAGTAACTTGAGTTGTTATTAATTAATCAACTCAAGTTGCATTTATGAAAAAATTAGCCCTTTTTATTACAAGCATTTTTATTGCTATCATTAGCTTTGCTCAAGGTATTGTAAAAGAAAAACAAATCATTAAGAGTCAGATCTTAAATAAAGATGTTCACTTTTCTATCTATTTACCATCAGATTATAATTCTAGCGAAAGGGCTTATCCTGTTACCTACTTATTACATGGATATGGAGATGCAGATGACGGTTGGATTCAATTTGGAGAAGTGAATAGATTAGCTGACGAAGCTATTGCATCTGGTAAAATTCCTCCAATGATTATTGTAACTCCTGATGGTTTTCAAAGTTTTTATATTAATTCTGGAGATGGTAAAACTAAATATGAAGACTTCTTTGTTAAAGAGTTAATACCCTATATCGAAAAAAATTTTAAAGTTAAATCAGAAAGAAGATTCAGAGCTATTGCAGGTTTGAGTATGGGAGGCTATGGTTCATTAATATTATCATTAAAACATCCAGATTTGTTTGTGGCTGCTGCTCCATTAAGTGCTGCAGTTTGGTCAGATAACGATATTATGAACTTAGACAAGGGAATGTATAATACCTTATTTGGAAAGTCTATGGGCGATAATCTAGTAGGAAAAGATAGATTGACACCAAACTATTTAGAAAATAGTCCGTTTAATTATATTCAAAATAAATCTAAAGAAGAACTTTCTAAGGTTCGTTATTGGATAGATTGCGGAGATGATGATTTTTTAACTGTTGGCAATGCATTATTGCATATTGAGTTGGTAAAGAAAAATGTGCCGCATGAATTTAGAATGAGAGATGGTGCTCACAATTGGACTTATTGGAGAACCGGCATCATTGATGCTTTATCTTTTATTGGAGACAGCTTTCATCAAAAATAAAATACATGCAACATAGTATTAAGGTATTAGTAACGGGCGGGACATTTGACAAGGAATACAATGAACTAAATGGTTCATTGTATTTTAAAGAAACCCATTTACAAGAAATGCTTGATTTGGGTAGGTCTAATCTTGATTTGTCCGTTACTACCTTAATGATGAAAGACAGTTTAGAATTTACTGAATTAGATAGGGCAGCCATAGCGAATGCATGTAATCAAGCTTCTGAAGATAAAATTGTGATTACTCATGGAACAGATACCATGACTATCACAGCAGAGTACTTATTATCTGCTTGTCCTGGAAAAACCATTGTATTAACTGGAGCTATGGTGCCTTATAAATTTGGTAGCTCTGATGGTTTGTTCAATTTAGGAAGCGCCTTAGCCTTTGTTCAAGTGTTAGACAAGGGCGTTTATATAGCTATGAATGGCCAATATTTCGAAGCAGGAAAAGTGAAAAAAAATACCAGCGAAGGAAAATTTGAAAATAAATAAATACTATTTATTTTCTTCTTGTGTCTATTAAGTATTGAATTTTCCAACCATCTAACAATTTTACTAGTTGAAATGAATTCACTCCTTGATGGGAGTACTGCCCTTTATAATAAAACTGATAGGGCGTCCAAACACTAGCTAAATTCGCGTCGATTAATAAAGAGCCGATAGTAATTCTTTCATCCAATGCCCCAGCAGTTTGTTTTCCTATACTATTAATAAAATCTTGCACCAATTCGTTTTTAATTTCAGTATTTCCATTTTTATTGACAATAGTTTGAAATATAGCATTTGAACTAAAACAGGGTCTTAACATATTCGTGTCGCTTGTTTTCATTGCTGTAAACATTTGATGAATAACAGCAGCTACTTCAAGACTATCCTTATTGATCTTGTCTTGCGCATTTATATTTGTAGTAAAGCAAAAAGCCAAAGTAAAAGCAATAAAATATTTCATACTAATTTTTTTATTTCAATAAGTAAATGTAAATTGATATTCATTAATAAACCAATTTTTAAAAAATGAAGACAACAAAAATAACTTATTGGGTTACTACAAGTATTATTTGCCTTTTTGCATCTACTGCTATTTTTATGAATTCAGAAATGGCTAAAGAGGGAACACAACATTTAGGAATTCCAAGATGGCTTGGATTGGAAGTAAGTATTGGCCAATTAGTGGGACTGGTATTATTGATTGTGCCAGCAGTTCCTGCAAGATTTAAAGAATGGGCCTATGTAGGTTTTGGCATTATGTATTTAACAGCCATCAATGCACATATATCAGTAGGCGATCCAATGGGCAATACCATTATGGCTGCTGTATTTTTTGGACTATTATTAACTTCTTATATCAGTTTTCACAAACTACAAGAAGCAAAAGGAAAATAAAAAAAGAGTCTTTAAGACTCTTTTTTAAAGCTATATATCTGGACAATGAGTCTCCCAAGGGGGACTCATTTATTTTTTCAACTGTGTAGTGTCTACTCTAGAAGGAGTGTCTTGGCCAGAAACAATAGTTTTAGAACTAATCGCAATGGCTTTAATAATTTCATTCATATTGTCCATATCCAATGTTTCAAATTGATCACTTGGTTTATGGTAATTAGGTTCGCTATCCATCTTAGAAGTTGAAATAGTATGTGCTGGGACACCTAATCTAGCAAGAGTTGCGTTATCTGATCTATAAAATAAATTTTGATCGGTGTATGGATCTGGATAAAATTGAAAATCAGAACCCTTCAAGTTTTTTTGTAAGATTTCTCCCATATTAGATTTGTCAAAACCGGTAATGTATGCACTATTTCTTCCCCACTTGCTTTCGGTTCCAATCATTTCAATATTAAACATAGCAACTACTTGTTCTGGTTTTAATTGCTTTGAGAAATAACTTGCCCCAAATCCACCCATTTCTTCAGCTGTAAATGCTGCAAATAAAATAGTTCTTTCATTATTTCCCAATGCCTTAAAATATTTAGCCAACATAATCATTGCAGTAGTTCCCGCTGCATCATCATTTGCTCCATTAAAAAGGGAATCTCCATTAACTGCTCTTTTACCATTAAAACCTAAATGATCATAATGACCAGAAAAAATTACATACTCATTAGGTTTAGATTTTCCAGGTAATATTGCTACCACATTGGATAAGTTTAATGAATCACCTTGTGGACCAAAATCTTTAGGCCATCTTGCAGGTCTTGCAATTTTAAATGATTGTAAATAATTTCCATCTCCATTTAAACTAGGCAAACCTATACTAGCAAATTCATTGGCAATAAAGGCTGCTGCTTTATCTATGCTTGGAGTGAATGCTCTTCTTCCTTCCATATCATCAGAAGACAATGCCTTTTCTATTCTAGCTGTTTCTTTAGCTTTTATTAATTTATTTATTTTCTGTGCAGAAAGTTTAGAAAACATCATTAGGGTGAACCCAACAAAAATCAATTTTTTCATATCTATTGTTTGAGTATTAAAGATAAGGATTAAACCTTTTAAGCAACATAATGTCTAACTTAGTATTAATGCAATCTGATCAAATTATCATACAGTCTTTTCAAGCTGGGGTTCAAAAAGAACTTCAATTTACCGAGTTGGTAAAAAGACATCAGCAAAAACTCTATTACCAAATTAAAAGAATGGTTATAGAGCACGCAGACGCAGATGATATTGCTCAAATAGTTTGGATGAAGGTTTGGGAGAAATTAGATAGTTTTAAAATGGAGAGTGAATTTAGTACCTGGCTTTTTCGTATTGGCTATAATGAGACCATCAATTTTCTTCAAAAAAGAAAGAAATTAGCCATTGTTCACTCAATGGATGATTCAGAGGACTCCAATCAGGAAGTTGCCAGCTCAAATGCACCAAAAAGCAGTCAAATTCAGATCAAATTAGACCAAGCAATTATGCAATTGCCTGAAAAACAAAGATTTGTATTTATGTTAAGGTATTTTGAAGAACTGCCTTATGAAAAAATTGCTGCCATTACAGAAACAACCGTAGGCGGTGCCAAGGCCAATTTTCACCAAGCATTAAAAAAAATGCAGGAATTTATACAAGAAAATTAAACCAAACTCATCAGACATTGTCAAATAAATAACCATGAAAGAAGAGATCGATATTAACTTATTAGCAGATGAAAAGAACGAAGTAGCTGCTTTGTTTAATAAGGAAACTATGAATCAATATGAAGAACAAATTGTAGCTGTTCCAGTTGACTATTTTAATTCATTCCCTGAAAAATTAGTAGCCAAAATTCATACAAAAAAGAAACCTTCTTTGATATTGACATTCAATAAACTTTCTATTGCTGCTGCAATAATGATATTATTAGTAGGTTCCTATTTTTTTGTAAATAAGTATAATAATAGCGCTAATGATGCTGTTGCAATTCATGAAATACCCACTGCTGAATTAGATGCTTATGTTAGTAATAACGAATGGATAGCAGATGCTGAAATACAAACAGAAATTAACAAATTGGGATTAAACCTTGATTCAGATAACAAGTCAAAAGATAGTATTGATTAAATCTTAAAAAAATATTCTATGAAAAAAATAACATTTATTGTACTTACAATTCTTATTAGTTTGAGTACATTCTCTCAACAAAGACATTTAGGAAGACCTCCTATGATAGATAGAGGTAGACCAATGGACCAGCCTCCATTAGATGAGAAAAGAAGAGAAAAAATTGAAATGTTTAAAGTGCAATTTTTTACCGAAAAATTAAATCTTACTAAAACTGAAGCAGAACAATTTTGGCCAGTGTATAATGAAGCAAAGAAAAATATTGATGAATTAGTTAAATCAAGAATGGCTGACGAAATTCAATTTGAAGAAAATGTTTTAGCCATTAAGAAGAAATTAAAAAATGATTTAAAGCCTATATTAAAATCTGATGAAAGAGTAAATCAAGCTTTAAAAATTGAAAGAGACTTTTTTAAAGCCATCAGAGGCGAAATGATGCGAAGAAGAGGTTTCAGATCTTAATAGTGTTCGGTAATTGTTTTAATTGTGTAAGGGCTTCTCATTTGAGAGGCCCTTATTTATTCAAGCTAATTTTTGTATCTTACATGTATACAAAATAGCATCATGAATAGAATAACTAAGATAGCAGGATTGATCATCGGTTCTTTATTATTAGTAGTCATTACTAAAACAATATTGAATAAGCCAGTATTGGAAAATCAAAATGTAAGTTTAACTGCACTGCCAACAGATGCTATCAAACATATGACGGAAGCCATTCAAATTGCAACCGAAACACCCAATGATGCTTTCGAATACGATTCTGCTGTTTTTTATTCTTATAGAAAATTGATTGAGAAAAATTATCCTTTAGTTCATCAACAACTTTCAAGAACAGTAATTGATAGTTTTAATTATATCTATAAATGGCAAGGTACTGATACTACTAAGTTACCCATGGTTTTAATGGCTCACTACGATGTTGTTCCAGTAGAATCATCTGCAATTAAATTATGGCATGCAAAACCTTATGGGGGAGAAGTAAAAGATAATTATATATGGGGAAGAGGGGTATTAGATGATAAATCAAGTATGATAAGCTTGTTAGAAGCTACTGAAGCGCAATTAAAAGCAGGCTTTATACCAAGTCAAACAATTTATTTATGCTTTGGTGCTGATGAAGAATCTAATGGTAGAGGTGCAGCAGCAATGGTTAAATACTTTGAATCTAAAAAGCAAAGGTTTGATATGGTGGTAGATGAAGGAGGCGAAATTTCTACTGAAGACAATAAAAATATTAGACAACCTATCGCATCTGTTGGAGTAGGCGAAAAAGGGTATGTAACATTGGTATTATCTGTTCAAAGAGCTGGTGGTCATTCATCTATTCCTGAAAAGTCTTCCTCTATTGGCATATTAAGTAAAGCATTACATACTATTGAAGAAAATCAAATACCTACTAGAATCACCCCACCTATTAAGGCTTACTTGGAAAGAATTAGTAGTTACAATACCAATTTTTTTGAAAAAATGCAATTGTCTAATTTATGGTTATTTGAAAAATGGGTACTTCATAATATGACTCAAAATAGATCCAGCAATGCATTAGTGAGAACCACTTTAGTACCTACTGTAGTGAATAGTGGCGTTAGAGATAATGTAATACCCACTTTTGCTACGGCAATGGTGAATTCAAGAATTTTACCAGGTGAAACGCCTAATTCAGTAAAAGCATATGTAGAAAAAATAGTGAATGACACTAATGTAAAAATTAGCATCTATCCAAATTATGAAACCATGCCATCCACAACAACTGAAATTAATAGCGCTGCTTTCAAAAGAGTGGAATCTGCCATACATGCTGTGGTAAAAGACGTGTTAGTGGCGCCTATGTTAATGGTGGGAGCAACAGATTCTAGAAATTATAGAACACTAAGTGATGGAGTTATTAATTTCACTCCTCTAACAGATGCTAAAGGGTATCATGGTATAGATGAAAGAATGCTTATATCTGATTATGAAAAATGTTTTAACTATTACACATTTTTAATTAAAGGATCTAAATAGCTATTTCGCTTTTACTTCACTACCCTTCCATCCAAAATAAGCGACTACAGCAAATGCAATGAGTGGCACTATATAGCCGTTTTGTATATTGCCAGTACTATCGCTAATCAATCCAAAAAATCTTGGCAATACTGCGCCGCCCACAATAGACATTACTATTAAAGAGCTTGCCATTTCTGTATCTTTTCCTAATGAGTCAATACCTAAAGAAAAAATAGTGGGGAACATGATTGACATGAAAAAACAAATTGCAATTACTGTATAAATAGTAATTGCGCCTTTACCAATAATAGCCACTACAGATAAAGCAACACAGATAAGCGCATAAATAGTCAACAATTTTCTAGGCTCAATAAAACGCATAATAGCTGTACCTAAAAATCTACCTATTAAAAAGGCTAAGCCTCCAATACTTAAATAATCTGCTGCTTGAATTTCAGAAATATTAGCCGATTGTGTTACATATAAAATGAATAAACTTAATACACATACCTGTGCTCCTACATAAAAGAATTGTGCAATCACTGCCCATTTTAAATGACTATGCTTGAAAGTCTCTTTGATAGTAGCTTTATGATTGGAAGACTCTCGAATATCTGGCAATTGAATGAAATAAAAAATTGCAGCAATGCATAATAAAACAATACCTAAAATAGTATAGGGTGTTTTAACAGTATACGCTTCCATAGCTAGGGCAGCTTTTTTAGCGGATTCAGTCATTGAGGACAATTCAAGATCTGTATAGCCCTTGGTTAATATCAATCTAGCGCCAATCGCAGGAGCTAGTGCAACTGCTAAGCCATTAAAAGATTGTACAAGGTTCAATCTCTGAGTAGCGGTTGCTGGATCGCCTAATCTAGAGGCATATGGATTAGCAGCAGTTTCTAATATGGTTAAACCGCAAGCAATAATAAATAAGGCTATTAAAAAATAATTATAAGATTGATGATTGGCTGCAGGCACGAATAAGAATGAGCCCAATGCAAACAACAATAAGCCAGTAATGATACCCATTTTGTATCCCCATTTCTTCATTATAAAACCAGCAGGCATAGCCATAATAAAATAAGCCACAAATACAGAAGAGTCCACTAAGGTAGACTGTGTAGTTGTTAAAGTGAAAGACTTCTTTAAATGTGGAATTAATATAGGATCTAGGTTATGAGCAAAACCCCATAAAAAGAAAAGACATGTAATTAAAATAAATGGGACATGGGAAGACTTTATCTTATTCATCCTAATAATTTTATTTAAATATAAGGAAAACATTTATTAGAAGATTAAAATCCTACATTTACTATACAATTCAAGCATATGAAAAAATTTACTCTAGTAGTTATTGTCGCTTTCTTCTCTCTAAACAGTTGGGCTAAACCAATGAAAAATATTGAAAGAGAATTTTATTTAATTCAGATTTACCACTGTAGTAATCTAAATCAAATAAATGGCATAGATGCTTATCTAAAAAATACTTACTTGCCTTATTTACATAAAACAGGAATTAAGAAAGTAGGTGTATTTGCGCCAATAGACAATGATACTGCTACTGATAAAAGAATTTATGTTTGGTTGCCAATGGCTAGTTTAAATATGTTAGATCAATTAGATCAAGCAGTAGAAAAACTAGATCCAATGACTAAAAACGAATTAGTGGATTTAGAAAATACAGATGGAAGTCTTCCATATAATAGAGTAGAGAGAATTATTACCAAATCTTTTATTGATCAACCAACATATGTAAAAGAATCTAGTTTAACTAAATCTCCAGAAAGAGTTTACGAATATAGAAGTTACGAAAGTCCTACAGAAAATATGCACTTAAGAAAAGTACATATGTTTAATCAAGGTGGTGAAGTAGTTTTATTTAAGCGTCTTAATTTTAATGCAATTTTTTACTCTAAGGCCATTGCTGGACCAAGAATGCCTAATTTAATCTACATGACTAGCTTCAATAATATGGATGATAGAAATGAACATTGGAAAGCATTCAGTGCATCACCAGAATGGAAAAGCATTTCTAATATGCCAAAATACATGAATTCTGTTAACAGAAATGAAACAGTATTAATGTATGCTAGAGATTATGCAGATTTTTAATGCACTAGTTCTAAGCCCATTAATTTAGCCAATTCTAATTTGGCATTACAAAGTTGGTATTGATATTGTAATTGGTTCAATAAGGCTCTTTGGTAGTCTGAGTTGGTACTAGTAATTTCTACTGGCGTTGCTGTACCATTCAACAATTTAGCATTGCTTAATTTTTGCGCCAAAGCTGCTTGTTCTATTTGACTAGTTGCATTAGTAATTCTATTTTGATTGCTTTCAATGTCAATAATAGTTGCTTTGATATCTTTTTCAAAATCATGCACCAAGGCTGTTGCGACAGTTTCTTGAATTGCTAAACCTTGTTCATGAATTTTTACCGCTTGTTTGATTTTGCCACCATTGAATAAGGGTACAGATAAGCCTATTCCTGCATTGTAATTAAATCTTTGGTCTTGAATAGCAGGCAAATAGCCATTCTTAGATCCCACACTTGCTTTTAATCCTACATAAGGCTTTGAATTTAACTTACTTACTTCTAATTCGGCTTTTGCTACACTTACTTTATCTTTTGCTATAGCCAAACTTGGATTATTCATCAAAGCTTGTTGCAAAGCTTCTTCAGCAGTATAATTTTTAATATTAAAAGCTAAGTTAGTTTCATTCACCTGATCTATACCTGTTGCATAGCTCAATAAATTAATCAACTTCTTCAAATTAGTTTCTAAGTCAATCTTTCTGTTATTCTCGTTGTCTATTTTGGATTGAATAGTTAATAAGTCTAATTGAATAGCATTGCCATTTTTTAATTGAGTCTCAATAATTTTTTTATTCTCATTCAATACTTCTAAAACAGTTTTTTGAATATCAATTGCTTTTTTAGCGTAAATGATTTGAAAATACAATTGAGTTATTTGATAAAATAAAGACTCTTTTAATTGTGCTGCAACATGCTTAGATGTTTGCAATTCCATTTTAGATTTTTCGATATTTGCTTTCAATCTGCCGAAATCTAATAAAGTGTAAACTCCATTCACTGCTGCACCATAGTTGTGCTCTGGAGCAAACTGAAACATCTTCTCTCCAAAAGCTACTTCAATTTTAGGTTGCACATATGCATAGCTTGCGTCAAAGCTAATATCTGGATAGCTATTTAATTGCGTCAATTTTAATTTTTCTTCAGCAAGCTCAACAGTTTGTTGAACCTCTTTTACTTTAGGAAAATAAACCAATGATTGATTTAATATATTTTGTAATTCATTGTTTACTAAGTTTTGAGCAGAAATACTCAATGATAGCGTCAATGTACTTAATAATAAAACAATAACTTTTTTCATACTTTTTATTTTAATGTGCTTCAGCAGCTGCTTTTGCAGCTTCCTTATCCATTTTTTTACTTGTTCTTAAAAAGAATACCAATGGTATAACTAACAAAAAGAAAATTCCTACCAATCTAAACGTATCTAAATACGATAAATAATAAGATTGTCTATCAATTGATAAGTCAATTAATTTATATGCTTTTTGAGTAGCTCCATGAACATCTCCGGTTTTTGCAATGATACCCTGACTAATGGTACCTACTCTTTCTTGCCATGCTGCTCCATCTGCTGGGATATGAGCTACTAAATTAGATCTATGTTTAAAATATTGTTGTGCCACATAATTATTGGCAATAGCAATACCAAAGGCACCACCTAATTGACGAATCATATTATTTAATGAAATGCCCGATGCATAATCTTTGGATTCCAAACCAACTACAGCTTGATTGATTAATGGCAGCTGGCTCATTGAAATTCCAAACGCTCTAATTAATAATGGCCAGAACCAATCCCATTTGCTAGCATCTGGTGGCATTGCTGCACTATAAAATGCATAAACAGAAAATAAAGTAAAACCAACTATTACAAAAGGTATAGGTGTTACACCCTTGCTCATTAGTTTACCAATAATGGGCATCATAATTACCCCAGCCAGGGTTGGTGGAAGTAGCGAGATACCCGTTTCAAAAGCAGTATATCCCATTACTCTTTGCGCTAAAACAGGATAAACAAATACAGAGGTAAATAAGCCGAAGCCTGCTACAAAAGTGAATACGGTAGTGAAGGCAAGATTTCGATTAGTCAGTACCCTTAGATTCACCGCAGGCTGCTTAATACTTAATTCATACCATATAAATAATCCAAGTCCCACAACAGCTATCATGGAACAAAAACGAATAGTTTCACTGCTAAACCACTCTTCTGATTCTCCTCTTTCTAATACATATTGTAAACAACCGATACCTACGGCTAGTAATAAAATGCCCGTATAATCGATCTTAATATTTTGCTTGTTTTTACCTTCTCCTTCTTTTTTATCAATAAAAGTGAAAGCCAGGAAAGTAGCAATAGCACCAATAGGTATATTAATCATAAAGATCAATGGCCAGCTATTGTTTTCTATAATCCAACCACCTAAAGTTGGTCCCAGTGTTGGACCCAATACAATACCCATCCCAAATAAACCTGCTGCCATGGGTCTATCCTTTGGCTCAAAAGCATCAAATAAAATAGCTTGTGAAGTAGACAATAAGGCACCACCACCCACACCTTGAACAAATCTCCAAATAATTAATTCAATCAAACTATCCGACTGACCGCACAAATAAGAGGCGGCAGTGAATATAATCATGGAGACTATATAATAATTTTTTCTACCAAAATACTCTGCTAAAAATCCAGTCAATGGAATAATGATCACATTGGCAATGGCATAAGAGGTAATCACCCAGCTAATATCTTCGATACTAACCCCCAAGCTTCCGGAAATATCCGTAAGAGCCACATTCACAATAGAAGTGTCTATCAGCTCCATGATGGCAGCCGATACAGTGGTAATTACGATAATAAATTTTGCGAAACCTTTTGCGGATGCCATTATATTATTTGTCAACAGTGATGAAAACACTCATACCCGCTCTTAATTTATTTTTAAAAGCAGCTTGGTTGTCAATAGATATTTTTACTGGAACTCTTTGTGTAACTTTAATAAAATTACCACTAGAATTATCTGGAGGCAATAAAGAAAATTTTGCACCAGTAGCATCACTTAAACTGGTAATAGTGCCTTTCACATCTAATTCAGGAAAAGCATCTACTCTAATTTTTACTTGCTTACCTTCTTGTAAATATTCCAATTGACTTTCTTTGAAATTGGCTACAATCCAGTAACTACTATCGTTTACAATAGAAAATAAAGGAGTACCCGCTTGTACAAATTGTCCAATACTAATATTCTTCTTGCCAATTTTTCCGGTAGTTGGAGCTGTAATTTTTGTATAAGATAATTTTAACTCAGTTTCTTTGATTCTAGTTTTTTTCATTTCTATCATCGCAATAGCTCTATTCAAATTTTCTTTTAAAACTTCAATTCTATTTTTTGCAGTCGCTAAATCTGTTTGAGCGTTGGTTAATTCTTGATTGGCTGAAGCCACTTGAAACTCTGTTTCTTCCACTTGCTTTCTAGTGATAGCTTGTTCTTTAAAAAGATTTTGATCTCTTTTTAAATCATTGATAGTTTTTTGCTGACGAATTTTCTTTAAATCAATTGCCCCTTTATTACTTTGTAAAGAAAGAATAGCATTAGCTAATTGTGCTTTTGCATTAGCCAAATCTGCATTGGCTTGTTGCAATTCTGATTGCTGTTCTTCTAATTGCATTTTTAAATCAGCATCATCAATTTCGGCTACTAATTGATTTTGACTAACTGAATCAAAATCTTTTATGTCTAACGTTTTCACATATCCTGCAATCCTGGTTAATACTGGCACAATATTGGTTTCAATTTGCGCATTATCGGTAGTCTCATGCGTTAATGAAAAAACAACTTTTTTACCTCCGAAAAATAAAGCCACTGCAATTAAGGCACCAATAACAATTTTTCTGATTGTTGCCGCTTTATTACTTGATTGATTCTGCTCCATTAGATAAACTTAATTTAATGATAAATTGTAGCGAATAGCCTGCGCAATTTACATTAAATTAAGGGAAGGGAGTCCAAAAATTGATTAACGGCTGATTAAATTATCTGATAATCTCATTAAACTCTAAACGTTCTCCATCTGGGCCAACTATATTGAAATATTTACAGCCTTTTTGCCAAAATTGTAAGAAAACCGGGGCAGGCTCCATCATTTGATAACCATTGTCTTTAAGGGTTTGATAGGTTTGGTCTGCGTCATCAACATCGAATGCCACATGATCCACATGCCCATTGCCTCTCTGTCTAATTTCAGCTAATTCCGGCTCAGGCATCTGGTACAATTCCATCACCATGGTATCTCTTTGCATCATTGAAACATAGCCCTTATTCCCATTTATTTCAAAATATGTACTCATTACATTTTCAAAGCCAAGACCCTCATAAAAAGCTTCCGACAGTTTTAAATTTGTAACAGGAATCCCTATATGCTGAATGCCATTAATTTTTATATGCATGGTTTTCAATTTTACTTAAATATCATTAACTTTCTCCAATAAATAAATACACATGCGTAAATTTTTACTAGCAATTTTACTGCTTCCAGTTTTGAGCTGGGGACAACAGAAAGCTAATTATAATTTGGCGGCAAGATTTGCCCCAAAGAAATTAGATAAAATGATTTTTTCTTTAGCGGTTGACCCTCATTGGTTAAAGCAATCCAATAAATTTTGGTACACTTATGAAACTAGCGAAGGAAAACAATGGTTAATTGTAGACCCAATTAAACTTGAGAAAAAGCCAATGTTTGATAGAGATAAATTGGCTGCGGAATTAACAAAAATTGTAAAAGATCCTTTTGATGGATTACACTTGCCTATTGATTCTTTAAAATTTATTAAAGATGAAAATTGGATTCAGTTTGAAGTAAAGAGTAGTTTGGAAATAAACAAAGATGATACGGTTCCAAAAAATGGCAAGCCTGAAAAAATTAAAAAAGTATTTTATTTCGAATACAATTTATTAACCAATCAATTAAATGAATTAGTTGGTTTAAAGAAACCCAAGAAAAAACCTACTTGGGCTAATATTTCACCAGATCAAAATATTATTCTATTTGGCAGAAATTATAATTTGTATTGGATGGATAAGGCCAATTACGAAAAGGCATTAAAAAATGAGGAAGATTCAAGCATTGTAGAACATGCTATCACAACAGATGGCAAATTGTATTTTAGTTGGCATAGTGAAAGTAGTTATGGTGGCGGCGGAGAAACCAATGTAGATATTGAAAAAAATAAGAACAAAAGAAAATCAGTATTTGCATATTGGAGCGAGGATAGTAAACATTTTGCTATTAATAAAGTAGATAATACAAAGGTGAAAGATCTATGGGTTATTAATAGTATCGCGGATCCTAGACCTACTTTAGAGACCTATAAATACTGGATGCCAGGAGAAAAAGATGCACCAGTAGATCATTTATATATGTTTGATGCAAATGGTTTTACCAACAAAGAGATTAATGTTTCTCAATTTAAAGACCAGGATATTGCTATTTGGGATAAAACAAGAAATGTTAATACCAGAGATGACGATTTCAAGCCAAATATTTGGTTAGGCACTAATGATAAAATGTATATCTCGAGAACGAGTAGAGATTTGAAAAAAATTGATCAATGTATTGTAGATGTAAATACAGGTGCAGTAAAAACTTTGATTGAAGAGACTTTAAATACTTCTATCGAAATTAGAAAGCCAGGCTTGGTGAATAAAGGAAAAGAAATTATTGAATGGAGCGAGAGAGATGGTTGGGGACATTTTTATTTATATGACGAGAATGGTAATTTGAAAAATCAAATTACACAAGGCCCTTGGCATACCGAAGATGTGGTAGCGATTGATGAAGAAAAAAGAATATTGTATTTTTCTGGAAATGGTAGAGAGCAAATAAACAATACCACCAAAGAAGACCCTTACTATTTACACTTATACAAAGTGAATTTTGATGGATCAGGTTTACAATTATTAAATCCAGGAAATTTTGATCATAGCTTTAGCTTGAATGATAAAAAATTATTCTTTGTAAATAATTCAAGTAGAGTGAATACTACTCCGGTGAGTGCATTGTATTCTAGTGAAGGAAAAAAAATAATGGATTTAGAAACAGCAGACCTAAGTTCTTTATTTGCTGCTGGATATAAATTCCCTGAATTATTCAAAGTAAAAGCCGATGATGGTATCACTGATATTTTTGGAGTAATGTATAAGCCTTATGATTTTGATAGCACTAAAAAATATCCCATCATTGAGTATGTATACCCTGGCCCTCAAACTGAATCTGTAAATAAAAGTTTCAGTAAGGGAATGGATCGTATAGATAGATTGGCGCAATTGGGATTTGTGGTGGTTACAATGGGTAACAGAGGCGGACATCCTGGAAGAAGTAAATGGTACCACAATTATGGATATGGTAATTTAAGAGACTATGGATTAGCCGATAAAAAAGCAGCTATTGAACAGTTATCAGATAGATTCTCTTATATCGATGGAACCAAAGTGGGCATTCATGGACATAGTGGTGGAGGTTTTATGAGTACAGCAGCGATGTTGGTATATCCTGATGTATTTAAAGTGGCGGTGAGTAATGCGGGCAATCATGACAATAGTGTTTACAATAGATGGTGGAGCGAAAAACATCATGGCGTTAAAGAAGAAATCTCAGCAAAGGGAGATACTACTTTTAGCTATATGATTGATAAAAACCCAGACATTGCTAAAAACTTAAAAGGAAAATTATTATTAATACACGGTGAAATTGATAATAACGTACATCCGTCCAATACTATTAGAGTAGTGAATGCACTAATCAAAGCCAATAAGCGATTTGATATGTTAATTCTTCCTACACAAAGACATGGATTTGGTGACATGAATGAGTACTGGTTCTGGAGAACAGCTGATTATTTCTCTAAATATTTATTAGGAGACAATACTGAGAGACCAGTAGATGTAGAAGAGATGAATAGAGAAATTGAGAGAAAGAAATAATCTAAACTTATAGAAGTAAAAAAAGGGGCGCTCGTTGAGCGCCCCTTTTTTTACTTGTTTATTTTTTTATAAAAATCTTGAATGGGTTGAAAAGGACCATAATGATGCTGTTGTTCTGAAAAGCTATCTATATAAGGTCCCGTAGGATAATCAATAGGCTTGGTTGCTAAATCTGGCCAGTCTTTGGATTTGTCTTTATAAGGTCTATTATGACTATTAATATAAGCCGCAACATTCCAAGCCTCCTCGTTACTTAAAGTAGTATGATGATAATTAATACCATTTGGCATATTGTTTTTAATAAAACCCGCTAGCTTGGTAATTTGATTCATGCCTGCGCCATCATTATAACTTTGCTTTCCCCATAATGGCGGATACAAAAAATAATCACCTGATGCTTGCATTTTACCAGCACCATCATTGCCATGGCAACTACTACATTGTTGGTTATATACAATTGCACCTTTATCAATATTTGCCGCTGTTTGCATAAATGGAATAGTTTGAATCCCACTGCCTACAACTTTTTGACCCTTTGGCACATTCTTACCCAACCATTTGATATAAGCATAAATGGCTTTCATTTCTTTTGAATTGGTATCAAGCGCTTTACCGTTTAAACTTCTTTCAAAGCAATCATTCACTCTTTTATAAATAGTTTCAATTGTACCAGACCTTGCTCTAAATTTTGGATAAGTAGAATACACTGATCCATAATTTAAACCCCAAGGCTTAGTGCCCACTTCTAAATGACAATTGGTACAATTCATTCCATTGGTGGTTTGTTGTACAGTTCCCTTAGGACCTAAATAAATAGAAGTATGTTTAATTAATTCATAGCCGTATTGAATGGCAGGACCTTCTTTATCTGAATGTAATGGAATTTGATACAGTCCTGGACCTACCCATGCAGAACTGTCTTTAGGTGCATTCGCAAGTTCCGATTCATAATCGCGCAACATTTTTTTTGATTTTGACATTCTGTAAAAAACAGAAAAGCAAATCAATAAAAATAAAAGAAAATATAACTGTACTTTTCTCAATGCAATTAATTAACGGTGGCTTTTAAATAAGCCCAGCCTTGTTCTTGCTTTAAAACTAATTCGGCAACACCAGAGGGAACCGTAATAGCTACTGGCAATAAATCTGCTTTAGTAACATTGTGTTTTCTCATAGAATTTTCACAAGCTGCAAACACAACACCCTCCTTACTCAAAGCATTTACATCATTGGCTAAATGTGTTTTATTAGCCACTATTAAATCCAAGCCTTTGCCATGAGCAACTACTTCAATACTAATATTATTAGGCCAAATTTTTTGTAAATTTCTAATATTACCAATGGTACTTGACCATGATGCTGTGTCAGCCGTATTTAATTGTATAACTACTTTATGTTCTTTGATAGCTTGCGCATGAATACTATTAGTAAACAATAAAGCCATTACACTTAAAAAAAGTATGGAGATAGTTTTTTTCATAAACTGAATTTACTTCAATTTACGAAATAAGAACGACAATTAATAAACGCTTACATTAAAGTAGTTGGACAAACATAATCAGTGATAGCAAACTTGCCAGACTCTTTGATATCCTTGAATCCGCCTTTTACATCAATTAGATGTTCAAAACCTCTCGCTTTTAATATAGAAATAAAAATCATAGAGCGATAGCCTCCTGCACAGTGAACAAAATAAGTTTTGTCTTTATCGATGGATGCCATGCTCTCATTAATAAAGTCCAATGGTGCATTTTGTGCATTAATGATATGCTCACTTCCATATTCAGATGCTTTTCTTACATCTACAATAGCTATGTTGGGATCAGCTGCTTGCTTTTGTGCCAAAGTCTCTGGACTAATGGACACAATAGTATCTAACTCTTTTCCTGCATTTTTCCATGAATCTATCCCTCCATCTAAATAACCAATAGTAAAATCATAACCTACTCTAGCCAAACGAGTAATCACTTCTGTTTCACGACCAGGTTCAGTAACTAATAAAATTTCTTGTTTGATATCTGGTATCATAGCACCTACCCAAGGAGCAAAACTTCCATCAATACCAATATTAATAGAGTTAGGCACAAATCCTTTAGCGAAGCTTTGAGCATCTCTTGTATCTAATATCAATGCACTAGTTTCGTTGGCAGCTGTTTCAAATGCATCTGGAGAAAGTGCATGCTGACCTCTCTCCAAAACCTTATCAATACTATCATAACCCTGAATATTCATCATTACATTCAAGGGGAAATAACTTGGAGGAGCCACTAAACCATCTAACACTGCATCAATAAATTCTTCTTTGGTCATATCCGCTCTTAAAGCATAGTTGGTTTTCTTTTGGTTTCCCAAAGTATCCGTGGTCTCTTTACTCATATTCTTACCACAAGCACTACCAGCACCATGTGCAGGATATACAATTATATTATCTGCTAGTGGCATAATTTTATTTCTCAAAGAGTCAAATAAATGACCCGCTAAAATATCCTGCGTTAAATCCGCTTTTACTTTTTGTGCTAAGTCAGGTCTGCCAACATCACCAATAAATAAAGTATCTCCGCTAAACAAACTAGTGGCTTGACCATTTTCATCAATTAGTAAATAACAGCTGCTCTCCATGGTATGACCTGGAGTATGTAACACTTTTATTTTAATCTTACCTAATGAAAGTTCTTCTCCATCTTTTGCTGAATAAAAAGAAAAATTAGGAGCAGCAGTAGGACCATATACAATTTGAGCACCGGTCTTTTTTGCCAAATCCAAATGTCCTGAAACAAAATCTGCATGAAAATGCGTCTCTAAAACATACTTTATGGTGGCTCCATTTAATTCTGCTTTTTGAATATAAGGCGCCACTTCTCTTAATGGATCTATAATAGCAGCTTCTCCATTGCTCTCAATATAATAAGCACCTTGCGCCAAACAGCCAGTATATATTTGTTCCACTTTCATAATGCAGGTTTTAGAAATTCAAATTTCTACTATAAAAGTAAATTATATGGTGACAATTATCACTTTTGTTCAAAATTATTTACTAAGTGCCAAATATCACATAACTTTCACTTTCGAAAAACGATTTTTGCTCAAATCATCAACGATGGAAATACTGGGATATTTTCTTGCTTCATTAATAGGTATTTCACTAGGTTTAGTGGGTAGTGGCGGCTCTATTTTAACGGTACCTGTATTAGTATATTTCTTTCATATAGACCCCGTATTAGCCACCACCTATTCGCTTTGTATTGTTGGGCTTAGTAGTATTGCCGGGGTGATTTCAAAATACAAGCAAAGATTATTAGACGCTAAAATTATTTTGATTTTTGGTATACCCTCCATGTTAGGCGTATTGTTATCAAGAAAATTTATTTTACCTACTATCCCTTCAACATTCAAATTGTTTGGATTAATGGATACCACCAAGAGTGGATTTGTGATGTTGTTTTTTGCCACTTTAATGTTGGCATCTGCTTTATCCATGATCTTAAGCAAGAAAACCGTAGAAGGTATTGAGGTAAAACCTAATTATGGATCAACCTTGATACTTGTTGGTTTTGTAGAAGGAATTGTTACAGGCATTGTGGGTGCTGGTGGCGGTTTTTTAATTATTCCCGCATTAGTGTTATTGGGTAAATTGCCTATGAAAAAAGCGATTGCTTCTTCTTTATTTATTATCACTATTAAATCGCTTTTTGGATTTGTGGGCGACCTTACTCATACTACGGTTAACTTCCCATTTTTAGCAAGCATTGTTGTTTTAGCAACTGGTGGAATTATACTAGGCAATTTCTTAAATAATAAAATGGATGGAGCCAAATTGAAAAAAGGATTTGGCTGGTTTGTACTAGCGATGTCTCTATTTATATTTATCGAGCAATTATTTTTTTAGAAGCTACTCTTGAAATTAAAGCGGCTAAAATTAAAATGCCTATTACAGTTACTTGATTGATCCATTCATTCCTAGGACCCTGCGCAGCTTTAATACCCCATAGTGCCCAAATAAGTACTAATGGATAAGCGATACTCTTATATTGAACAATGAAATATATTCCTAAGACAATAGCTATCGCAATCATAAGGATTGTCCAATAAATAGGATCTATACCAAATCCATTCCAATGTAAATGAACCAGTAAGGCTGTTATATTTGCTATGGTAGCAACACTTATCCAGCCAAGATACACAGAAAAAGGTGTCTTAATTAAAAACTGATACAATGGTTTTATAGTCAATGCCTCTTGTTGCATGATCATAAATACTCTGATCAAAGAAACCAAGAATGCTAACATAATCAATACACTTGCTACTACTTGTAAATAATGCCAAGCTAATATCCATCCTGCATTTAAAATACATGTAAACCAATAATAGGGTGTAATGGCGTCTAAGTATTTTTTAATTTCAGGAAATTTTTGCTTTTTAAAACTGAAGTAAGTATAAGAAATGCTATAATTCAAAAGGAGTAAGTAAATAATGCCCCAGATAGAAAAAGTAAAACCTGCAGGAACAAAATAATTTGGATAAAAACCAGAGATCTGTCCAGTATTATAACCATTAATAGGTAATATATTAGCTAATGCGTTGGTGGCAATAACAAGGATAAACAAAACCCAATTGATAATTATTTTCATATACTCGTTTTTATAAACTACATATTTTTTGCATTAATACCCATTTCTCTCCTGGTTGGGCGCAAGGTAATGCTTGTTGGTATTCCCACATTAATTTCTCCCATTGTTGCACCATTTCATTCTTTGCATCCATCATCGCTTTTTCTTCAAAACTAAAATCGTCTTTTGTATCTAGTATCATAAATAACCTATTGGATACTCTATATATTTCTAAATGAACTATTCCAGAGGACTTAATAGATTCAATAATTTCTGGCCATACTGACTGATGATATTCTTCATATAATGCAATAGAAGCAGGATCATCTTTTAAATCTAATGCCAAACAATATCTTTTCATAGTTTCTCTTTAGTCATTAAATGTACTGTTATTTTTTCGCACCATACACAAAGGCCTCCATTACTTGCATAGATTGAATCGCATCTTCCGCAGAGCATGGATTGTCTCCTTTATTTAAAAAATAATTCACTACTGCTTGAATATGATTTTGTTGATTATGCTTAGGCGCTTCAAAATGAATAATATTCTTTACTCCTTGTTTTTCTATTTCAATAAACAATCCAAAAACGGGAAAACGAATAGTTCCTTTATCTCCTACAATTAAAAATTCATCTTTCTCTTCTGTTTCAATACTAAAATCCCAAAGCCCATTACAAACTATGCCATTCTCCATTTCAATTTTTCCCTCCACATAATCTTCCGCTTTATACATGCCTGCCTTATTACTGGCCATGCCCGAATAAGCTATTGCTTTTCCAAAAAAATAAAATACTAAATCAATTTGATGAGGTGCTAAATCATAAAAATATCCTCCTCCTGCAATGGCTGGATCTACTCTCCAATTAGATGGATCCTTGGCTGCTCGATCTGTTTTTTTCAACATGGTTATAGCCACTTCTTTAACAGCACCAATTTCTCCTTGATCCAATAATTTTTTTACCTCCATAAATAAAGGAAGGTTTCTTCTATAATGAGCAACAGATAATTTCACGCCTAATTTTTCAGAAGCCTCTTTTAATCTTATACATGCGGCAAGATCCAAAGCCATTGGCTTCTCCAAATAAACGGGCTTTCCTAAATGCATTGCTTGCATAGCATAGTCTTCTCTAACATCGGGTGGAGTTGCAATATAAAGAGCATCAATCTTATCTGATTCAATGAGTTCCTTAGCATTAAAAAACGTCATGGGTACCCCATGACGTTTTGCATAATCTATTAATTTATCAGGATCTCTGCGATGAACACCTACCAAAGTAGAATGTGCTACCTTATTAAACGCAGGACCGCTTTTTACTTCTGTAACATTACCACAACCAATAATTCCCCAATGAATTAATTCCATTAAAATTTAATTTTCAAATCCTACAAAGTTCCAATTGGCTTTTCTACAAGCTTCATTAAAATCTTTGATGTCTTTTGATAATAAACTATTTTTTTGTGCTTCATATTGCAACCATTCTGCATGCAATTCATTGTATCTTTTAATTTGTCCCTCTGTAACATAAGCAGATGAACCAGATCCATCAATCTCTCCTTTTACAAAAATAATATTCGCACTTAACTTATTAACAAAATTAATTACATCGTCATTAGACTGAGACTTAGATTGTATTAAAGCTTCTTCCCAAGTTTTAATGCTAGATAAAATAGATTTTGCTTTTGCAGTTAAACTATCTAAACCCTTTGAAGCTTCTGCTCTTTTTACAAAATCATTTAATTGATCTTGCACTTTTCTCATTTGTACAACAGATACATGAATTGCCTCCACATCATCAGAAGCTAATTTTGAATACTTATCTTGTAATTCATAATCAGCGGCAGTGTATGTTAATCTTGGATCTGCCAATACTTTAAAAGAAGTAGTTAAAGTAGTATCATTGATTTTTAATCTAACGCTGTAATTGCCAGGAATTACTTTTCTTCCAGCATTACTTCCCTCGATATATACATTTTCAATGGTAGGTAAATTAGGATAATGCAAGTCCCAAACAAATCTGTTCAAGCCTGATCTAACTTCAATAGTAGGATCTTCTTCGATACTATTATTACTAGTTGTTGCAGTTGGTTTTTCTTTATAATAAGTTCTTATTACTTTATTAGAAGCGTCTACAAATTCTAAACTTAAAGATTTAACCGAATCTTTGTTTTGAATATGATAATATACCACAGCACCTGTAGCTGGGTTTTCCATTGTAGTGTAAATATGTTCTTCCTCTTCTTTAAATTGTCTATCTAATGGACTTGCGCCAGCAATTCTGTAAGGATTATTTACAGGCAATAAGCTATAAGCTGTTGTAATAGAAGAAGCTGCTTTTCTTAAAGGTGCTAAATCATCTAAAATCCAAAACGCTCTACCTTGTGTAGATGCTAATAATTTATTTTGATGCAATTTCAAATCAGTGATTGGTACTACTGGCATATTTAATTGCAATTGTCTCCAATGGGCACCAGCATCATTTGATATATAAAATCCAGTTTCAGTACCAGCATATAATAAACCTTTTACTTCGGTGTCTTCTCTAACTACTCTTGCATAAGCACCATATGGAATACCATCAGCAATTTTAGTCCAAGTCTTTCCATAATCAGTAGACTTATACATCATTGGAGTAAAGTCATTGAACTTATATTTATTCACTGCAATATAAACGGTGCCTTTATCAAAAGGAGACACTTCAATAGCATTCACTAAAGTTCCTTTCACTCCTTCTGGTGTAATATTAGTCCAAGTAGCTCCACCATCTTTAGTGATATGCACTAAACCATCATCAGAGCCAGTATAGATCAATCCTTTTTCGTGCGGTGATTCAATCACATAAGTAATCGTACAATAGTTCTCTCCACCTGCACCCTCATTGGTATAAGGTGTTCCACTCATTCCCATCTTGGTAGTATCATGTGTAGTAAGGTCAGGAGAAATTGCTTTCCAAGATTTACCTAAATCAGTTGTTTTAAATAAAATATTTCCTGCATGATAATAAGCGTCTTCATGTAATGAACGAACAATAGGTGCATTCCAGTTGAATCGATATTGCATATCTTTTGGTTGCAATGATTGATACTGAACTGGCGCTACCATAACACCTACTTCTTCATTGGTTTTGGTATCTAATACACCAATTGTGCCTTGATAAGATCCTCCTAAAACATATCTTGGATTATTTGGATCAAATGCTAAAAATGCAGATTCACCCCCTGCGCTATAAGACCAATCGCGATCTGATATACCGCCCCATGAAGTTGTTTGATTAGCAATTTTCACACTCGTATTATCTTGTTGTCCACCATATACATTAAATGGAAAAACATTATCTGCATTCACTCTATAAAATTGTGCAGTTGGTTGGTTATACTGAGAACTCCAAGATTTTCCGCCATTAAAAGAAACAGCTGCTCCACCATCATTGGAAACAATCATGTTTTTATTATTGCTTGGATTAATCCATAACTGATGATAATCACCATGAGGTGCTCTAAATGATTGCCATGTTTTACCCCCATCTGTAGATTTCACCGCAGGTGAACTTAATACATACACAGTGTTTTCATCCACAGGATCTGCTATACATTCAATATAATACCATGCTCTTTGAACCAAGCGATGATCCTTACTAATTCTATTCCATGATTTTCCTGCATCATTGGAAACAAATAATCCACCTTGTTCTTTTTGTGTATCACTTTCAACTAATGCATATACTTTTTCAGAGTTCGCTTTTGAAACAGCCACACTCATTTTTCCTAATTCTTTTGGAAGTCCATTTTGAATTTTTTCCCAAGTATCTCCGCCATCTGTAGTTTTATATAAACCACTTCCTTTACCTCCACTTCTTACTTCCCATGGTAAACGTCTGTAGTCCCACATTGCTGCATACAAAATTCTTGGGTTATTTAAATCCATACTTAAATCAACACAACCTGTATTCTCATCAACATATAAAGTCTTTGTAAAAGATTTTCCTCCATCAACAGATTTATAAACACCACGCTCTGCATTAGGGCCGTGCAATGCACCCTGTGCTGCAACATATACAATATCTGGATTGGTAGGGTGAATACGAATATTCGCAGTATGTCTTGTTAACTCTAATCCAAGATGCTTCCATGTTTTACCAGCATCAGTAGATTTATAAACTCCATCACCATAAGAAGTCATCACACCTCTTGGTGGATGCTCTCCCATTCCAACATAAACAATATTAGGATCAGATGCTGCAACTGCGACTGCACCCACTGAACCAGTTTTAAAATATCCATCAGAAACATTTTCCCAACTATCACCAGCGTCTTCTGTTTTCCATAAACCACCTCCAGCAGTTCCCATATAATAAGTGTAAGGTTGTCCAATTACACCTGTTGATGTAACAGATCTTCCACCACGCATTGGACCAATATTGCGCCAGATTAAAGGTTTGTAATAATTGGTTTCGTTTACAGTATTAACTACTGGTTTTGTATTCACTACTTTTTTTTGTGCGATAGCACTAATCGGCAACAAAAAAAGAACAGCTTTCAAGATAGAAATTCTCATGAAAAATTTTTTAATTGACATACAAGTTAATAAAAAAAGGGCAGTATAGAAATACCGCCCGAATCAACGATTGCTTGCTTATGTACACTAAAAAATGTTGCTGTCATGGATGGAGTTGAACCATCGTTAAGGGTTTTGCTGACCCTTGCCTATCCGTTCGGCCACATGACTGAGGCATAAAGATATGGAGAAAATTTATATTGTCTACTAATTTTGTAGACTTTTATATAAAATTTACTTAAATTATTGATTATCAATACATAAAATATCAAAAGCAAGGGTATATCAAAAAATAAAGATACTCAATGAGCCCTTTTTAGGTACGGAAATGAGTATATTTAAGTACAAACTTGCCTATGAAATCTAGACGTTTATTCTTAAAACAATCTGCACTAGCATCTGGTGCTTTGTTAACTCAACCATTTTTTGCCAATGCGGCTATTTTTGGAACCGATACCATTCGTGTGGCCACCATTGGTGTAAATGGAATGGGTTGGGCCAATACCAAAGCTGCCATTAAAGTAAGAAATGTAGAAGTAGTTGCATTATGCGATATTGACGCCAATGTTTTAGTTACTAGAAAAAATGAATTACTTGCTTTACAACCCAATGTCAAAAAAGTAGATACTTATAATGACTATCAAAATATTTTAGATAGAAAAGATATTGATGTAGTTATTGTGGGAACTCCAGATCATTGGCATGCATTACAAATGATAGAAGCTTGTAGTGCAGGCAAACATGTATATGTAGAAAAACCTTGTGGTAATTCGATTGGAGAATGCAATACGATGATTGCTGCAAAAAATAGATATAATAAAATAGTACAAGTTGGACAATGGCAAAGAAGTCAAAAACATTTTAAAGATGCATTAGATCTTGTTCACTCTGGACAATTAGGAAATATTAGAACTACCAAGGTTTGGTGTTATCAAGGATGGATGCGTCCTCAATCTATTGTACCTAACTCTGCAGTTCCTGCTGGAGTAGATTATACAAAATGGATTGGACCTGCACCTATGCGTGATTTTAATGCAAGCAGATTTCATTTTCATTTTAGATGGTTCTGGGATTATGCAGGTGGATTGATGACAGATTGGGGTGTGCATTTATTAGATTATGCAATTCAAGGAATGAAAGCTGGTAATCCAAAAAGTGTGAGTGCATTGGGTGGAAAATTTGCATATCCAGAATTAGCTGAAGAAACACCAGATACATTAACAACTCTATATGAATTTGATAAATTCAATTTAGTGTGGGATTCTGCAATGGGTATTGACAATGGTTCTTATGGAAGAGACCATGGTATTGCTTTTGTAGGCAACAATGGAACTTTGATTTTAGATAGAGGTGGATGGGAAGTAATTGAAGAGCGTCAAGCAAAAAATAAAATCGCGGTTCCTTTACATAAATCAGAGGACAATGGTGTTGAATTACATTGGGAGAATTTTATTGGTGCTATCAGAAATAATCAACCTGATAGTTTACATTGCTCTATAGAAGAAGGTGCACATATTGCTACCATTGCTCAAATGGGTAATATCGCTTATCGTTCTGGACAAAAAGTAAATTGGGATCCAACCACTCAATTATTTACAGATGCAAGCATCAATAAAAATTATTACACCAAAGAATACCATAATGGGTATACACTTCCTAATTTATAAATCTTAGTTTATGGCAAATCGTAGAAATTTTTTACAACAGGTTGGTTTAATGGCTGGTGCATTTTCTGCCAATAGCTTATTTAACCAAGCACATGCTGCAGAATTTGAGCATATCAATTTATTAAAAAAAGATTTGAGTGCTGCTGCTATTGCAAGTGATGAAGATTATTGGAGTGTTATTCAACAAGGCTATACTGTTAGTCCTGCATTGATTAATTTAAACAATGGTGGAGTAAGTCCTAGTCCAAGAATTGTACAAGAAGCTGTAGAGCGTTTTAATAAAATGACCAATGAAGGACCTTCTTATTATATGTGGCGCATTTTAGATCAAGGAAGAGAGCCATTAAGATATAAGTTAGCACAATTGGCAGGTGCAGATCCAGACGAAATTGCTATTAACAGAAATTCTACTGAAGCCTTGAATACTGTCATTTTTGGTTTGAATTTAAAAGCGGGTGATGAAGTGATTGGCACCAAGCAAGACTATCCAAATATGATTAATGCTTGGAAACAAAGAGCCAGCAGAGAAGGCATTGTGTATACTCAACTGAATTTCAAATACCCAATTGAAAATGACGAAGAGATTGTAAATGCTTTTGAAAAAGCCATTACGCCTAAAACAAAAATCTTCCATATTACACATATGGTGAATTGGGTAGGACAAATTATGCCAGTGAAAAAATTATGCGCTTTAGCAAAAAAACATGGTATTGAAACGATTGTTGATGGTGCACATAGTTTTGGCTTGATGGATTTTAGTGTGCCTGATTTAGGTTGTGATTATTTTGGCACTTCTTTACATAAGTTTTTGTCAGCACCTATTGGTTCTGGTATGTTATGGATTAAAAAAGATAAGATTGAAAAAATCTGGCCCTTGATTTGTAATGACAGACCCAATAGTGGCGATATTAGAAAGTTTGAAACTATTGGTACCAGAAGCTTCCCCATTGAACAAGGTATTGGAGAAGCTTTGAACTTTCATAATGCCATTGGCGCCAAAAGAAAAGAAGAGCGTATACGTTATTTAAAAAATTATTGGGCAACCAGAGCACAACAAATTCCTAAAGTAAAAATTAATACTTCTTTAAAAGACGAATACAGTTGTGCTATTTGTGGAGTAAGTATTGATGGTATGACTCCTGGAGAATTAGACAATGCTTTATTTAACGAATATAAAATTCATACAGTAGGTATTGTATGGGAGAATATAAGTTGCGTAAGAATTACGCCGCATGTATATACCCGCATACAAGATTTAGATAAATTGGTCTACGCTCTAGAAAAAATTGCAGCGAAGAAAAAATAAACATAAAAAAAATAGTCTCCCGAAGGAGACTATTTTTTTATTGCTTCGATGGCAATGTTGGATATGTAATTCCTAGTTGCTCTAAATAAGTATTATACTTTGTAGGGTCATAATAGAACTTCTCTAATAAAGGTCTATAGTTTCCTTGTATCTCTTTATTTAAGTGAACAGCAGGAGGATCTTTCTCCGTAATAAATGGAATATATTTTACATCCTTGGTTTGCACATTTGTATAGTAAGCTTTTGCATCTGCTAATAAACTTGGCTTAGTAAATAAATCTAATAGGGTCATTGCAGTTGCTTCTGCTCCAGCTAAAGAACCTTTGTGTGCAATTGGTGTTGCCATGGCAATAGCATCTGCCCAATGATGTCCTTTAGTACCTGGAATATTAGCAGGATATCTTAACACAATAGTTGGTAAATTCCATGAGATATCTGCGATATCATCAGAACCACCTCCCCAAGAAAATGGAACAGATCCTTTAATGGTATCAATAGCAGTTCTTAATCCATCAATGGGTTTACCACTATTGTCTTTCTTAGGCGCTTCTACTAATGTTTGAACACCTCTTGCTAATGCCATATCCTTATCATCCCAAACAGGCATGCCCACTTTTTTAATATTCGCGTACATCGCTTCAGCCAATGGTTTATTAAAATGTCCAGGCCATGCAGTACCTAAAATTTGATGTTTCACTGTAGTACCCGTCATCATCGCAGCACCTTCAGAAATTTTTATACCTGCTTCGTAATTCGCTTTGATATCTTCATAAGTACGCTCTCTAAAATAATACCATACACTTGCTTTACTTGGCACCACATTAGGTTGATCACCTCCATCTACCACCACATAGTGAGATCTATTGGTTGGTTTTAAATGCTCTCTTTTAAAGTTCCAACCCACATCCATTAATTCAACAGCATCTAATGCACTCTTTGCTCTCCATGGTGCACCTGCTGCGTGCGCTGCATCTCCAGTGAAATCAAAACGCACACTTACTAAACCGTTGCCACCATTGTCTCCATAATCACAACTAAAATCTCCACTAACGTGCGTGAAAATACAAGCGTCCACATTTTTAAAATAACCATCTCTTATATACCATGCTTTGGTACCCACTAATTCCTCAGCCACACCTGGCCAAATAACAATGGTTCCAGGCATATGCTCTTTCTCCATCATTTCTTTCATAGCAATCGCTGCATAAATAATAACTGCTTGACCAGAATTGTGACCTTCACCATGTCCTGGTGCGCCATCTACAATTGGATCTTTGTAAGCAACACCGGGCTTTTGAGAAGCTTTTGGAATACAATCAATATCACTACCCAAAGCAATTACTGGAGAACCTGATCCCCATTTAGCCATCCAGGCAGTAGGCACATTGGAAATACCTTTTTCAATAGTAAAACCATTTTTAGAAAGTGTGTTGGTTAAATAAGTAAAAGTTTCTTTTTCTTGAAAACCCAACTCTGAATAACTAAAAATTTGATCCACCATTACCTGCACATCTTTTGCATGTGATGCAACAGCAGTCATTAGTTGCTGCTTCATAGCAGCTAATTCTTTTTCAGAATATTTTTTTTGCGCAAAACTATTCGTCACAAAAAACAATAAAACGAAAGACAATAAATATCTCATAGTATAAAGTATTAGAAGTTTAAGTTACAAAAAATAGCGTAATAATACTTAGATCTTCAGCCATTAAAATAGAGAAGTTAGTGTGATGAATACATTATACTTATATCTTTTACTACTGGACCCCACGGGCTTAGCTATTCAAGGTGGATCCAAATCAATTCATTCTGAACAAGATAGTATCATTTTAGATTGGAGTATGGGTCAACCTGCTTCAACCGAGCTACTGAATAAGGGCTTCCCCATTCAGATTAGTACAGGTTTTTTGCAAAATAAAAATTGCTACGCTTGTTTGTTTAATAGTTTGGATAGTTTTTTGATCAACTTTAAACTTGGACCTAATCCTGTAGATAATTACTTAGCCATTCAGTTAAATCAAGCTGGAATCGTTTTTCAAGCAGTTGATATATATACTATAGAGGGAAAACTGCTTCAAAGAAATACCATCAATGCATTAGGTATTCAAATGAAATACCATTTGGATTATAGTGCTTATCCTAAGGGCATGTATTTATTAAAATTTTATTTTTTACTAGACGATCTATTTCCAATTGCTAAAATTATACCCATTTATAAATCATGAAACTGTATTTAGTAATTATTTTCTTTTGTATATCCCAATTAAATTTTGCGCAAAACATTCCTGGTATTCACTTTCAGGGCATTGCCAGAAATAGTCAAGGATTAATTATTGCCAATAAACAAATGAATATAAAAGTTGGTTTATATAAAGACAGTATAGAGAATGGGCTTGTGTATGAAGAAATAAAATCAATTAAAACAAATGCATTGGGTTTATTTTTTGTCAATATTGGAAAAGAAGAAACTGGAAAAATAATGACGAGTGGTAACTGGAATACTATTGACTGGGAATTACCCATTCGATATATTAAAATTGAGATTGATCCAGAAAATGATTTACAATTTATATCACTAGGTTACCAATTAGTGAATGCGAGCCCTTATGCTTTATATGCTTACGCTATACAAGCTAGTCATATCAATGGAACCCTTGCCCTTTCTCAAGGGGGTACTGGTACTAATAATTTAAAAGATTTAAAAATAGTTTTAGGAATTGATAAAATAAACAACACGCCAGATAGTTTAAAACCAATAACAAAAAACACACTCAATTTAATTAGTCAAAAATTAAATAATAGTGATACCCTTTCATTAAGTAACAGAATCAATCAAAAATTAAATAAAGTTGATACGCTTAGCTTAAGCAATAGAATCAATCAATTAAATCAAAGCCTTCCTGGGCCAAAAGAATGGGGCTGTTTTTATGATACTAGTAAACAAATAGCAGCTGTTAATACCGCAACTGCGGTGAATTGGGGATTTACTGCGGCGAGTAGCACAGCCACTGTTAGTTCTAATACTGCAGGGCAGGCTACTCGAATCAATCTTCAAACAGCGGGTTCTTATAAAGTATATGTCAAGCTTCAGTTTATCAAACCGGAACCCGCTAGTGAAGAAATAAGTATTTGGATTAGAAAAAATAGCGCAGCCTACCCTAATACCCATCAGGTATATACTATTCAAGGTGCGCAAGTAAAAAACGCCATTACTGCTCAATACTATCTAGACCTTGGAGAGAAGGATTATATAGAAGTTTTTTATAGTGTAAAAGGCACCAATACTCAATTAGTGGCCAGTCCAGCATTTAGCAATCCCTCCAGACCAATGATCCCCTCTGCTTATTTGATTGTCGAAAAAATAAATTGATTTCCACTGGTCACTTATTGTTTTTTTAATTCCGCTTAAGAATTATCTTTAAGCATATTAAAACAAAACATATGAGAAGATTGCTATTAGGATTTCTATTGATTGTTTCTAGCCAATTAGTATTAAATGCTCAGGGCATTACAAGTCCTAAAGAACATTTTGGATTTTCTATTGGTGATAATTATCATTTAGCCACTTTTACTCAAACAGAAGCTTATTTGAAAAAAATTGCTGCTGAGTCTAATAAAGTAAAATTGCAAGTTATCGGTAAAACAGAAGAAGGTAGAAATCATTATATGATGATTGTGTCTGATCCAAGTAATTTAAAAAAATTAGCACACTATAAATCCATCTCTCAAAAATTAGCAAGAGCTGAAAATTTATCAGAGCAAGAAGCAGCTATGTTAGCAAAAGAAGGAAAAGCAGTTGTATGGATTGATGGAGGATTACATGCTACAGAAGTAGTAGGTATTCATCAATGGATTGAAAGCCTTTATCAAATAATTACAAGAAATGATGAAGAGACTAATCGCATTTTAAAATCAGCCATTATTTTATTTGTACATGCCAATCCTGATGGACAAGAATTGGTTTCTAATTGGTATATGCGCAATGCAGATACTTTAAAAAGAAGCACCAGTCAATTGCCTAGATTGTATCAAAAATATATTGGTCATGACAATAACAGAGACTTCTTTATGATGAATATGTCAGAGTCTAGAAACATGAGCCGTCAACAATATATTGAATGGATGCCACAGGTGCTATACAATCATCATCAAACAGGCCCTCCAGGTTCTGTAGTTGCTGGACCTCCATATAGAGATCCATTTAACTATGTTTATGATCCATTATTAGTAACTGGCATTGATGCATTAGGTGCTGCTATGAGTAGTAGATTAAATGCAGAAAACAAACCAGGTTATACCATGAAAAGTGGCTCTGTTTATTCTACATGGTGGAATGGTGGTTTAAGGACCACTGCATATTATCATAATATTATTGGATTATTAACTGAGATTATTGGTAACCCAACACCCATGAGTATTCCAGTTACTCCAGCAAGATTAATCCCCAATAGTGCAACACCTTTCCCTATTCAACCACAAAAATGGTATTTCAGAAACTCTATAGATTATTCTATTTCTTTAAACTATGCGGTATTAAATTATGCAGCAAGATATAAGGATGAATTATTAATGAATATCTATAAGATGGGTAAAAAATCTATTGATGCAGGTAATAAAGATACTTGGACATTATCTCCTAAAAAATCAGACGCTTTAGCAGAATTAATTAAAGCAGAAAAGAAAGATACTAGACAGGATTCCATCGCAATTCCTTTATTTGATAAAGTATATAAAAATAAGGAGCTTAGAGATCCAAGAGGATATATTGTTACCATCAATCAAAGCAATACAGCTGTTGACTTTATTAATATTTTAATCAACAGTGGTATTAAGGTACAAAAAGCAACAGAAGCATTTACCGTTGCAGGAAAAAATTATCCTGCAGGATCTTATGTGGTAAAAACCAATCAAGCTTTCAGACCACATGTTATTGATATGTTTGAACCACAGGATCATCCAAATGATTTTATGTATCCAGGTGGACCACCAGTAAGACCTTATGATGCAGCGGGTTGGACACCTGCATTTACGATGGGTATTGAATTTGATAGAGTATTAGATGATTTCAATGGACCATTTGAAAACATTGCTTATGGTGAAATTCAAAAACCCATTGGACAATTAAAAACGGTTGCAGAAAAAAGAGCGTATACAATTAGTATAAAAGAAAACGATGCATTTATTGTGGTGAATGATTTATTAAAAGCCGGCGCCGCCGTAATGAAAAATAAAGTTTCTTTTATTGTACCCGTTAATGAAAAAAGCACTGCTATAATTCAAAATGCAGTTAAAGAAGAGGGTGTGAAAGTAGAAGAGACTGCTTCTGTTCCAACGGATGCTAGTGTATTAAAATCTTTAAGAGTTGGTTTATGGGATAGATATGGTGGATCGATGTCTTCAGGATGGGTAAGATGGATTTTAGAAAAACATCATTTCAATTTTACACCCATCTATGCTAAAGAAATCAATGAGGGTAATTTAAATGCAAATTACGATGCGATCGTTTTTGTAGAAGGTGCTATTCCAGCTATTACTCCTGAAGCACCCAGTCCTTATGAAGAAAAAGAACCAAACCTAGAAGAAATTCCTGCCGAGTTCCATAAAATGATGGGTAAAATCACTGCAGAAAAATCTATTCCTTCAATAAAGCGTTTTATTGAGAATGGTGGTAAAGTGATTACTATTGGCTCTAGTGCAAACTTGGCTTATCACTTAAACCTACCTGTTAAAAATGCATTAGTTGAAATGGTTGCAGGAAAAGAAAAAGCATTGCCAGGAGAAAAATTCTATATCCCAGGCAGTGTGATGCAAATGACAGTGGCGACTAATAATGAAGCCAATTGGGGTATGAAAGAAAAGACGGATGTATATTTTAATATGAGTCCTGTTTTCAAATTACAAGCAGATGCTATTGCTAATGGTCAAGTAACTCCATTAGGATGGTATTCATCTTCTACTACTTTAAGAAGTGGCTGGGCTTTTGGACAAGCTTATTTACAAGATGGTGTAGCAGCATTTAAAGCAAACCTTGGAAAAGGTAATTTATTCGTATTTGGACCAGAAATTACATTCAGAGGTCAAACGCATAGTGCGTATAAAATGTTATTCAATCAATTGTTTCAAAGCAATCAATAGAATGAATTAATTCATTAAAAAAAGAGTCCCCTTTGGGAGACTCTTTCAAGAATTTATAAAAGGAGTCTCTGCAAAAGCAGGACTCCTTTTTTTATTTAGACATAATCATAATAGAAGAAAACATTTTAACGCCATCAAAGAAGTTTTTCAATTTGATGTTTTCATTTTCTGCATGTTGGTTATTATCGTGATTGGCAATAGGCACTGTAATTGGAGAAGTATTTAAAGTCTTTTCGAAAATAAATAAAGGAAGACTTCCTCCCAATGTGGGTAACATTACAGGGGATTCATTAGTTGCAGATTGAATGGCTTTAGCAATGCGCTTTACATAGATATTATCCATGGAAGTTTTTTGAGCATTATATCCATCAGAAGCCACCACCATACAAATTTTTTCATTTTGTTTTCTTTGATCATCAGTTGGTTCTTTATCTGTCACAAAAAAGCCTTGTGCTTTTATATGATTGATTACTTTATCCTGCTGACGCTTCCAATCATTTCCTTTTACCAATCTTAAATCTATAGAAGCAATCGCTTTAGTTGGAATCACATTCGCAGAATACTTACCTACTCCTGCACTTTGAAAACCATTGACATTTAAAGAAGGTAATTGTAATGCATCATTTAAAGCTCCTGCTCTTTCTGTTGCATTAATACCTAATTCATTTTTTAATTGTGCTTCTACTGCAGGTATTTTAGACAATGCTTCTTTTTCTGCTGGAATTAGTGGCGTTACATCATCATAAAAACCTTTGATAGTAATTTCTCCTTTTTCATTTTTCATGCTGGCTAATAACCTAGCTAATTCCATAGCTGGATTTAATACCCAATTACCATAATGACCAGAGTGTAAAGGACGCTTTGGACCAAATACAGTTAATTCTAAATGTGTATCTCCTCTAACTCCCATCACCAATTGCTTTCTAGAAGATTGATGTACAGGGCCATCACAAATAATCCATTGATCAGCGCTCAATATTGATTTGTATTTATTTAATAGTTCTTCCAAATTGGGCGAACCTGCTTCTTCTTCCCCTTCAAAGAAAAATTTAATATTCACGGCTGGAGCAATGCCTAATTTTTTTAAACTAGCATAGGCATTTATAATAGCCATTACACCTGCTTTATCATCAGAAGCACCTCTTCCATAAATTCTTGCATTGGGGTTATATACATTTCCTTTTTCAATCCAGTTAGTTACAATACCTCCTTGATCAATAGAACTTGTATATAAACTTGGTTTAAATGGATGAACCCCTTTAAACCATTTAGTAGTGTCTACTGGTTGTCCATCATAATGCGCATAAAAAATGATGGTCTCTTTTGCGCCAGGCACTTTTACTTCTCCATATACTACAGGTGGAACATTGTCTTTGTCTAATGTTAATAGACTTGTATTTTCAATGCCTTTGGATTGCATGTATTGCTGAATCCATAATGCATTTTCTTTTAAACCCGCAGGATTAGCAGCCACATTGGGAATACTCAGCAAAGTCTTAAACTCTTCTATTAACTCAAATTGATGTTGATCAATTTCTTTATTAATTTTTTCTTGTTGAGTTTGTGCAAAAGCAATCCCAGCTGATAATATGGGTATCAGTAATACGATAATTTTCTTCATACAATAATTTTTAACCGAAAGGTTGTTCAATAGATGGACTTAATTTAGAAAAGAAATGTGGACCGTCTTCACCAATGTATAAACAGTCTTCCAATCTAATACCAAATTCACCAGGAATAGAAATAGTTGGTTCATCACTAAAACACATGCCCACTGAAATAGGTGTTTTATTTCCTTTAACAAAGTTGGTCCACTCGTGTCCTTCTAAACCAATACCATGGCCTGTTCTATGAGGTAGACCTGGTAATTTATAATTTTTATTAAATCCGTGGTTTTCAATTACTGCTCTTGCTGCTGCATCAACTACTTCACATGGTGCACCAATTTTAATTGCTGCAAAAGCTGCATTCTGTGCTTGTTGTTCTAAATTCCAAACATCAATTTGTCTTTGTGTTGGTTTTCCTACAACAATAGTTCTAGTAATATCAGAAGCATATCCTTCACAGCTAGTACCACCATCTACCATAACTACATCTCCTTCTTGAATAGTTTGTGGTACAATACTTCCATGAGGTAGTGCAGAATACTTTCCAACTTGAACAGAAGCACCTCCATTAAAACCTAATTTTCTAAAAGCTGCGCTAATATTATTACTTAATTCTGTTTGAGACATACCTGGTCTAATAGTAGTAAAAGCTGCTTTATACGCTTCAATAGTTGCATCACTTGCTCTTTGCATCAAAGCGATTTCAGCTTTTGTTTTATACATTCTACAACCTGCAGTAATTGGAGTAGCATCTACTATCTCAAACCCAGTTGCTAATTTTTTAACACCATCGGCAATAAAAAAGCGCACTCTCTCTTCCATTCCAATTCTATGATGTTTTACACCTTTATCTTTTATAACACCCAAAATAACAGCATATGGACTTTCATGTTCTTCCCAACAACGCACTTCAGTTCCAAAACTTGGATTGATCAATTCCATCGCACGGTCTTCTTCAAATTTTGGAGAGATATAAGTAATTGATCCTTTAGCAGGAATCACAATGCCAAATGTTCTTTCACTTTGGCCCCAACGCATACCAGTAAAATAATAACATGATACAGTACCTTCTAAAAATATAGCATCAATCTTATGCTGATCCATTAATTGTTGTGCTTTAGCAATTCTTTGCTTGCGTTCAGCTTCAGTAATAGGCACAATCCCATCTGTCATGGGTTGTAGGTTTTCTATTGCAGAGGGCAAATCAAATTCTGAATGTGTCTTTTGTACACTTCTACCGTATAACTGACTGCTAAATGTTACTGCTCCGGCTGATAAGGCTGCCATGCTAAGAAAAGATCTTCTATTCTGTGCCATAATAAATTATTTATTGGTGTATTATAAAGGTATAAATAAAAATAATAGATTAAAAAACTTTAAATTTAGTTTTCTATTCAAGTTTAAAACATTCAGCGTTGCAAATTAAGCCTATCATTAGCTCTATTGGATTCCTTTTATTAGTTATCACAAGTCATGCACAGAAAATAAATAGCCGTTTTCAATACCATATACATAAGACTTCAGAAAAAATGAATATGGATGGTATTATGCAAGAAGCTGTTTGGAAAACAGCTGAAGTAGCCACCAACTTTGCCATGGTATTGCCTATGGATACTAGCGTAGCAAAAGTGCCCACAGAAGTAAGAATGACTTACGATAATGACAACCTTTATATTATTGCAACCTGTTATAAAGTGGGCGCAGGTCAGGATATGGTGGAGTCTTTGAAAAGAGATTGGAACTTTGGTAAGAACGATAATTTTATTTTGTTCATGGATACTTATGGTGACTTGACCAATGGTTTTGCATTTGGAGCCAATGCAGCAGGTGCTCAATGGGATGGAACAATGTACGAAGGTGGAAGTGTTGATTTAAATTGGGATAATAAATGGACCTCAAATATTAGCAACGACGCGAATAGATATATTTGGGAAGCAGCTATACCTTTTAAATCTATCCGATATAAGGCAGGCATCATGGAGTGGGGTATTAATTTTAGTAGGAATGATTTAATTACTACAGAAAAATCTAGTTGGGCTCCAGTACCAAGACAGTTTCCAACAGCTTCTTTAAATTATACTGGGTCTTTAATTTGGGATGCTCCTTTACCAGAACATCAAAATAATTTTTCTTTAATTCCTTATTTTAAATCTAGTACTTCTAAAGAGTTTGCAAACAATGCAGGAGTAAAATTAAATGCACCCACATTGAATAGATCTGATATGGGCTTGGATGCAAAAATAAGTTTAACCTCTTCTTTAAATTTAGACTTAACCATACATCCAGATTTTTCTCAAGTTGAAGTAGACAGACAGGTAACCAACTTAAGTAGATTTGAATTATTTTTCCCAGAAAGAAGACAGTTCTTTTTAGAGAACGCGGATTTATTTTCCAATCTTGGTTACGAAAATGTTAGACCTTTCTTTTCTAGAAGAATTGGATTAAATAGTAATATTGATTTTGGTGCAAGAATGAGTGGAAGATTGGATAAGGATTGGCGAATTGGTATCATGGATATGAAAACCAGCGCAGATGAATCTAAAAACTTATTGGCGCAAAACTTTGCTGTAGTGGCTTTACAAAGAAAGCTATTTAAAAAGTCAAGTGTAGAATTATTCTATATTGATAAAACCCAATTAGATTATAATACTTCCAGCACTGGCAATGAGTACAATAAGAATATTGGTTTTGAATTTATGTTGGCGCCCAAAAATAATACTTGGTCAGGTAAAACAATTTTAATAAAATCAATTACTCCTAATAAAACGGGTGATGATTTAATGAATGCAGGAAACCTACAATACAGTAACAAAAAATGGATACTTTCATGGCAACATGAAATTGTAGGAAATAATTTTAATGCAGAAGTGGGTTATATACCAAGAAACAATTATGTAAAAATTAATCCTAGTGTAACAAGATTATTTTTTCCGAAAACAGGTAATATTTTATCGCACGGTCCACAGTTTTTAACTACTTACTATTTTAATACTGCATTGAATCAAACAGACAATACTAAACTATTTACTTATCTAATCACTTACAGAGATAAAAGTACTTTAAGCGGTGTGGTACAAAATGATTATGTTGAATTACTGGCGCCATTCGATCCCACCAGAATTGGCAAACAACCTTTAGCAGCGCATACCAAACACCAATGGAGTACGGTGGGTTTTGATTTTATATCTGCCCCACAACACAGATTCACTTATACACTTTCTACAAGAACTGGAGGTTACTATGCAGATGGTAAATTATTTAGTTTGACTGCTAATATTGGTTATAGAATTCAACCTTATGTAAATATTGATATTTCTAGTACCTATAATCATATTGATTTACCTCAACCATGGGGAAATAATAATTTTTTACTAGTAGGTCCTAAGGTGGATATCACCATGACCAACAAATTATTCTTTACCACTTTCTTTCAGTACAACGAGCAAACAACCAATATCAATTTTAACACAAGATTTCAATGGAGATACAAACCAGCCTCTGATTTATTCATTGTATATACCGACAACTATTATATAGGACCGGTATTTGTTAAAAACAGAGCAGTTGTATTGAAATTTACTTATTGGTGGAACAAATGATAATTAAGGCTAAAATAAATTAGCCTTAATTATCATTTTATCTTTTTTATTTTTCTTCAATCTACCCATTGCCTTTACGCACATGTGCTTCAAGGCGTCAGCATTCACATAATTATTTTTATTAACCTCTTGTAATTTAGTATATTTAATATCTATAAATAAACCATATGAATAGTAAAAAAACCCTTTTTTTATTAGCAACATTAGTAACTAGTGTTTCTCTGCTAGCACAAACAATGGATAATAGTTTGTTTGCTGGATTAAGATATAGAAATATCGGACCGCATAGAGCAGGCAGAACAGTAGGTATTACAGGTGTTGCTTCACAGCCCAATGTATTTTATATAGGAGTTAATAATGGTGGTGTTTGGAAAACGACTGACTATGGCCATACATGGAATCCAATTTTTGATGCACAAAAAACTGGATCAGTAGGTGATGTAATTGTTGCCCCTTCTAACCCTAATGTTTTGTATGTGGGAAGTGGTGAGGGTATTCAAAGACCAGATTTGTCTATTGGAGATGGCTTATATAAATCTATTGACGCTGGAAAAACATGGATGCACTTAGGATTGAATGATGCACAACAAATAGGTGGATTGAGTGTAGATCCAAATAATGAAAACCGCATTTTTGTAGCTGCGTTAGGACATCCTTATGGACCTAATAAAGAAAGAGGTGTTTATAGAAGCTTAGATGGAGGTAAAACCCTTGAACAAGTTTTATATATAGATGAAAATACAGGTGCTGTTCAAGTGCAAATAGATCCTAATAACTCTAAAATAGTTTTTGCAACTATGTGGGCTGCAAGACAAGGGCCTTGGGAGAATGGCGCATGGAATGGCGTGGCAAGTGGTTTATATAAATCGGAAGATGGTGGAACTACTTGGAGAAAAATAGAAAAAGGATTTCCTACTACCAAAGAAGATGGCTTAGGCAGAATAGGATTTACCATAGCTCAAAGCAATTCTAAAAGAATGTACGCAACAGTGGATTCAGAAAAAAAAGGAGGAGTATATAGAAGTGATGATGGTGGAGAATCTTGGTACTTACTTACATCTGATGGACGATTCTGGGGAAGAGGAAGTGATTTTGCAGAAGTAAAAACAGATCCTACCAATGAAGACATTGTGTATTCTGCCAATGTTGTTATGTGGAAATCGGTGGATGGTGGAAAAACCTGGACAGGATTGAAAGGTGCACCAGGAGGAGATGATTATCATAGATTCTGGATTAATCCTACTAATCCAAAAATTATTGCTGTAGGTTTAGATCAAGGTGGTACAATCACTGTAAATGGTGGTGAAACTTTTTCAAGTTGGTACAATCAAGCAACAGCTCAGTTTTATCATGTAAGTACAGACAATGCATTCCCTTATAATGTATACGGAGGACAACAAGAAAGTGGATCAATAGGAATTGCATCAAGATCTAATGATGGTAATATTACTTTTAGAGAATGGCATCCAGTAGGTGTAGAAGAATATGGCTATGTTGCTCCAGATCCTTTGGACCCTAATATTATCTATGGTGGTAAGATTACTAAATATGACAAGAGAACTGGACAGGTTCAAAATATTTCTCCAGAACCTGTAAGATCAGGTAATGTAAGATTTATTAGAACAGCCCCAGTGATATTCTCACCTGTTGATAATAAAACTTTGTATTTCTCTGGTAATATTATTTTTAAAACAACCAATGGTGGTGATAGTTGGGAAACCATTAGTCCAGATTTAACAAGAGAAGCATGGGATATTCCTGCTAGTGTAGGTATTTATACTAGTAAAGATATGTTGACTATGAAAAGAAGAGGTGTAGTGTATACCCTAGCGCCTTCTTATAAAAATATCAATACACTGTGGGCTGGAACAGATGATGGTTTAATTCATATCACTAGAGATGGTGGACAGCATTGGAAAAATATTACTCCAACAGAAATTACTTCATGGAGTAAAGTGTCTTTAATTGACGCAAGTAGATATGATGATAATACTGCTTATGTTGCAGTAAATAGAATTAGATGTGATGATCAAGCGCCCTATATTTATAAAACAACTGACGGTGGAACTACTTGGAAAAAAATTGTTACAGGATTACCTAACGAACCAATCAATGCGGTAAGAGAAGATGCTGTAAGAAAAGGTTTGTTATTTGCAGGTTCTGAAAATGCAGTCTATGTATCTTTTGATGCGGGTGAACATTGGCAATCATTACAATTAAATATGCCATCTACTAGTATTAGAGATTTAGTAATTAAAGACGATGATTTAGTTATTGGTACACATGGAAGAAGTTTTTGGATCTTAGATAATATAAGTTCCTTAAGACAATTAAATCCATCTACAAAAAATCAAGTGGCTTTATTCAAACCACAGGTAGCTACAAGAATTAGATGGAATATGAATACTGATACACCATTGCCACCGGAAGAACCAGCAGGTGAAAATCCTCCAGATGGTGCTATGATTGAATACTATTTACCATCCAATACAAATGATGTGGTACAAATAGATATTCTTAATCAACAAAAAGAAATCGTAAGAACATTTAAGAGTAACGATACCTTGTATACAATACCTGAATTAAATATTCCATTATACTGGATTAGACCTCAAAGTATTTTATCAAACAAAACAGGTATGCATCGTTTGTTATGGGATATGAAATATGCGCCATTAAATCTTCCTGTTAGTTATCCTATGACTGCAGTGAAATATAATACTGCACCAGATGCTAATGCTCCTTGGGTTTTGCCAGGCATGTACACGGTAAGAATCACAGTGGGTAATCAACAAAAAGAACAGGCATTGGAAATCAAAATGGATCCAAGAGTGAAAACAGCTTTTGCTGATTTAAAAAGACAACATGATTTATCGAAAGCTTGTTATGATGCAAGAAAGCAAACCATTAATAAATATCCTCAAATAGATAGAAAATTAAATGCTTTATTTGAAATATTAGACAACACAGATATGGCTCCTACTAAAACAGTAGAAGCAGCGGTGAAAAATGTATTAGAAGAATTAAATAAAGCGATGGGGAAAATGTAAAAAGTGCAAGAGACATAAAAAAAGAGGGGGTAAAAATTACCCCCTCTTTTTTTATTTTTTATAATCAAATACTAGATTACAAAAGGCTTTTACTCCATTAATGAATCCAGATTCATCTAAATAAAAATCTGGTGTATGGTGTCCTCCTACCTCGTTTGCTTTTTTCCCTTTTTCCATACCTCCTAAACTAAAAAAGAAAGTAGGTACTTTTTCTCCATAAAAAGAAAAGTCTTCAGCAGCGGTTGTCCAATTTGATTCAAAAACATTATCAGCACCTGCTACTTTAGTTAATGAAACAGCAGCCTTCTTGGCTAATGCAGGATCATTATAGTTTACCAAAGTTTGTGTTTTAATTTCTACATCTGCAGTAGCTCCATTAGCAGCAGCAATAGCATTTACTGTTTGTCTCATTTTTTCATGTGTCTCTTTTCTCATGGTTGCATCCAATGAACGAATGGTTCCATCCATTTGAGCTGTTTCAGGAATGATATTTGCTCTTACACCTGCATGTAACGAACCAACAGAAATCACCAAAGGTGCTTTAGTTAAATCAGATTGTCTACTTACAATATGTTGAAGGCCTTCAATAATTTGTGCAGATACTACAATTGGATCTACACTTCCCCATGGCATGGCGCCATGACTTCCTTTTCCATGAACAACAATTTTAAATAAATCAGAAGAAGCTTGCGCTGCACCAGATTTATAAGCCAACATGCCTGAAGGCAATTGTGCAGCCATATGTAAACCAAACACCACATCTAATTTGGGATTATCCATAGCACCTTCTTTTATTAATAATGGCGCACCGCCTTCTTCATTATTAGGTGAACCTTCTTCTGCAGGTTGAAACAGAAACACCACGGTACCAGCTAAATCTTTTTGCATATCTTTTAAAGTCTTAGCAGTAGCCATTAATATAGCGGTATGTGCATCATGACCGCAAGCATGCATTACGCTTACTTGTTGGCCATTGTATTCTGCTTTTACTTTAGAAGCAAATGGAATAGGCGCTCTTTCTGAAACAGGCAAAGCATCTATATCTGCTCTTAAACCAATATTTGGACCAGGTTTTGCACCCTTTAAAATAGCCACCACACCGGTTTTAGCAACCGGGTATCTTACTTCCAAACCAATTGATTTTAAATAGTCTGCGATATATTTACCCGTATTAAATTCTCTATTAGACAATTCTGGAAACTCGTGAAAATGATGACGCCACTCGATTAAATTAGGCTCTACTTGCTTTGTTAAATCGTTGAAGTTTTTTGGTAGTACCTGTGATTGAACACTTATACAAAAAAGCATTCCAAAGGCAATCATTATTTGTTTCATAGAATTAAATTTTATGGAAATTACAAAATTTGTCTAACTTAATAGCATGATAAGAAGCATTAAATCATTTAAGTACCTAACTCCTTTTATAATGTATGTATTAGCATTGATCGCTTTTAATGCTAATGGTATATTGTGTTGGCTACCTTTATTGAATACTTTTTTTGTAATTCCAGGAGTTGAACTATTATTAAAACCAGATGCAAAAAATTTAGACGAGGTAGAAGAAGCTTTAGCTAAGAAAAATAAAAGCTATGATGTGGTTTTGTATTTAGCGGTTATTATGCAATACTATTCTTTGTATTGTTTTTTCAATGCAATCACAATTGAAGGACTTAGTTCTTTGGATATAGCTGGAAAAGTAATTACCATGGGTTTACTATGTGGCACTTTTGGAATTAATGTTGCCCATGAATTAGGTCATAGAGTAAATCAATTTGAACAAACTTTAGCAAAGTTATTATTGTTAACTAGTTTGTATATGCATTTTTATATTGATCACAATCAAGGTCATCACAAACATGTTGCTACACCTGGTGATCCAAGTTCTGCTAAATTAAATCAATCGCTTTATGCATTTTGGCCTCAAACATTAATGGGTACTTATATGAGTGCATGGCATATTGCAGCTAAGGCTTTGGAGAAAAAAGGTAAATCTGCTTTCTCTTTACAAAATGAAATGTTACAATTTCAAATTATTCAAGCAGCTTTTGTATTCGGAATTTATTGGTTTTGGGGAGCTAAAGTGACTTTATTATTTGTCATCGCTGCATTAATTGGTGGTATGCTTTTAGAAACCGTTAATTATATTGAGCATTATGGTTTAAGTAGAAATAAAACCAGTGAAGACAATTATGAAAGAGTTCAACCACACCATAGCTGGAATAGCAATCATGTAATTGGAAGATTAATGCTATTTGAACTTAGTAGACATAGTGATCATCATTATTTGGCTTCAAGAAAATACCAAATATTAAGACATATGGATAATGCTCCTCAAATGCCTACTGGCTATCCAGGAATGATCTTGCTTTCTCTAGTACCACCATTATGGTTTAAAGTAATGCACGCAGAAATAAAAAAACAGGGAATTAAAATTTAATTACTCGTTTTTAATATTCGATATCTTTATTACCAAAATACCAGAAGCACTTATATCTCCTGGATGTAAGTTAGATAAATCAATCGCCAAGCCATCGGCTTTTCTTTTAAAGCTAGGTTTGTTATTGGTTCCTAAAATGCTAATTTCTGATGAAGCTGTTGTTGCGATATCTCTAATAGTAATACTACTTTGATAATTTGGCAAGATGCAATACAAATCATCTCCTTTTTTAGTGAAGAAGCTTTCTATATAAGCGCTATCTTTTTTAGGGACTACTAATTTAGCCACTTTATAATCTGCCATAAAACTTGCAGATTTCTTTACAGGCATTTTACCCAATGTCCATTGCGCAGGTTTTTTATGAGCCGTTGTTCCATAAATCGCTTCTCCATTAATGGCTAACCAATCACCAATATCAGTTAGTCTTTGTTGTAAAATCACAGGGATATTGCCATCAGCACTTGGGCCAATATCTAATAAGAAATTGCCCCCTCTTGAAACAATATCATTTAGCATTAAAATTAATTCTCTGCTAGATTTATAATCTTTTAATTGTTCGTTTCTATTATATCCATAAGAACTACCAATACCTTGACTCTCTTCCCAAATAATACTTGCATCCATTCCACTTCCATATTCAGAAGTAGTATACATTGCTCCATGATTTTTTTCTCTAGTATTATTACCCCAACGATCATTCACCACTACATTATCTTTTACAGGAGATTCATTAAATAACCATGCTAATAGTTCTGGGCTTTTCCATGCAGTGTCTGACAAATCCCATTCTCCATCAGAAAAAATGACAGAGGGTTTATACTTGGTAACCAAATCTTTAAATTGAGGAGTCATATGCTTCTCAACATATTTCTTTTTATCATGTAACCAGATTGGATTAAACCATTCGTATAAAGAATAATAATAGCCCATTTTTAATCCACTATTTCTTACAGCGTCTGTTAAGTCTCCTAATAAATCTCTTTTAGGTGTTCCGGTTACTGCATTCCATGGTCTATTCCAATCTCTGTCTGCTTCTGCGCTATTCCATAAAGTATACCCATCATGGTGTTTAGAAGTTAACACCACATATTTAGCACCAGACTTTTTGAAAACATCCGCCCACTGCGCAGGATCAAACATCTCTGCTTTAAACATAGGTTCAAATTGCTCATAAGCAAAACTGCTTCCATAATTTTTATTATGAAAATCTATAAACTCTTTTTTCTTTTCAAATAATCTATATCTATACCATTCAGAATAACTATAGCCATCATTTGACCAAGCTGGAGCATAAGAAGGAACTGCATACACACCCCAGTGTATAAAAATGCCAAACTTATCTTGATTAAACCAAGCTGGAATTTTTCTAGTATTTAAAGATTCCCAATTGGCTTCATACTTTTTTTGTGCATTGGCTTGTGTAAAAGCAACTAATAATACAATGGCTACAATAATTTTTTTCATATAATTCAATTAATAATAATTAGATAGGTTGTTAGAAACTGTCTGCTTCTCTATAAGCTTTTATTAATGCTAATTCTCCTTCCTTACCTGCACCTGCAGTACCATGTTCCATTCCCATCACTCCTTTGTACCCTTTTTGGTGAATGTGTTGGAAAATGTTTTTATAATTCATCTCTCCAGTACCTGGTTCTTTTCTTCCTGGATTATCTCCAATTTGGAAATAACCAATTTCGTCCCAACATTTATCTATGTTAGCAATAATATTTCCTTCATTTCTTTGCATATGGTACATGTCAAATAATATTTTACATGCACTACTATTCATTGCTTTACAAATAGCATAAGTTTGATCAGAATGTCTTAAAAATAATTCTGGTGTATCACTCAATGGTTCTAATACCATCACTAAATTATTTTTTTCTAAAATTTCAACACCAGGTCTTAATGCTTCTAAAACATTAGCCAATTGCATATCCAATGATTTTGAATGATCGTAATTTCCAGGAACCACGGTCATATATTTAGCATTACATCTTTTAGCAACATTCACCGATTCTGTACAAAAGTCAACAAATTTCTTTCTCCAAGTCTTATCTCCACTAGTCATAGAAACACTTAATGGCCAGTTATCAAAACTAATTACAAAAACACCCATCGACATGCCAAGGCTAGAAAGTGTATTGCCAATTTTTTCTTGCATAGCGGGCGTTCTTCCCATCATGCCATTATCTTCAATCGCTCTAAAGCCCATGCTATGAGCGAATTTTATTTGTTCTATAAAATCATCTCCAGCATGTGCTCTAAACATACCATCATGAATACCGTAGTTTAATTTAAAACTAGATTCAGCCGAAACAGAATTTGTAGTATGGGCAAATGCATTAGTACTTAATAAGGCACCTGATGCCATTAAATTTTGTTTTAAGAAATTGCGACGTTCCATGCTTTACATTTTAATTCCTTAAATTTAAGTATAACTAATTAGAAGAACAACTTGAATAAATTTCTTTTACCCTTACTTTTCATGCTTTCATTTACCCAATTTGTGAATGCTCAGTATCAGAAATTTAGTTTTTACGCCGACAAAATGGGTTCTCCCTTGAAATTAACGATTGCTTCAACAAGCAAGGAAATAGATAGTGTATATTCCACACAACTTGCAGTAGCTACCTTCTCCTATATTGATTCACTCAATCATATATTAAGTGATTACGATAAAACCAGTGAATTAAGTTGGATCAATGAACATGCTGGCAAAGGCTTACAACCTATCAGTCCAATCTTGGAAGAGATATTGGTAATAGCACAAAAAGCTTATTATCAAACAAGGGGCGCATATAATATTGCCATTGGACCACTTAGTGTATTATGGAGAAATGCAAGACAGCAAAAAATATTTCCCAATAAAATGGAAATTAAAAAAGCACAACAATTCATTCAATTTGATCAAATTAAAATTGACACCATTCATCACCAAATTGATATTCCCACAATTGGAATGAGGCTAGATTTGGGTAGTCTTGGAAAAGGATTTATTGCTCAAAAAGCAATTAACTTTTTAAAAAGCAAAGGTGTTATTTATGCGATGATAGATGCAGGTGGAAAGATTGTTACCCTATCGCCCAAAAATCAGTCTTGGACCATTGGAATTAATCAAATAAGAGAGAAAAACAAAGCCATCAATAAGACATTAACCCTTAGTAATCATGCAGTTGCAACAAGTGGGGACGCTTACCAATTTTTTATCTATAAAGGACATAGATATTCTCATATCATCAATCCACTTACGGGCTATGGCATTGAAACCCCAAAAAATGTAACGGTTATAGCTACCGATGGGACCATCGCAGATTGGCTTTCTACTGCTTGTAGTGTTTTATCTGTTAAAGACGCCCTTACATTGGTTAATCAATATAATGCTGCCGTCTTAATTGCAATTCAAAAAGATAAATACATTCAATATTATTCATCCAAGAACTTTAATGCCTTTTTGAATTAGAATTTTAATTAACTTAAAGATTCAAAACGATTGGCTATTGAAAAAAATTTTTCTCTATTTATTCCTATTCACTTCATTGAATGAAATTGTTGCACAAGAGTTCAGTAGCTATAAGCAATTAATTCCCGGATCTAATTTATATTTTAAAATGGTGCCCATTCCTGCAGGTAGTTTTACCATGGGTAATAAACAAATAGCACTAAGTGAATTTTGGATGGGTGCATTTGAAGTAACCAGAGATGAGTTTGATGTTTTTTTAAAGGACGAGAAAACGAGTCAAAATTCAAAGATAGATGCCATCACTAGACCTAGTCCACAATATGTAGATCTTTCATGGGGCATGGGCAAAGAAGGTGGTTATCCTGCTAACAGTATGTCTCAGTTGTCTGCATTAATGTATTGCAAATGGTTATACGAAAAAACAAAAGTATTCTATAGATTACCTACAGAAGCAGAATGGGAATACGCTTGCAAAGCGGGTAGCAACACGCAATATTTTTTTGGAAATAATGTTGCACTCTTAGATAAATATGCATGGTATCAAAAAAATAGTAAAGAAGTATATCATAAAGTGGGACAAAAGCAAGCAAATGCTTGGGGCCTATATGATATACTTGGTAATATGCTAGAATGGACATTAGATCATTATTCAGAAAATAGCATAGAAACCATGTCCACAAAGGATCCTATGATTGCAGCCAATAGTGCAAAATATCCTAAAGTATTAAAAGGAGGTAGCTTTTTAGACAATGCTTTGCAATTAAAATCTGCAGAAAGATTTCACTCAGATCCTATTTGGAATAGACGCGATCCACAAATTCCTAAAAGTAAATGGTGGTTAACAGAAGCTAAACAAGTGGGCTTTAGATTAGTAAGACCAAAAAAGCAACCAACAGAAGAAGAAGTAAAACAATTTTTCAATAACTATATTCACTTATAAAAACGATTGTATGAAAAACCTAAACAATGAATCAAGAAGAGATTTTGTAATTAATAGCAGCTTAATGGCTGGCGGATTAATGACAGCTCCGCTTTTATCCAAAGCAAACTTTTTTTCTGGTGCAGAAGACACCATTAAAGTAGCAGTAGTTGGCTGTGGTGGACGAGGCACCGGCGCAGCCATGCAAGCATTGTCAAGTAAACAAAATGTAAAAATTGTGGCAATGTGTGATGCATTCAAAGACAATCTAGATAATTGCCATAAAGCATTAACAGAAGAAATTAATAATAGTATTGGTGAATTAGCTAAAAGATTAGATGTTCCAGAAGAAAGAAAATTTACTGGATTTGATGGATACAAAAAAGCCATTGCATTAGCCGATGTAGTAATATTAGCTACCCCTCCGGGTTTCAGACCTATTCACTTCGAAGAAGCAATTAATCAAGGCAAGCATGTATTCATGGAAAAGCCTGTAGCAACGGATCCTGCAGGTGTTCAAAAAGTATTAGCTACTGCAGCTATTGCCAAGCAAAAGAAATTAAATGTAGTAGTTGGATTACAAAGACATTATCAAAATTCTTACAGAGAATTATTTAAAAGAAAAGATTTGATTGGTGATATCACTAGCATGCAAGCCTGGTGGGATAATGATGGCGTTTGGACCAGACCAAGAAAAGCGGGTCAAACAGAAATGGAATACCAAATGCGTAACTGGTATTATTTTAATTGGTTATGTGGTGATCATATTACCGAACAACATATTCATAATTTAGATGTGATCAATTGGTTCAAAGGTGGTTATCCAGTGAAAGCACAAGGCTTTGGTGGAAGACAGGTTAGAACAAGTAAAGAGCATGGAGAAATTTTTGACCACCACTTTGTAGAATTTGAATATGCAGATGGCTCTATTTTAAATAGTCAGTGTAGACATATGCCTGGCACTATGAGTAGAGTGGATGAATTGTTTATTGGAACAAAAGGAAGAATAGCTTGCGGAGCAGCAAATATAAAAGATCATAGTGGTAAAATTATTTATCAGTATGATACTAAGAAAGAAAACAATCCTTATCAAACAGAGCATGATGAATTATTTGCAGCCATTGCAAAAGGTGAATACAAATTTGCTGATGCAGAGAATGGTGCCAAAAGTACAATGACTTCTATCTTAGGTAGAATGGCTACTTATAGTGGACAAATGGTTTATTGGGATAAAGCCATCAATTCTGGTTTAGATATTCATCCAAAGGTATACGCTTGGGATGCAACACCACCAGTGGTTCCAAACGCTGATGGTAGCTACCCTATTGCAATACCAGGTGTTACAAAATATTAATCAAGGTACTTAAGTGAAGAAGAGATACCAGGTATTATTAGTATTAGCGATTCTGTCCATGATTACATTCTTGGATAGAATCGCTTTATCTTCTGCAAGTGCATCCATCATGGACGACTTGCATATTAGTATTAATCAATGGGGATGGATACTAGGTATGTTTACCATTGCTTATGCAGCATTTGAAATTCCAACAGGATGGTTGGGAGACAAATTTGGTGGAAAGAAAATTTTAATTCGCGTTGTACTTTGGTGGTCATTGTTTACCATACTTACAGGATTCGCGAATGGATTTTTAATGTTGCTATTAGTAAGATTTTTATTTGGCATGGGAGAAGCAGGAGCTTATCCAAACACTTCTATTGTGTTAGCAAAATGGTTTCCTGCATTTGAAAGAGGACGCGCACAAGCAGTGATATGGGGCGCTTCAAGATTAGGCGCAGCATTGACTCCTTTTGTTGTATTACCTATTCAACAAAAATATTCTTGGCATACTAGTTTTTATATTTTAGGATTTGTAGGAATACTATGGACTTTGTTTTGGATTTTTTGGCATAAAGAAGAACCTGCTCAAAGTAATTCTATCAGTAAAGAAGAATTAAATTTTATACATACACATAGAGAATTAAATACAGATAACTGCAAGGAAAAAACTTCTTTCTTATCTGGATTCAAGAATAAAAATTTAGGCTACTTATTAATCATGTATGTGTGTTATGCAATAGGTGCTTATTTTTTTCAAAGCTGGTTTCATACCTATTTACAAAAAGGAAGAAATATTTCTGCTGATGCATTAATGTGGGCTTCTTCTGTTCCTTATTTATTAGCAGCATTGGGTTGCTTTATAGGTGGATGGTTAAGCGATAAAGCCTGTTTAAAATGGGGAAAGAAATGGGGTCGAAGAATTGTTCCAATGGTAGGCTTATTTGTATCAGGCATTTGTATTATTTCTGCCTCTCTGGTTACTGATAATATGTTGGCAATCATTGGATTAGCTATTGGAATGGCTTTTATGGACCTTACAGCTCCCGTTGCTTGGGCAGTTGCCATGGATTTAGGGGGTGACAAGAGCGGAACTGTCTCAGGATCAATGAATAGCGCAGGATTAACGGGTGCATATTTTAGTACCATTTTGTTTGGCTACCTGGCTTCTAATTTTGGCTATTACTTACCTGTACTTTTTATAGGGGTGATGGTAATGCTTGGCGCCTTTGTTTGGCTCAAGATTGACGCAACTCAAAAAATTGAATTTACTGCCTCAAATAAATAGACAATAAGTTATCTTTAAGAAGGTATCTCATTAACGATTGCTTGCTAAATTATTGTCTTATGAAAAGAAGAACATTTGTAAAAAATGTATCTATTGCCTCTGTAGGCTTACTCATTACCAAAAAAAATAATCTCGTGAAAAACAGTCCAGTGTATGGTCATAATAAAATGACTTATACCCTAAATACAGAATGGGGAAATTTAAACCCTAGTCAAACACCTGTAAACGATTGTCACGAAATGGTGCAAGACAGCAAAGGAAGAATTGTCTTGTTAACCAATGAAACAAAAAACAATGTAATAGTATATAATACATCAGGCAAATTAATAGAAAGTTGGGGGCATCAATTTCCTGGTGCACATGGATTAACTATTCAGCACAATGGTAAAGAAGATTTTTTATTCATTACCGATACCAATACACATCAGGTTTTCAAAACAACCATGGATGGAAAAATTTTATTGACCATCAATGCGCCTAAAGATGTGCCTGCATATGAAAAGCCAGAAGCATTTGTTCCAACTGAAACTACTGTTTTAGAGAACGGAGAATTTTATATTGCAGATGGATATGGTGCACAACATATCATGCATTATGATGAGAAAGGAAATTTAAAAAATGTATTTGGAGGAAGAGGAGAAGGAGAAGCTCATTTTGATAATGCACATGGAATTTGTGTAGATAAAAGAAATGGTGCAACAACATTATTAATTACAGATAGAACTAGAAATGCATTTAAGCGTTTTTCTTTGGACGGAAAATTATTAGAAGTAATTCATTTACCAGGCGCTTGTGTTTGCAGACCAGTGATTAAAGGAGATCATTTATATGCAGCCGTATTAAGGTCTCCAAGCTTGGACAATGAAAAGTCTGGATTCATTACCATCTTAGATAAAAACAATAAAGTGGTTTCTAATTTAGGTGGATCAGCTCCTCAATATGTGGATGGCGTATTACAACCTATGTCACAAACAGATAAAATTTTAATTCATCCTCACGATGTTTGTGTAGACAATGAAGGAAGTATCTATGTTGCTCAATGGGCTTCTGGAAAAGTATATCCATTTAAATTTTCTAGAGTTTAATTTTTATTCATGAAAAATTGGATCAATAAAAAAACCATAACTATTACAGCTATACTTTTATTAGCAATAGTAGTTATTTGGGGTATTCGATATTTTGCACTGAGCCAATCCAATGCAGACAATGAAATTGTTTCTTATAATAGAGACATTCGTCCAATACTTTCAGATAAATGTTTTACTTGTCATGGTCCTGATGTAAAAAAAGTAAAAGCAGAACTTAGATTAGATCAAGCAGCTTATGCTTATGCACCTTTAAAAAAATCAAAAGGAAAATTTGCCATAGTGCCTGGTCATCCAGAATTAAGTGAATTAATCACCAGAATAGAATCTACCGATCCAAAAATAATGATGCCTTTACCTGAAAGTCATCTAACTCCTTTAAGCCCTGAACAAATTGCTTTATTTAAAAAATGGATCAAGCAAGGAGCCAAATATGAAAAGCACTGGGCTTTTGTAACTCCTGTAAAAGCAAAATTACCTTCTATTGAAAACACCCAATGGCCTAGCAACGAAATAGATCATTTTATTTTAGCTGCGATGGAAAAAAAGGGATTTAGTCCTAATGAAGAAGCTAGCAAAAATGCCTTAATCAAAAGAGCTTTTGTAGATATCACAGGTTTACCACCTACACACCAAGAATATCTACAATGGACAAATAATAATCAAGCCAATTGGTACCAACAAATGGTGAAAGCCTTATTAAAGAAACCAGCATATGGAGAAAAAATGGGCGTGCTATGGTTGGACTTAGCTAGGTATGCAGATTCTTATGGATTTCAGGATGATAATATTAGAACACAATGGCCATGGAGAGATTGGGTTATTAATGCATTTAATAAGAATATGTCTTATGATCAATTCTTAACACAACAAATTGCTGGAGACTTATTACCCAATGCCACTAAAGAAAGTATTTTAGCAACTGCCTTTTTTAGAAATCATAAATACACAGAAGAAGGTGGAGTGATTGAAGAAGAATATAGAGTGTCTTATAATATTGATAAAACCAAGACATACGGTAAAGCAGTTTTAGGTGTAACTATTGAGTGTGCTCAATGCCATGATCACAAATACGATCCTTTCTCTGCAAAAGATTATTATCAATTATACGGTTTCTTTAATATCAGCAAAGAAAAAGGATATGAGGGTGATGTAAGTATTTCAACTCCTGCAAAAAATCCTAAATTATTTATCACTGCTGATGATAGAAAAAACTTTTTACAATACATTAATACCAAAGATACCAATACCATTGAAGTTGCAGTAATGGGAGATTCTAGTAAACCAAGACCAACTTATATATTGAATAGAGGCAGTTACGATGCGCCTTCTACTGTGGAAGTAAAACCTACAGCATTAGAATCTATCATGCCATTTGATACCACTAAATATGCAAGAAATAGATTAGGCCTAGCTGGTTGGACAGTGAACAAAAAGAATCCATTAACAGCCAGAGTATTTGTAAATTTTATTTGGCAAGAAATTTTTGGGAAAGGTATTGTAAAAACATCTGGTGATTATGGTTTGCAAGGAGAATTACCTACGCATCCAGAATTATTAGATTGGTTGGCAGTGGATTTTATGGAACATAATTGGGACATAAAATATTTAGTAGAAAAAATAGTTACAAGTAGTGTATACAAACAATCCAGTGAGATACATGACAAACAATTAGAAAAAGATCCAGACAATGTTTACTATTCAAGATCTCCAAGAATAAGATACAAAGCAGAAATTGTAAGAGATTTTATTTTAACCTCTAGTGGTTTATTAAATTATACTATTGGTGGACCTAGCGTAAAACCTTACCAACCAAAAGGCGTATGGGAAAGCACCACTAGTGGAAGAGGCGTATTGGCTAGCTATAAACAAGATCACAATAACGATTTATACAGAAGAGGATTATATACTTTCATCAAGTTAACTGCGCCTCCTCCTAGTATGATGATTTTTGACGCAAGTAATAGAGATCAATGCGAAGCAAAAAGAAGCAGTACCAATACTCCATTGCAGGCATTGAATATGTTGAACGATCCTACGATATTAGAAGCCTCAAGAGTAATGGCTCAAAAAATAAGTATGGGCAATGAAAGCTTGGAAGAAAAAATAGAAAAAGCATTTGAATCTATTTTAATTAGACCAGCAACAAGATTTGAGAAAAATAAATTAATCAAGTATTGCGAAAGTCAGTTATCAGTATACCAACAAAAGCCAGCATTAACCAAAGAGACATTGGCAATAGGTGAATTTGCTCAGCCTACTAGAAAATACAATGAAGCAGAAGCTGCTGCTTTAATGAAGACCATATTAATTATGTATAACCTAGAAGAAGCCATCACCAAATCTTAAAACAAGCTTATGAAAGAATTTTTAGAACATGGCTTAAATCAAAATAGAAGAAAGTTTTTATCTAAAATGAGTTTAGGTATTGGTGGATTAGCCTTAGGCTCTCTTGTGGCTCCAGGTTTATTTGAAGGAAAAACAGAAGACGAATTATTTGCCAATGTATTACCCCATTTTGCGCCAAAAGCAAAAAGGGTAATCTACTTGTTTCAAAATGGTGCACCATCTCAACTAGACCTGTTTGATTATAAACCTAAATTACAAAGCATGCATGGAGAAGATCTTCCAGCAAGCATTAGAATGGGTCAAAGATTAACAGGCATGACAGCCAATCAAGCAAAGTTTCCATTGGCTGGTACCAAATTCAATTTCTCACAACATGGACAACATGGTGCATGGTTTAGTGAAACCATTCCACATATAGCAAGTATTGCAGATGATTTATGTATTGTGAAAACCATGTATACAGAAGCCATCAATCACGATCCTGCATTAACCTTTTTCCAAACAGGCGCTCAAGTTGGCAATAGGCCTAGTATGGGCTCTTGGATTAGTTATGGCTTAGGCAGTGAAAATAAAAACCTTCCTGCATTCTGTGTTTTATTAAGTAAGGGTAAAGGAAATGGACAAGGAGTTTACTCTAAACTTTGGAACAATGGATTTTTAGATTCCATACATCAAGGGGTTCAATTCACTAGTGGTGAAGAGCCTGTAAAATATTTATCCGACCCTTCATTTATTCAAAGAGAGGACAAGAGAGCTATGTTAGATGAGATTGCTTCTTTAAATGAAGCTTCTTATAAAGAAATTGGAGATCCTGAGATTGTTGCTAAAATTCAACAATACGAATTGTCTTATAGAATGCAAATGGCCGTTCCAGAAATTACTTCTTTACAAAACGAGCCAGAATCTATTGTAAAAATGTACGGACCAGATTGTTTAGTACCAGGAACCTATGCTGCGAATTGTTTATTAGCAAGAAAGCTTTCTGAAAACGGCGTTCGCTTTGTTCAATTATATCATCAGGGTTGGGATGCGCACGATAATTTACCTTCACAATTAGAAGGACAATGTAAAGATGTAGATCAAGCTTCTGCAGCCTTAGTGAAAGATTTAAAGCAAAGAGGATTATTAGATGAAACCCTAGTTATCTGGGGAGGCGAGTTTGGAAGAACCAATTATTGTCAAGGTGCTTTAGCAAAAGACAATTATGGAAGAGACCATCACCCAAGATGCTTTACCATTTGGATGGCTGGAGGTGGCGTAAAACCTGGTGTTCATGGAGAAACAGACGATTTTGGTTATAATATCAATACACTTCCAGTACATGTACACGATTTCCATGCAACAGTGATGCACTTAATGGGAATCAATCATGAAGAATTTACTTTTAAGCATTTAGGCAGAAGATATAGATTAACCGATGTTGCCGGTAATGTGATCAATGAAATAATTAGTTAAGCATGAAGTCGACGAAGGTATTTGCTTTTATAGGTTATGCATTGTGGATACTCAATCCATTTTTGATTTTTATTGTAGTATTCAAAGAAAATCTACATTTAAATATTGGTATGGCTTGGATGGGCAAATTTCATCCATTGTTATTGCATTTTCCAATTGTGTTAAGTATTCTTATTGCATTATACTTCATCTTTACCCCAGCTGGAAAAATTACTAAAAACATTGAGCAGCCTGTTTTATTAATCAATGCCTTGATGGCAGTATTGGTAGCTATTACAGGATTATTTCTTTCTAAAGAAAATAGTTATGCGGATGATTTACTAACGCAGCATCAATGGGGTGGCGTTGCAATTGCTTTATGTAGTTGGGCATTGGTCATTATCAATCATCATTACCAACCATTTCAAGAAAATAAAAATCAAAGAATTACTATTGGATTATTCTTATTGATTTTAGTAATTGTATTTACACATAAAGGTGCACAATTAACCCATGGTGTTGATGCCATAAGTATGCCTGAAACTACTAATACTACTGCAGATACCACCAAATTAAAAGTATTAGATAGTACAGCCTCTGTTTATGAAAAAGCAGTTGAACCCATTTTATTAGATAAATGCGTTGGTTGCCATGGACCTAAAAAAGTAAAAGGAAATTTATTACTAGATAGTAAGGAGCATATATTGAAAGGAGGTAAACACGGTTCTGTGTTAGATTTATCAGGTACTTCTAGTATTATAGAGCGCATTCATTTACCAATTGCAGAAGAAAAACATATGCCTCCTGATGGCAAGCCACAGTTAACTCCTGCTGAGTTAAAAATTTTAAATGATTGGATTAGTGCTGGTGGTGATTTTAATAAAAAAATGCTTGAATTAAATAAGGCAGATAGTTTATACATATTAGCTAATAGCTATCAAGCTCCAGTAGAAAAAAATAAGAATAAAGCCAATGTAGGTCCAGATATTAGCGAGTACAATACCAATTATTGTAATGTACATTATGTTTATCCAGGATCTACCCTTATTGAAGTGAATTTTTTTCAAGGGTCTTTTTATAACAGAGAGCAATTAAAAAAATTAGATAAAATTAAAGAGCAAATTATTTCTTTAAATATGCAAAGCATGCCACTTCAACAAGAGGATGTAAGCATCATTGCAAGCTTTAAACAAATAGAAAAATTAAATTTAAATTATACAGGCTTAAACATTAAAGCATTAGAAGCAATAAAGTCTTTGAATAAACTACAATCTTTATCTATTGCTGGTATAGAAGCTAATGCTAATGAATTAAGTAATTTAGTAAAAGGTACATCTATCCAAAATTTACATGTTTGGAATACACAAATCAAACAAGATCAAGTTTCAATCGTTCAATCAAGCAAAAAAAATCTATTGGTAACTGTAGGAGATAATTTAGATAATGAAATCATTAAAATTATTAACCCAAGTATTGAACAAGATTCTTCTATTATTCCAGCACATTTAGATATCCCTATTAAACATGTAGTAAAGGGAACTACTATTAGATACACTTTGGATGGTACTGATCCAGATAGCTTGAATAGCCCCATCTATAAAAAGCCTATTCGTTTATTCAATAATACGGTGGTGAAAACAAAAGCATTTAAGCCAGGTTGGATAAGTAGCGATATTGTTCAAAGAAATTTTTACAAGTCTACCATTCATCCAGATTCAATTGTATTACTTCAATTACCTGATCCAAAATATAGAGCTAGTGGTCAAAAGACGCTATTTGATTATGAGTTAGGAGATAAGAATTTTGGTAACGCAAAATGGTTGGGCTATAAAGATGCTAATATGGAAATGGTGATTGGCTTTAATAAACCCACCGCTATCAAAGAAATTTATTTTAACGCATTAGTAAATTTAGGATCTTATATTTTCCCTATAGTAAGTATTGATGTGATGGGCAGTATGGATGGCAAAAACTATACCCTAATTTCTAAAAATAATTACCCAGGTGTTACAGATACCACTCCTAAAACATTGAATGAAACAAGGGGTTTTAGCTGCGCAATTGGTAAACCTGCTCCTTATAAATTTTATAAGTTGGTAGCAACCAATTTAAAAAAATTACCTAGCTGGCATCCAGGAAAGGGCACGCCAGCTTGGATTTTCGTTGATGAAATTTTCTTAAACTAGTTTACTCAATCGTAAACCATTCATAAGCACCTGGTGCAAGTGTAAAACTAAATTCGGCTTCATAAGCTCTATTTAATGTATACCCCTTGGCATCTTTACCCTTTTGTGCAATCATGGCTTTGTCTTGTAAACCTGTATAATACAATGGTAATTGAATGGTTCTAGTAATGGTTTCATTGGTTGGATTAAATAACATCATTAAACCTTTTTGATCTAAAGAAGGATCTACATGTAACCAACCATCCCAATCTCTTCCATCTGCTCTTCTTAACTGAATAATATCAGCATTTAAGATAGAACGATATTTTTTATACCAACTAATCACCGATTGTACCATCAGTTTTGTTTGTTCTGTATCATATAATCTTGGACCTCTATAACATGCTTGAACACCTGCGCCATAGTATTGCATCATCAGTTGTTCATAATCTTCTAAATGATCATTTAATGGCTCAAGTACCGCTTCTTCACCACCCCCTTGATATTTTGTTAAAGGCACAAAACCCCAACCCATGGAAGGTGTTTTTTCGATAGTGCCATCATGGATATTTTGTCGATTAATAATTTTTTGTTGTGCCCTAGATAAAGAAAAATTTACTTCTCTATATCCAACCGCTATTTTATGCGTACCATCTAAAAAATACCAGTCAGGTGCATTAATGTAAACACCTCTTTCATTCAACCATCTATATAATTCTTTTTGAATCTCCATCTGTCTCCATTGAGAATCATCATAGCCCTTATGTCCAGGATGCACTGTGCTTGCACAAACATCACCAGGATAGGGTCCATCGTTTTCCCAAATATCAAATCCAGTTTCTTTGAAAAAATATTTGATCTTGTCTCTATAGGCTAAGCCCCATTTACTTCCAAAACAAGGAGCATTGCCAAAAAAGGCACCACCTGGTTTTCCTGTTTTAATATCAATCACATCATCTTCATCACTAATCCTTCTACTACTAAATAAAGAATAACCTCCTAGTAAAATATTTTTTTGATGTGCATACGCTGCTAAGGCCTTCCACTTATTAATATTTTGTTGACTCGAATCTTCCATATTCAAATGACTTCCAAAACTAAGTATCACTGCTTCATATCCAGTAGCGACACATTGATCAATAGCTGCTTTTACTTCTTCATCATTTTTACTCACCAAATGCATGAATATAGGATTCTGTGTGGTCCAAGGTGCAATGGTTCTATACATTTTACGAAGCATCAAACCTCTTCTTTGTCTATCATAACTATCCATTAGAAGTTCGTTGGTTCTAACTGATTTGAATGTCTCACCCCTCGCTAATTCAATACCAGGTGCCCTTTCAGGATATATCTCTAATAAGCAAGGAGTTTCAAAATTATAATTTACTTGAGAGGTGTAACTTGAATCTGTTTTCCAGTGAGTGGTCTGGTCACTGATATCATAACGCATTGCATTATTAAATGCATAATTGGTTTCAACATAAATACCATGTTGTTTTTTCATCACTTCTGGCTTACCCACCACGGCACTTTCTTCTTCCACCAAACCTAATACTTCGTTAACTACTCTATTAATTTTTACTTTCTGTTCACCATTATTGAGAATTTCAATCCATTTTGTTATCAAAGGAATGCCATCATAAATATTATACATTACCGAAATCAATATGTTTTGAAGTTCCGGTTTGTTTGAAATAAAAAGTAAACGAATAGATTTTCCCGTAGGTTGTTTTTTATTAGACAACCAGGAATTCGGTTTCCATTGGATATAATCAGAAATAATTTGAATTTTATAAGCCTTGAATTGAAAAGCATCTTTATCTGTAGTTAAACCCTTTTCTGAACCTTTTATCAAATAAGCTTTTTCGGACTGTCCAATTAATCCTCCAACATTATATGGGTTGCCATTTATAACCACTCTGGCTTCTGGCTCTATACTTCTAAGCAGTTGTTGTCCAGTAGTTAGATTGGTATAATCAATGCAAGCAAGATTGGCTCCCATATAAAAACTTCTTTTTACAAGACCATTGTCCATATTAATGTATTGGTTGTTCACCACTATCTCTGCTTTTTTTGAAATAGGTTGGATTAACCAATCTTTTTGAGCCATTAAACAAATGGGTGTTAATAAAACCACCTTGATAAAAATCAGTTTTAATACTTTCATAAATCATGCTTTTAGGCAATAGAAAATTACAAAATAAGTGTAGCTTTAGTTATCATTTTCAAATATAGTTTTATGTATAAGTATCTGATAAGCTGCTTTTTCTTGGTTCTACTAATGGGTTGTGGCAAAAAGCAAGAAAAACAATACCCTCAAAGAGAAGATATTACGCAGTCTGTATATGCTTCAGGAACCATTAAGAGTAAAAGTCAATATGAAGTATACTCAAAGGTTTCAGGCATTATTGAGTCTATACTTGTTAAAGAAGGAGATGTGGTTGCAAAAGGTCAAACTATTATACAATTAGCCAATACTGCTCAAAGTTTAAATTATGAAAATGCGAAGCAAAATGCATTGTTCAATAGCACGCAATCCAATAAAGAAAAAATTGAACAGGCTAAAACAGAATTGGAACTAGCCAAATCAAAAATGGATAATGAAGCCTCATTGCTTGTTAGACAAGAAAAACTTTGGGAACAAGAAATTGGTACCAAGAACGAATTAGATCAAAGAGCTTTGAGTTTCAAAAATGCCAGTACTTTATACAAAGCCGCTAAATTGAAATTAGACGATATAGAAAAGCAAATCAATTTTCAAAATAGTCAAACCAATAGGTCTGCAGCCATCAGTGCAGTTAATATGAATGACTTCATTATTAAAAGTCAGGTAAACGGAAAAGTATATACTATCAATAAGCAGATAGGCGAATTAGCCAATACACAATCTCCTATTGCAATAATTGGCGATGCCAATGATTTTTATGTAGAACTACAAATTGATGAATTTGATATTAATACGATATCAAAAGGGTTAAAAGTATTGGTAAGCATGGATAGTCATAAAGGGGAAGTATACGAAGCAGTAATTGAAAAGATTTATCCCATCATGAACGAAAGAACGAGAACCTTTAAAGCAGATGCCATATTTGTAAAAAGACCAGAGCATATTTATCCCAACCTAAGTGCAGAAGCCAATATTATCATACAAGTTAAAAATAAGGCCTTGACTATTCCAAGAGCTTATTTAGTAGAGGATACTTATGTGTTATTATCCAATAAAGAAAAAAGAAAAATTACTATTGGTCTAAAAGATTATAATAAGGTAGAAATTATTAATGGTATTACTGAAAAAGATGAACTAGTGAAGCCTGAATAATGAAGAAGGGAATTTTAATCAATATTGCCAAAGCACTTCTTTTAGCAAGATGGAGACAAACATTAGTGGCTGCCATTGGTGTTACTTTTAGTATTACCATGTTCGTTACTTTATTGGGTTTTATGAATGGATTAAATGATTTGCTAGATGGATTAATATTAAACAGGACACCACATATCAAGCTATATAATGATATTAAGCCTAATGCCAATCAGCCTATTAAGAATGCTGCTGCTTATAAAGAAAAATATCATTTTATTCAATCTATCAAATCTGACGCGAATAAACAAGCTATTTACAATAGCCAAGCCATCATGAATTCATTGAAAAAAGATGAAAGAGTGGTAGGTTTTACACAAAAATTAACTGCACAAGTATTTTTTATTAATGGGACCACAGATATCACAGGAGTATTAAATGGAGTAAATGCACCAGAAGAAATTAAATTATTTCATTTTAATGATTATGTGGTGGCAGGTAATGCTGCAGATTTAGAAAAAGAAAGCAATACCATTATTTTAGGTAAAAGTTTAGCAGAGAAATTATTAGTCAATTTGGGTGATGTGATACAACTTTCCACTGCGAGGGGAGATCGTTTTCAATTAAAAGTAGTGGGGTATTTTCAATCAGGTTTAAAAGATATAGATATGGTGCAAAGTTTTGCGTCTATTCATACTGTTCAAAAAATCATGAATAAACCCAATAGCTTTGTTACAGAACTTGATGTAAAATTAAAAGATATCAATTTATCTATTCCTACTGCTAAAGAATACGCGCAATTATATCAAACAGATGCCGAAGATATCCAAACTGCTAATGCGCAATTTGAAACAGGCAGTTCGGTCAGAAGTATTATATCATATGCAGTAGGTATTACTCTATTGATAGTAGCTGGATTTGGTATATACAATATTTTAAACATGATGATTTTTGAAAAAATGGATTCTATTGCCATATTAAAAGCAACCGGATTTTCTGGTAAGGATGTTAAAAGTATTTTCATGTATATCGCAATGAGTATTGGCTTTTTTGGAGGACTGGCTGGATTATTATTTGGTTTTATTTTATCTAGCATTATTGATCAAATACCTTTTGTTACTGCAGCATTGCCCACTGTAAAAACCTTTCCTATTAATTATAGTATCATTTTTTATATCATAGGTATCAGCTTCTCTTTAATCACCACTTATTTTGCTGGTTGGTTCCCAGCAAGAAAAGCAAGTAAAATTGACCCTGTGGTCATCATAAGGGGAAAATAGTTATGAGTCAGAAAATACTAGAGGCAAAAAATATAACGAAGTACTTTGAAGACCCTGTAAAAGTACAGGTGCTTAATGATATTAATTTTAGCATCAATAAAGGAGAATTTGTCTCACTTACAGGTAAATCTGGTTGTGGAAAATCAACCCTCTTATATGTTTTGTCTACTATGGATACCGATTATGAAGGAAGTATTTATATAGACCAAGATGAAATGCCTAAAAACGACGAAGGCTATTTGGCTAAAATCAGAAACGAAAAAATTGGCTTTGTGTTTCAATTTCACTACTTACTTAATGAGTTTGATGTTTTAAATAATGTAATGTTGCCCGGATTAAAATTGAATAAATACTCCAAAGAAAAAATAGAACATCGTGCTTATGAAAAATTAAAGCTATTAGGTATTGAGCATCTTGCATTAAAAAAAGCAAATCAATTATCTGGTGGTGAAAAGCAAAGAGTAGCCATTGCTAGAGCATTGATCAATGATCCGCATATCATAATGGGTGATGAGCCCACTGGAAATTTAGACAAAAAAAATAGCGATTTGGTATTTGATATTTTTAAAAAATTAGCGCACGAGTACAATCAAACATTATTAATTGTTACACACGATCCTAGTTTTGCAGACAGAACAGATAGAATCATTAAAATGGAAGATGGAAAAATTATTTCTTAATCAAGTCCTTTTCTTTTTCTAAACGCAGATGGATTTTCTCCAGTAATTTTTTTGAAGATTTTATTAAAGTAAGATAAGCTCTCAAACCCAACCTCATAGCAGGCTTCAGTTACATTAGCATCTTGCATTAATAATTTTTTAGCATGATTAATTCTATACTGATTTACAAAATCGGTATAAGTTAGTTTAGTACTTTTTTTAAAGTACCTGCAAAAAGCAGCTACTGATAAATTTACATGCTTGGCTATAGCATCCATCACAATAGGCCGTTGAAAATTGTTTTCTACATATTGATAAATCAAATGCATTCTTTCTTGCTCTTTAATAACAGCATGATTAGCGATAGGTCTTGTATGTAGTAAACAGTATTCGCTAGATTTAGATAAGAGATCAAATACTTTGATTAAATGCATTAATTGCTCAAAAGGTTTTAATTCAGTTAATTGCTTCAACATGGCTCCGGCTGCAGCTTTTGTATCTCCATAAAAAGCAATACCAGTTTTGGCTTTTTCAAACAATTCAAAAATGCCTTTCATTTCAGGTTGACTATAAAAAGGATCCTCATAAAAATTTTGTCTAAACTGCACCACCACTGTTTCAACTACAGACTGCACACCATAATCAAAATTCAAATGTGGTATATAAGAACCAATCAATGCTAAATCACTTCCTTCATAAGTACTAATATGATCCCCAATATGTCTCACCCCTTTATCGGCTTCTACATATACCAACTCAATTTCAGGATGAAAATGCCAGTAAAAAATCTCATTTAGTTTAGGCGTAAGTAGTATCCTAAAAGAACTACCCTCGTCTGGTTTGATATTTTCTAAACTTAACCTCATTAGTGCTATAATTACATTAATATTATAAATTTATAGATATTTTATCAATTTAGAGCAAAAAATGGTCAATTTGGTTGTTTATTTCTGTATTTGTTTATTTGAAATTTGTTTTACAAAACGATTGATATGCTTTACAAATCAAACTCAACTATTCAAACTAAAGTAAAAGTTTCTGAGGCTTCAATGAATCAAACGCATCAAAAAATTCTTAAGAAAAAGGATCATGTATCTTGTAAAAATTTAGATAGTACTGGATATTGTTTGAAATGTAATAGAATCTGTCCAGCTGTAAAAAACCTTCATTAAAACCACACAAAATAAATTTTATGGAAAATCAACAACAAGGCATGGTGCCAACAATGGTACCCACAATGGCAACACCGAATAGTGCTGCACATAAAGACATCCCAGGAAATCCATCTACTGCAAAAAGCAGTGCGACTAAATTAAATGATCGCTCTAATGGAAAACCATTGAGAGTATTAAGTGAAGAAGATTGGAATTTCTGGATTCACAATGGATATATCGTTATCAAGAATGCAGTTCCAAGAGAACAAGCATTAGCCACTGCTAAATTTTTATGGGAGTTTGAAGAGAAAGATCCTAATAATAAAGATACTTGGTATACTGCTCCAAGAGCAGAAATGAAAATGAAAGAGTTGGCTGGTACGGGTATGGTGGAGTGTTATAATAATCAACACTTATGGAATAATAGACAAATGCAAAGAGTATATGATGCATTTGTAGATATTTGGGGAACAGAAAAATTATGGGTTACTATTGATAGAGCGAATTTAAATTTTCCTATCAGACCAGGTCACGAATACAAAGCATTTATTCACTGGGATTACGATCCTGAAACAAAACCAGTGAATGTTCAAGGTGTATTAGCCTTAGCAGATCAAACAGATGAGAATATGGGTGGATTCCAATGTATTCCTGAATTATTCAGAACCTATGATACTTGGAAATTAACTCAACCAGAAGATAGACATAGATTCCAACCAGACACCACAGGCTTCACTCCTACTAAAGTAAAATTAGAAGCAGGAGATTTATTAATCTTTAATAGCTTGGAACCTCATGGTATCAGAGCAAATAATAGTGAAGACAAAGTGCGTATTGCACAATATGTTTCTATGATGCCTGCAGAAGAAGATAATGAAGCATTAAAAGAATGGAGAGTAAATTCTTGGAAACATAGAATTGCACCTGAAGGATATGCCTTCCCTGGAGATCCAAGAAATTGGGAGCAAACTAAATATGATACTGCAGTATTATCTGATTTAGGTAAAAAATTATTGGGTCTTGAAAAGTGGTAATAGTATACCTCTACTAGGTTTGGGGGTATATGATATGTACCACCAAGAAGCAGAACTAGCAGTATTAAACGCCTTGGCGATTGGCTATAGGTTAATAGATACTGCTAGTATGTATGAAAACGAAGTGCAGATAGGCAATGCCCTTCAACAAACTACTATTCCAAGATCAGAAATATATTTAACTACCAAGTTAAATAATACCGATCATGGATATGATCAAGCGCTTCGTGCATTTGATGAAAGTTTGGAAAAACTTCAACAAGATTATGTTGATTTATATTTAATTCATTGGCCTATTAAAGAAGGGAGAAAAGAATCTTGGAAAGCATTGGAAAAAATTTACGAATCAGGAAGAGCAAAAGCGATTGGGGTAGCAAACTATACTTTGCCTTTTTTAAAGGAACTAGAAAGCTATGCGAATATGGCGCCAACATTGAATCAAATTGAATTTACTCCATGGTTATTTCAAAAAGAAGTATTGAACTATTGCCAACAAAACAATATTCAATTGCAATCTTATTCTCCTATTACTAGAGGACAAAAATTTAATGACCCAAGGCTTATTGCACTTTGTGAGAAATACCAAAAGACACCTGCTCAAATTATTTTGAACTGGAATATACAATTAGGTGTATCTACTATTCCTAAATCTTCTAAAAAAGAAAGGTTACAAGAAAATTTTGATGCACAGAATTTTTCTTTAGATGCACAAGATGTTGAATTAATGAATACATTTAATGAAGGATTCAGAATCTGTGATGATCCTGCTATCTTTTTATAACGATTAAAATACGAACATGAAAAAATTATTGCTTTTAAGTTTATTAGTTATTACCAGCTTTGCTGTATTTGCACAAAAAGAGAAAAAAGATAAAACACAATTAAGACATGTGGTTTTATTTACTTTTAAAGCTACCTCAACAAAAGAGGAAGTTGCTAATGTAACAAGAACCTTCAATGACTTATATGGTAAAGTACCAGAAGTTAAAAAAATGGAATGGGGATTAAACATGAGCCCAGAACATTTAGATCAAGGCTTTACACATTGCTTTGTATTAACTTTTAGCTCTGAAAAAGATTTAGCCTCTTATCAATTAAACCCTGCACACAAAGCTTTCCAAGAAGTATTGAAACCTCATATGGATAAGGTATTCGTTGTAGATTACTTCGTTACACCAAAGTAATTGGAAGAATTTATAGATCCAACATAAAAAAAGAGCCTCGCAATGCGAGGCTCTTTTTTTCTACCATCCAATTCCATAGTCTTCTCCGTGGTTTGAACTTCCTCCCCACATTGAATTATGTTTCCAGTCAAAATAAATTGCATTAATAGGGCCACTGGTTCTTTCTTCAAAACTTAGTGTGTAACCCATTGCTCTTAATTCTTTTCTTACCCAATCAGGTACATTGTTATTTAATAATAAATTACCTGGTCTTGGTTTTCTATCTTCCATCTTAGACCCTCCTAAAGAAAGCCATAATTGATTCGTATTAATATTAGCAGCTTCGGTAGCTTCTTGAACAGTCATCCCAAACTCTACCATATTCAAAAAGAATTGTAATAGGTTTTGATCCTGTGTATCACCTCCTTGAACACCAAATGCCATCATTGGTTTGCCATCTTTCATAGCAATACTTGGTGTTAAAGTAACTCTTGGTCTTTTACCCGGAGCCACTACATTGAAAGGATTAATAGTTGAATCCAATACAAAACTTTGCATACGCTGACTCATACCAACGCCTGTATTACCAGCTATTACAGCAGGTAACCAACCACCACTAGGTGTAATTGAAACTACCCAACCATCTTTATCTGCAGACTCTACAGTGGTAGTACCTCTCCATAATCTATCCATATAGGCAGCATCAGTACTTAAAATATTTTCATTTTTAGAAATGGCATCATGCGCAGGCATAAAACTATTTTTCTTACTAGTATCACTATTAGGAGTAAAGCCTCTTGACTTTAATAAATTCAAATAAGGATTAGTCTTTCCTTCAAATGGATAAGGATCTCCTGGACCTACATTGGGATTATTCGCAGTCCAATTAATTTCACTAGCTCTTTGTTTTGCATAAGACTTACTTAATAAACCAGTCATTGGTTGATTAGTGGTAAATCTTGGATCGCCATAATAAAAATCTCTATCTGCAAAACTTAAATTCATCGCTTGATATACTGTATGAATATATTTTGCTGAATTATAGCCCATGTTTTTTAAATCAAAATTCTCTAGAATATTTAAAGCTTGTAACAAAGCTGGACCCTGTGTCCATGGTTGTAATTTGTATACTTCAATGCCTTTATAGTTAATATGTGTAGTAGCTTCTTCTACTGGTTTCCAATTAGCTAAATCTTCTTTAGTAATTAAACCACCTTGCTCTTGAACACCTCTTACAAATTCGTCAGCGATATCTCCTTTGTAAAAACGATCATAGGCAGCTTGGATGGCTTCTTTTCTGTTCTTTCCTTTTTTTAATGCAGCTTGTTCTGCATCCACCATTTTTTGTAAAGTATTTAATAAGTCTTGTTGTACAAAAATTTCACCTGCTTCTGGCGCTTCTCTTTTTTGTCCTAAATGTGTTAACAATACTTTCTTACTATAAGGCCATTCTTTAATTCTTCCTTTACCTCTTTCAATACTATTCGCAGTTTGTGCATCTATAGGATAGCCAGCTGCTAATTCCATAGCAGGAGCTAATACATCCTTTAAACTCATAGTACCATAATTAGACAACATATAGCAAATACCCCCAGGAGTCCCTGGAGTAGTAGCTGCTAAAGGACCATATTCTGGAGGGAATTGATATCCTTTACCTTTAAAGAATTCTACTGTTGCACCTGTTGGTGCTACACCCATTGCGTTTATTGCAATTACTTGCTTAGTATTTGGATTATAAATCAAAGCCTGTGTTTCACCGCCCCAACTTAATACATCCCACATAGTACATGTTGCGGCTAACATAGCACAAGCAGCATCTACTGCATTACCGCCTTTATCAAAAATCTTTGCACCAGCCGTAGCTGCTAATGGCTTACCTGTTATGGCCATCCAATTTTTACCATGTAATGGTGGTTTTTGCGTGGATTGAGCAAAAGAAAATAAAGAAACAAATAACCAACTTGACAACAAGATTGTTTTTTTCATATGTATAAATTGATATATCGAAATTACTGTTTTTATAAAGACAAAAATGCATAACTTAATATCTTCAAATAACAGTGCTTATGAAGAAATGGTTGAAATATTTGAGTTATGGATTTTTAACAATTCTAGTTGTATTAAGTGCATTAATAATTACTGTTGCACAAAAAGATATTCCAAGAGCGCAATTGATGAACAAATATGCGCAAAGCCCCTCCCAATTCATGCCCCTAATGGGTATGCAGGTACATTATAGAGATGAGGGTAATAAAGAAGATAGCACTCCGATATTATTAATACATGGCACTTCTTCCTCTTTAAATACCTGGGACAGTGTGGTCAAACTATTACCCACTAATAAAAGAGTAGTAAGATTGGATATGCCAGCCTTTGGTTTAACTGGACCTAGTCCAGAAAACAAATACAGTTATTTTTATTATAGTCAATTCCTACATGCTTTCTTGGAGCAATTACATATTAAACAATGTATTATCGCAGGAAATTCTTTAGGGGGTGGTATTGCATGGCATTTTGCATTGGACTTTCCTCAAAATGTTGCTAAATTAATTTTAATTGATGCAAGTGGCTATCCAAAAATTAATGAGAAAGGTTCTTTAGGTTTTAAAATAGCTAGTATCCCGGTTTTGAATAATTTACTATTATATGTTACACCTAAAAGCTTAGTTAAAAAGAGTTTGGAAACCGTCTTTGTAGATCAAAGTTTAATTACCGAAGAAAGAATTACAAGGTATCATGAACTATTATTGGCAGAAGGAAATAGAAGAGCTGCATTAAGTATATTTAAAAACAAATTTGATCAGCAAACTAATAGAATCAAGGATATACAACAACCTACATTAATCTTATTTGGAGAAAAGGATCAATTAATTAATAGCGATAACGCTTATTTGTTTCAAAAAGATATCAAAAACAGCAAAGCAGTAATTCTTAAAAATGTAGGTCATGTGCCCATGGAAGAAGCGCCGAATGAAACTGCTCAATTTATAAAAGAGTTTATACAATAGAGATGAATTTTACTACAGCAGCGATAGAGAACATAGTTCATAATTATTATGAATTAACTGTTGAGGCGAAAGCATTAGATGGATATGATGAGTTGAATTTTATTTTAACAGAAAAATTTGGCAAAAAATATATTTTAAAAATTGCTGGTGAGCAGCATGATAAAGATTTTATAGATGCTCAAATAAAAATTATTGGACATCTAAGATCCAGCCCTATTGCTGATCAAGTTCAATACTATATTAAAAATAAAAAAGGAGAAGCACTAACCACTTTAGAAGATGGAGGCCAGGTATTTTATTGTAGAATATTAAATTATTTAGAGGGTCAATTTTGGGTAGATGCGCCTCATGATGACCAAAGCCTTCATGAAAATCTGGGAAGCTTCTTAGCAAAAATGGATGCGTCTTTAAAAGACTTTAAGCATCCCAGTATGCATAGACATTATACTTGGGACATCAGTACTGCAAGAGATGCCCATTACAGGCTAAAATATATTGCATCTCATGAAGGAAGAAGATTAGTAGATTATTTTTTGTTACAATTTGAAACTGAAGTACTTCCAACATTAAGCGCTTATAGACATAGTTATATACACAATGATGCCAATGATTATAATGTATTGGTAAAGGGTAATGATATTATTGGGTTAATAGATTTTGGCGATATGGTATATTCTGCAACCATCAATAATCTGGCAGTAGCCTGTACTTATGCGATGCTTCATAGCAATGATCCACTTGCTGTTGCTGCATCTGTTGTAAAAGGCTATCACAATGTATATCCTATTGAAGAAAAAGAGTTAAGCATATTATATTATTTAATAGCAGCAAGATTATGTATTAGTCTTACACAATCTGCATACAATGCTTCTTTATCAACAGACAATGCGCATCATTTTATTACAGAGAAACCAGCTTGGAAATTAATTTATCAATTAATAGAGATCAATCCTATTAAAGCAGAAGATGCTTTTAGAAGAGTTTGTAATTTCAAAGGCTTGATTAATCAAAATGATACTTATCAAAGCATAGAAGAAAGAAGACATAAACATATTGGGAAAAATTTAAGTATTAGTTATCAAACACATTTAAAAATTGATAAAGGGGCTTTACAATATTTATACGACGATAAAGGCAACACATATATAGATTGTGTAAATAATGTAAGCCATGTAGGCCATTGTCACCCAGTGGTAGCAAGAGCTATGCAAAAACAAATTGCTACGCTTAATACCAATACCAGGTATTTGAATGATCATATCATTAATTATGCAGAAGCACTATTAGCAACCTTACCAAAGCATTTGAAGGTTTGTTATTTTACCAATAGCGGATCGGAAGCAAATGATTTAGCCATTAGAATTAGCAAAATGGTTACGGGTCAAGAAGAGGTGATTGTTTTGGATCATGCTTATCATGGTACATCGACAACCACTATGCAGATTAGTCCGTACAAGTTTGATAAACCCAATGGAATTGGACAAATGCCATGGGTGCATAAAGCCATGAACCCAGATATTTTCAGAGGACCTTATCAGAATAATAATGGAGAAGCAGGTAAAGCTTATGCAGCATCGGTTGATGAAATTATTAAGACTTTAAAAAATCAAAATAAAAAACCAGCCGCTTTTATTTGTGAAACCTTATTAGGTGTGGGAGGACAGATTCCATTGCCTAAAAATTATTTAAAAGAAGTGTATGCCATGGTGCAAGCAGCAGGTGGAATTTGTATTGCAGATGAAGTGCAGGTTGGTTTTGGCAGAGTGGGTTCCAAATTTTGGGGTTTTGAATTACAAGAAGTGATGCCTGATATGGTAGTAATGGGAAAACCCATTGGTAATGGACATCCTTTAGCGGCTGTGGTAATGACTGAAGCCATTGCAGAAAAATTCAATAATGGTATTGAGTTTTTCAATACTTACGGAGGTAATCCAGTATCTATGGCCACTGGAGCCGCAGTATTAAAAACGATACAAGACGAAGCACTTCAAGAAAATGCTTTGAATGTAGGCAAGGTTTTATTGAACGCTCTCCAAACATTAATGTCCAAGCATGCCATTATAGGGGATGTTAGAGGAGAGGGATTATTCATTGGAGTAGAACTAGTAAAAGATAGAATCAGCAAAGAGCCTATTGGAAAAGAAATTAATCAAATAGTAGAAGCCCTTAAAAACAAAGGTTTCTTGATTAGCACGGATGGACCTTATAATAATGTCTTGAAGATCAAACCTCCTATTGTTTTTTCAGAAAAGAACGCGATTGATTTTAGTAATGCACTTGACGAAGTTCTATTAATGGCCTAATTCAATAGATTTTAACTTCATGGCCTCCTTAGATTGTACATTATAAATTACACAACGAACAATATCGTCGTATTTCACTGTTTTAACCAATTGTTTTTGATGGTCGTAATAGCGAGTCTCCAAAGAGTATACCTCATCGTAGACATAGATCACATTATGGGTCAGGCTAGAATCAATAAGGTTGGCGGCAAACTCAGAAGACTCTTTATTGCTGGAAGCGTGTGATTTGCTGGTACAAGATGTCGCCATGGCGAAAAGACCAGAAACGAGTATGCTAGTATTTAAAAAGGCTTTCAACATTTCATCTCTAATGTAAGAAATTTATACATAGTATTTAGTAAATTGGGAGACAATTTATTTCATGAAAAAAATACTATTAAGTGCAGCTGTATTATTTATGTATACAGCCACACATGCACAAGAAGCAGATATAATTATTAAGAATGGAAAACTAATGGATGGCACTGGCAATCAGTGGCAATACAAAGATGTTGCTATTAGTAAAAATAAAATAGTAGCAATAGGTCAATTAAAAAATTGGAAAGCGCCAAAAATCATTGATGCTAAAGGATTAATTGTTACTCCAGGTTTTATTGATGTGCACGGACATGTAGAAGGCGGTGAAACCAGAAACCCAATGGCTGGTAATTTTATTTATGATGGAGTGACTACTGTAATAACAGGCAATTGCGGTGGTAGTGCAGATAATTTAAACAGCTATTTTAATACCATCGATTCTATTGGCACTTCAATTAATATTGCTTCATTAATGGGGCATAATAATATTCGCAAACAAGTAATGGGTACTGCTAATAGAAATGCTACAGAAGAAGAATTGGTGAAGATGGAATTTTTAGCACAAAAAGCAATGCAGGATGGCGCTGTAGGCATGTCTACTGGTTTGATTTATATTCCTGGAACATACGCTCCTACTGAAGAAGTGGTAAGACTAGCCAAAGTAATTGCTGCGAATGGTGGTGTATACTCTTCTCATATTAGATATGAAGAAGATAAAGTGGTAGATGCTGTGAATGAAGCAATTGAAATTGGAAGAGCAGCTAATATCCCTGTTGAGATTTCACACTTTAAAGTAAGTGGTCAAAATAACTGGGGAAGAAGTAAAGAAACTTTACCATTAGTAGAGAACGCAAGAAAAGAAGGAATAGATGTAACTATTGATCAATATCCTTACACAGCAAGCAGCACCAACTTAGGAGTAATGTTGCCAAGTGATGTATTGTCAGATGGTCAAGACTCCATTATGGCAAGACTAAAAAATCCAGCAATTAGAGAAAGAGTAAAAGCACATAGCATAGAGATTATTAAAAGAAGAGGATTAAAACATTTTAGTTATGCTGTTGTAGCGAATTATAAAGCAGACTCTACTTATAATGGAAAAAGTATTGAAGAAATTAATTTGATGAGAGGTGGTAAGCATAATAAAAATGCAGAAGCGGAAACCATTGTTCAAATGATGGAGCAAGGTGGAGCACAAATGGTATATCATGGCATGAGTGAAGAAGATGTAAAAAATATTATGAGATACCCATATAATATGATTGCAAGTGATGCAGGTATTGCAGTAATGGGTGCCGGAAAGCCACATCCAAGAGCTTATGGCACTAATTCTAGAGTACTAGGGAAATATGTAAGAGAAGAAAAAGTAATTAGTTTGGAAGAAGCTATTAGAAGAATGACATCACTTCCTGCTAATAAATTTAATTTAGTAGAAAGAGGTTTGATCAGAGAAGGTTATATCGCCGACATAGTTGTCTTTGATGAAAATGAAGTGGGAGACGCATCTACTTATGATAATCCACATCAATACGCTAAGGGTTTTAAATATGTACTAGTAAATGGTGCAGTAACCATTGACAATGGCATACATAACGGAACTAGAAAAGGTATGGCTATTAGAAATAAAAATAATTAATCCATTTATTCAATCAATAATGAAAAAAACAACATCCAATAGTAGAAGAAGTTTTCTTCGAAATGCAGCTACCATTGCTGCGGGAATCTCGATTGTTCCAAGACATGTTTTAGGAAGAGGCTTTCTAGCACCAAGTGATCAATTAACTAAAGGTATTATTGGTGTGGGTGGAATGGGAAGAGGACATATTCCTTATGCAGGCACCAGAGTGGTGGCTATCTGTGATGTTGATCAAAAACATTTAAGCGAAGTGGCTAACAGTATTGGCGGTGGCGTAAAAACATTTCATGATCATAGAGAATTAATTGCTTTACCTGAAGTAGATATTGTACATATTGCTACTCCACCACATTGGCATGGAATCATGGCAGTAGATGCAGCAAAAGCTGGAAAAGATATATGGTGTGAAAAACCAATGACTAGAACTATTGGAGAAGGGAAGCGTGTGGTAGAAGCAGTGAAACAATATGGAAGAATGTTTAGATTGAATACATGGTTCCGTTTTGAAGATAATTTTTATGGAATGAACACAACCGTGAAACCAATTAAAAAGTTAGTAGAATCTGGATTGCTAGGTTGGCCATTAACTGTTACGGTAAGTAAGACAACCGGATTTGATTGGAAATTTTATTGGGTAGGTAAGACCAATTTAGAACCACAAGCGGTTCCTGCTGAATTAGATTATGATAGATGGTTAGGGCCTGCACCATACAAGCCTTATAACCCGCATAGAGTGCATCAAACCTTTAGAGGATATTGGGATTATGATGGAGGTGGATTAGGAGACATGGGACAACATTATCTTGATCCAATACAATATTTTTTAGGAAAGGATCATACTAGTCCTGTATTGATAGAAGTAGATGCAGAACAACAACATCCTGATGCATGTGGTACATTTAGAAAAATAACTTACACTTATGAAGATGGTTGTAAAATTATTTTAGATGGAGAAGCAAAAGATCCAAACGCTGCATATATAGAGGGTCCAAAAGGAAAATTATTTAATGGATTTAAATCTGATATTCCAAATCTAAAAGAAAAATTAGCCATGATGCCTGATCCAGAACCACAGGTGACTAATTTTTTAGATTCTGTAAAATACAGAACGCCATTTGCATTAAACGAGTCTAATGGATTTAGATCTTGTACTATCATTAACTTAGGAAAGATTGCATTACAATTAGGAAGAACCTTAAAGTTCGATCCAGTGAATCAAGTATTTATTGATGATGCAGAAGCAAATTATTTAATTAACCCACCAATGCGTGGACCTTGGACTATTTAAAAAACATTACATGAAAAAAATATTATTATTTCTAACTGTTACTTTTATTACAGTAATACAAGTAACTGCTCAATCCAATTTGGTAAATACCATTCAGGTTTTTCCTTATCAAAAAACTACAGAAGCAACTGCCTCTTTAGCCAATATGAATAGTTGGGAAGCTTCAGAATGGAAAGCCTTTTTCAAACTTTTAGAGGATACAACTTATAAAACAAAAGCAACTTATGCTTTACATGCCTATGTAAATAACATTGCTAATAGTGAAAAGCGCGCTGCTTTTGCAAAACAATTATCAAAGCAAAAAAGAAAAGCAAAATCAGATTATGCGAAAATTGCAATTCAGGATGAATTGAATTTATTAACGGATGCTTCTATTTCAACTCAAAGAAATAATGATCTTCCTAAAATCAAAGAAATTGCAGAAGCACCCCTTTCAACAAAAAATGATGTTCAAAAATTATTGGATTTACAGGATAAAATGGAATTAGCAAAAAATTCTATTGAACAAAAAAGAATTATAGCTGAAGCTGCAAGAGTACCTGGTTTTGGAAGTTTTGTTTTTGCCAGTAAATTTTTAGACAATGCATTGGTCAATAAAGAAGCAGCATTAGCAGTTACCAGACTGGCTTTAGCAGATTTGGCTATTAAAGGACCAATAGTAAGAGAAGCATTAGAAAAAGCATTGCCATTAATTAGTGGAGTGGATAGTGCTATTTTAGCTACTAAGTTAAAAGCGCATTTAAGAAAGCTGCCATATGATTATGGATTTGTAAATATGTTTAATGGCAAAGATTTAACAGGATGGAAAGGCTTAGTAGGCAATCCAATTTATAGAGCCAAACAAACTGATTCTGCTTTAAAAGCATTACAAGCAAAAGCAGATGCAAAAATTATTAATGATTGGGTTGTAAAAGATGGTATGCTTGTTTTTACAGGACATGGAGATAATTTATGTACCGAGAAAAAATATGGTGATTTTGAAATGTATGTAGATTGGAAAATCACCGCACAAGGTGATGCAGGTATTTATTTAAGAGGTTCACCACAGGTACAAATTTGGGATACTAGCAGAAGAGAAGTAGGTGCACAAGTAGGTTCTGGTGGATTATACAATAATCAAAAGAATCAAAGTAAACCATTGGTTGTAGCTGATAACGCAATTGGTTCTTGGAATAATTTTCATATCATCATGAAAGGAGACAAAGTAACTGTTTACTTAAATGGTGTATTAGTGACCGATAATATTGTGTTAGAAAATTACTGGGACAGAAACTTACCAATTTTTATTAAAGAGCAAATTGAATTACAAGCACATGGTACATATGTAGCTTATAGAAATTTATATATAAGAGAATTACCTGATAATAATGCAGTGAGTTTAACAGAAGAAGAAAAGAAAGAAGGATTTGTGAACTTATTTGATGGTATGAATATTGATCAATGGATGGGTAATACTGCAGGATATGTAATCAATGATGGTGCATTGGTAGTAGTACCAGATAATGGTAGTGGAGGAAATTTGTATACCAAAGAAGAATATGCAGATTTTGTTTACCGATTTGAATTTCAATTAACACCAGGTGCTAACAATGGTATTGGCGTACATGCACCACCTGTAGGCGATGCAGCTTATGTGGGCATGGAAATTCAAGTACTAGATAACGAAGCACCTATTTATGCTAGCTTACAACCTTATCAATATCATGGTTCGGTTTATGGAATTGCTCCTGCAAAAAGAGGTTATTTATTACCTACCGGCGAATGGAACAAAGAAGAAATTATGTTGAAGGGATCTACTATCAAAGTGACATTAAATGGAACAGTCATTAATGAAGTAGATATTAAAGAAGTAACAAAAAACGGCACAGCAGATCATAAAGAACATCCAGGACTAGCTAGAACTAAAGGTCATATTGGGTTCTTGGGTCATGGAGATGTGGTGAGATTTAAAAATATGCGCATAAAAAGATTGTAATTTTTGAAAAAATGTTAAAATCTTAAATGCATGTAATACAATGCATTAGAAAAATAAAAAGTCTGCTTGATGAAGCAGACTTTTTATTTAATACATGTACTTAGTGTATAAAATACAACATTTCGTAGACACTATCAATCAACTAGTTAGTCGACAAATTTTTTCGTACATCACTAAATTGAAGTGCCCTGAAACCCTTATTATTGTTGAACTTTAGACAATAAAAATTTTAACAAGAAAATCATTGGTTGCATAAACAATTAATCTAAATTATGTGTTATTAGAGAGATTGCTTGCACCCGTAACGGATTTGTTGTGATAGGTGGTGCCCAAAAAACGTTCACCAAAACTCCACAATATGGATCATTTATTCTTTTTAGATGCTACAATGTCAATCGCAAAGACTGACTACGTTTCATTTACTTTTTTTGTTGGCACCATGGCGATGATGGCTGCCGCTGTATTTTTCTTTTTTGAAGTAGGCAACACTAGTAAAGAATGGAGAACGTCGGTATTAGTATCGGGGTTAATCACATTCATTGCTGCGGTTCACTACTATTACATGAGAGGCTATTATGCTGAAACACATGACTCTCCTACATTCTTCAGATATGTAGATTGGTTATTGACAGTGCCTTTAATGTGTGTTGAATTCTATTTAATCACTAAAAAAGCTGGTGGTACATCAAGCTTATTATGGAAGATGATTTTAGCTTCTGTAGTAATGTTAGTAACTGGCTACATGGGTGAAGCAGGTTTAGGTAATGCAACTATCTGGGGAACTGTAAGCGCTATCGCATACTTCTACATTGTATATGAAGTATGGATGGGTGATGTTAAGAAATTAGCAACAAGCGCAGGCTCTGCAGTAGCTTCTGCAAACGCAGCATTAGGCTGGTTTGTATTAGTAGGTTGGGCTATCTATCCTTTAGGATACTTAATCGGAACAGCATCTGGACAATGGTATGCAAGTTTTGCTAACATTGGATTAGACATGAATATTGTTTACAATATTGGTGACGCTGTAAACAAAATAGGTTTTGGTTTGGTTATCTATGCATTGAGCAGAAAAGCTGCATAATCGTTCTTGGTTTGAGTAGGGCGAATATTTTATTCGCCCTATTTTTTTTATATTTATCCTATGCAATTACGCTTAAGAGTATTACTTCTTCTTATAGGATTTATATTAATTGGCATACATCATTTTTATCCAATTAACTTTAATACACAAGTAAATTTATTACTTGTTATTCTTTTTACTTTAGGGATACCACATGGTGCACTTGATTTTTTTATTGATAAAAAGATGGAGCAGCAAGAAGGTATAAGGCATAGCCTACTCTTTTTTGGGAAATATTTTTCCAATATGGCTATCTATGCACTAATATGGTACTATCTTCCAACTGTTGCTATTATAATTTTCATCGCATTAACTGCTTATCATTTTGGAGAAATAGACTGGATTGGTAAAGCAGAAAATAAATGGCATCAATTGATGTATTTTTTATTGGGCTTAAGTTGGATACTTTTTTTATTGAGTAAAAATATTCATACTGCTATTGATATTTTTATGTTATTGGGGCAATCTAAAATAGAAGCCAATAAATTTTATTTAATAGCAAAAGAAATATTTCCCATAACACAAGCCAGTTTAATCATCATTCATGTGATACTATTCTTTAGTTGGAAATTTTTCTTTACCAAACCAATTAACTTCTTTTACGCAGTCATTCAAATAGGCTGTTTAAATATTATCAATCTAGCATTGCCATTATGGTTGTGTTTTGCATTTTATTTTGGCATCTGGCATTCTATTTTATCCTTTGATAAAATTCGACAAGAATTTAGTTTACCAAATACCTTTAAAGGCTGGGGAAGCCTACTATTAAAAGCTTTGCCCTATTCACTATTAGCTTGGTTGGGTATTAGTTTATTTATTAAATATGCGCTAAATACTTTAGACATGACGCATTTTCTTCCATTATTATTTATTGGAATTGCTGTATTAGCCTTACCACATTTACAGGTATTTACAAAAGTGAAATTAAAAGAAAGTACTATTTAAGCTCTTTCTCTTTTAGCAAACTGAATAATTTATAAGCAATTGACTGCTCGGTAATTACTGGTAAAACATAATCGTCAATTTGCTTTACAGCTGTAACTCGTTTTGTAGAGCTAGTAATAAAAGCTTCGTCTGCAGTTCTAAGTTCTTCTATAGTAAAATCTCTTTCCTCTACAGGTATATTATTTTCAATAGCAATTTTGATAATATTTTTTCTAGTTATTCCTAGTAGCATATTATTAGCAGCAGTTATTATTGTTCCATTTTTTACCATAAAGAAATTAGATCTGGGACATTCTCTTACAATGCCATTGCTATAATATAAAATATCATCAGCTCCTTGCTCTTTCATCCAAGGTTGTAAATGAATAGCCATTAAATAATCGGTGGTTTTAACCCTTGCCAATTGTCTTTGGTAATCAAAACTAGCCAAGCGAATACCTTGTAAACTTAAACTATCTGGAGGAGCAGCTAATGGCTGTTGAATAATTAATAAACTAGGCTGATGTATTGTATACCCATCAGCAGAATCACCACCACCAATAATTAATCTAATACCACTATAACTTAAATTGTTCATTTTAATTAATTCATGAACGATATTTAATACCTCCTCTTTGGTTTCTGTAACCTGAAGACGCATTGCATTGGATGAATTATAAAAACGCTCTAAATGATCTTCTAAAAATAAAGGCTTGTTATCTGCAACGCGTAAATAATCAAAAATACCATACCCTCTTTGAACTAATAAATCTGTTACTGAAACGCCTGCTTTTTCAATAGCTACAAACTGTTTATTAATATAACAATACAAATTGCTCATTCTTCTTAAATTAAGTGATATATAATGGTTATGTAAAAATAATAAATTAACTTAGGAAAGCGATTGTTTATATCCAACTAATATTGAACCAATGAAAAGAAGAGCATTTTTAGAGAATACTGCAAAAGCATCTTTAGCAGGACTTTTTTTATCTAAAACCCCTTATACCCCTAGTCCACTTTTTGAAAATGTTTGTGTGAATCTTTTTTCCTTACCAAAAACTTTAGAAAAAGATTTTGTAGGTGGACTACAGATGTTATCTACCATGGGATACAAAGAAATAGAAATGTATGGACCTTATAACTTTAGTACAGCAAAACAGAAAGCATACTGGAAAGCCATTGAACCTTTAGTAGGTTTTAGTGGAAGCGGATTTTTTGGTAGATCAATAGCAGAAACAAAGAGTATATTAAAAGAAACCCATTTAAAAGTACCTTCCATGCATACGGACTTGGATACTTTATCAAATAATATGGGACCTCTTGCTGAAGCAGCCAATGAATTAGGTGCAACTTATGTGGTGCTACCTTCTATACCAGAAGAAAATAGAAAAACAATTGACGATTATAAGAGAACCGCCGAGTTGTTTAATAAAATTGGAGCTGAGGCCAAATCAAAAGGCATTCGCTTCGCTTACCACAATCATGGTTATGGTTTAAGTAAGATGGATGGTATACTACCTTTGGATATTATATTACAGCAAACAGATCCAAGCTTGGTTTGGTTAGAAATGGATTTATTCTGGACAACAGCTGGTGGTGCAGATCCAATAGCTTTATTAAAAGCAAACAAGGGAAGATATAAACTAATGCATGTCAAAGACATGAAAAAGAAAGTAAGATTCTCTGGAGATGGAGGCAGTCCCAATCAATGGACAGCACTATGGGGAGAAATGACTACTGCAGGTGATGGGGTTTTGGATTTAAAAAACATTTTAGCAGTTGCAAAAGAAAATGGATTAGATCATTGTGTAGTTGAACAAGATATTGTAGCTCATCCAGAAATTGCTTTAAAAAGAAGCTTTGATTTCTGTGCTGCACTAAAAAAATAACATGATTATTTATAGTAGTTGGGCATTGGGAATCCTATTTGTAGTATGTGCTTTACTAATTTGGGTGTTCGGGATTAAACTTTCAAAAGCAATAGATGAAATTGTGAATCATTATGGTTGGGGCGAAGCCATTGGTGGCATTGTATTTTTAGCCATCATAACCAACCTACCCGAAATTGCTATTACTGCAGTTGCAGCTTTCAATCATGATTATGATATTGCTGTGAGTAATATACTTGGGGGAATAGCTATACAAACTGCAGTGTTGGTCTTAATTGATATTTATGGAGTAGGAAGAAAAGCACCTCTTACCCTAAAGGGTCATTCCAAAATATTATTATTTGAAGGACTTACGGTAATTATAATTTTAAGTTTAGTAATAGCAGCAAATAAATTTCCTACATATCATTATTTAAGACATACCACCGCTTTTGAGTGGATCATACTATTTACTTGGTTAGTATCAATATGGGGTATTAAAAGATTATACCAATTAAATCAAATCAAAAAAGTTTCTAAGCATCAGACAAATAACATTGTGCTTTCAACAGTAAAGGTGAAGAAAGCAATAATAGTAACAATTCTTGGAGCGATTATTACACTATTGGCTGGTTATGGACTAGAAGTGAGTGGAGAGGTTTTATCTAAAAGATGGGGAATGGATGGCATTGTATTTGGTGCAACCATCTTAGCATTATGTACCGCATTGCCTGAAATATCTACTGGTATTGCTTCAGCAAAAATTAGAGATTATCAAATGGCTGTGAGTGATATATTTGGTGGTAATGCTTTTTTACCTGTTCTGTTTTTAATGGCAGCCTTAATTGGCGGGGAATCTATCCTACCAGGTTTAAAAGTTTCTGATATTTATTTAACATCAGTAGGAATATTATTAACCACCATTTATATGATTGGCATGTTGTTTCATTCCAAGAAACAATTTTTAAGAATGGGTATAGACTCTATTATTGTGCTAATACTTTATTTAGTAAGTATTGTAGGTCTTCTCTATATTAATAATTAATATCATTGATTTCTAACCAGTATCCATCTGGATCTTGTAACCAAACCTGATGTACTCCGTCAATTCTTGTAGTAATTGCATTTTTCTTGCCTGCTACATCTTCAAAAGAAATACCATCTTGTTTTAATTTAGAAATAAAAACATCAAAATTAGCCACTGAAAAACAAGTATGCTGATTTTTATAATAGTCTTTAACCTTATCAGCTCCTAAAATAATATGTAAAGCACTATAGGGAGATGTCTTCATCCAAATATGTGCATTATCATGAAAAGGTTCTGGGATAGTATCTAATCCAATAATATTATGATAAAAATCTCCTGACTTTTTTAAATCAACTACAAAAAGAGCTGTATGATTTAATACTGCTTTTGGCTTAGCTTCTTTGGTAGCAGTATTCTGAGCAAATAAATTATTTGAGCAAATACATGACATTAAAAAGATAGTAGCAATAGAAAGAGACTTGATGGGCATATTGTATAATTTGTATACAATATACAATTTAGTACTCAACTATTGATAATCCCCTTCGTTAAAATCATCCTCTCCAAAGCCCATATTACCTAAGTTCATGATACTTCCCATCAAATCCTTGAACTCAATCTTACCGTCAATCATTTTCTTATTAATCATAGAGAAGGCTGCTAAACCATGTAAAACAAACTCCATTAATAAAGCAGACTCTAGTTCATTCGCATGAGGATAATGTTTTTTAACCACCCCGTATAAGCCATCAACTTTATATAAAGCAGCAATTTTATCCGCATCTTTCATGTCCAAGAATAAATCCAAATGATTACCAGCATCAAACCATGCAGTGATTAATTTATAAGGGTTTTCGACAGCAGGCTCTTCTGCAGATTTTTTATTGGTTTTTCTTTTCTTATTGAGTTCCGGATTAGGGAAATATTGAATAAACTGATTACGAATAGACTTGTTTAATAAATTTAAAGCCACTTCATATGGACCTTCTTGTTCGCCCTCATACACTAATTCTATTTTACCAGTGATAGAAGGAATAATTCCTGTTAAATCACTGATCCAAACCTGTGTATTTTTTTCATTGTGCATGATTGCTCTTCTTTCTGCACTGCTCACTGCATTTTCAAAAGCAGCAATCGTCAATCTCGCACTTACACCACTTTTCTTATCTACATATTCATTAGATCTAGCTTCAAAAGCAACCTGCTCTACCAAACGCTTTGCTAAATCACTTATGCTCACTAATTTTTTCTGCGCATCATTTATTTTAGCCTCTTGCTCTGTAATCATTAAAGAGGTTTCAATACTTTTTGGATAATGCGTTAAGATCTGACTTTGAATACGATCTTTTAAAGGGGTAACAATACTTCCTCTATTCGTATAGTCTTCGGGATTAGCCGTAAATACAAATAAAATATCCAATGGCATTCTTAATTTAAAACCACGAATTTGAATATCGCCTTCTTGTAAAATATTGAATAAAGAAACCTGAATTCTAGCTTGTAAATCGGGCAATTCATTAATTACAAAAATGCCTCTATTGCTTCTTGGTATAATTCCATAGTGAATTACTTTCTCATCAGAGAAACTAAGTTTAAGATTGGCCGCTTTAATAGGATCAATATCTCCAATCAAATCTGCCACACTTACATCTGGTGTAGCTAACTTCTCACCATATCTCTCAGAACGGTGTAACCATTGAATAGGTGTCTTATCCCCCAACTCTGCAATAGTATCAATCGCATACTTACTGAATGGTTTTAAAGGATCATCATTCACTTCGCTTCCTGCTACCACTGGAATATACTCATCTAATAAATAAACCATTTGACGAGCCATTCTTGTTTTCGCTTGTCCTCTTAACCCTAAAAACAAAATATTATGTCTACTTAAAATAGCTCTTTCTGTATCAGGAATAACAGTGTCTTCATAACCCATGATTCCAGTAAATGGATTCTCTTTGTTTTGAATACTATGTATTAAGTTATCTCTAACCTCATCTTTAATAGATTTAGCTACATAACCGCTTTTCTTCAATTGACCCAGTGTCGTAATTTTTTCAATATTCATTGTAAGTCTTTAAATTTCTTTTTAATAAAGTGTTTTTCTTTTGCCACTTTCAAAATCATTGAACAAGAAAGCACCTAGCTTATCTAATGAAGCATAAAAGGCTTTTCCATTATTCATTTCTGTAAACTCTTGTACAAAATTTTGCAAGTATGGATCCGAAGCAATCATGAAAGTAGTAATAGGAATTTTTAATTTTTTACATTGTCCCGCCAAATTAATACAACGGTTCACTACTTTTCTGTCTAATCCAAAACTATTCTTATAATATTTTTTACCAATTTTCAAACAAGTAGGCTTACCATCGGTAATCATAAAAATTTGTTTGTTGGGATTTTTTCTTCTTCTTAATAAATCCATCGCTAACTCCAATCCAGCAACAGTATTGGTATGATAAGGACCTACTTGTAAATAAGGCAGGTCTTTAATTTCAATACTCCATGCATCATTACCAAACACCACAATGTCCAAAGTGTCTTTAGGATATTTAGTCGTAATTAATTCAGAAAGCGCCATAGCCACTTTCTTTGCAGGGGTGATTCTATCTTCTCCATATAAAATCATAGAGTGAGAAATATCAATCATTAATACAGTAGAAGTTTGGGTTTTAAAATCACTCTCTCTAATCATCAAATCTTCTTCCTGCATACTAAATGCCTCAACCCCTCTATTAATTTGAGCATTACGAATACTCTCTGTAAAATCTATTTGCTCTAACATGTCACCAAACTGAAACGCACGAGTATCTGGATTCAGCTCACTGCTTGGGCCAGGTTTATTGGTTTGATGATTGCCTTGTTTAGATTTTTTTAGTTTTCCGAAAATCTCTTCTAAACTTTTTTTACGAATAGTTTGTTCGGACTTAGCGGTAATTTTAAAACTACCATCTTGTTGATTTTCTGTTAAGTAACCATTTTGTTTTAGGTCTTCAATAAAATCACCCATACCATATTGATCGTCTGTTAAATTGTGTTGACGATCTAATTGATTTAACCAATCCAATGCTTCAGTAGCATCCCCATTGGTATAGGTAAGTAATTGCGTAAACAGATCAAGTAATTGTTCAAACTTGGTCTTGCCTTGCTCTTTTGGATTAAATGGTAAAAAACGATGTCCGATCATGATAGAATGCAAAATTATAACAAAACAACGGGTGGATTTGTTTTAAATGCATTACAAAAGCCTTTTTTCCATAAAAGGTAAACTAGTTCAGCTGAGAACGGAACTGCTTGCTATTTCTAGGTTTGAGCCGACATGCATTAAAGTGGTTAATGATATCTAAAATCAACCAGCCAATGGTTTCATCTCCTTTTTGTGTAATAATCCCTAAATCATTTAAGTAAGTATCAACAGCAATACTTGCAGCTTCTACTTTAAATAAACCCGCAGGTGTTAATAAACTTGGGGTTAATGCAGTCAAACTAATTTGGTTAGCCTGTAAAATTAATTCACACTCAAATTTGCGATGTAAGTACTCAAAATATACATGGCCTTTGATAGAACCCTTTGTTTGAGCGGTTACTATTAAATTGTAAATACGTTTTCCGTTAGTAGCAAATAACAAGGCATTGTTATTCAATTCCACTAACAGTTTGTCTGTTGTAGTTAAAGATTTGTTTTTTGAATCCGACATGGCATGAAGTTTTAATGGTTAAAATTTCACACCAAGAAAAATGTACAAGGAAATTACGTTTGCTTTTGACAGTAAGTCCTCATCGATTTTACCACCGCGGAGTTCGACTCTCTCGGTTGGCAGCCACTAAAGGCTTCTTGATGATATATCAAAGGTAGGGTTTTTACCTTATTTACAAATATTTTTTAATGGTTTTTTGAGCTAATACCTTGTCTAAGTGATTGATTTCCAATGCTAATTCCGCCTTTAATTCTTCAAATACCTTATAAGAACCAGCTGTTGGCTTATAATCCCCAGATTCCACTACTCTCAATAATGAGGCTAGTTTATTATTCAATTTAATAGGGAAGTTTAATGGGTCTTGAGAGCTTTGGTTACGCACCTGATAAAGATTCTCCTCAATAGCAGAAAGCTCCGTTATCAATGCTTGATTCGCTTTAGAGACAGTGGTGTTTTTTGTTTTTGCTTCTTCGTTTATTTTTTCTTTAATGGCACGAATTTTAATCACTGCTTCATTTGCTTTACTTACCTCATCTCTAATTTGAATTGATAAATTAAATTTCTCTTGCATGTCAGCAAGAGTAACATCATTCACTCTAGGATCCATTTTGATTTCAAAATTTTCACTCACTGTTTTTCCACCAGCAGTAATAGATACTTTATAATTACCTGGAACTGCTGTTGGTCCTGCATACACTGGTGCACTCCATAAAATCATTCCTTTAAAATTAGTTGCAGCAGGATATTTTAAATCCCATTCGAATTTATTTAAACCATTTTTAATTGTTGGAGGTTGTGGTTTTCTATCATCCTCATCTTCGTCTGCTTCTCCATTTTCTTTTTTAGTTTTTGGTAATGCTCCTACAAAAGTATTTACCAAATTATTTTTTGCATCAAAGATTTCAATTTTTAAATCTTTGATAGTGCTATCTAAATAATATTGGAATACTGCTTTTTGAACTGTTCTTACTGCATAGTATGGTTTAAATAAGTGAAGCCCAGCTTGAATTCCAGCGTCTTTGGTTCTTACTGGAGAAACATCATCTAATACATACATAGATCTTCCATGTGTTCCTATCACTACATCTTTATCGGTTACTTGAACATCAGACACTTGTACATCCGGTAAGTTTAAACTTAAAGATTCCCAATTACCACCATCATTATAAGAAACCCAGATACCATGTTCTGTACCTGCATATAATAAACCCGCGCGGGTAATATCTTCTCTAACAGCATGTACATAATCATCCGCGCGAATACCTGAAATTATTTTAGTCCATGTTTTTCCAAAATCATTCGTCTTCCAAATATAAGGTGTGCGATCATCCATTTGATAACGCTTTGCAGCGATATAAGCAGTACCTGCATTAAAATGAGATGCTTCAATAATACTTACTCTAGTATTCTTAGGCATATCTTTTGGTGTGATATTCTCCCAATGCTTTCCGCCATCTTTTGTAATATGAACTAATCCATCATCAGATCCAGCCCAAATAATATTTACATCATGGTAAGAAGGCGCTAATGCAAAAACAGTACCATAAATTTCTGGACCATTCATGTCTCTTGTAATCACTCCACCGCTTACACCTAATGTGGCTGTATCATTATACGTTAAGTCTGGGCTAATCTGCTCCCAGCTTTGGCCTTCGTTAGTAGTTTTCCAAACATGCTGAGAACAAGTAAATAAAACATTTGGATCTACTGGAGAGAAAACAATTGGATAAGTCCATTGCCATCTTTCAGGTAAGGTTTTCGCTTCTTCACCAGAGAAAAATCTTGGATATACTTGTACATCTCTAACCTGACCAGTCATTCTATTGATTCTAGTTAATAAGGCACCTTGACTACCTGCATAAAAAATATCTGGGTTCTTTGGATCCTGTGTGATATATCCACTTTCACCACCACCTACTTCATAGGCAAAACCCATTCCAGGTTTAGTAGAATTTGTTCTTATAGCTCTATGTCTATAATCTTCACTAGGCAATGCAATCGTAGTGTTGTCTTGCTGAGCACCTGCTACTTGATATGGAAAATCTTTAGTTACAGTGATATGATATAATTGTGCCGTTGGAAAATCTTCATCTGTCCAAGATAAACCACCATTCACAGATACCGTACCACCACCATCATTAGAACTTGCTAAACGTGTTGGGTCAGTTGGATCAATCCATAAATCATGATTATCACCATGAGGTACTTTTATTTCAGTTTTAAAACTCACTCCACCATCTGTAGATTTATAAAAATTTACATTCAAACCATACACTGTGTTTTTATCTTTTGGATCTGCAACAATTCTAGAATAATAAAAAGCGCGTTGGCGTAATTTTCTTTCGTTGTTCACTAATTTCCAATTTGCACCTCCATCATCAGAACGATATAAACCTCCCTCTGGTGATTCAACAATCGCCCACACTCTGTTACCATCCGCTGGAGACACTGCTACGCCTACCTTTCCAACGACTGCAGGCATTCCTGGATTTTTAGAAATCACTTTCCAAGTAGTACCACCGTCGGTAGATTTATATAAAGCAGAAGTACCCACATCAGCCCACATTTTATAAGGTGTGCGATACACTTCCCATATACTTGCATAAATGATATCTGGATTTTGTTGATCAATCACCAAATCTTCTGCACCAGCTTTTTCATTTACATATAAAACTTTGTTCCATGTTTTACCACCATCAGTTGTTTTGAAAACACCTCTTTCTTCATTAGGACCAAATGCATGACCTAATACAGAAACATAAACAATATCTGGATTGGTTGGATGAATTCGAACACGAGAAATGGATTGTGAATTTTTTAATCCAATATTTTTCCAAGTCTTTCCTGCATCAGTAGATTTATACACACCATCACCTTGCATGATATTTCCTCTAAACTCTGTTTCACCTGTTCCTATGTAAACAATATCTGGATTAGATTCAGACACTGCAACAGCACCCACACTAGAACTAGTCAATTGACCATCAGTCACTGGCTTCCAGTTTAAACCACCGTCTGTGGTTTTCCATAAACCTCCACCTACTGCACCAAAATAATATTCTAATTTTCTTTTACTACTTCCTGCAATTCCCAAAGAACGGCCTCCTCTGTTTGGACCTATATTTCTCCAAGACATTCCTTTTAAAGTGCTGTCTTTTACTTGTGCCAATACAGATTGACATGCGATACTTACTACAAGGACTAATGCAAAACGAGATAATTGTTTCATAAGAAAAAATTGAAATAAAAAAAGCCAACAAGCAGTATGCTCATTGGCTTAGTAAATTAATTAATATTTTGAACTAAATGTAGAAAATTACACGGAGGCTTATAATTTAATCATTTTAAACTGATGCGACAGCTTTTGATCATTGGAGCTTACTTTAATGATATAGGTTCCAGGTGCCAAATAGCCAAAAGATAGTACCGAGCCCGGTAAAACATTCTGTTGGGCAGCTCTTCTTGTTCCAGTGCTCAGTTCAAATACTTCAATATTTAGTTTTTGATAGGCTTTTACATTAAAATCAAGATTCAACTGGCCTTGGAATGGATTAGGTGCTAGTTTAATAAACTCATCGGCGCTTAGGTTAACAATATCTGTTACTAAATAATAGTATGCACTACTCGCTACACTAGCACAACCATTTTCGCTGGTCTTCACCGTAAAGGAGCCTGCACTAGTTGGCTTAATTTTCTGAGTTGTATCTGAGATAGCAGCACCATCTTTATACCAAGTATTTCTAACAGCCGCACTAGACACTAAATTATTAGCCGTATCGCGAGAGATGGTTGGTGCCGATGGAAGACTGAATTTTTTGATTATAATTTGATCTGAGCTTTTTATACAACCATTACCATCAATTTTTTTAACATAAAAAGTATCAGCATTCTTAAAAGATAACTGATCAATATTGGTTGTTTTAACAGAACCATTAACATACCAAATAGTACTATCCGTTTTTGCAAAATTTGTAAGCTTTACTATTGTGCTGTCCGATCCGCAAATCGCGTAAACAGTTTTATCAAATGTAGGTTTTACAACATCTAAACAACTTGCTTGATAAACAATTGAAGCTCTTTTAATGTCTTGGAAATCATACATTAATAATGCATTTTTATTTTTTGTAAAATTTGGATATTTCACAATTTGCATTGTTCTAAAATATGTACTATCTAATTTTCTTCCAGATTCATGTTTAATATCTCTAATAAAATATTTTTCAAATTTTTTATTTACAACTCTATAAAAATATCCAACAGTTCCAATTGAATTACCACCATCTGCCCCCCATGTTCCAGGAATCATCTCTATGCCATCTGTATTTTCATCTATATCTAAACCATGAGCAATTAAGTCAACATTTCTATCAAATCCTCCATCTTGAAAAAACTGATCAGTTAAATCTTTTCCATTTAAACCTAAGACCCTCCATCCATAAGCAAATCTTTGTTTTTTTAAATCATAATTATTTTGATAAAAACCACCAGCCACAAATTCTTCTTCTCCGTTTTTATCAATATCCATTTTATAAACACTTAATACCTCGTGTAGAGAAAATTTATAATAATCATCGGCATCTTCTTTTGAATATTTAATTGGAATAAAAATAGAATCTCTGCTTAATGTGTTTGTTTTAATTATTTTATCATCATAGCCATAAGTTGCATAAGTAAATTTTGTAAAATTATAAGGTTGGCTCGGATTGTTACCGACTGCTGCATCACCCATAATTACAGAAAATTTTTGATTTGAATTTTCATTTTCAATATTAAATATTGGATATCTAGTAGTTCTCATATTAAACTGATTTGCCCATTTGCTTGACAAATCCGTCATAATTTTTATAAATTTTTTTGCCCCTTTATCATATTTATAAACTGTAACAAAGTCGTTTTGTTCCCTAGATGTGGTTATTATTTCATCTGCGCCGTCTTTATCAACATCTGCTATATAAGAAGACATAATTTGTAAATTATTTATGTCTAAAGATAAAGTGTCAAAGCTTTTCCCATTATTTATAAAAACTTTTTCAGGCCAATTATCATAAACCATTTCTGTATTATATTTTCTACTACTGTCTGCACCATGATAGTTTGTAGTGATATAATGATAGTCGGTTAATCCATCTCCATTAAAATCTCCAAATCCACCATACCACATATCCCCTTTACCCTTAATAACATAGTTTGTATCTAAAATATATTTTCCAGTTGTGTTTTGAATAAATATTCCTCTAATATATTCTCTGGTTGCATTATTAGAAGGAAATATCTGAAAGGTTAAATCTTCTTTTCCATCTCTATTAAAATCATATACAACAACTCCTTGATTTGTACCAATAGTGCCATTGCCACCCATTGAGTTTCCATTTCCAGGATTTGCTAAATCAACTCCTCCATTATTTCTTTTCAACCAAGAAGCAAAACCTTCAGGAAAAACCAAAATACTATCCTTAACAATCCAGGATTGTGCATTAAGATCAATAAAAAAGAAAGAAAACAAAACAACCAACAACATTACGCGCTTCTTCATAAACAGAAGTTTAAATTAATAATAGCGCTTTTGGGGTAATGCGAATATATGCCTAATTTCAATGATTAAAAATACCCCTTGAAAAAATTTATACTTAGTACAATCATCTCTTGCATTTGTCTATTTACTTTTGGACAAAGTGCTGAAGATATTGCCATTCAATTGGTTAGTGCTAATCCGCAAAGTAAGCAGTTTGATCAATTAGTGGTGGTGTTTAATCAAAAAGCAAGCGATGCTAATGCGACCTTAGTGGGTTTGGAAAAGAAGAAAGGAAAATGGTTGGTTCAATTCAAGGCCATAAAAGCAAGTGTTGGTAGAAATGGAATAGCCAACAAAGAAGAAAAAATAGAAGGTGATGGAAAATCACCCAATGGACTTTTTGAATTAGGTAGGGTATTTGGATATGATGAACTTGGACCTACATCTCTTAATTATACACAAACTAATTCCGAAGATAAATGGATTGATGATGCAGAAGCTGCAGACTATAATACTTATGTAAGAGGTAATACATCAGCAAAAAGTTTCGAGCACTTAAAATTAAATTCAATAGACTATAAATACTGCATGGTTATTGAATACAATACAAAGCCAGTTATTAAAGGAAAAGGAAGTGCAATTTTCTTTCATGTGGCTGATGAAAAGTACACGCCCACTTCTGGATGTGTTGCTATTGAAGAAAATGATATGCTCAATTATTTACAATGGTTAATGCCTAATAAAAAAAGGGGGATTTTACTTACTAGTCTTAACAATTTGTAATTTACCGTTATACAATACTTTAGCAGTTGGGTTATTTGACTTAATCACTAGATTAGTTACCTGTCCTGCATTCCAAGCCATATTAATTTCATAATTGCCTCTAGCTTTTAAACCTTTCACTTCTCCACTGGACCAAGCTTTTGGCAAAGCTGGTAATAGCTCAATGATATCCCCATTAGATTGCACTAACATTTCAGCAACAGCTGCGGCACCACCAAAATTTCCATCAATTTGAAAAGGCGGATGTGCATCTAACAAATTAGGATAAGTACCACCTGCGTTTTTATAATTTTCTTTGGTTTCGTCTGGTGGAACAAATTTCAATAACTCTCTATACATTTTATAAGCATGGTCTCCATCTTTTAATCTTGCCCATAAATTAATTCTCCATCCTTTGGACCAACCAGTAGTTTCGTCTCCTTTAACTTCTAATGTTTTCTTTGCAGCAGCAGCCAATGCTGGTGTTTTGTCTACTGTTATATGATTACCTGGATACAATCCATACAAATGACTTTGGTGTCTATGTTTAGGATCAGCATCTTCCCAATCATAATACCATTCTTGTAAGTTTCCTTTTTTGCCTACTTGATAAGGAAATAAATTATTTAATGCTGTACTTATTTTAACAGCAAAATCGTTATCGTTTTTTAAAACATCTTGAGCTGCAATGATGTCTAAAAACAATTCTCTAATCATGGCCATATCTGCAGTACCACCATAAAAAGTTGAACCTATATATCCACTAGGTGTTTTAAAATTATTTTCTGGAGAAGTAGAAGGTGAAGTAATTAATCTTCCAGCACTATCAGGTACTAAGAAAGCTAAGCAAAATTCTGCAGCGCCTTTCATTAATGGATAAGCTTTTTGTTCAAGGAAGGATTTATCCTGTGTATATACATAATGCTCCCACAAATGTGTCGAAGACCATGCACCACCCATTGGCCAGTTAGCCCATACTGGATCTCCGTTTCCAAAATTACCAACTGGATTAGACATAGCCCATATATCAGAATTATGATGTGCTACCCAACCTGGTAAATTATAAAATGTTTTTGCAGTTGTTTTTCCTGTAGAAGCAAGGTTACCAATAAATTGTAAAAAGGGTTGGTGCATTTCAGATAGATTGGTATTCTCTGCTAACCAATAATTTTCTTCTGCATTAATATTCATGGTATAATTACTAGACCATGGTGGTTGTAAATAAGGGTTCCACAATCCTTGCAAATTCGCTGGTACAGCGGTTGTACGAGAGCTTGATATTAATAAGTATCTACCATATTGAAAATATAAAGTTTCTAAATAGGGATCTACAGCTCCTTCCGCATATCGCTTTAATCTTTGATCTGTTGGAATATCCGCAAGCTCTTTATTGTTGATTTTTAATTCAACCCGCTTAAAATATTTTTGATAATCCTTAATATGTCTTTTTTTAATTTCATTCCAACCCAATTGTTGAGCTTGAGCTAATTGTGTAGTAGCAACTGCATTATTATTTACTCCATTGGTTGCGGGGTTTTTATCAAATCCACTAAAGCTTGTAGCCATAGAAACATACACAGTAGCTTCAGTGGCATCTGCTAAACTAATGATACTATCTGATTGGGTAATTTTTCCAGTACCACTTTGAATTTTTATTTGAGCAGAAAACTTCGTTCCTTTTTTATTATCAAAAACAACATTGTTTTTTGATTTGCCCACATAATTAGGATCTGCTTTGATAGGCGCTGATCCATTTACTATAAAAGTATTGGCATTAATTGCTTTAGTATGAGCTAATAAAGATTGAAATCTGATGGTAAAGCCCAATGCGCCTACTTTTTTACTTGTTAAATGAATAGCAAATATTTTATCTGGATTAGAAACCAAGTATTCTCTTTCTATTACATTATTATTAGAAATTGTCTTCACTTTTGCAACAGCATTATCAATATCTAATTCTCTATAATAATCGGTAATAAATGGATCATCCACCATATCCAAAAATAAAGTACCTAGTGGTGCATAGGATTCTGAATACTTGCCTTGTAATTTTTTATACAGCTGTTCTGCCTTCTTGTAGTTTTTTTCATTCAATGCTTTACGGATATCTGGTAAATTCTTATAGGCATTTGGATTCATGTTAGCATTAACAGGCTCACCGGACCAAAGTGTTAAATCATTTAAGTATATCTTATCTGTTCCAATGCCACCAAATACAGTAGCACCCTGCATTCCATTTCCTAACACCAATGACTCTTCAAAATAGGTAGCAGGATTATCATACCATAATTTTAAAGGGGACTGAATGCTTGCAACCGCCACAGGCTTGGCTGGTGTTTTCTTAACCACTTTTTTTTGAGCTGTCGCATTTATAGACAACAGAAAAATAGTAAATATGAATAAAGTGTTTTTCATTTTAAAAATTTAATATTCTTTTACAAGTAATTCAATGGGTATATTCATTCGCTCATTTAAACTTCTTATCATATCTAAAGTAAGCTTTCTTTTTCTATTTAATATTTCACTAGCCCTACTTTTTAATCCAATAGCATTGGCTAAGTCAGTTTGAGTGTATCCCATTTGTTCCATTCGAAATTTGATAGCTTCTATAGGGTCTGGTAAATTAAGTGGAAAGTGTTTGTCTTCATATTGTTCTATTAGTAACGACAACAATTCTAATTCATCTGCTTCAGCACTTCCTTTTTTAGCATCAAAAATTTTATCTAATCTTTCCAGTGCTTTCTGATACTCTTTATTGGTTTTTATTATTTTATACTTCATATAATTTTAAATTTTACTTACATCGATTTTATCATATTGAGCGTGTGTGCCAATAAACTTTATCCATACAATAAATAATGAATAATTAATTTTTACCACTAACCTATAATGATTGCCTTTAAGATTAAATACCACCCTGTTATTATGGATAATACTTGCAGAGGGATATTTTAATTTAATATGAGAAGGTGATTTCCATTTTGCTGCTTTAGCTTCTTTATGCCAAGTTAAAAGAGCTTGTTCACAATCTGGGTGTTGGGCAATATAATTTCGTATGGTTCTTTTTGCGATCACTCTCATTGAAATATATTTGAAAATTAACTTAAATTTCCCAATTTGGGAACTTTTTATTTTATCTCAACTATATTATATATTTTAGTCAGTATCAAATAGCGTATAAATACCTTGTTTTACTTAGAATATTGATTAATTTCATAAGGTAAATAAAGACATATGAAAAAAAGCCTCTTATTGATTGTAGCTGTATTTCAGATAATCAGCGTAATAGCTCAAACACAACCCATTAGTGCAAAACAAATTGATTCATTAACTGAATTGGTTTTAAAAACATTTAATGTGCCTGGTATAGCAGTGGGTTTAGTAAAAGATGGTAAACTAATACATGCTAAGGGTTATGGTGTTGCTAATTTAACAACAGGGAAAAAAGTAGATGAGAATACCTTATTTGGTGTGGCGTCCAACAGCAAAGCCATGACTGCCGCAGTTCTAGGACAATTAGTAGATGAAGGAAAAATTAAATGGGATGATCGTGTAACAGATTATATTCCTGAATTTAAAATGTATGACCCCTATGTAACGGATGCATTTACTATTAGAGATTTATTAACACACAGAAGTGGATTAGGATTAGGTGCAGGAGATTTAATGATGTTTCCTGACGGAAGTAATTTTACTAAAAAAGACATCATTCATAATTTAAGATATTTAAAACCAGTATCTGCTTTTAGAACAAAATACGATTATGATAACAACTTATATATCGTAGCAGGTGAAGTTGCAGAGAGAGCTTCAGGAATTAAATGGGAAGATCTAGTAGAGCAAAGAATCATGAAGCCATTGGGTATGCAAAAAACAGCTGCTTCTTTGTACAGACTAAAAGATAATAGCAATGCGGTTCGTCCTCACGCTCCAGTAAATGGAAAATTACAAGTACTAGATATTGATTGGAGTGAAAGTGCTAATGCCGCTGGCGGTATTTGGAGCAATGTAACTGATTGGAGCAAATGGGTAATTGCTCAAATGAATCATGGAAAATATGGAGAAGGTTTACAAAATAAAATATTTAGTGCCGAAGTTCACGATGAAACATGGACACCACAAACTGTTATCAAAGCTGGCACTGCAGCGCCTTACAACACACACTTTGCAGCTTATGGATTAGGTTGGTTCTTAAGTGATGTGAAAGGATATAAACAAGTAACCCATACCGGAGGATTAGCAGGTATGGTAACACAAGTAGTGATGTTCCCTGAATTACAATTAGGTATAATTGTTTTCACTAACCAACAAATGGGTGCAGCGTTTAATGCTATTAGTAGAACCATTCAAGATAGTTATTTAGGAGTGAGTGGCTATGATTGGGTAAAAATTATGAAGGATCGTGTAGATAAAGGTGAAGCAGAAGCAAAGAAAATTGGTGAGGATGTAGAGAAAGATATGCAAGCGCAGTTATCAAAAGCTGGAGGTAAATTTAATTTTCAACCCTACTTAGGAACTTATAGAGATGTTTGGTTTGGAGATATTGAAATAAGCATGAAAAACGGTAAAGCTTGGTTTGAAAGTAAAAGATCTTCTAAATTAAGTGGTGAGGTTTTACCTTATAAAGGCAATTCCTTAATTGTAAGATGGACCGATAGAACAATGGATGCAGATGCTTATTTAATGTTTACAACAGATATGGACGGTAAGCCTTCTGGTTTAACCATGAAAGCAATATCACCATTAACCGATTTTAGTTTTGATTTTCATGATTTAGATTTAAAGAGAGTTAAATAGATTACTTTTAAAATAAAAAACAAGTATATGCAAGAACAGAATGTAAAAAACCATCCACAAATGGTTCCAGGTTTTCACTATGTAACTTTTGGAGCCATTTTCGCATTATTAGGTGGATCTATCAATTATTTATTAAGAGCCACTCCAGAAAACAAATACCTAGCTTCTTTATTAGTGTTAACTTCTATCACTTTTATATTATTAGCTTGGTATGCTAGATCTTTCCCATTAAAAGCACAGGATAGAGCCATTAGAGCAGAAGAAAGTTTACGTTATTATATTATGACAGGCAAAGCTTTACCATCAGAGTTAAGAATTGGACAAATTATTGCTTTGCGTTTTGCAAGCGATGCAGAATATTTAGCATTACTAGAGAGAGCTATTAAAGAAAATTTAAGTAGCAAAGATATCAAATTGGCTATTCAAAACTGGAAAGGAGATTACCACAGAGTTTAATGTATAAATATATTTAAATCAAAGCCCTACAATTAGTGGGGCTTTTTTGTACCTTTGTATAACAAATCATACTTATGAACAAGAATATCGTTTTCGCTATCTGGATTGTATCTGCTATCTATTGTGTATATAAATTATACAAAAGATCAAAGTCTACTTCTTTTGATGGTGTAATTGGATATACTCCAGGTTTAGAAGTAATTATGGTAATTATATTAGGACCATTATTGGCCGTGATTGATATATCTCTTACTTGGATTAGAATCTACAAGGAAGCTGAAGAAGCAAGAAGAAGAGCAGAAAACAAATAGTTTAAATTATTTTTCTTTTTTGAAGCCAAGCAGTCAATGGTGTTGTCCATTGTTCTGAGGCTGTTGGATTTTTCATGCCAAATCCATGTCCACCCTTCTCGTATAAATATAATGTAGAAGAAACTTTATTTGCTTTTAAAGCACTATCATACACATGTGCATTTTGAACTGGTACTGCATCATCATTGATTGCATGCACTATAAAAGCTGGGGGTGTTTGCTCATTTACATTTAATTCATTGCTATAATATTGAATCTGTTCTGGCGTTGGATCCTTTCCTATTAAATTCTCTTTAGATCCAGCATGACCAAAATCCTTCATAGTAATTACTGGATAGATCAAAATTTGAAAATCAGGTCTTAAAGAAACCTTAGAAGGATTGTCAATTTTTACATCTGCATAATGACTTGATAAACTCGCAGCCAGATGACCGCCTGCAGAGAATCCTAATATTCCAATCTTCTTATCATCAATACCCCAGGCGCTTGAATTGGTCTTTGCTAATAAAATAGCTTGTTGTGCATCTTGTAGTGGTGCAATAGATTTATCGTTTTGCACTTTATCGTTTGGAATTCTATACTTCACTACCATTGCATTCACACCAATACTATTAAAGAACTTAGCTACATCAATGCCTTCATGACCACTTGCTAAAATAGTATAGCCACCTCCTGGATATATAATAACACAGGGTCTTTTTAAATTATCTTCTTTTACTCTAAAATATTGAAAAGCAGGTTCTGTTACTTTACTCACAATAGTAATGCCCTCAAATTGTTCTTCCTTTTCTTCATTCGCTACTTTAATTTGGTTAGGTGTTACTTTATATAAAGGTTGATACTGTGCTTGAATAGTAGTTGTCATTAGAAGTATTGTTATAATAGATATGATATTGATTTTCATCTGAAGATATTTTATTGAAGTTAATAAATTTAGTAGATTACATTACTAAAATATAATTGCATGCCTTTATTGATTGTAATGAGTTGGTTGGCTAGTCTCTTTATTCAAGAACCCCAAACACCGAAGTTTAAATTAATTCCTACAAGTAAAGTAAGTTTTAATTCTTTCGTGGATTGCAATATGGCAGAAGTATGGGTGGCAGATACTTTTAGAATCTTTCCTGGAAAATATGGTGAAGATCCACTTTGGGGTTATTCAAAAAATTTGAAGTACTCTGATGGAACAAATGCAAATAAGGTTTTTAAAAATGCTGCGAATCAGTTTCATGATCCTATCATGCCCGCTAATGTTCCTGTAAATGAAAAAGGTTTACATGGGGCTGTATGGTTTGAGACAGTATATCAAGATGCCAAAGACAAGTCTGGGAAAACCCTTTATGCATTATATCATAATGAGAATTATCCAAGTACACTTCCTTATAATCCCAAAACAAAAGAAGGTTATCAAGATAGTAAATTATGGCCCCAGGGCCTTACTGGTCCAGAAAGTCCGGCAGCAGTATGTAGAATTGGTATCATGAAATCAACGGACGGCGGAAAATCTTGGAATAATAAAGGTATCATACTTGAAGATTTAAATCCTCGTATGATTTTAAAACCACATAATACTTCAAATACTTTTGCTGGTGGTGTAGGTGATCCATCTGCTATTGCAAGTGGACATTATTTATATATATTTTATGGGGAGTATGGATATCCGGGTGTATATGATGCAAAAACATATAATGCAAGCAAAGAAGCTGCAGGACAATGTATCAGTATTGCTAGAATAGCTTTATCTGATTTAGATAATCCAATTGGTAAGGCTAAACGATGGGATGGTAAAGCATTTAGTATTGCTCATAATAGTTTTGGTAAACCTGTCGCTTCATTGCAAATTAAAAAAGAAGATGGTGGTGGCGCTGCATCATCGCCAACAGGTGGATTTCATTGGGGACCATCTGTTAGCTGGAATAGTTATTTGAATTGTTGGGTAATGTTGATGGGAAGAGTAGAAGGTAAATCATGGGAGGGTGATAAAATATATATCTCCTTTAATCAGCACAAAGATCTAGGTACTGGTGATAATAGTCAAAACTGGAGTAAGCCAGCATTGGTGTTTCAAAAGCCTGGATATATTTTATGGTATCCATCTTTACAACCTTTAGATACAGAGGAAGATATTAAAGAAAAAAGAACCTCTTTAAAACTAGGTAAGCGTGCAAGATTTTTTGTGAAGCGAATTAAACCAGGTGATGACGAATATGCATCAGAGCATATTATAGAGTTTGAGAAATAATATCTTGTATAATTAGAAGATGATGTTTGGTATGGATATCTAACATAGTGAATGTATCTTTCTTATTTAATTTCCCAAAAATTGGATGTACAAAGAATTGATTCTTTTGAGCATTTTGTAATTGTGTAATGGCGGTCCTTGTTGAACGAAATAGCGCATCAAAATTTGGTTGACCATTTTGTACAGGAATAACAACCTCTGGTGCTTTCGCTTTGCCTCTTGGAAACTTGCCTAAAAAGAAAACAAAGCTTCTTCTAAAATCAAATTTCCATTCATACTTAGCTGGGTCAGAGTTTACAACTGTTTCAATAATTTTTGAGATAACCAATAAACTATGTTCTATATGCCAAGCCACATTCACTGAAGATACAGCGCTATTAAGCATATCAGCTTCTGGGATATAACTATATAATTTATCTAAAGAAGGTTCTAGATTTTTCATACGACAAAAGGTTTCATATAATCTACGCTTTGTTTTAAAGCATCAAAAACATCAATAGCTGTTTTATCCATTTCAATAACCAGCCATTCACAACCTGAACCTGCTGCTTTAAATATAGAAGGAAAATTTTGTGATCCTTGCCCAACAGGTGTCATTGGATCTGGATTATCAATTGCTAAACGATCGTTATACAATGCAGGCCCATCTTTTACATGCATCAGTTTTACTCTTTCTCCAAATTGATGGATTATTTTTGCTGGATCGTGCCCTGCAACTTTTACCCAATAAGTATCAATTTCAAAAAAGATATCCTTATCAAGTTCTTCTAATAAAACTTCATAAACAAATTTGTCTGAAACCTTGTTTCTAAATTCCCACCAGTGATTGTGTAATCCAAAATGTAAGCCATTAGCTTTTGCAAACCTATTTGCGTCATTATATATTTTCACTAATGCTTTGGTTCCTTCTAAACTACTATATCTTTTATCCTCAGGCCATCCATGCCAAATAAGATTTTTACAATTAAAAGCTTTAGCATTTGCTAAAAATGTTTCTTTTTGATCACCTACTGGTAATTCTATGTGACAAGAGCTTACATTTAATTTAAATTCTCTTAAAACAGAAGCTGCTTCTGCTAAACTAACTCCTTCAGGCCAGAAGGCGGTTTCTACATTTTTAAAACCTAAATCAGCAATTTTTTTAATTGTACCTCGAAGATCATTTTTAATTTGATCTCTAACGGTGTAAAGCTGTAAAGAAAGCTTTGGCTTTTGATTTAAGCTTATTAAATTCAATGATTTAGGCAAATAGGCTCCCATTAAGCCCATTGAAGATAATTGTAAAAAATCTCTACGTGATTTCATAAATAAAGTTGGATTTTTCAATGACCAAACAGTCCTTAATGATTATATACGAATATAGAATAAACTTGCTTAAATTCATAGAGCAAAATATAGCATATGAAACCCTTTATTACTAGTTTATTATTATTCGCCACAATATTAGTTAATGCTCAAAAGCAAGAAGACTTAACTTATCTTTCTTCTGGAGGTAAATTAAAGCCGCTGCAAGCCATAATGGATATTAGACATTATGATATCTCTCTTGCAGTAGATATCCCAAATAAAAGTATTCAAGGTCATACTATAGTTGATTTGAATCTTTCAAAATCAACAGATACAATATTATTAGATTTAGTACACTTATTAACTGTCGATAAAATCACTGTCAATAAGAAGCCAGTACGTTTTGAACAAAAAGATGATAAAATTTATATCACTTCAACTAAAAGCTTCCCTATTGGAAAACAACTAGTAGACATTCAATATGGTGGTGTGCCTCCAATAGCCGTTAAACCACCATGGTTAGGTGGATTTACTTGGGCAAAGGATAGTAGTGGCAATGATTGGGTTTCAATTAATATACAAAAGGAAGGGGGCAGAATGTATTTCCCTTGTAAAGACCATCCAAGCGACGAGCCTAACGAGGGGGTGGATATGCATATTACTGTACCAAAAGGATTGGTAGTAGCAGGTCCTGGCTTATTACAAAAAACAACGCATCAAAAAAACAGTTCCACTTTTCATTGGAAAACAAATTATACAATTAGTAACTATTGTGTAGTGTTTAACATTGGAAAATATAAAGTAGCAAAAGATACTTACACAACAATTAATGGAAATATTGTACCGATAGAATTTTATGTTTTAGAGGAAGATACCATGCATGCCAAAAAATTAATTGCTACTAAAATTAGAGATACTAAAATTTTAGAAAAATATTTTGGAGAATATCCTTGGTATAAAGAAAAAATTGGTGTTGCAGAAGTACCCAACTCTGGAATGGAGCATCAAACAATGATAACATTTAATAACAAGTTTGAATACGCTAAGATTGGTAATGAAGAGTATTCAGCAAACTTATTTCACGAGTATGCACACGAGTGGTGGGCCAACAAAGTAACTAATAAAGATTGGGCACATATGTGGATACAAGAAGGTATTGGCACTTATGCAGAAGGTTTAGCCCATTATGATTTAGGGGGTCAGGAAGCTTATAATAAAATAGTTGCAGGTTGGAAAAGAAGTATTAAATATAAAAAGCCAATGGTAGGCGGAGAAGAGCTTTCAGAAGATGAAACATATGCGGGAAATGATATTTACACAAAGGGTGCTTTCTTTATGCATAGCTTAAGATTTGTAGTGGGAGATCAAGTGTTTTTTCCTACTATCAAGAAATTATCTACTGATCCACAATACACTTATGATAATTTTGTTACTTCGAAAGATGTAGAAGAGCTATTTAGCAATGCAGCAGGATATTCTTTAAAACCCTTTTTTGATTTTTACTTAAGAACAACTAAGACCATAGAAATAAATGTAAAAGAACTTGGTTATAATAAATATTTAATCAAGCCAAACAACTATATAATGGATCTTCCATTAGAAATAGTTATTAATGGTAAAGCTGAAAAAATTACATTGACAAAAGATGGAGTAACAGTAAATAGTTCACACCCTCCAATGATAGATCCCACTGGTTATTATTTAAAAACAGTTACTATTCAATAATTTAACATGATGAAAATTAAAATCTTTTTTTATACTATACTTCTAATTGCTTTTTCATTTAAAGCTTGGGCAGATAATTATCCGAAAAATTTTAATGTAGATATTTTACATTATAATTTTAAGATTCAGCTTTCAGATAAAACAGACGAAATTATAGGAACAACAAAAATTAAAGTAATATTTAAAAAAGAAAGTGTAAAAGATTTTAGACTAGACCTAGTAAATTTTGATAGTAATTTAAAAAAGGGAATGCAAGTAGAAGAAGTATATTACAATGGAACTACTGCTCAATTCACACATCAACAAAATAATTTAACAATACACTGGGATAATGGATCTCTAAAAGATCAAATTGGGGAGTTTACAATAAAATATAAAGGAATACCTGCAGGTGGTTTAAAAATTGGTTTAAATAAATATGGTGAAAGGTGTTTTTTTAACGAGAACTGGCCAAATAATACAAGACATTGGTTACCAACCATAGATCATCCTTATGATAAGGCTACAAATGAATTCATTGTAATTGCTCCATCTAAGTATAAAGTAGTTTCTAATGGCCTATTGATGGAAGAATCCAAAATAGACGCAGAAAATACTTTAACGCATTGGAAACAAAATGTCCCTGTATCCAGTTGGCTATATGTTTTAGGAGTTGCAGAGTTTGCAGTACAGCATGTTGATGTATTTGATCATAAATCTATTCAAACTTGGGTTTATTCAAAAGATAGAGAAGCTGGGTTCAGAGACTTTGAAACCCCTACTAAAGATGTACTTTCCTTTTATACAAACTATGTTGGACCATTTGCCTATGAAAAATTGGCAAATATTCAATCTCCAAGTGTAAGTGGCGGGATGGAAACTTCATCTGCTATTTTATATGCTGAAAATTTAGTGGATGGAAAGAAATCTGAAAGATTAAGAAATGTAGTAATACATGAAATTGCACACCAGTGGTTTGGTAATGCAATTACGGAATCTACTTGGGATGATGCGTGGTTGAGCGAAGGTTTTGCAACCTATTTTACCCTTTTATTTCAAGAGAGTGAATATGGTTCTGATGAATATATAGCTGGTTTATTAAAAGCAAGAAAATTTGTTATTGACTACACCAAGAAGGATTCTAGTTTTAGTATCATAGATAATAGAACTGCTGAATCAGGCCCTGTAACTAGTGGTATTACATATCAAAAAGGTGCATGGGTATTACATATGTTAAGGAACAGAATGGGTAATGAAAATTTTAAAAAAGGAATACAAGCTTATTATAAAAAATATTATAACAGTAATACCACAACGTTAGAGTTTATTGAAACTATGGAAATTTTTGCTAAAGAAGACTTGAAGTCATACTTAAATCAATGGTTAAGAAACCCATATGTACTGAAAATAGATGGGCATTGGAAATACGATTCAAAAAACAAACAGGTATTGATTGACCTAACACAGGCTCAATCTGGCAATTTTATTTTCAATACACCTATAGAATTGGCTATTTATAATTCAAATACTCAAAGTTCGAAAATTATAAAAGTAGATTTAAATAATAAAAATAGTACTTATAAAATTCCAGTTGATCAATTGCCATCACATATAGTTGCAGATCCTAGAACCGTATTACTTGCTGATATAACTTTTAGTAAGAATTAAAAATTATTGATTACATAATAATAAATTGGCATCCCAATAGTAATATTTACCGGGAAGGTAAGCGCTAATGCCATGGGCAAATACAAGCTAGGATTGGCTTGGGGTACATTAATTTTCATAGCCGCTGGAACTGCAATATAGGAAGCAGATGCAGCTAACACTGCAAAAATAAATCTGTTAGATACATCCAATGTAACCCATTGAGACAAATAAGCAAATAGTATACCATTGAATAGGGGAACTACGATAGCAAATACAATTGGGAACCATCCAAATTGGAAAAAGGATTTTAATTTACTTCCACTCACTAATCCCATATCTAATAAAAAGATGGCTAAAAATCCTTTATAGATATCCGTTGTGAAAGGCTTGATACCCTCTGCTTGTTTTGCTGTAGCAATATAGCCAATGATTAAACTTCCAATAATTAAAAACACACTTCCATTGGTTAAAGAGTGTTTTAAAATACCAGATTTTTTAATTTTCATCTCTTTATTGTGTATGGAAATTAAAATCAATCCCATAATAATTGCAGGAGACTCCATCAAAGCCATCACTGCAACCATATGACCATGCAAAGAAAGTTTTACAGATTCTAAATAAGAAGTGGCGGTTACAAAAGTTACCGCACTCACCGAACCATAAGCCGCAGCTATGGCGCCACTATCATAAATAGATAATTTCTTTTTTAGGATATAAAAGGTATACAACGGAATGATTAATGATATAAAGAAACCAAAAAATAAACTAGTAATAATCTCTACAGATAAGGCGTCATGAGACAGCTCTTGGCCTCCCTTGAAGCCAATGGAGAATAATAAGTATAAAGAAATAAACTTTGAAGTATTCTCAGGAATTTCTAAATCACTTTTGAAAAGCTTAGCTAATATTCCAAGAAAAAAGAAAAGTAAAGCAGGGTTAGTTAGGTTTTCTACTAGAAGATTTAAATTCATGTGGTAGATTTCGAGGTTTAGTTTAGGCTATGCCTAAAACAGCACAAAACTAAGCGTCTAGATAATCTAAAGCAATTCAGAAGCCTAAATGTGCTCTTTTTTTATCGACTTTCGAAACTACTTGATAATAATGCACATTAGAAAATATCCGAACGAATAAGTTTAATCGGATTTTGTTTTATTTCAGATTAAATTGGTTCCCTAAAATTTAATTATATGGAAATATTACAAAGTTTGCAAAATCGTATTTACGAAATAAGAGGACAAAGAGTTATTCTTGATAAAGACATAGCGCAACTCTATGAGGTTGAAACAAAAGTCTTAAATCAGTCTGTAAAAAGGCATATTGAAAGGTTTCCTGAGGATTTTATGTTTCAACTCACCAATGAAGAAATTGATAAAATTAGAGTTCAAATTAAAGACCTAAATCCAGGTATGATTTCTTTAAGGTCACAATTTGTGACCTTAAAGGGTGGTAGAGGGGAGCATACAAAATATCTACCCCTAGCATTTACCGAACAAGGAGTTGCAATGTTAAGTGGAATTGTTAACTCAAAAAAGGCAATTAGTATGAATATTGCCATAATGAGGGCATTTGTGGAACTAAGACGGGTTTTATTAATAAAAACAGATTTTAAACATCAATTAGATGAAATCAGAGAACGTTTAGGAGGCCACGATGCTCAATTAACTCAAATTTATGAGGCAATTGAGAATATCCTTGACGAAAATGCTGCCAAAAATAAATGGGACAATAGAACAAGGATAGGGTTTAATAAATAATTATTTTACCTCAAAAATCGAAGATTGATTCAATATTTTTCCCTTCTTGTCTATCCCTTGAATACTTATATAGTATTTACCGGAAACATCGGAACTATAGAATGAAGTGGAAAGCTTTTTATCAATTTTTACATTGGGGTTCCAACATAATAATTGTCTAAAATCGGGTATTCGACTGTCAATTTGAGCTTGTGTTTCATAAACAGGAGCCGCAAAGATTCTTCTGTCTTGGAGGCCACTATAGTTTAAAACAACTGCTTTTGGATCTATCTCAAAGGCTTCAAGCTTGCCTTTATAAGTAGTGAAATTAATTATACCACTATATGCAATATTGCCTAAATAATAGGTTCTAGAAACAACTTCTAACTTTCTAATCTTTAAAGGATCGTATTCTAAGAATTTATCAATGTCCTGAATAACAACACCATCTAACAGAACTAATGGATTTGATTCAAAGAATTTTTTATAGGCCTCATCATAAACATACAATTGATACTTCCCTTTTTTCTTAACTAAACTTACAGGAGTTACATATTCTCTAATCACTTCTTCCAATGTTGTAAATCTTGCATAGTCGTCCAAAAAGTAGGTTCTATCGGGTTTATAATAAAATGCATTAGTGTCTTTTTTCGAAGCTTGAATTTGATTGGTAAACTGTGGAGTATATAAATTTTGAACCTGAACATTTCTGTGCAACAAAGCTAGATTTGATTTTGGAAGTGTTTTTACAAAAATCGGATCCGAATATGAAAGAAAATAATTTTTTGCCACAAAAGGATTTTCGATGTCAATTTTATTATGCGAATTATCCAAATTAGCAGCTTGAACTATAATCTGGCCATCGTTTTTAAAATTATTAAGTTGAAATCTTAACCCGCCTATGCTATCGCTAATAGTTGAAGTAAAGGTGGTGTTAATCGAAGGAGAAGAAATATAGGCAGCAGTTTCTCCAAGTTTAGCTTGCGTATTAGCATTGGTAAGTTTACCGCCAATCAATGAGCCTCCCATTTCAGGTAAAAAAGATAATAAGGGCTGTGCTTTACCATGAAGAATATCGTTCATTAAAAATCTTCTCCAGCCTTTTGTTAACATCAAATCATCCATTAACAATGCCCTACTAGGATTTAATTTATTAAAATATATATCTGGATGTTCAACTTTTGAAGATAGATCCGAGCTAAGCCAAATATAATTTTCAATATTTACTTCATCTATATTTTGCAAAGAATCAATTTTATATACTGCCATAGAGGCATTGTACATATTTGAACTAGTTGCCTGTAGTGTTAGATTAATTTTTTGACGTTTTTTAAAATAATTAGTTTCGAGAGCTATTTTTGATTCACTCTCTTCAGGATATTTAAAATAAAGTCTTTCTGCAATTGGGTTTTTATCTAAATCAAAATAGCTAAATACATTTATTCCATCACCTAAATTATTTAGTGCCGTTTTAATAGTTGCTTGCTCATTTGAAAAATATACTTGAACAACTCTTTTTACAATACCTCTATTATGTATAACTAAATAGCCACTATTGACAGCAGAAGATTTGGTATAAATAGTTGAAAGAACCGAGTCTTGATCTGTAGTCACCTGTATAACAGCTCCAGTTGACTGAGCTTTTGGAAATTGTTTTTCAATAAGAGTATCTGATTGCAAAAAAATCATTTTGTATTCACCTTCCTTATCAATCATAAGTGAATAAGAACCAAGACCATTGATCATAGTGGCTACCTGACTAATGGTATCCTTATTATTTCTAATAATCCAACCATTAGAAATTATACCTTGACCGAAGTTATTTGTCACAGAAAATCCAATCTTGTTTTTAATACCAGCTAGTAATGAACCACTTTCTGGAAAAATAGAAATATTGTAGCTGGTCTTTTTTATTGGAGCAAGATCAGCAACATACTGCGTATTAATAATAGAAATGGATTTTGAAAAGAAAAAACGAGGATCAAAGTTTTTCATCCAATTGGTATAAGCCACTAAAGTGTATTTTCCTGTTGATAAATTAACGGGCAATTGAATAGAACCTTGATCAATTGCGTCTTTTAATTCAATTTTTTCTTGCGCTATTGGTTGATTATTCACATCCAACAATTCAACGTAGGCAATTTTATTTAAGCTTAGTGGTTCATGAAAAAATCCATCAACAGTATAAATCTTAAACCAACACACTTCATTGTTTAAATAAACAGATTTGTCAGTATGTAGATAAATTTTCTCTGGTAATGCGTTTACAGTATACTGTTCAATGGTGTTTTTTAATTCAGTAATTTCTTTTGATTGAGCAGTTACATTATTACTACATAGAAATAAATTAATTGCTACTATTATGTATATATGTCTTTTCATAAAAAGCAATTTAATTAGGCCAAAAAGATGGTTTTATACTAGATCCCCTTAGTTTACAATCAACACACTCAGGAGGTGCAGCAAAAAAAGAAATTATCCTTCCGGTCATAGGGTCTGTTTTTGGATAAGTGGGTAGTAAAAACAGGGCTTTAATAGCTATACTATCTGAATTATTAGGGACTTCAATTTCTGAACAGCTTTGGCTATAATTCCAATCAGGTAAAGATTTTCTATTAATATAAATTCTTTTCTCTTGTATTGGACATATATCAATATAGCCTATAACAGGTTCTAATGGATTACTTACACAATGAATATTACTATTTAATTCTGAAGGTTGAGCATCAAAAACAGAACCTGTACTTTCTGTATTTTTTTTCATTCTTTGTAAAAATTCATACCTACCCTTACTCAAGCTATATTGTTTGGTATTTACTGAATATAAGATATTTAACTTCCAGGAATCTGCGGGAATGGATATCATTGGAAGATTAATTACATCACTTGATAAATTAGAACTTGTGCCAGTAAAAATTGTAGTAGACGGCTCTGTTCTCCAGCAAAAATATTTTGTCAAATCTGGCCCAAAACTACTTGAATCATTATACACAGCACTGTATGTAGTAACACCTCTACTATTGGTAACTTCCTTATATTTTAATGTGGATAGATAGTAAGTGTGTAGCTCCCATGTTTCTACATATTCCCATTGATAATATTTGGTATTATTATTAGGATCATGTGTATTTACATATAATTGCACGTCTCTTCCTTGTCTTTTCCAGTTTACACTATCAATTGGTGGATTATAATTAACAGAAGAAAAATCTGATTGGTATTTTTTACCATCTTTTGTAGCTATGGATAATCTATATTTTTTGGTATTTGATAAGGCCATGTTAGCAGTGCTATACTTTCCAGAACTAACTTCTTTTAATAAAAATCTGCTATTGTCTTCTCCTTCAACTAGCACCGTAGCGCCTGTTTCAAATAAAACAGTTTGTTTATTTAATGGTGTGGTTCTAGATAAGGTAATATTGGTTTCACCTGGTCCACTATTAATTACACCTTCTACTACCAAATAGCCGGTGGCGGGTGAAACCACAGGTGATATATATTTCTCTTTGCAAGAAAATGGAATTAACAAAAGCAATAGATATTTAAATATTTTTTTCATGCTGCTTATTTAAATCTAATGTTTAAGTTAATGTAAGGGATTGCTGCTCCAAAAATGGATAATTTATATCCATTGACTACTCCGTTCTCAGAAACATAATATATAGAGTAAGGGTTCCTTTGTCCTGTTAAATTGTACACACCAATAGACCAAGAGTTGTGTGTTAATTGATTTACCTTATGATTACCCTCAATATTCATAGAGAAATCTGTTCTGAAGTAATCTGGAATTCTATAGGCATTTCTATCGGCATATAATGTTCTAGTTGAACCACCATAAGAAAACACTCCAATGGGAAGTGTTATAGGACGACCGGTACTATAACTGGTATTAAATGAAATACTAAATCTGTGACTAAATCTGTAATTGGCAATTATATTAATATCATTAGGTTTATCATAATTAGAAGGATAATAAGCACCCTTATTGATTAATTCCCCAGAGTTAATATCATTCATTCTTAACAATACTCTAGACCAAGTATAACTAATCCAACCATTTAATTTTCCAGCAATTTTTTTAATTAAAAACTCGGCGCCATAGGCTTTTCCTTCTGTACCTAGAACATCCGTTTCAATATGTTTGTTCATCACTAACTTGGCTCCACTTTTGTAATCCAAGTAGTTATTCATATTCTTATAATATAATTCCAATGAGGCCTCAATGGTATTTGATTTTAGATTCTTATAGATGCCTATTGAAGCTTGCTTTCCTTCTTGTGGCTTAATATTTAAATCACTTAATTTCCAAATATCTGTAGGGGCCATTGCGGTAGTGTTAGACAAAGAATGTATGTATTGTCTTTGTGTATTAATACCAGCCTTTAATGAAAGTGTTTCATTAATTACATATCTAATTCCAAGCCTATATTCTGGACCACCATAATTTTTCACCACTTCGCCTTGTTTAAAACTAATTGTTCTTAATATATTATCGGTGGATTTTGGTGCTCCTTCTGGATATACATTATAAGTATTAGGACCCAACGCACTATACATAGACATTCTAATGCCTGCATCAACTTTTAATCTTGAATTAATAGTATAGTGATCTGTTAAAAACAATGCATTTTCAATGGCATGTTCATTTGCAATAGTTTCATTAACCACTAAAGAACGGCTGCCTAAAGGTTCATAATTTCCGGGCGATAAATTATAATAAAGACTATTAACCCCAAAATCAACGGTATGTTTATTGTTTAAATTATAATAGAAATTTGTTTTGAAATAAAACTGATTGATACCAAAACTTAATTTATAAGCAGATAGAGGAAGTTTTTGGCTGTTTATTTGATAACCATAATTGTCCCAACCTGAGCTTACTAGACTATTTAATTTATTTGAATATATATGTTTCCACTTTACTGAGATATTTTTATTTCCATAACCATATGCTGTATCACTATTCAAATTAAATTGATCCTTACTTATATATCCGGTAAAGTAAAGGGTGTTGTTTTTATCAATTTGATTTGTTAGCATCAAATTCAAATCATAGAAATTTGCTTTACTATTTTTGTATTCATCTGGCAGAAGATTAAACAACCAATTAGAATAAGTAGATCGGCCACCCAAAATAAAGGAAGACTTATTTTTTTCAATAGGGCCTTCAATATTAAGCCTGCTAGTTAACAATCCAATTCCTGCCGAACCAGTTACTTCTTTTTTATTACCTTCTTTGCTATTAATATCTAATACTGAGGCTAATCTACCGCCATAATTAGCAGGGATGGTACTTTTATATAACTCAACACTATTAATTAATTCTGGATTAAATGCAGAAAACATTCCAAAAAAGTGAGAGGGATTATAAATAGTAGCGTCATTAAATAAAATTAAATTCTGATCTGATGAACCACCTCTTACATTTAAACCCGTACTAGCTTCTCCAACTGTTTTTACGCCTGGCAATAAAGTAACAACCCTTAAAACATCTGCTTCACCAAAAACAACAGGCACTTGTTTAACTGTCTTAATATCCAGCTTTTGAACACCCATAACAGTTCCTCTGATATTGCTCATTTTTTGTGAAGAGATAGTAACTTTCTTTAACGACATAATACTAACAGTAGCATCGATATTCATTTTTCCATCACTATATAACAGAACTTGTTTTTTTAAGTCTCTAATACCAAGACTCTGAATATTTAATAAATGTTTTCCTCTTGGTAAAGAAATAGTAAAGTATCCGTTTTGATCAGTATTAGATCCAATTCTTGGATTTTCAATATATACAGATGCTCCAGCAATTGGCTCTCCAGTTTTTCCATCTTTTATATATCCAGATAGGTTTACTATAGAAGATGTTGATAATTGCTTTTCTCCAATGATGTATAATTTTTTGTCCTCAATACTTTCTAGTACATTTTTAGAATCATCTATATCGGCAATTGAATCATTGGTGTTTTTAATAGTAACTTTTGACTGTCCTGTAAAATAGCCTGCTGGCAAGGATAAGTTTAGTAAGGGCTCTTTAAATAAAAATATTTGCAAGTCATTTTCAATACTATAATAAATTTTTTTAGGGGTAAATAGTTCGGCTAATACAATGTGTAAGGGTTTATTATCAATTTTTGCGCTATACAAATCATTGCTAAGTTGTGTACTATCATAATAAAAATGAAATCCCGATTGCGCTTCAATATTGGTAATTAAAGTTGAAAGCTTAGCATTTTCTAATACTATAGAGATTTTAATACTTGAATCATTTTGTGCCTGAGACGAAAAACAGGAAGCAATAAATAAAAAAAGAAATAGATTTTTTTTAAGATGCTTCATGCTATTGATTTTGAAGATTATAATAATCAATAACTTTTGTTAAAGAGCGTTCTTTGTCTTTTCTAAAATTAAGATCTGATGACTTTATCCATTTTATAAATTTTGGATCACTTGCGCTGAAATGTTTTATCAAATCTTTTTTTCTGTTGATAGGATAAAACTGGTCGCCTTGTAAAATATAATAATACTGATGAACTTCAAATAAAACAGTTAATTCATTAGTATTGGTGATTTTATCAATTATTCTCTTTGTTTCTTTTTTATATAGATTTATTTTTCCCCTGGATAAGACTTGATAAAATCCTGTATTAATTAAAGGAGAATTGTCTTTTTTTACCAATCTTTCAAAATTATATCCTTCAATACTAAATTCACTAAGTCTTTCATTCACTAGTTGAATTCTGTGTGTATTATCTTGAAACACTACACAGTCTAATACTTCATCATATAATAGATTTAAGTTTTCAAAAATTAACCCATCATAAGTAATGCTGCCTTTTGATAAATAATCAAATTTAAAATAGGGATGACCATCCTGAAAAGAAACTAAATAGCCCTGATACTGACTTCCGTTAAACTTAGCGGCTTGATCAGCTATTCCGTTAAAATAAACCTGTTGAGCTTTACTTACTGCTTTGTCTTTAATTAATGTATCAGTCTGAGCAATAGTTATATTAGTATATAACAGAGAAAAAATAAAAATTATTAAAGCTGCCCCTTTTTGAATCATAAATGAATTTAGGGGTTTTTACTATCTTTTAAAGATTTAATTGATGAACAACATTAAATTCTAAGATGAAAAATGATGTGAGATACAATTTTACTTTTCATCCGTATAAACAATAATATCTGTCAAGGTTATGTTTATGGAATTAGAAGGATTTAATAAGTTTAGTTCTATATGATGATTTGTATTAGATAAGTTATAATTATAATAGAGTTCATATTTTCTTTTTTTGAAGTTATATGGCATACTTACAACTTCTTTTCGTCCGTCAATATTTACCTCTATTTTAAATTCCATATCCGTATTTGCCCCCCAGTCATTGCTTATTGTTGAAGCAATAGCTAAACCCGTTCCTTTAAAATCTGCACTATAGTTGTTTTTTAATAAAGCTCCATTCCAGCCCAACCATCTACGTTCGGTAGGAATAATGTGTTCAAAAGATTTTTCGAATTTTGCAGCTAGTGGTTTTTGATAGGCAATAACCACATTGGTTTCATCTACAGTTCCGCCGTTTTTTATTATCATGGCTTCTGCATGTTTCATTCCAAGTGCATACATTTTTTGTAAAGAAAGATTTGTGTATACAAAATCGCGGTCTTCTACTTCTTTTAACTCCTCTATCCATTTACTAGGAATATTATTATAACCAATGATAGTTCCTAAAATACCCGCTGCAGAAGCTGGATTGCAATCTGCATCCTGACCAGATCTAATTGAAATATCCATCGTTTTATCAAAATCACCATTGCCATACAATAAACCCATCACCACATATGCAGAGTTAACGGCTGCACTAATGTCATACGATTTAAATACTCCATCGGTACAACCAATATCGTTGGTGTATTTACGTTGTATCTCAAACCAAGTTTTTTTCCAGTTATTAGGATATTGTTTATGCCAATTAATTACGTCTTTGATACATTTATAATAATTACTTTGCTTTGGAATTGTTTCAAGAGAACTGTTAATCACCCACCGAATATCATTAGAAATAAATGCTTGAGTATATAGGCTTGCTATAAAAAGTCCACCATAATAACCATCTCCATAGTTCATGATATGTCCCACCTTATCGCACAAGGCTGCAGAAGAATTGATCATACCAGGAAACATTAGTCCCGCAAAATCAGCTTCAATTTGAAAGTCGATATCATCTGCATGAGGATTATTTTTCCAGTGTCCAGAGGCAGGAGCCTTTATTCCTTGTAAAATATTATATCTGCCGGCTTGATTCGCGTGCCATAATGGATATTCTGCTCTTGCAACTGCATTGGCAAATGAATCCACTGAAGCGTCAACACCATATTTTTCAATTACATCTACAAAGGTTAAGTCTAAATAGATATCATCATACAGTCCGGGTTCTTTATCAAAATAAAATTTAAACTGTCCCTTATTCCACTGAATTGGTTGATAATCTTGAATCATAGTTCCTAAAAATTTAAACTCATAGGGTCCCCCATGGGTAACACCAATTGTTTGACCAGCCCAGCCCCCTTTTATTTTATCTTGTAATTTCGCTTTTGAAATAATGATATTTTGTGCAGATGCAAATAGAAAAGCAAAAAAACAAAATGTTGTAAAAATTATTTTCATGACTAATTATTATTTTAATTATCTACATTCTTTATAGAAGGTCGATTGTCTTTAGGATCTCTTTTCTCGTATTGTTTTACTGGATTATGTAAAATTGGCTTGTTCTCTCTTGTACGTGTAAGTTCATACTGATAAAAAGCGTTTCCAATTTGTTTTAAGAACGGGAATCCTACAGTGGCTTCATCATATTTAGAGTCATTCACTACGCCATCACTATTAACATATAAGGTTGCAGATAGCATGTAATCAATATTATTAACCGTGTCTAAAACATAGGACACATCTGTTAAAAAGCCATATGCCCATCCGACCTTATTAAATACCCTTATGTTTCTGGGCATACTATGTGTACTATCCTGAAAAAAGAATTTTACATAGCTATCATAGAAATGCTCGCTATCGTATTTGGGATAATTGGTTTCTGAGGGATATTGAGATAAAAATTGTAATAAGAACAGTCTATCTTCTTCTGAAAAATTAAATCTCTTTTCTTTAGACACAGAGGATGGAAAAACAACCGATTGCAACATTTGTTGAAAATCTTCCAATGAAACATTATTATGTTTAGTAAAATCAAATGGACCTTGAACAAGTTCATCATTGCTATTCCAATGCGCATTGCCTATTAATACAGGGGCGCCAAAGGCAAAGCTATCTGTATTGTATTGTGGAGCTTGCTTGTAAAGTATCTTATTTTGATCATCTACAAACCTAATTCCGTTGGTGTGTCTATTTTGATCTTCTGTATATCCCATGAACTGTCTGGTAATTCTATTAGAGCCATAGCCTTTCTGCTGAAGCTTTCTATTAATGTCTCTTTGTCCAACAAATTGATACATTCTATTATATGGATCATTTTCAGAAATTAAAAACGCCCTTTTAATAAAGTGAGCAATTGAAGGCTTTTTATTAGCTGAACTAGAATCTACATACATCGCCACCTGTCTTTGATAGCTGCTATCATATAAAATACTAGTATACTTATTAACGGCAGGTTTATTTAATTCATGTAATTTTTCTAAAGACAAAAAGGCCAATGGCATTTTCACCATAGATGCAGGATTAAAATATTTATTTGGATCTACATTCAACTTATAATTAGTGAAATGTGGCGTTCCGTTTTTATCTCGATTAATTTGTGTATAGATAATCTGATATCTAAAAGTCTCAGGATTGGCTAATACAGATTTTGCATTACTATCTTTGATAGATGATAATACAGATTTAATTACATCTAATTTTTGTGCATTAGACCTATATGAAATAATACTTATAAAATAAATGAAAAGATATATTTTAAATTTCATTTGAAGTAAGATTAGTTATTCAAATGTATAACTTAAACTTATTAGATACGTTAAATTTTAACCATTTTGAATTGTTGAACTATTTTATTGTCAGAAGTACTAACCTTTACCAAATAAGTTCCTGAAGCAAGATTTCCTAAATTAATCGATTGACCTGGGAGTAAATTTTGAAACACTCTCACTTTACTTCCTGTACTAATTTCAAAAACCTCTAGGTTTACTTTTTGATACCCCTTGATATTAAAATCAAAATTCAATATCGAATTAAAAGGATTCGGGGCAATTTTTATGAATTCATCATTACTCAACTTAATGATATCCGTCACTAAGTAATAGTAGGGGTTACTTAATGGACTTATACAACCGTTTTGAGTTGTTTTTGCAGTGAATGATCCAGGATCACTAGGTTTGATTTTTTGAGTAGTATCATTTAATAGAACACCATCTTTATACCATGTAGTTCCAATAACTCCAGAAACTAAATAATTTGCAGTATCTCTTGATAAAATCGGAGCGGGTGGTATATTGAATTTTTTTATCTGAATAGTGTCTGAAGTAGAGACACAACCCAAACTATCAGTTCTAGTTACAAATAAAGTGGTAGAATCATTAAAAACCTTATTTGTAACATTTGAAATATCTGATTTATTACCAAAATACCATTTTAAAGTGTCTCCCTTATTGACATTGGTTATAGATAATTTCAAAGAGTCACCAGTACAAAAGGAGTATTTAGCAGTATTAAATAATGGCTTTGTGGCATTACATTGAAATATCATTGAAAAAAAGCCTGACCCTGCAAAATCTTTATATTTATCTTGAAAGTAGTTTTGTTTACCACCAGCATCTCCTGGAACAATTCCAAATAAATCAATTTTCTTATCATTATTAAAATCATCAAGCACAAAAGCATTTAAAAAAGTATTTTCATCTAATAAGTATTTTCCATTAACCAATGGTGGCCCTTGTTGTGGATTTTGTGTATTAAATTTATATACAGTATCTTGATTTTTAAAATCAGGATATTTTTTCCAAATACTTAGATAGAAAAATGTATCAACTGTTGTTTTTTGAAAATATTTATTATTAATATTTTTATAGTATACCGTTGACATTGAACCTGGAACATCTTGAGAATATACATTGTACCTGGTATACATTGAATCATATTTATAAGTCAATGGAAAAATATCTATCAAGCCATCATTATTAATGTCTAATAATTTAAGTTCTTTTGTACTTACTCTAGAAAATTTATAATTATCATTAGGGAAATACACTGAAGTTTGATCCTCGAAGACATTATTACCTTTATTGATAAAGGCGTAGAATTGAGTATTAACACCATCATTATTATAAGTTGAATCAAGATATCCTTTTGGATAAAAAGAAGAATTGGACCAAAGAGAGATAAAATCTGTTTTACCATCTTTATTTAAATCTATAGCATAATTACTCTTTGTTCTAGATTTATTAATAATAGCGTAATTTTTTTCACTAAATACTCCTTTATCTGAAATATATAATCTGGTCTCTAAATTTGCCTTAGTAATATCTAGCCTTTTGTAATTAACAGACCAAATACTTGAATCACTATTAGTAGTATAGGGTATTTTGTTACCATTTACCAATATATCAGCATACCCATCCCCATTATAATCTGCAATTGATAAATTGCCGTCATCAATTTGAAAAGTATATTTATTAACTGTATCTGTAAAATAAAAATGTTGACTTAAAATAAAGCCCTTGCCATTATTATTTTTCCAAATTGAAATGCCGTCTAATGGTTTAACAATTGTCGAATCCTCTGCAATAAAGCAGCCCCAAAATGTTCCTTGATTAATTATTAAGTCTGTCCAGGTATCTTTATCAATATCATATGCAACGGCGGGGCCGTTCCATCCAAAAGTTTTTTTATCGAATAAGTCGATTCCCTTTTTTAAAGTTCCGTCTTTTTGATAAAAAAAGGACGGCGCTTTTGCTCCATTGGTATTAATCATTCCAACCTTGTCCTTTTTATAAAAATAATCTCTAAACTTAACTACACCATAAATACTATCATAATTACTATAATCATTATTTTCCCAACCATCCGAAAAGAAAAAATCATCTAAACCATCTTTGTTAAAATCAAATATTACTGGGAATAGATCATTCATTCCAACATAAAACTTTCCCCTATTCTCAGAATTTATAAACTTACTTGTAACTTCCTTTAAATTTCCGCCACCCATGTTTTTGAAAAATCTCAAATAGGATACATCAAAATTATTTTGTGGACCATAATAAAATGGTAAAATAATATCTTTTAATGAGTCGCCATCGAAATCTATAGGAACAACGCCCCAATTATTTCTTGGAAATAAAAACTTATTATCAATTGAAAATAATTGCTCAAAATTACCGCTAGTATTATTTTTCTGAAGAAACTTAACACCTTGAGAATAAATAGGTGTTTGAAAAATGAAAATCATCCCAAAAAATAAAATTAAATGCCTCATAGATTAATTTTTTAATCTATCCTTTGGGGGTCATCAAATGTAACATTAAACGGGCACAAAAAAACCCCAACATTTCTGTTGGGGTTGGTGGTGTGGGCCGGGATCGAACCGGCGACACAAGGATTTTCAGTCCTTTGCTCTACCGACTGAGCTACCGCACCTTCCGTAGATTCCGAGCTATTTGTTCGGGCAGCAAATATAGGCCAGGCCGCCTTAAATAGCAAAAAATTAGGCTTATTTATTGAAAATCAGTCAAAAACGGGGGTTTTAGAACAGTGATTTATGCTGCTGTTGCTACCACAAAAAAGCTTGCAATAATAAGTATCAAACCAAACCATTGCTTCAAACTTAGCCTTTCTTTAAAAAACATAAAGCCCAATAAAACAGACAATAACTGACTACTGATAATTAAAATATTAATTACCATAATAGGTAAGTACTGATAAGAAATATTAATAGCTAATCCACCTGCTACCAATAAAATACCTTGAACAATATACGTTTGAATATGTGTTGCTTTAATATATTGATGTAAAGAAGAAAGCAAACCATCTTTAATAATTAATACCAAACCAAATAACATAGCTGTGGTTTCAATCACAAAACTAAAACCTAATGGACCCCACCATTGAATAGGATAAGTATATAATGCATAAGAGCTACCCCAGAAAAAACTAGATGCTAATCCATACAACACTCCCATTTTTTGTTCTTTAGAGCTTGCTTGTGAACTTCCTTCTAAATACAAAAACAATAATCCACCAGTAGATAAAACAAATGCATACAAGTAAGGCATTTTCCAAACCTCACCTACTACAAACACCGCTGTTAAAATGGTAAATACTTTTAGCGCAGATACAGGAACCACAATGCTTACAGGCGCTTTCTGAATACCTCTTAAAAAAAACAACAAACCAAAAATATTGAAAACACAAATGGCAATCGTTAATAAAAATTGTTGATCAATAGCCAATGGCTTTACAGTCCATCCTGTAAAAAAAGAAGTATCTCTAAAACCAAAATATAAAATTGCAAAAACCACTGAAGCAAAAATGCCTCTAAAAAACATTCCTACTTGATAAGGAATTGTTTGGGTAACTTTTTTCCAATAGGCATTACTTAATGCAAAACAAAACGCACCAATCAGTACAAATAGTATTCCCATAAATTATTTTAATATTCGCAATTCTTCGGCGTTCTAGCAAAAGGAATCACATCTCTAATATTAGTCATTCCGGTTACAAATTGTACCATTCGCTCAAAACCTAAACCAAATCCTGCGTGAGGTACAGAACCAAATCTGCGAGTATCCAAATAGTAAGACATTTCTTCTAAAGGAATATGCATGTCTTTCATTCTTGCTTCTAATTTATCTAAACGCTCTTCTCTTTGAGATCCACCTACAATCTCACCAATACCTGGTGCTAGGATATCCATAGCTGCAACGGTTTCTTTACCTGGCTCACAACCATCATTCATGCGCATATAGAATGCTTTGATAGCAGCTGGATAACCGGTAACTATCACCGGTTTTTTGAAATGTTGTTCTACTAAATAACGCTCATGTTCACTTTGTAAGTCAATTCCCCACTTCACATCGTATTGGAATTTCTTTTTCTTATAATGATTGCTATTTAATAAAATATCTATGGCTTCGGTATAAGTAATTCTTTCAAAACCGTTTTCAAGAACAAATTTTAATTTATCTATCAAGCCCATGCCACTTCTTTTTTCAGTAGGCAATTGTTTTTCTTCTTCTGCTAATCTCGCATCTAAGAAAGCTAAATCGTCAGCATTTTTTTCCATCACATAAGCAATCAAATGCTTGATGAAATCTTCTGCTAAATTCATGTTGTCTTCTAAATCATTGAAAGCCACTTCTGGTTCAATCATCCAAAATTCTGCTAAGTGTCTTGTTGTGTTAGAATTCTCCGCACGGAAGGTTGGACCAAATGTGTAGATGTCTGAAAACGCCATTGCGCCTAGCTCTCCTTCCAATTGACCACTCACTGTTAAGTTAGTGCTCTTGCCAAAAAAGTCTTCTGTAAAATCAATTTCGCCTGCTTCGTTTTTTGGTGCACCTTCTAAGGGAAGAGTTGTTACGCGAAACATTTCACCCGCACCTTCTGCATCACTTGATGTAATAATAGGCGTGTGTAAATATAAAAATCCTCTATCATTAAAAAATTGATGCACAGCAAATGCCAATGAATGACGAATACGAAACACCGATCCAAATGTGTTGGTTCTAAATCTTAAATGTGCTTTCTCTCTTAAAAATTCTAGAGAATGTTTTTTAGGTTGCAAAGGATATTTTTCTGCATCACTATCTCCTAATATTTCTATTGCTGTTGCTTTTACTTCAACAGTTTGTCCCTTACCTAAACTTTCTACTACCACTCCTTTTACTTTCAAAGAAGCACCGGTAGTGATACGCTTTAATAAAGCATCATCAAACTCACCCAAACTTGCTACTACTTGAACGTTATTATTAGTACTACCATCGTTTAAAGCGATAAACTGATTGTTTCTAAAAGTACGTACCCATCCCATTACCACTACTTCGGACCCCACGGCGCTAGAGGCGCCGGTACCACTTAATAATTGCTTGATTTTTACTCTTTGGTTGAACATAATAACTATTTGGAAGGCAAAGATAACCCATAAAAAATTGTTTTTTTATTGAAAAAGGGCTTATCATTGCAGTAGAAAGGGACGAAATCGGGTATTTAACTCCAGCGTTCCATCTCAAAAAGTCATTTCAGACTACCATTTTCAAAAAAAGAGCTGTTTAACCCCCGAACTTGATTCGATTTTTAATAAAACCCTAGATTTTACTGTGCAAGAAAAAGACGAGAAACCAAAAAGAAGCCGCAAACCTGTTGCTGCTCCTGCTGCAAAAGCTGTTAAGGCTGAACCCATTGCAGAAAAAAAGCGTAAACCCATTGCCAAAAAAGAAGCTGAAGCCGCTTCACCTAGCGAAAGCATAGACGAAAAAGCTTCTCAGATAGCTGCTCAATTATTTGGTGACGAGAGTGCTGCAAGTGAAGCACCTGCTCCTGTGCAAGCTGCTCAAACTGCTGATCCAGCTGTTCAAGCAGATCAGAGAACACCAGGTCAGGGACATGGTCAACACCGTTACCCTCCTAAAAAAGAGCCAGTATTCAATGTGGAATTTGATGGAGCTATTGCTTCTGAAGGTGTTTTAGAAATGATGCCAGATGGATATGGCTTCTTAAGATCTTCTGATTATAATTATTTATCCTCTCCAGATGATGTATATGTATCTCCTTCTCAAATAAAATTATTTGGATTAAAAACAGGTGATACGGTAAATGGATCTGTAAGACCTCCTAAAGAAGGCGAGAAATATTTTGCATTAACTAAAGTAGATTTTGTTAACGGAAAAAAACCAGATGAAATTCGTGATCGTATTCCATTTGATTATCTAACTCCTTTATTCCCTTTTGAAAAATTAAATTTATATACTTCTGCTACTTCTTATAGTACACGTATCATGGATTTATTTACGCCTATTGGTAAGGGGCAACGTGGATTAATTGTTGCGCAACCAAAAGTGGGTAAGACCATGTTATTAAAAGAGGTGGCGAATGCCATTGCTGCTAACCATCCTGAATGTTATTTAATGGTGGTATTAGTAGATGAGCGTCCCGAGGAAGTTACCGATGTAGAGCGTTCTGTTAAAGCAGAAGTGATTGCATCTACTTTTGATGAGCCTGCTGAAAAGCACGTGAAAGTTTCTACTATGGCTTTACAAAAAGCAAAGCGTTTAGTAGAGTGCGGACACGATGTGGTTATTTTATTAGATTCTATCACGCGTTTAGCGCGTGCACACAATACAGTGGCACCAAGCTCTGGAAAAGTTTTATCTGGTGGTGTGGAAGCAAATGCGATGCAAAAACCAAAACAATTTTTTGGAGCTGCGCGTAAAATTGAGAACGGCGGTTCATTAACTATTTTAGCAACAGCATTAATTGAAACAGGTTCTAAAATGGACGAGGTAATCTTTGAAGAATTCAAGGGTACAGGTAATATGGAATTATTATTAGATCGTCGTTTAGCGAACAAGAGAATTTTCCCTGCAATTGATTTAGTGGGATCTAGCACAAGAAGAGATGATTTATTATTATCAGCAGATGTATTGCAAAGAATGAACATCTTAAGATTATTCATCAATGATATGAATACAGATGAAGCGATGAATGAATTATTAAAAAGAATGCGAGGCACCAAAGACAACGAAGAATTCTTGGCTTCAATGAACAGATAAATAGATTAGCCCCCATTAAAATAATAACATGAAAAGGATTTTTTCTATTCTTGTTGTATTAACAATGGCGGCATGTACCAAACAAGAGTCTTCCTCTAGCGCCCCTGTTAACACAACGCCTAGCACACCCGCGCCTGTAGTTAGTACACCAACAGAGAAGGTTTATCCTATGTCTGTTTTGGAAGGAATTTCAATAATTAATAAAACTACTTCTTGGTATAATACCAATAAATCTTTTGATCAGTTGTTTGATGTATTTGCTTCTTATTATTGGGGATTTGAATTGGTAGGAAGTAATTTGGTTCCCTATAATACCGGAACCACTTCTAGTTGGAGCTCTTCAAAATCTTATTATTGGAACGATCTTGGAACTTATTTATATACCGATCTTACTGGTGATGGAAAAAAAGATCTTTGGGCTTATTATTGGAAAAATCCTTGGCCCACCAATGAAATTGGCTTACATCTGTTTTCTGAATACGAGAAAGATAAATATAATGTAGATATCCAATATGGTTTGACACAGGTTAGGAAATGTGTATTAACTGATTTCAATAATGACAATCAAAAAGAAGTAATGCTTTTTTCTTCAGGATATGATGGAAATCCGTTTCCTGGAGATTCTTTAGGAATTTTTTGGGTGAAAGAAAAACGATATCAATATTTAAATAAGGATATTGGGTATTACCATGGAGGCGCTACTGGTGATATAAATAATGATGGGCTGGTTGATATTGTTGCTTATTCTGGAGGTAGTGCGGTCATACCCATTCACCCTACTTGCTTTATAAATAAAGGGGGTGGCAATTTTGTTTTATCTAAAGAAATTTTCAAAAATTTTAACCAAGATGGTAGTGATAATTATTATACGGTAGAATTATTTGATATTGATGGAGATGGTTGGCTAGATTTATTTTTAGGGGGTCAGGAAAAGCTTAGAATTATTCCAAATAAGAATGGCGTTTTTGATAGAGCAAATGCAAAAATGGTTCAATCAGAAAAAGGATTAGAATTAATGGATATAGCTTTTATGGATTTTGATTTGGATGGGAAAATAGACATCTTAACTATGAGCAATAAAAGTGGTTATAATGGATACGGTTTAAGATTGTTTTTAAATAAAGGGACTGAATTTATTGATGCCACATCCAATTATTTTGATGTTATTAGTGAAGATGGACAGGGGGGATGGATAAAGTGGATTCACCTTTTTGATTATGACTATGATGGTGACGTAGATGTTGTAGGAGATGGATTATTTGGTGTACTTAATGGCAATAAGGGCCGAAAAATATTTTGGCGAAATAACAATGGAAAGTTCAACCAAGTAAAATCAACTTATTAATGCGCTTCAAGCCAATTTTTTCCTGTTCCTAGTTCTGCTTCTACGGGGACCCCGTTTGGAAGTTCCATAGCACTAGTCATACAAGAAAGTATTAATTCTTTTAAAGCTGGTAATTCTTTTTCTGTAGCATCAAAGATCAATTCATCGTGTACTTGTAAAATCATTTTAGATTCCCAAGTTTTTTCTTTCATGGCATGATGAATTTTAATCATTGCCAATTTAATCATGTCTGCTGCGGAACCTTGAATAGGAGAGTTGATGGCGTTTCGCTCTGCAAATCCACGCACCGTGAAATTGGAACTATTGATATCTCTTAACCAGCGCTTTCTTCCCATCAATGTTTCTACATAACCCAACTCTTTGGCTTGATTAATTTGTTGGTCCATGTATTTCTGAATATTGGGGAACTCTTTTTTATAGTTATCAATTATCTCTTTGGCTTCTGTTCTAGAAATACCCAGGTTCTCTGCCAAACCAAAAGCTCCTTGACCATATATAATACCAAAGTTTACACTCTTAGCTTTGTAACGCATTTCTTTGGTCACCTCTGCTTCATCTACGCCATATACTTTAGCTGCAGTGGCAGTATGAATATCCTTGCCTAATTTAAATGCTTCACACATATTAGGATCACCGCTAATTGCAGCAACTACCCTTAATTCAATTTGAGAATAATCGGCGCTCACTAAAATTCTAGAAGGGTCTCTTGGAATAAATGCTTTTCTAATTTCTCTACCTCTATCAGTTCTTACTGGAATGTTTTGCAAATTGGGATTGGTGCTACTTAATCTACCAGTTACAGCAACAGCTTGTGCATAGCTAGTATGAATGCGACCTGTTCTTGGATTAATCAATTCAGGAATAGCATCTACATAAGTTGATTTTAATTTAGTAAGTTCTCTGAAATTTAAAATGTCATCCACTATTTTATGTTTCGCAGCCATTTTTTGCAAAACATCTTCACCGGTTGCGTACTGACCTGTTTTTGTTTTCTTCGCCTTATCATCCAGTTTCATCACTTCAAACAAAACCTCTCCCAATTGTTTTGGAGAAGCTAAATTAAAACGCACTCCAGCTGCCGCATATACTTTCTCTTCGCTTTCTTTTGCTTCTACTTCTAATACCTTGCTATATTCATTTAAAAAATCGGTATCTACTTTTACACCCTCAAATTCCATATCCACTAAAACTGGCATCAAAGGATTTTCAACTTCATTAAATACTTTGCTAACTTCTTTTTTCAAAATCAAAGGAGCTAAACAATGTTTTAATTGTAAAGTAATGTCTGCATCTTCTGCTGCATATTCTTTGATTTGTTCCAATTCAGCATCACGCATGCTACCTTGGTTTTTTCCTTTCTTACCAATGATGCTTTCGATAGATACTGGCTCATAACCTAAGTACTGTCCACTTAGCAAATCCATGCTGCGTCTGCCTTCTGGCTCAATCACATAATGGGCCAACATGGTATCAAATGTTTTTCCTTTTAGTTGAACACCGTACCATTTTAATACCAAGAAATCGTATTTAAGGTTTTGTCCGATCCAGGTAATATCTTCTTGATCAAATAATTTTTTGAATAAAGACAAAATATGTTTTGCACCATCTTTGCCTTCTCCATCATTCGCCACTGGTACATAAAAACCTGTATGTTCTTTAAAAGAAAAACTTAGGCCTACCAACTCCACATTGTTAGCATCAATGCCTGTGGTTTCGGTATCAATACAAATTTCTTTTTGAGTTAATAGTGTTTTGACTAAATCTTGAATTGCTGCATCGCCCACCACTGCCTCATATTGGTGTGGTGTATTAGCAATATTTTTATTCACTACTAATACTGGAGCTTCTTCTTCATCGTTTTCATCATTTGGCTCCAAAACTTCTTGTGTTCCTTTTTCGGAATCCAACACAATGGTTTTTGTTTTGATTGTTTTTTCTTTGGCTGGTTTTACTTCATTGCCAAATAAATCCACCTGCTTGTCCTCGGTATCAATTTTCTTTCTTTCATCAGACGCTGTTCGCGTCTTCTCTTCAAAGTCTCCACCTAATATTCTTTTACCAAGGGTTTTAAATTCTAGTAAATTAAATATCTCTGTAAGTGCTGGAATATTTTTTTCGGTTAACTTATAATCTTCTTCATGAAACTGCACGGGCACATTGGTAATAATAGTGGCTAGCTTTTTACTCATAATCGCAGATTCTTTTCCTGCTCTTACTTTCTCTCCCATGGCGCCTTTAATCTTATCTGCATTCGCTAGTACACCCTCTAGTGTATCGTACTCTTTTAATAATTTGGCAGCCGTTTTTTCTCCTACCCCCGGAATGCCCGGAATATTATCGGCAGCATCGCCCATTAAGCCCAACATATCTATCACCTGATCTACTCTGGCAATATCCCATTTGGCTTTGATTTTCTCGGCGTCTAAAATTTCTCTCTCATTGCCAAAAGCTGGCGGCTTCCACATATATACATTGGGTTTCACCAATAATTGACCATAATCCTTGTCTGGTGTTACCATATATACTTCATAACCCATGTCTGCTGCCTGCCAAGCCAGGGTTCCAATCACGTCATCGGCCTCGTATCCATCACACTCTACAACAGGAATATTGAAACCTTCAATAATCGCTTTAATGTGTGGTAGAGAACTTAATAAATCTTCTGGGGCTTCTTCTCTATTGGCTTTATAATCGGTAAAATCTGTATGTCTTTCTGTAGGGGCGTGCGTATCGAAACAAACGGCAATATGCGATGGATTTTCTTTTTTAATAATTTCCAAGAGGGTATTGGTAAATCCAAATTGTGCATTGGTATTAATACCTGTGCTGGTAATTCTTGGATTACGAATTAATGCATAATAAGCTCTATAGATAAGCGCAAGCGCGTCGAGTAGATATAGTTTCTTAGACATGTTGCTAAGGTAACAAAAAAAAGCACCCCATCGATTTTGATGAGGTGCTTTATATTGACTATTTAATAACCAATTATTGGATACCGTATTTGTATTTGTAACGCTCGTATAATTGTCTTTGTTTGTTGTCCAAAGAAACATCGCGTCCTTGAATAAATGCTTTGGTAAATACATTACCTCTCATGTCTAATGCGTCTCCATTAGCAATTAAGATATTAGCGTCTTTACCCACTTCCAAAGAACCAGTACTTGCATCTATACCCAATACTTTTGCTGTATTTAAGGTAATGGCAGATAATGCTTGCTCTTTGTCTAAGCCATAAGTAGCAGCTGTTCCAGCGTTAAATGCTAGGTTTCTAAAACGGCTTTGATCATGAATATCATTCAATGCAAAAACCACTCCCGCTTTTTGTAAAGCTGCTGGTGTTTTGTAAGGTTGATCTACATCATCGTCTTCTGTAGCAGGTAAACTATGTTCGCTATCTAAAATAACTTGCACATTATTTTCTGCTAAGAAAGAAGCAATTTGAAAAGATTCTGAAGCACCCACTACTACTAATTTGAAACCAAAACTTTTAGCTAAATCCACTGCTAATAAAATTTGCTTTACTTCTTGAGCGCGTACAAATAATTTTTGTGTACCATCAAATAATCCACGTACTGCTTCAAATTTTAAATTATTCGCTGTATGTGTTTTTTCTTGATAATAAGCTTTTGCTTCGGTGAAGAAGGTTTTAATGGTTTCTATTTTGTCTTGAGCTTGTTTTGCAGGATCTGCTCCAGGCACTCTTGCCATAATTCCACCACGACCTCTTCTTGCCATTAAGCTTGGCATATTAATATAGATACCGTTGTCCATTTTATAAGCAGCATCTTCAAAATTCCATGCGTCTAATTGAACAACACTAGAACTACCTTCGATTAATTCACCCTGTGGTGCAACACCCGCTAATAAAATACCATTCTCTCTTAAAACTCCAATATTTTTAGAGTCTGTATTGTATGCAACAATAGATCTTACATTGGCATTGTTCTCGCCAATTTCAAAATAATCATTGCTACCTCTTACACCAGAACTAATTTCTCTTAAACCCAAATCAGAACTTGGTAAAATAAAACCTGGATAAACATGTTTTCCTGTTGCATCAATTACGGTAGCTCCGGCCGCTGGTGTAATAGTACCCACAGCAGTGATTTTTCCGTTTTCAAAACTTACAGAAGCGTCGTTTAACACTGTTCCGTTTCCTACGTGTACTGTAGCGTGTGTAATTACGGTTACGCCTTTTTGTGCTTTAGCAGGATAAACTGTTTCCTGTGCTCTTGCTGTTATACTTAACAATGCAAGAGAAGCTAATAATATGTTAGAATATTTCTTTTGCATGGCTTAGTTATTTTGAGATTCATAAATAGTAGCTAAATGATCTTCGTGATCGTGGTCGCCACATGATAAAATTGTTTGGTAGCTTGGAGTAGCTGGTCTCATTGGAGCGCCCGCTCTCTTTTCACCCAACATTTTTTGAATTAGTTTTGCTCTCTCTGCAGCTACTGCTTTAGATTTTTCTGCATCTTTTTCTCTATCAAAAAATACTGTACCATCTACAATAGTGTACATTGATTTTGCATAAATGCTTAATGGATTATCTGTCCATAAAACTACGTCAGCATCTTTACCCACTTTAATACTTCCCACTTTGTTGTCAATATGTAAAGCTTTTGCAGGATTCAATGTAACCATTTTAAATGCTTCGTCTTCAGAAACACCACCGTATTTCACAATCTTTCCTGCTTCTTGGTTTAAACGTCTAGCCATTTCAGCATCATCAGAATTAATAATAGTATTCACTCCAACTCTTTGCATAATTGCTGCATTATAAGAAGTAGCATCTTGTACCTCTGTTTTGTAGTTGAACCAGTCAGAGAAAGTTGCAGCACTTGCACCATGTGCTTTCATTTTGTCTGCTACTTTATATCCTTCTAAAATATGTGTGAAAGTATTTACTTTGAAATTATATCCTTGCGCTTTGAATTTTTCAATTACACGCATTGTGTATGTGATTTCTGGTTGAACATAAGAGTGACAAGTAATAAATAATTTATTATTCATAATATTACTAATCGCTTCTAATTCTAAATCCTTTCTTGCATTAGGATTAGCTTTCATTGCTTTTTGATAATCCACCGCTCTATCAAATGCATCGGTTAACACTTCTTCCACACCCATTCTTGTATCTGGAAAACGATTGTTACCCATAACAGCGGTTGTTCTTTTTACGTTTTCACCTAAAGCGAATTTGATAAATGGATCAGCGCCAGCAAACTTAATACCCTCATCTGATGCACCCCAACGTAATTTCATTAATTGTGTTTGGCCACCAATAGTATTAGCACTTCCGTGTAAAATATGTGAAGTGGTTACACCACCGCTTAATTGACGATAGATATTAATGTCTTCTGGATTCATATTGTCTCCGATACGCACTTCAGAAGTTACAGATTGTGCGCCTTCATTAATAGACATTGCTGCAATATGAGAATGCTCGTCGATAATACCTGGTGTTAAATGTTTACCAGTTCCATCAATTACTCTTGCACCAGCTTCGGTAAGGTCTTTGCCAATTTTTGCAATCTTTCCACCTTTTAATAAAACATCTGTATTCGATAAACGACCATCTTTTTCGTTGGTCCAAACTGTTGCGTTTTTAATTAAAATGGTTTCTTGTTGTGGAATAGTTTCGTTACCTAATCCAACAAATGGATAAGTTACTTTTGAAATTAATTTAACGCTATTGTTAACAGAGTCAGAAGCTTTTTTAGTTTCTGTGGTTAATGGACCCAGGTTAGTTGCAGTCCAGCTTACTTTATTACCTTTTGCATCAAGACCTAAACCAGACCAATTGTTACCTACCACAGCACCACCCAAACGAATGGTTTCTGCCATACGACCTTTTTTCTCTGGGAAGCTAAATTTTACAATAGCTTCGTTGATAGAAATTTTAGCCATTAATGTATCTGTTCCAATGATAGAAGCTGAAAGATCTTTTTTCACTTCTACCGTGTATGTTGTACTTGTTCCGTTATTGTTTAGTACTAAACTATACTTACCAGCATAATTATTCCATTCATTTGGATTTACATCATACTTATTTCCTTGAATCCAGTTTTCAATAATTTTTGAACTATTGCTAAAAATTGGGTCAGTGGTAATAATAAAATTAGCCAACTTGCCCGCTTCCAAAGAACCTACTTGGTCATATACGCCCAAGATAGTTGCTGGGTTTTTAGTAACAGCTTCTAAGGCTTTTGTTTCAGATAAGCCATATTGAACCGCTTTTCTAAGATTAGCCAAGAACTGCTTACTATCTTTCATATCAGCAGTAGTAATAGAAAAATTAATACCTGCTTTTTCAAAAGCCGCAGGATTAGTTGGTGCTAATTCCCAATGTTTCATATCTGCTAAAGAAATAAAACGAGCGTCATTAGGATCTTCCACATCTAATGCTGCAGGAAAATCTACACCAATAATAAAGCTTGCTTTTGTTTTTGCTAATTCATCAATTCTTTGGTAACCATTGTCAGCACCTCTAATAATATATTGTGTACCGAATTCTTTAGCAATACGATCTGCTCTTAATGCAGACCATTTATCATCTGCTACAAAAATTTGTGGTAAGCTTGCATTCGCATTAAAAGATTCTAATGATAAGTTTACTCCTTCGCCCGCTGGCTTAGTAGCATACCATTTTGCATCTAAATAAGTTTGACGAAGTAATGCAATGCTTCCCATTAAACTACTTGGATAAGATTGGGTAGACGTACCTTTATCAAAAGAAAATACTTGTGCTGCTTTGGTTTTTAAAATCGCATTGTTCTCGTTGGAATTGGCTAAAGTAACCACCGCGCCAGTTCCACGAACAATACCATCTTTAACATGTGTGAACACTGTTCCAAAACCGTTGTTTCTGTAAGATGCTGCAACTGCTTCATCTAATGTGAATGCATCTACTGCATTAATTTCTGGTTTAACTGCTTGGTTCCAGTTATAAGCACCTGGTTTATTAGATAAGAATTGTCCAGGTGCACCAAAATTAAAACCAGCATTGGTTCTCTTTGGAGTACCAGCACCGTAATCGGTTAATGGGTCTACAAAACTTGGATAGATATACTTGCCATTGCAATCAACCACAACAGCATCTTTGGGTACTTCTATTCCCACACCCACTGCAACAATTTTTCCTTGTTTAATAACAAGTGTTGCTTTCTCCATTTTGGTACTTGCATTTTGTACAATGGTAGCATTGGTAAATGCATAACTACCCGACCTTACATCTCTCACACCATTAACAGGGAAAGACTCCTGCGCAAAAGCAGCAGCTCCAGTAACGAGTAAAAGAAGGGATAAAAAAATCCTCTTCATACGCGATAATTTTTGTTTAGAATTTTATTTAAAGAATGATTCTAAAGCTAATGAATTATGCGTTTATTTGAAACGGAATATTTGACTTTTTTGATAAGTGGTTACCTGCCCATGTACACCATTAAAATCTGGATATCGCTTGGGTTCACGCCGCTGATTCTGCTGGCTTGGCCTAGGGTAAGAGGTCTGATCTTTTTGAATTTTTGTAGGGCTTCAATAGAAAGCGCTGAAACCTTATCGTAATCAAAATTGTCTGGAATTAATTGATTTTCTAAAGTGGCCATTCTATCAACAATCTCTTTTTCTTTCTCTATATACCTTTCGTACTTTACTTGAATTTCTGCTTGCTCAATAAACTCCACTTCTTGATGAGCAATCTTTGTTTGAAGCGCAGTACTGTTATTTAATATTTGTTGCAAACTAATATTAGGACGCAAAACCAACTTAGCAGCCTTTTGTTTTTCAACCAATGGAGCAGATTCTATCTCTGTTAAAAAAGCATTTATTTCATCTGGTTCAATAGAATGCGCATTTAATATTTGACGAATCTCTGCAACATTTTTTTGTTTCTCTTCAACGCGTCGCATTCTTGTATCGCTTGCCAGTCCTAGCTTGTGGCTTAGTTCGGTTAATCTTAAATCTGCATTATCCTGTCTTAGCAATGTTCTAAATTCTGCTCTAGAAGTAAACATTCTATAAGGCTCGTTCGTTCCTTTTCCAATTAAATCATCAATCAATACACCAATATAAGCATCGCTTCTTTGTAAGATCAATGCTTCTTTATGATTAATTTTTAAGTGTGCATTCATTCCAGCCATCAATCCTTGACAAGCCGCTTCCTCATATCCAGTAGTACCATTAATTTGTCCAGCGAAAAATAAATTTTCTATGGCCTTGGTTTCTAAAGTATATTTTAATTGAGTGGGTTGGAAGAAATCATATTCTATAGCATAACCCGGTCTAAACATTCTAGCATGCTCAAAACCAGGAACTCTACGAAGTGCTTCGTATTGTACTTCTTCTGGCAAACTGGTGCTAAATCCATTTACATAGATCTCCACAGTATTCCATCCTTCTGGCTCCACAAATAACTGATGTCTTTCTCTATCAGCGAAACGATTGATCTTATCTTCAATGCTTGGACAATATCTAGGACCAACACCCTCAATTCTACCCGCATACATAGGGCTTCTATCAAAACCCGTCTTTAATATATCGTGTACAATATTATCAGTATAAGTAATAAAGCAAGATCTCTGGTCTTCTGGCTTTACTCTTGGTATATCTAAATAAGAAAAGCCCACCACTTCTTCATCACCTTTCTGCTCTTCCATCTTAGAATAATCCAAACTTCTTCCATCTACTCTTGGAGGAGTGCCTGTTTTTAATCTATCTGACTCCATTCCAAAAGAAACCAATTGCTCGGTAATTCCAGTTGCTGCTTTTTCGGCCACTCTTCCACCTCCAATTTGTTTCTCCCCAATATGCATAATACCATTTAGGAAGGTTCCGCTGGTAATAACCACTGCATCAGATTCAATTAAATGACCCAAGCTGGTCTTTACCCCACAGGCTTTCCCGTTCTTAATGATTAATTCATTCACAGAATCCTGGTAAAAATCTACATTAGGCGTTTGTTCTAATAATTCTCTCCACTTCGCAGCAAATAAATGGCGGTCGTTTTGAGTTCTAGGACTCCACATAGCGGGTCCCTTACTCTTATTCAACATTCTAAACTGAATAGTACTTAGATCTGATACAATACCACTATATCCACCCATGGCATCTATCTCCCTTACAATCTGTCCCTTGGCAATTCCTCCCATAGCAGGATTACAGCTCATCTGGGCGATAGTTTGCATGTTCATTGTTACCAATAACACTTTACTGCCCATATTTGCCGCTGCCGCTGCCGCTTCACAACCCGCATGCCCGGCGCCTACCACTATTATATTGTATTTAGGAAACATAAGTTTGCAAAGATAAGATGCTATTTATTATAAAACTGTTCCACGTGGAACAGTATCAAAATTTTTCTTTAAATAGAAAGTTTGTTCCACGTGGAACAGTTTATAATTTCATGAAAGCAGAGAGCCAAGCGTCTTCCATTTCGCGCATTTTTTTGGCATCTGATGGTTTTTTATCCTTATAACCACAAAAATGTAAGGCTCCGTGGAAGATTACCCTATGTAATTCTGCTTTGAAGCTAGTATTATGTGCTTTTGCATTCTCTTTTACACGATCAACGCTAATATATACCTCTCCAATTAATTGTCCTGGAACTTCAGATAGATCAAAACTGATTATATCTGTATAATAGTCGTGGGATAAGTATTCTTTATTAATCTTTAATAAATATTTGTCTGAACAAAAAACATAAGTAAGAGAATCTACTGTGTAGCCTTCTTTCTTTATCTTCTTCTCAATAAATGACTTTAGGACCACCCTGTTAGCCAGGGTTGCAGCAGCATCAGCCTTATTGAAAGATATTGTCATACACATAGGTGAATGTTATTCAAATACTTATACGTTTTTTGGCCTAAAATATTGTTCTTAAATCGTAAGCCAATATTATCCAAAGGGGTCTATCTTTGTAGCATTCTATGAGGAAATTAAGTGAGTTACATATTGGAGAAGCGGGCATTATACATTCTTTTGAAAACGATGAAATCTTTTTAAAATTAATGGAGATGGGATGCATTCCTGGAGAAGCTATTAGGGTTGAACAGGTTGCGCCATTAGGAGATCCAATTAGTATTAGCGTGGCAGGTTACCAACTAAGTTTAAGAAAAGACGAAGCGGAAAGTATTTGGATTACAAATAATTAATTCATTGATTATCAATAACTTAAGATGAAAATAGGCTTGTTTTTTGGTTCCTTTAATCCAATTCATAACGGCCATTTAATGGTAGCAAGTTATATTGCCAATCATTCAGACTTGAAACAGGTTTGGTTAATTGTGTCTCCTCAAAATCCACACAAGCCCCAATCTAGTTTATTAAATGAATATGATCGATTGCATTTGGCACAAATCGCTATTGAAGATGATCCACAATTAAAAGTATCTGATATAGAATTTAAATTGCCGAAACCATCATATACCATTGATACATTAACTTATTTACAAGAGCAATATCCTCAACACGAGTTTTCTGTAATCATGGGTGGTGATAGTTTTCAAAATCTTCCTAAGTGGAAAAATTTTGAAGCACTAAAAAATAATTATCGTTTTATTGTTTACAGAAGACCTGGTTTTGAAATTACTGATACATACGGAGCTGATGTAACTTATTTAGAAGCACCAATGTTAGAATTATCTGCAACGCTAATTCGTAATAATAGAAAAGAGGGAATCACCATTAGATATTTAGTTCCAGATAAAGTAAAAGAAGAAATTGAAAACAATAATTACTTTAAGGACTAATTATTTCTTTTTGTAGACAGGCACTGTGCTACAAGGTTCTCCATACATAATACTTTTCACAACAGGTCTTAACTTATTAGTTATAGCAACATAAGCAGATTCACCAATGGGTGTTTCGCCACAACCTTTTACAACAACTCTTTGATCAATATAATCTTCCTTATTTAAAGCATAAATAGCTTCTAATAATAATTGTTCTCTAACCTTGTTTTCGTCACCAAAATATATCGCTTTTGCAAAAGGTTGTAATGCAGAAGCAATTAACATATTTGCCCACATAGGAATAATCACATCAACACTACAATAAATTCCAACAATTTTATCTTGGTAAATAGTCAAGTCTTCGGTTAAAAGAGCAGCCCTAAAATCTTTCTCTTTTAAAATCAACTCCATAAACAAATATTGTTTTATATCAAATAAAACAATGGGTGTATTATCTATAAGTTGTGTAAGGTCTAAACTTAATAAACCACTTTCTGCAACCTTATTTACAATGGGTGTTGACATGTTACAAAATTAGGCAGAATAGGGCATAAAAAAAGACCCTCGATAAAGAGGGCCTTTACTATAATAGAAAATTCTAATAAATCTTAAAACGATTATCTTCAATTTTAGCGGCTTTTCTTAAACCAACTGAAGATCTAAAGAATATAGATCTGGTTCTGTTTAATAATTCATCTTTAAACAATGTAGGATCTTGTTGAGATTGAACAGCTCCAATATTATTTACAGAAATTACAAAAACTCCAGAATTACCAGCAAAAGGGTCACTTACTTTATTCAATAAAGATTTATTGAAAGCAGCCCCTACGATTTTAGGCTCGTTACCTAAACCAGGAACCATGGAGTAATTAAAATTGATACTATCAGCTCTTGCTATAGAAACTTTTCCAGCTGCAGCATAAGCATCTAAACTGTTACCCTTGAAGGTCTTCTTGATAATTTCTGCTTTTTTCTGGTCCTTGATAATATTTTCTACTGTTGGTTTTGCGGTTTCAACACTCATTAATCCTTTCTTTTCTTCAGCATTGATTAACGCTACTATATAATTATCTCCCACTTCAAATGGTTCAGATACATCATTAATATCATTTTCAAAAACCCAACGAACTAATGTTCTAGATTCACCAATTCCAGGGATTTCATTATCATTCGCTTTAATATTAGCAGCAGGGAAAACTTCTTTTTTCTCTTTTACTGCAGCTGCAGTAAATGCTTTAGGATCTTTTGCATTAGATGCAAACTGAGCCGCTGCAGTAGCTGCTGTATTTAATGTTTCGTTGCTTGGTAAAACCGCCTTAGATAAATAAGCTATTTTATAAGCCGGACCCCTTGGGGTTTGTTTAAGCACTTCTATGAAATGGTATCCAAATTCGGTTTTTACTACGCCCTTAGTACCAACAGTATTATCGAAAGAAAAGTCGTTGAACGCTGGAGCCATTTGTGCTTGTGGGAACATTTCATATTTACCACCAGTAGCCTTAGATCCACCATCATCAGAATATTTCTCAACCATTGATTCAAAACTTGCACCACCAGCAATCGCATTTTTAATACTATCAATTAACTTCTTTGCAGTGCTGTCATCTCTAACCTGTTGGCCATTTTGTGGATTAACTGTAGCAATTAAGATATGTCTAACGCTTGCGCTGTCTGGCCAAGATTTAACCCCTACCACTTTAGCAATGGTAAAGTTTTTGCCATCAATATATGGACCGAATGTGTTTCCAACACCAACCGCTAATACTGAATCTTTATTAGGGATTTGTAATGTTTTCTTGCTTACAAATGAATTATAATAAGGGATATCTGTTCCGGCTTTGTTCAAAAAAGATGCTTCGTTCGTAGTTGTTTTAAATTCATCTTTAAAAGCAATCAATTGATTTAAAATTGCAACCGAGTCTGCTGTAGAAGGAGCTGCACTAAATCCCACATAACTAATGCTTCTAGAAGCTTCTTCATTTTGATAAGCTGGTGCATGATCTTTAATATAAGCAGCGATATCATCGTTGCTAACTTTAACAGCACTATCAGATACACTATTATAAGAAACACCAACATATGAAATACTAGCGATACTATTTGCTTCAGCAATAGATTTATCTGCCAACCATTTTGGTAATTGGATTCCCTTAATTAATAAAGACTGGTATTTACTTCTAACTCTATTTTCAATAGAAGGTTCTATATAAAATTTTTCTAATTGTTTAATTTGCTCAACATTCTTACTCTTTTTTAATTGAGCAATAGCGTTCTTCGCATCATTCACTTTAAACTCACCAGTAGTTCTATCTGTAAATTCATTTTTAAATGGAGATTCGTTTCCAAATAAAACATCTGAGATTTCTTTTGTACCTACTATTAAACCCAACTTAGCAATTTCTTGCTTATATAATAAAGCGTCAACTTCTTGATTAAATTGGTATCCAATTACTTGTTCTCTTTTAACACCTTGTGATGCATAATTTTGAACCTGTAAATCAACTTTCTCATCAAAAGCTAATTTATCAATTGGGTCTCCATTTACCGTTGCAATTGTAGAAATATTACCTCTGCTTTTATTTCTACCAATACCATCTTGTAATATAAAAGCTATTAATGCAATAGCAATAATTCCAAAAATGATCCAAGTTCCTCTTTCTCTAATGTTCTGAATAATTGACATATACTATAATTATAGGATGGCAAATTTAATGTATTCTATTTAGTATTTGTTATTCGTTGACGTATTTTAAAATACACAAGGAGTCAGTGGATAAATTAAAAAATCGTTGATAACCCCGGTTTTGGTGTTAAAAAATGTGGATTTAAAAAGAATAAGTTTGACTCACATTTTAAAAAATACTCATTCTGGGTAAAAATGAACCGAATTAGTACCGTTAATTAACAGTGAATAATCTGTTTACTATTAAATTACTAAACAAATTAGTTATAAAATCTGTTTTAATATAAATCAATCAAATCCTTATTCCTATTAGATCTTAGAGATAACAGAAAATTGTAAATAACTAATAGATTTTAAAAAAAGAATTGTGAATAAATAAGATATTAAGATATTAACAGGGGTAATAATATTAGTTTGTTTATATAAATGTATTATTTAAGAATACTACAATAGAAATCCACAATGATCAAAAAGAGACAAAATTGTTTTCTCTAATAAATTCAACTACTTTTAAATTCTATCAAAAACAGGGTATAAATACCCAATTTTAAATAAAAATCCTTCTATAATTTAGCAAAATAAAAAAATTACTAAAATAAATACTAAAAATTAAATAATTGAAAATCAATAAATTATATAAAATAAAGACCTTTTTTAACCATATTAACTAATCTAATTAGTAAAATTTTACTAAATATTTTAGTTTATTAACAATTTATCCATACCTTCACATAAATTATACAAGAAACTAATAAAACGACAAACTATGAGTAACGCAGAAAAACTAAAGGCACTGAAATTAACCATGGATAAAATCGATAAAGATTATGGTAAAGGAAGTGTAATGATGATGAATGAAAGAAGCCAAGAACCACAAGAAGTAATTTCAACTGGATCAATTGGCTTAGACACTGCGTTAGGAATTGGTGGTCTACCAAAGGGAAGAATTATTGAAATATATGGACCAGAATCTTCTGGTAAAACAACGGTTGCTATACATGCCATTGCAGAAGCACAAAAGAAAGGTGGTATCTGTGCAATTATAGATGCTGAACATGCATTTGATAGTGCATATGCAAAAAAATTAGGTGTGGATGTAGATAGTTTATTAATCTCTCAACCAGATTATGGTGAGCAAGCTTTAGAAATTGCTGATAGATTAATATTATCAGGTGCAGTAGATGTATTAGTTATTGACTCTGTTGCAGCATTAGTACCAAAGAGTGAATTAGAAGGAGAAATGGGTGATTCTAAAATGGGATTACACGCAAGATTAATGTCTCAAGCTTTAAGAAAATTAACTGCAACAATCAATAAAACAGGCACTATCTGTATTTTCATCAACCAATTAAGAGAAAAAATTGGTGTTATGTTTGGTAACCCAGAAACAACAACAGGTGGTAATGCACTTAAATTTTATGCATCTGTAAGATTAGATATTAGAAGAATGACTCAGATTAAAGATGGTGATGAAGCGATAGGAAATAGAGTGAAGGTGAAAGTGGTTAAAAATAAAGTGGCTCCTCCATTTAGAGCAGCAGAATTTGAAATTATTTTCGGAGAAGGTATTAGTAAGATTGGTGAAATTATCGATATGGGTGTAGAATTAGATATTATTCAAAAGAGTGGATCTTGGTTTAGTTATGACTCTAATAAATTAGGACAAGGAAGAGAAACAGTAAAACAACTTTTACACGACAATCCTGAAATGGCTAATGAAATAGAAGCAAAAATCAGAGCTAAAATAGCTACAGCTGTTGAAGAAGCTAAATCTTAAAGAATTTTGTTTGGGTTTTTAGTTAGTTAGTAAGTACAACCGCATCATAATTGGTGCGGTTTTTTTATATTTATACAAAAAAGGTTGATCTATATTTTAAAATTCTTTATTAGGCTGGCACTTTCTATTTTTTGTAAAGAAGTCCATGTAAAAAACAAACATCTTTTAGATACAAAGGGTCCTTTATTTATTATAGCGAACCACCCTAATTCTTTTTTAGACGCAATTATTATTGGGGCTTATTATAATAGAAGGGTTTTTTTCTTAGCAAGGGGTGATGTGTTTGAAAAAAGAGTATATAGGTATTTATTAAACGCTTTAAATATGATTCCTGTTTATAGATTAAGGGAAGGAAAAGAGTTTTTACATTTAAACGATTATGCAATAAGAAAATCAATACAATTAATTTCAGAAGGTGAGTCGGTATTAATATTTATAGAAGGTGTTTGTGTAAATAATCATCAATTACAACCCTTTAAAAAAGGAACTGCTAGAATATTAGAAGGGCTTCATCATAAAAACATCTTTCCTATTATTCATATTGCAGGAATAGCATATAATAATTTTAAAGGCATTGGAAAAAAAGTAAATATCATTATCACAGAATTTTTATTTGATCAAAAAATAGAAAATGCACACCATCGTGTTGCTTTTAATAATCAAGTTTGTCAAGTATTAAATGACAATATTCTTATTCCAACTCAAAAAACGGTTATTCATAAAAATTTCTGGTACTTTTTTCACAAACCCTATTATTCATTAATTCATAATTTTGTAGAAAATAAAACAAAGGGATCGGTATTTTATGACTCTGTCTTATTTAGTGTGTTGTTGTTTACCTATCCAATTTTTTTATTTCTTTTATTGCTGATTTTACTTCAATTCAATCTTAGTTTACCAACAATATTAATTATCTTAATTGCCTTACCATTATTAAGCAAAAATAGTATCTCTTAAAATCAATAAAATGAGTAACAATATTCGCGTTTTAGAAAAAAGAAAAAAAATCGCCCTAATTGCACATGATAATAAAAAGAAAGATTTAATCGAATGGGCGGTTCATAATAAAAAAGAATTATCTAAACACTCTTTAGTAGCAACAGGAACTACTGGAAAATTAATTGAAGAAGCGTTGGATCAACCGGTGGTTAAATTATTAAGCGGTCCGTTGGGTGGTGATCAACAAATTGGCGCCATGATCGCAACAGGAGATATTGATGTTATATTTTTCTTTTTTGACCCAATGGAAGCCCAACCCCACGATAGTGATGTAAAAGCTTTATTAAGATTAGCGGTTGCTTGGAACCTTCCGATGGCCTGTGATAGAACCACCGCAGACTTTTTAATGACATCCAGATTTATGCAGGAAGAGTATTCCTATGAGCTTCCTAATTATACACAGTATTTAAATAGAAAAGTATAATGCCTTTCAAGATTCATTCTAATTATACACCTTCAGGAGACCAGCCCACTGCTATTGCGCAGCTTACTGAGGGTGTTTTGAATGGAGATCCCTGCCAAACCCTATTAGGGGTAACCGGCTCGGGTAAGACCTTTACTATTGCGAACCTTATTCAAAATGTACAAAGACCAACCCTAGTATTAACACATAATAAAACCCTGGTGGCACAATTGTATGGAGAGTTTAAGCAATTCTTTCCCGACAACGCCGTGGGTTATTTTGTTTCTTACTATGATTATTACCAACCAGAAGCTTATTTACCCACTTCAGGTGTATATATCGAAAAAGACTTAAGTATTAATGAAGAGTTGGATAAACTTCGATTACAAGCAACCGCACAATTATTAAGCGGAAGAAGAGATATAATCATTGTTGCTAGTGTGAGCTGTATTTATGGTATGGGTAATCCAACCGAATATGAAAATGGTATTATAAGAATTGAAGCAGGTATGACTTTTTCAAGACAGGCTTTTCTTCATGCATTGGTGAATAGTTTATACCATAGAACAGAAACAGAATTTGATCGCGCTTCCTTTAGAGTAAAAGGAGATACAGTAGATATTAATCTTCCTTATGTAGACTATGGATATAGAATTACTTTTTTTGGTGACGAAATAGAAACCATTGAGAGTATTGAAATTGAGTCTGGTAAAAGAATAGAGCGAATGGAGAACGCAGTAATATTTCCAGCTAATTTATATTTAGCTCCCAAAGAAATGTTGCAAGAAATTATATATGAGATTCAAGATGAGATGCGTGCACAAGTAGAATATTTTAAAAAAATTGGAAGACCAATTGAGGCACAAAGAATTAAAGAGCGGGTAGAATATGATATTGAAATGATTAGAGAGCTTGGGTATTGTACTGGTATTGAAAATTATTCTAGATTTTTTGATAGAAGAAAACCAGGTACAAGACCCTTCTGTTTATTGGATTATTTCCCAAAAGATTTTATTTGCGTAATTGATGAAAGCCATGTAACCATTCCACAAATTTCAGGAATGTATGGGGGTGATAGAAGTAGAAAAATGAATTTGGTGGAATTTGGATTTAGGTTACCAAGTGCTATGGACAATAGACCCCTGAATTTTAATGAATTCGAAAGAATTATAGGACAAACAATTTTTGTAAGTGCTACACCGGGCGAATATGAATTAGAAAAAACAGATGGTCTAATTGTTGAACAGGTTGTTAGACCTACTGGATTATTAGATCCGCCTATCGAAGTAAGACCCACCAAAAATCAAATTGATGATTTATTAGATGAAATTAGTTTGCAGATTGAACAAGGTGGAAGAATTTTAGTAACCACACTTACTAAAAAAATGGCAGAAGAGATGGATCGCTATTTAAAGAACATTCAAATTAAATCGAAATATATTCATAGTGATATTGATGCACTAGAGCGCGTTGAAATTTTAAGAGAGTTAAGATTAGGAGAGATAGATGTATTGGTGGGGGTTAACTTATTAAGAGAAGGATTAGATCTTCCAGAAGTCACACTGGTAGCGGTTTTAGATGCAGACAAAGAGGGTTTTTTAAGAAATGAAAAATCATTAACTCAAACCGCAGGTCGTGCTGCAAGAAACGCAAACGGTAAGGTAATTTTTTATGCAGATCAAATTACCAAGAGTATGCAAAGGACGATGGATGAAACAGAAAGAAGAAGAGCAAAGCAAATTAAATATAATACCGAGCATAATATTACACCAACAACCGTGGTGAAGAGTATAGAACAAGTAATGGCACAAACCGCAGTACTAGACATCAAAGGGTTTGATTTAAATAATATGAATATTCGAACTACTGATGGTTTAAATATGGCCGCCGAGGATCAAACAGATTATGCCACTATTCCACAAACAGAAAAAGCGATTATGCAAACCAAAAAACAAATGGAAAAATTTGCAAAGGCACAAGATTTTATGGAAGCAGCCAAACTAAGAGATGAGATGTTCCGATTAGAAGCGCAATTAGAAAAAATGAAAGCGGCCAAATAAGTATCTTTATCTTTCAAAACAAACAATGAGCGATTTATTACAATCAATATATAACGGATTAATACAAACCACCCCCATCGAAGCGATTGCGGTTATCATGGGAATTGTATCGGTTTGGTATAGCAGAAAAGAAAATATCTTAGTTTATCCAACCGGACTAATCAATACTACCCTATATATTTATTTAAGCTTCAAGGGACATTTGCTAGGAGAGGCAAGCGTGAATTTGTATTATACTATTATGAGTATATATGGCTGGTATCTTTGGACTAGAAAAACAGAAGATCAAACCACATTTGTTTTACAAATCACCCACAGCAGTAAAAAAGAGTGGGCACAACATCTCTTGTTTTTTGGAGTAATTTATACCACCATCTATTTATTATTGACTTATGCAAAAACCGCATTTGCTCCAGAAGCTATTCCTTGGGCAGATGCATTTGCTAGTGCTACAGCCTATACGGGTATGTGGTTAATGGCTAAAAAGAAAGTAGAGAGCTGGATATGGTGGATATTAACCAATATCGCCTCTATACCTCTTTACTTTATAAAAGGTTATGCTTTTACCAGCGTTCAGTTTATTGTTTTATTAATTTTAGCGATTGCTGGCTTGATCAGTTGGCAACAAAAAGCTAAAGAAATCAAAACCAATTAATGAACAAGCTTAAAAAAATCGTGGTCATTGGTCCAGAGTCTACTGGCAAATCAACGCTTTGTGCAGCATTATCCAATGCGTATAATACTATATGGTGTGAAGAGTATGCAAGAGAATATCTTTCAAAGAATGGAACCGACTATAATTTTGAGAACCTACTAACTATTGCAAAAGGTCAGATAACGAACGAAGAAAAGGCGACAGAAAAAGCGATTCAAGAAAATAAAACACATTTAATTATTGATACAGATATGTATGTGATGAAAGTGTGGTGCGAATATGTTTTTAATAATTGCCATCCATTTATATTAGAAGAGATTAGTAAAAGAAAATACGATTTGTATTTGCTTTGTGATATAGACCTACCTTGGGCTCCAGATGAAATGCGTGAATATCCTGACGAACAACCAAGAAAAGAATTGTTTGCTCTATACAAAGAATTACTAATGAATCAAGAAACACCCTGGGGTGTTGTTTCGGGAACAGGAGAAGCAAGAACAAAGAATGCAATGAACTTGATTGATCAATATTGTAATCAATAATTAAGCTTCTTAAGATTTTTTAGAAAATTATTTTTTTAAAAGCGCTTGAATATCTTCATCGTCTTCTAAATTATTCATCTCTCTTAAAATTTGAGGATAGCGCCAAGCTACTCTTCTACTCATTGGAACAGCGGTGAATTTTTTTGGATTAGGAAATCCAGCCACAATCATTGCCGCTTCTGCGCGAGTTAATTTTTTAGCAGATTTATGAAAAAAATGTTGTGCAGCCGCTTCTACACCAAAACAACCAGGACCCGTTTCAATTACGTTTAAATAAACTTCTAAGATTCTTTTTTTACCCCAAACCATTTCAATTAAAAAAGTAAAATAAAATTCAGGGATCTTTCTAATGTATTTATCATATCTACCACCCTGCCATAAAAAAACATTTTTAGCGGTTTGTTGCGTAATGGTGCTAGCACCGCCACCCAAAGGTATTCTTGATTTTTTCTTTTTCTTTTTTGGCCTCAAGCTTTTTTCCATTGCGTCAAAATCAAAACCAATATGATCTGGAAAAACCTGGTCCTCACTTGCAATAGCCGCTAATTTAATATTATAAGACATGTCTTCCCAAGAAACATAATCTCGCTTAAGACCAAGGCCAAAAGCGTTAGTCAATTGTGTAATGGTAATGGGAGGATTAACAAATTTTATAATTATTACATAAGCCAATGAGCTTATGAATAGATACAATAAAATTTTCTTGATTTTTTTAAACACGGCAGAATTATATAATGGCTACGCTATATCTTTTTCCAATGGGTCGGTAATTTGGATTTTTCTTAGCTTGAATTTTACCCAAAATCCATGCACCAATACCAGCCCCTATCTTCGGTAAATTACTTGAATCAAAAACAGGATCTTTGCGAATAATTGAATTAACCATATTCAAAACAACATAACCCGCTCCGCCTGTTTGTAAAAGTGCACCATTATTAAATACACTAGTATATTGGTTAGATTCTTTGGCAAAAGCTTTTATTTCGTCAATGCCTAAGATTAGTGTGCCCAATTTAATGGTATCAAAATCTTTAGTACCCCAAACTGTAAGTGTTGGTTGTAATGCAAATTGCTTCACATCAATACTATCTGCTTTAATTCTTGAAATATAGCCAGTGATCCATTGGCTATTACTAAATTCAAAATTGATATAATTCCCAACGGTAAAATTCTTGACAACAATATTTCTATCCTTTAACACCAATACACGATCAGATTGTGCAAAAATGGTTAAACAAGTTAAAAGAAGAACGGATTGAAGTAGTAGTATTTTTTTCACCCTAGCAAATTACTTAATAATAACGAATAGCGCTATAAAATAATGCTGCACTAAATGTTAAAATAATAATCGCAGAGGCGCGATTAATCCAAATCAAACTTTTCTCAGTGAGCTTGGGTCTTAGGGCGCCGGCTAAAACCACTTTTAATAAATCGGATACCAATACAAAACTTAAGCAGGTACCAAAAACAATTAATTTATAACTAATAGGATTGTTACTGTCTTCGGCAGTAGCTCCAATAGCAGCAGTCCATGCAAACCAGAATAAGAATACACTTGGGTTTAAAGTATTCATTAGATAACCCGAAAAAAAGCTTTTGACTAAATCTCTTTTATTGGTCACCAAATCCACAGACTCATCTCCATTCTCTATCACAATCTTTTTAAAAAACAAAGTATACAAACCAGTTACCAATAAAAAGCCAGCACCAAATAGGGCAATAGTGGCTTTATGTTCTAAAACCAGGGTAAATAAACTGGCAAATAAATTACAAACCAATAACAAACTAATATCACTTGCCGAAACCCCTGCTACAAAAGCATATCCTGCGGGCTTGCCATTAGTTAAGCTCTGTTTGATAATTGCAAAAATTACCGGACCAATAGAAATACTTAAAATAAGGCCAAGTAATAAGCCTTTTAAAATGGGGGCAAACATATTATTGATTTAAAATAAAGGCCTTCCAATCTTTTAATAAATCGCCCTTAATGACTCTTGGAAATTTATGTTGACCACCCACCTTACCCTTGCTTTGCATAAAGGATAAAAAAGTATTTTCTTTAAGGATGGTTAGTTTAACTTCTTTTAATGCTGATTTTCTTTCAATAGCATAATCATCATTTAGCACACATAACTTTTCGTCAATGTTTTTTGCAAGTAAAACCGGATCAATATTTTGATCACAAGCAATATACCAATGGTGTCCAAAAAATGTTCCAACTGGTTCGCCCGTTACACAATACTCGGGAATAGAGATATTCATTTCCTCACTCACCAGTTGAACTGCTTTATTCATATTATCAACACTTAAGTGCTCACCCACCAAACTTAAAAAGTGTTTTGTTCTTCCAGTAATAATAATCTCTGCATTCTCTTTATCAATAAAACGTACGGTGTCTCCAATTAAATACCTCCAAGCACCGGCTGCAGTACTAATTAAAACAGCATAATCTTTTCCCTCTTCTACTTCATGAATCATCAGCGTTTCGGGCTTCTCAATCATATCTCCATTGTTATCAAAATTGGTATCATCAAATGGTACAAATTCAAAAAAGATATGTTGGTTATAAGACAAGCGCATACCCCTCGCTCCTTGTTTATCCTGCCATGCTAAAAAGCCCTCGCTGGCTAAATAAGTTTCTACATAGGTAATAGGTTTGCCTAATAATTTTTCAAATCCAATTTTATAGGGTTCAAAACTTACTCCACCGTGCACAAAAAAAGTAAGGTTGGGCCAAATCTCATGAATATTATTTAACTGGTATCTTTCGATCACCATTTCTAAACACATTTGTATCCATGCGGGCACTCCGATGATGAAACTAATGTCCCAATTAGGTGCTTTTTCTACAATCTCTTTTAGTTTTTTATTCCAATCTCTTTCTTTAGCTATTTTCTTACCTGGTTTATAAAACGGCTGAAACCAGAACGGTGCTTTTTTAGCAGTAATGCCACTAAGGTCACCCGCATAGTAACCCGGACCCTTTTGTAAATCGGTACTACCACCCAAGGTTAACCAACCTCTGCCAATAGCAGAAAGCGGAACCCCTTCATAGTTGAATAGGCTGATCAATTGCTTGATCATAATAATCTTATTGCCTCTCAAAAGATCATTGGTAACAGGAATATACTTACTAGCGGCCTCACTGGTACCACTGCTTAGTGCAAAATATTTAATCTTACCGGGCCAACAGATATCTTCTTGACCTTCTAGAGTTTTATGCCACCACTCAGCATAAATTTTATTGTAATTATATACTGGAACAGATTCTTGAAAACGTTTTGGAACACCCCTTCTTTGTAAAATTTGTTCAAATCCAAATTGTTGACCAAAAGCGGTGTAACGAGCCTTTCTTAGCAACTTTTTAAGTACGCGCACCTGTGATCTTTTGGGACTTCTTGGAGGAATTCCCAAAGCTTGCGTAATCGATTTTGGTAAGTTAATCTCAAATAATGGCATCTATCGCAAAAATAGGAATGTTATTCCACCAAACGAAGTTACTTTTGTCTTATGATTAAAAATACTTTATTCGAGGCAATAGAAGCGGGCTCCAAAGAGCTACAAAAATTTTTTAACGGAACTTTTACAGTACAAAGCAAGGGCAGTTTGAATGATTTGGTAACAGAAGCAGATCATGCATCAGAAAAAGCCATTTTTAAAGTGATTCAAGAAAAACATCCAGATCATTTTATATTAAGTGAAGAAACAGGAGAGATCAAACAAGATTCCAATTATAAATGGATTATTGATCCCATTGATGGCACCATTAATTTTGCCAATGGCATACCTCTTTGTTGTGTAAGCATTGGTGTTGAAAAGGACGGAGTAATGATTATGGGTGCGGTGTATAATCCATTCATGAAAGAATTCTTTTTTGCAGAGAAAGGAAAGGGAGCCACATTGAACGATCAAAAAATTAGTGTGAGTGATGAAGATAATTTATTGAAGAGTTGTTTGGTAACAGGTTTTCCTTATCAATATTTAGATTCCCCTAATGGTCCTTTACAAATATTTGAAAAACTAATTCGCAAAGCTGTTCCAGTTAGAAGATTAGGAAGTGCAGCATTGGATTTATGTTGGACGGCTGCAGGAAGATTTGATGGATTTTACGAACATAAATTACAAGCATGGGATAGCGCTGCAGGATTTTTGATTGTAGAAGAAGCGGGAGGCAAGGTAACAGATTTAAAAGGCAACACCTACAACCCTTACCAGCCGGGTATTATAGCAACTAATGGAAAAATTCATACTGCTTTACAAAACTTAATGAACGGGGGAGATTTATAAAAAAACAAAAAGAATACAATGTCTGAAGAGAGAACTGAAATAGAAAACTTAGGAGAATTTGGTTTGATAGATCATTTGACAAAAAATTTTGAAATACAAAATGCGTCAACTGTTTTATCTATTGGAGACGATGCAGCAGTGATAGATCATTTTGGAAAACAAACTGTCATCACCACCGATATGTTATTGGAAGGCGTGCATTTTGATTTAATGTATACACCTTTAAAACATTTGGGTTATAAATCGGTTGTAGTGAACCTAAGTGATATCTATGCAATGAACGCAACCCCTACACAAATCACTATTGGCATAGGTTTTAGCAATAGATTCAGCGTAGAAGCATTGGAAGAGTTTTATTTGGGTGTTCAAATTGCTTGCGAAAAATACGGAGTGGACTTGGTGGGGGGTGATACCTGTTCTTCACAAAAGGGTTTAGTTATTTCGGTTACTGCAATAGGTGAAGTAGCTCCTGATAAATTTATTAAAAGAAGTACTGCAGAGTCTGGAGATTTGATTTGTGTTTCTGGAGATTTAGGTGCAGCGTTTTTAGGATTGACTTTAATGGAAAGGGAGAAAAAAATATTTTTAGAAAATCCACAAGTGCAACCTAATTTAGAAAACGAAGATTATATCGTAGGAAGATTATTAAAACCAGACGCAAGAAAAGATATCATTGAATTATTAGAACAAATGGACGTGAAACCCACGGCCATGATGGATATTAGCGATGGATTAAGTAGTGAGGTATTGCACTTGTGTAAACAAGGTGAATTAGGTTGCAGAATTTATGAAGATAAAATTCCTTTACACGAAGCCACCAAAGCAGCTGCATTTAAATTTGGTTTAGATGCAACTGTATGTGCATTGAATGGTGGAGAAGATTACGAATTAATCTTTACCATGAAGCAATCCGACTATGATAAAATCACCCTTCAAGAAGAAATTAGTGTGATTGGCTATATGTGTGATAAAGAAAAGGGAACTAAATTAATTACCAAGGGCGGCAGTACACATAATATTACTGCACAGGGGTGGAACGCATTTAGCTAGGCTATATACATTTTTAGTAATTGTCGATCTGCTGATAAACAAAGTAGATCGGCATTTTCATTTACTTCAATTTTTCCACTAATACCTTTCTGTTGCATTACTTGTGCTGGATACAAAGAACACATTTTAATTGCTTCCCCCACATCAATACCAGCCTGTTCCACTAAATTGTTTACTGATTTTAATTGCGTTAATGCAGATCCACTAAGGGTTCCAGCAGATTCATATTTATCTCCCACTAATTGATGTTGATAAAAACCAGAACTAGTAGTAGTCACTGCATCAGTGATACAAAACAATCTATCTCCCATTATTTTTTTAGCAATTTGAATAGCAGAGAAATCAACATGGTATCCATCGACCACTAAACTACACATGGCTCTTGGGTGATTAAACAAAGCACCAACCACTCCGGGTGCTCTATGTTGTAAAGCACTCATGGCATTATATAAATGTGTAGCTACTTTAATACCATTATCAAAAAAAGTATTCGCTGTTGCATAGTCCGCATTAGTATGACCCGCAGAAACTACAATACCCTTGGATTGAATTAAATCAATAATTTCTTTAGAACATACTTCTGGCGCAACAGTAATCATTCCAATATCATCTGCACCAAAATCTAAAATGGATTTTACTTCTTCCAAACTGGGAGAGTGAATCACCGCTTCGTTATGTGCTCCCTTTTTAATGGGATTAATCCAAGGACCCTCTATATGTAAACCCATACAACCCTTTCCTCCGCCGTGTTTATATTCTTTCACCGCCTTAATAGCAGCCATAATAATATCATTGCTTTGAGAAGCAATGGTTGGTTGAAAATAAGCTGCACCACCCGCAACGCAGTACTCATAAATTAATTGAATAGTATTTGCTTCTGGAAATTCAGACAATAATTTTCCACCCGCACCATAAATCTGTAAATCAATTAATGCAGGAACCACTAAAGGAAAAGCAGCTTTGTGATCATAGCCTTCTTTTTTTATAGCACTAATTTTTCCATTCGTAATTTCAATTACTGCTTCGGAAATCCAACTAGTTCCTGTAAACAATTCTTGTGCAGAAATAACTTGAGTCATAATATTAATTAAAGCTTCGAAAAAAATTATTGTATCACAAAGAAATCAGCGTCCTTCCAAAAAGGAAATTGTGTTCTGGTTTGTTCAATTTCTTCTTTTTGTAATTGTATATGAAATATATCTTCCTCCTCGGCGCAGTGATATAGTACTTCTCCTAGAGGTCCCACTACCATTGAGTCTCCGCTATGTGTGATATTATTCCCATCAAGACCAACCCTATTTACACCAATAGTAAAACATTGGTTTTCTATAGCCCTTGCAGTTAATAAGGTTTTCCATGCATGGCTTCTTTTCGCTGGCCAATTGGCAACATACAATAACAGATCATATTCTTTCTCTACCTCATTGGTTATTTGTTGACGAGCCCAAACAGGAAAACGCAAATCATAACAAATTTGTAAATTAATTTTCCATCCCTTCACACTTGCAATTAATCTTTTGTTTCCAGGTGTATAATGTTGGTCTTCTCCTGCAAAGGCAAACAGATGTCTTTTGTTGTAATAACCCATTTGTCCATTAGGAAGCATCCAAACCAATCTATTATAATATTTACCACCTTCCACTATAATAAGTGAACCAGTAAGTATGGCTCTTTTTTCTTCTGCCAGTCTTCTCATCCAATCAATACTCGGACCCTCCATGGTTTCAGCAAACTTCTCGGGCTGCATGCTAAATCCGGTATTGAACATTTCTGGCAAAACGATAACTTCTGTATACTCGGTAATGCTTTTAATTTTTTGAGAAAGCATATCCAAGTTGGCCTCTTTGTCTTCCCAGTATAATTGGGTCTGAATGATGGTAAGGTTGAGTGTAGACAAAATGATGATTTTTCCTTCTTAATAAAGATACATTAAATCTTCTTGTTCAGTTTTTGTAAAACGGGCTGAATTAACTGCGGTTCAAAACCCCTTTGGTATAAAAATGCCTGGGTCTTGGCCATTTTGGAAAGTCCTCTTTCTCCCTTGAGGCTATTCCATTTTTTGGTAGCCAAGCTTTCTAGGGTTTTTTCATAGGCATCCTGGTCGATGGATTGTAAAGCCTTTTTGATATTATAGGCACTCACCCTTTTTTGCTTTAAAGCATGGTTAATTTTTACTTTACCCCATCCTTTGATTCTGAAATGACCACCCGCAAACTGCATAGCAAATCTTTCTTCGTTTAAAAAGTTTTCAGAGATCAAATCAGACAGTATTTCTTCCACCTGGTCTTTACTCATCCCGTATTCATATAACTTATCTCGGACCTCCTGTTGAGCCCTTTCTTGATAAGCGCAAAACCTTTTAATGCTAAGGATTGCCTGGTCTTTTCCGAGTCGCTTTTTTTCCATTAAAAATGTAGATAAGTCTTGCTAAAATAGCTTTTTAATCTTAACAAATTGCATTAGTTTCGTCTTCATATTTATAAAATTAGATCGCATGAAATTTATCGTTTCTTCTTCTTCACTTTTAAAACACTTGCAACAAATTTCAGGTGTTATTAATTCCAATACAGTATTACCTATTTTGGAAGATTTTTTATTCGAAATAGAAGATAAAAAATTAAATATCATCGCAACGGATTTGGAAACGGTAATGCGTGTTCAAATGGAAGTAGAGAGTAAGGCAAATGGAAGAGTTTGTATTCCAGCTAAAATCTTAATTGATTCTTTAAAAAATATCGCTGATCAACCATTAACTTTTAATATCGATAAAAATTACGCAGTAGAAATTACTAGCGATAATGGAAAGTATAAAGTAATGGGAGAGAATCCAGATAATTTCCCCAAAGAGCCTACAGCAGACGATACCACAGGCTTTAAGATGACTAGCACAGGTTTATTAACCGCGATCAATAAAACATTATTTGCTGTAAGTGGTGACGATTTAAGACCAGCAATGACAGGTGTGTTTTTTGAATTATCAAAAGAAAGCGTTCAGTTTGTTGCAACAGATGCACATCGTTTAGTGCGTTATAAAAGACTAGATGCAAAAGCAACTCAAAACGCCTCTTTCATTGTTCCTAAGAAGCCTTTGAATTTATTAAAGAATGCTTTACCTGATAATGATGATAGCATCACTATTAGTTATAATAATAATCACTTATTTGTGGATCATGGTTCAACGCAATTAATTTGTAGATTAATTGATGCAAGATTCCCAGATTATAAAGTAGTTATACCTGCTGATAATCCTTATAGATTAACAGTGAACAAACACGATTTTCAAAATGCATTGCGTCGTGTAAACGTATTCAGTAACAAGAGCACTAATCAAGTTGCTTTAAATATTACGGGTAACGAATTACAAATGGCTGCTCAAGATATTGACTTTAGTTTTGAAGGTAATGAGCGTATGAGTTGTGAGTACCAAGGTGAAGACATTCAAATTGCTTTCAATGCAAAATTCTTAATTGAAATGTTAAGTGCAGCAGACACAGACGAAGTGTTTATTGAATTATCTACACCTAGCAAAGCAGGTTTAATTAAGCCTTCTGAGCAAGCTGCTGGAGAAGATTTGTTAATGCTGGTAATGCCATTGATGTTAAACAGTTAATCAAGCACTAAATAATTGATAATCTGCCCCGATGTAAGTAAAAACATCGGGGTTTTTATTTAGATTTACAATACAAACCCAACGATATGTTTGAAACCATCAAAACCTATTTTGAAACCATTCCTAGTGCACATCGTGCTTTGCTTTTAGCGGGAGGAATTACCTTTTTTTGGTTGATAGAAATAGCAGCGCCTCTTTTTAATTTTAAATACAATAAAGCCAAACACGCGGGTATTAATTTATTTTTCACTTTTACCACCATTGTAATCAATTTTGGATTTGCATTAATTATGGTTAAAGCAAGTGATTGGGCGGTAGCGAATCAATTTGGTTTATTACATATTGTTGCACTTTCACCTATTCTTGAAGCAATCGCAGGTTTATTGCTATTAGATTTAATTGGCGCTTATTTGGTGCACCTAATAGAACATAAAGTAAAATTTTTGTGGAAGTTTCATATGGTGCATCATGCAGATACGCATGTAGACACCACAACAGGTAATAGACATCATCCAGGTGAATCAGTGGTAAGAGCGGTATTTGCAATTATTGCTGTTTTGGTTTTAGGAACACCTATGTGGATGGTGATGTTGTATCAAAGTTTAAGTGTGGTGTTAACACAATTTAATCACGCCAATATCAAAATACCAAAATGGTTTGATCAAAGTTTTGGCTACATCATTGTATCGCCTAATATGCATCGCATACATCATCATATCACTAGACCACAAACAGATAGTAATTATGGAAACATTTTTTCTTTCTGGGATAGATTGTTTGGTACTTATAATTTTACTCCAATGAGTGAAATTGTGTATGGTCTAGATGTATTAGATAATTCAAAAGACGAATCGCTGGCTTATCAATTAAAAGCACCTTTTGATAAGACTATAAAATCAGATTACTAATGAGTACTATTGGCGCTTTTATTCCTGCACGTTATGCTGCCACAAGGTTTCCAGCAAAACTAATGCAACAATTAGGAGACAAAACAGTTATTAGACATACCTATGATAATGCAAAAGCCACAGGGCTTTTTGATGAAGTATATGTAGTTACAGATAGTGATATTATTTATCAAGAGATAACGAGTAACGGTGGCAAGGCGATCATGAGTATTAAAACACATGAGAGTGGAAGTGACCGAATCGCAGAAGCTATAGAAAATTTGGATATTGATATAGTAGTGAACATTCAAGGAGACGAGCCTTTTGTAAAAAGAGCGCCCTTAGAAAAAGTATTGGATTGTTTTGAAGATCCAAATGTAGAAGTGGCATCACTCATGCAGGTTTTAGAAAACCCCGCTTCTATTGCAGATCCTAATTATGTGAAAGTAGCGGTAGATAAAAAAATGAATGCACTCTTTTTTTCAAGAAGTGTTATCCCCTATTTAAGAGATGCTGCGGTTAGTCCAACCTATTATGAACACGTGGGTGTATATGCTTTTAAAAAACAAGCATTAATTGATTTTACTAATTGGCCTATGTCTCCCTTAGAAGCAGCAGAAAAAATTGAATGCCTTAGATATTTAGAAAATGGCGTTGGCATAAGAATGGCCATCACTGATTATATGGGTGTTGAAATTGATACCCCAGAAGATTTAATCAAAGCCGCAAAACTTTTAAACAAGTAACACAATGAATAAAGGAAAATTATTTCAATCTACCGTAGTAGCTGCTTTAGCTGGATTTATTTTTGGATTTGATATGGTCGTAATATCAGGTGCAGATAAACCTATTCAAGAACTATGGCACACTACTCCATTGTTTCATGGATTCTTTATTATGTCTATGGCATTGTGGGGAACTGTTATAGGATCTGTATTTGCTGGAGCACCCACAGAAAAGTTTGGTCGTAAAAAAGTATTAATCTGGTTGGGGATCATGTTTGTGGCTTCTGCCATTGGTTCTGCATTAGCACAAGACCCATATACATTCTCTTTCTTTAGATTGATTGGTGGTATTGCCATTGGTGTTTCTTCTGTTGCAGCACCAACCTATATTTCAGAAATCTCCAATAAAAACAATAGAGGTAAGTTGGTAGGCATGTATCAATTCAATATTGTGTTTGGAATTTTGGTAGCCTATTTATCTAATTATTTTTTAGCAGGCTTTGGTGGAGAAAATGATTGGCGCTTTATGTTGGCTGTATTATTAATACCAGCAGCTATTTATACAATAATGACTTTAGGTTTACCGGAAAGTCCAAGATGGTTATTATCAGTGGCTAATGATGAAACGGGCGCTAGAAAAACATTGGAAACCATTGGTGTAGAAAATGTTGAAGAAACTATTCAAGAAATTCAAAAAGCTAATGAAGAAGAAAAATCATTTGGTGCAGCGAATTTGTTTTCTAAAAATCATATCAAAATAATTTCCTTAGCATTCTTTATTGCTTTTTTTAACCAAGCATCTGGAATCAATTTCTTATTATACTATGCACCAAGAATTTTAGAAGAAGCTGGTTTTGCAAAAGATAATTCATTATTAAGTTCCATCTCTTTGGGTATGATGAACCTGGTGTTTACTTTTGTAGGTTTATGGTTAATTGACAGAATTGGAAGAAAAACTTTATTAATTATTGGATCTTTCGGATACATTATTAGTTTATCCATGGTGGCTTATGGATTTGTGGCACATAGTGCACCATCGTTCATGTTAAGCTTTTTATTATTATTTATAGCAGCACATGCTATTGGGCAAGGTGCCGTGATTTGGGTATTTATTTCTGAAATATTTCCTACGCCAATACGCGCAAAGGGACAGGCTTTTGGAGCAAGTATACATTGGATTTTTGCTGCATTAATTACTTTAATCACTCCGGTATTTTTAGATAGCGAGTATGGCATATTCAAAGAAAATCCATGGCCTATCTTTGTTTTCTTTGCAGTAATGATGACGATACAATTAATTTGGATTTTGGTAAAAGTGCCAGAAACAAAAGGCGTATCTTTGGAAGAATTACAAAAAAAATTAGCTCAATAAATTAAGGTATATGCAGTTCCGCAATTTTAAAATGGTCGACTATGTGGTATATGGTCGTGGAAGTTTTAATCAATTAGATGAAATCATCGCTCCAAGAAGAAAGAGTGATTATCCAATGATCTTTTTTGTAGATCATTATTTTGAAGGAAAACCATTGGCATCTCGTGTTCCACTAAGAGGAAAAGATAAAATTGTTTTTGTAGACGTAACACATGAGCCTAAAACAAAACAAGTAGACGCTTTGGCTGCAGATTTAAAAGCCGAGTTTGGACAAGTAAGTGGTATTATAGGAATAGGCGGTGGTTCAACTATGGACTTGGCGAAGGCAGTTGGATTAATGATGAACAATCCTGGTTCTTCTGCAGATTATCAAGGATGGGATTTGGTTAAACAAGCTGGTGTATATAAAGTAGGTATCCCTACATTAAGTGGAACAGGTGCAGAAGTAAGTAGAACAACCGTATTAACTGGTCCTACCAGAAAATTGGGAATGAATTCTGACTTCACGCCTTTTGACCAAATTGTATTAGATCCAGAATTAACCAAAGACGCTCCAGCGAATCAACGTTTTTATACGGGCATGGATTGTTATATACATTGTATTGAAAGTTTGGAAGGCACTTTTTTAAATGAGTTTAGTAAGTCGTACGGAGAGAAGGCATTGGATTTGTGCAGAAAAGTATTTGTAGAAAAAAATGAATGGTCTGACGAAAGCGACGATCAATTGATGATGGCTTCTTATGCTGGAGGTATGAGTATTGCTTATAGTCAAGTGGGTGTAGCACATGCAGTAAGCTATGGCTTAAGTTATTTATTGGGAACCAAACACGGAATAGGTAACTGTATCGTGATGAATCACTTAGAAGAATACTATCCAGCGGGTGTGAAAGAGTTTAAATACATGGTAGAAAAGAACAATATTGATATTCCAAAGGGCATCTGTGCTGGTTTAACTGAAGAGCAGTTTGATTCCATGATTAATGTTTCTTTGGGCATGAAGCCACTTTGGGAAAATGCCTTAGGAAAAGATTGGGAAAAAATTATGACCCGCGAAAAATTAAGAGCTTTATACGGAAAGCTTTAAGTTGTATCTTTGTTTGAATTATGAAAAAGTACTTATTGGGCTTTTTAATGTTACTGGCATTTATACAACCATTGGTTGTTAATGTGTTGGTTTACAATGCACAAGAGAGAACATTCCATAATTTTGCCATTAAATCTCCAGTTAAAAAGCTTCCTGCTACTAAATCTTTTGGTATCGATTCAATCATCATTGATTTAGATGATGAAGAAGTAGCCGAGGCTGATAACAAAGATTATCAAACTGACTTATTCTGTCAGGCTAATTTAGAGCAGGCTTATGTAAAAGTACATTCGGATATTGCTGCTTTAAAAAGTACAAGTGCTCCATTAAAACATTCCAGCAAACCACTCTATATTCTTTGGAGTGTTTTTCGCATTTAATATTTATTCTTAGGGGTATAACCTCTCAAAGTGATTATTACTTATCTGTAATGAGTAATCCACTTATTCTTGTGTAAATTATTTTTCTATACATATGTTAACTATTATGAAACAAACAAAATTGTTATTTGGAATCCTGGCTTTAATGAGTTTAGCGGCCTGTCATTCAAAAACAGAAAAAAAAGAAACAGACGAAAAATTTATTGTTACCAGCCCTTTATTAGTAGATACTTCATTTACTAAAGAATATGTAGCAGAAATTCAATCTGTGCAGAATGTAGAAATTAGAGCCAAAGTAAAAGGCTTTATTGAAACAATTAATGTAGATGAAGGTCAAAGAGTAAAAGCTGGTCAATTATTATTTACTATCAGACCAAGAGAGTACGAAGCAGAATTATTAAAAGCAAAAGCTGAGGTTAGAAAAGCAGAAGTAGAAGCACAAAACGCTAAAGTATTAGCGGATAAAAATATTGTTTCTAAATCTGAATTAACTATGGCCATCGCTAAGCTAGACGGTGCTAAAGCAGAAGAAGCATTGGCAGAAATGTATGTAACTTATACAAAGATTAGAGCGCCTTATGATGGTATTGTAGATAGATTAAAATTCAAAGCAGGAAGCTTGATAGACGAAGGAACTTTGTTAACTACTTTGTCTAATAACAAAGATGTCTATGCTTATTTTAATGTATCAGAATTAGAATACTTAGATTATGCTTCTAAAGATAATAATAAGAAAAATTTAGCGACTCTTTTATTAGCGAATGGACAAGCGCATAAATACAAAGGAACCATTGAGACTATCGAAAGTGAATTTGATAAAAATACTGGCACCATTTCTTTCAGAGCAAAATTCCCTAATCCTACGTATTTATTAAAACACGGTGAGACTGGCAGAGTGCAGTTGAAATTAAGTTTGAATAATGCCATTATTATTCCTCAAAAATCTACATACGAATTACAGGATAAAACTTATGTATATATAGTAGATCAAAATAATGTTGTAAAATCAAGATTAGTAACTATCAAGCAAAAGCTTCCTAATATTTATGTTATTGAATCAGGATTGGCACCAACAGATAAAATTATTTATGAAGGTGTTCAAAGTGCAAAAGAAGATGAAAAAATAAAAGTAACCGAGATTTCTGCAAAAGAAGCTTTGTCTATAAAATAAGAAAAGAACATGATTAAGAAACTGATAAGTAGACCAGTATTTTCTATAGTTATATCATTAGTGATTGTACTATTGGGAGTATTGTCATTAATACAATTACCTGTTACTCAGTTCCCCTCTATTTCACCACCGAAGGTGAATATTGTGGCCGAGTATCCGGGAGCCAACGCGGAATTGATGATCAAAGCGGTGGTTATTCCATTAGAAAGAGCCTTAAACGGTGTGCCGGGTGTAAAATATATAGCATCCGATGCCGGTAATGACGGTACCTGTTTAATTACCGTGGTATTCAAATTAGGAACAGATCCCAATATTGCTTCTGTAAACGTACAAAATAGAGTGGCGGCGGTAAATAATAAGCTTCCTCCACAGGTAGTGAAAGAAGGTATTAAAATATCTAGAGAAGAATCCAATATGTTAATGTATGTAAACTTAACAAGTAAGGATACCAACCTAGATGTAAACTTTTTATACAATTTTGCCGACATCAATTTAATCACAGAAATTAAAAAAATTGATGGGGTTGGTTTTGCTGATATCTTAGGTAACAGAGAATATGCCATGAGGGTTTGGTTAAAACCTGATAGAATGTTGGCTTATAATGTTTCTGCAGACGATGTATTAAAAGCGATAGATGAGCAAAACTTAGAAGCAGCTCCGGGTAAAACAGGAGAAAGCTCTGGTAAACAAGCTCAAACATTTCAATATGTATTAAAGTATCCAGGTAGATATAGTACCAAAGAAGGGTATGAAAATATTATTTTAAGGGCAAGTTCAGATGGTCAGTTACTAAAATTAAAAGATGTAGCGGATGTAGAGTTTGGAAGCTCTTATTATGACTTGTATTCTAAGATGAATGGCAAGCCTTCGGCAGCCATCATGATAAAACAATCTTATGGAAGTAATGCGAGCGAGGTAATTAAAAATATTAAAGCCAAGCTTGCTGAGATTAAAGAAACTTCTTTCCCTAAAGGAATGGATTATGAATTAAGTTATGATGTCTCTAAATTCTTAGATGCGTCAATTGAAAAAGTAATTCATACATTAATTGAAGCCTTTATATTAGTGGCTTTTGTGGTGTTCTTATTCTTAGGTGACTTTAGATCTACTTTAATTCCTGCCATTGCAGTACCTATATCTTTAATTGGTACATTCTTATTTATGCAGTTCTTTGGGATTACCTTAAACCTAATTACATTATTCGCGTTGGTATTGGCCATTGGTATTGTGGTGGATGATGCTATTGTGGTAGTGGAAGCGGTACATGCTAAAATGGAAGAATTTGATTTGTCTCCTAAAGCTGCTACTATACTTGCTATGAGTGAAATTAGTGGAGCCATTATTGCCATCACATTGGTAATGGCAGCAGTATTTATTCCTGCTGCTTTTATGAGTGGTCCAGTAGGGATCTTCTATAAACAGTTCTCTGTTACTATGGCAACCTCTATTATTTTATCGGGTATTGTGGCCTTAACCTTTACACCAGCATTGTGTGCTATGTTGTTAAAAAACACACATGGTGTAGAAAAGAAGCCAACGCCTATTAATAGATTTATAAAAGCATTTAATAATTGGTTCAAAAACTTACAAGGCAAATACAAGCGTTTAATTGAAATTATTTTAAATAGAAAGTTAATCACTTTTGGAATTTTGATTGCTTTTTGTTTTGGTACTTGGGGAATGAGCAATATGGTGCCAACAGGTTTTATTCCAAATGAAGACCAGGGTGTATTCTATTGTTTGATATCAACACCTCCGGGATCTACTCTAGAAAGAACAGACGCAGTGCTTTCACAAATTCAAAAACAAGCAGCTACTATTGAAGATATTGCTTCAGTATCCACTACTGCAGGATTTGAAATTTTGACAGAAGGGACAGGTGCGAATTCTGGAACAGCTTTGATTAATTTAAAAGACTGGAATGATCGTAAACACTCTTTGACAGAGATCATGAGTGAATTAGAAGAAAAAACAAAGAATATCAAAGGAGCTAATATTGAATACTTTCCACCACCAGCTGTTCCTGGTTATGGAGCTGCGGGCGGATTTGAATTAAGATTATTAGACAAAGCGGGTAGCGGTGATTATAAAAAAATGGAAACCGTTAACAAGCAATTTGTGGAAGATCTAAATAAACGTCCTGAATTAAGTTCTGTGTTTGGATTTTATAATGCAAGTTTCCCTCAGTATGTATTGAATGTGGATAATGAGAAAGCACAACAAAAAGGTGTGACTATTGATAATGCCATGAATACTTTGTCTACTTTAATTGGTAGCTACTATTCTACCAACTTTATCAAATTTGATCGTCAATATAAAGTAATGGTACAAGCATTACCACAGTACAGAGCAAAACCAGAAGACATCTTAAAGTTGTATGTAAAAAATGATAGAGACGAAATGGTTCCCATTGCCTCCTTCATTACTTTACAAAAAGTATATGGTTTGGATGAGATTACTAGACATAATATGTATAACGCATCTGAGTTAAGTGGGTCTCCTGCACCTGGCTATAGTAGTGGACAAGCTATTGAAGCCATTAAGCAAGTGGCTAAAGAAAAATTACCAAAAGGTTTTGGTATTGACTGGGCTGGTATTTCTATTGATGAAGTAGCCAAAGGAAATCAAACCTTATATATTTTCATTATCTCTTTAGTGTTTGTATACTTAGTATTGTCTGCACAGTATGATAGTTTTGTATTACCCTTACCGGTAATCTTATCTTTACCTACAGGAATTTTCGGAGCTTTCTTCTTGTTAAATGTGCTTGGATTAGAAAACAATATATATGCGCAAATTGCGATGGTAATGTTAATTGGTATATTAGGAAAGAACGCTGTATTGATTATTGAGTTTGCGGTACAAAGACAAAGAGCAGGTGCTACTAAATTACAAGCAGCCATTGATGGTGCTGCTGCTAGATTAAGACCTATTTTAATGACTTCTTTTGCTTTTGTTGCGGGGTTAATTCCATTGGTATTTGCAACTGGTCCGGGTGCCATAGGTAATAGAACGATTGGAGCTGCCACCGCTGGTGGTATGATCTTCGGTACTGTATTTGGTGTGGTAGTTGTACCGGGTCTTTACTATTTATTTGCAAGGGTGCCTAAACATAATATGAAAGAAGAAATAGAGGACATCATAAAAAAGATTGAACATGAATAAAAATAAAATCATTGTTGTAGGATCTATTATTGCTAGCTGTTACATGGTTAGTTGTGCAGTACCTAAAGCAATAGAGAAAACAAATGATACGCCCATACCTACTACTTATACTGGATCTATAGATTCAAACAATGTAGCTAAAATGGCTTGGTCTAATTTTTTCAATGATAAAAAGCTGACCGCTTTAATAGATACTGCTTTAAAGAATAATTTGGATGTATTAACTACTATTCAAGAAATAGAAATAGCTAAAAGCAAAATCAGGTTTGCTAATGGAAAACTATTTCCTTCTGTAACTGCCGGTGTTGGATTGGGTATTGAAAAAGTTGGAAAGTATACTTCACAAGGTGCTGGTGATGCTAGTGCCGATATTACTCCTGGAGAAGTAGTACCTGAAAACTTAGGTGATTTAAGATTGGGTTTTCAAGCAGGTTGGGAAGCTGATATCTGGGGTAAATTAAGAAATGCTAAAAAAAGTGCATTCAATAATTACTTAAGTACAGTGGAAGGTAAGAAATGGGTAACTACTAATCTTATAGCTGAAGTAGCCAATACTTATTATGAATTAGTGGGGCTTCACGCTCAATTAAATATCATTAATGAGTCAATTGCATTACAGCAAAAAGAATTAGAGGTGGTTAAAATTCAAAAAGAAGCTTCTGTGGTTTCTGAATTAGCAGTAAAGCAATTTGAGGCAATGGTGTACAATGCACAAAACCTTTCTTTTAATTTATTGCAAAACATTACAGAGACCGAAAACAAAATGAATTTGCTACTAGGAAGATTCCCTCAAAAAATTGAAGTAAGTGAAGGTTTTACACAAGCTTTACCAAGTTCTTTAGAAGTAGGCATTCCTTCACAGTTATTAAAGAACAGACCCGATATACAACAAGCAGAGTATAATTTGAAAGCGTCTAGCTTTGATTTAAAAGCAGCACAAGCAGAATTTTATCCAAGTGTAAATATTGGTAGCTCTTTGGGACTAAATGCTTTCAAAGCAAAGTATTTATTTAGATCTCCAGAATCTATTATGTATTCTTTATTGTCTGATGTGGCTGGTCCATTAATTAATAAGTCAGCAATTCAAGCACAGTTTGCTACAGCCAATGCATTACAAATAGAAGCAGTTTATGAATATCAAAAAACTGTTTTAAATGGATTTGTAGAAGTAGCGAATCAAGTGTCTAACGTTAATAACTTACAATCTTCTTTTCAAACCAAAACAAAAGAAGTAGATGCATTGACAAGCGCTATAAGTTTATCCAGTGAATTATTTAAATATGCTAAAGCCAATTATCTAGAAGTATTAACAGCACAGAAAGATGCTATAGCTGCTAAATTAGAATTAGTAGAAATTAAAAAACAACAATACAATAGCATTACTAATTTGTATAAATCATTGGGTGGGGGCTGGCAATAAATAAACTAGCTAAAAATAAAAGGCCTCGCAATTGCGAGGCCTTTTTGTATCTCTAACCCAAACTAATAACTACTCAGCTACTGCTACCACTTCTTTTACTTCTGGGATCATACGCTTCATCATTCCTTCAATACCAGCTTTTAAAGTAACCATACTTGAAGGGCAACCACTACAAGATCCTTGTAACATTAAGTTTACCACTCCGTCATTATAACTTTTAAATTGAATCGCTCCGCCATCCATTTCAACAGCAGGCTTTACATAATTTTCTAATAATTCTTTTACACGCTTTACAATATCGTCATCATCTGCATGTACAGTGTTGGTTGCTTCTTGCTTGAACTTAGCAACTTCTTCTTCATTCACTACCACTCCACCCGCTTCTAAATAGTCTTTCAAGAAAGTTTTAATAGTAGGGATAACATCCTGCCAATCTTCCGTATCTGCACTCTTTGTTAAAGTGATAAAATTGCTAGCAATAAATACACTCTTAATAAAAGGGAAACTAAATAGTTCTTTAGCCAATGGAGAAGCAATTGCATGTGCTTCTTCTGCGATATCAATACTCTTTCCTGGATACAATAATTTATTGGCAACAAATTTCATTGTTTCTGGGTTAGGAGTCATTTCTGTATAAATGCTCACAATAGTATTTCCAGTAGTAATCATAATAAATGCGTTTAAACTCGATTCAGATACAAAAATAATCAAATTGATTGGGACGGGACCCTCTCAACTGACCGGTGAGGTCTTATTTTTCCGATATCGAAAGCTTGGCGTAGTTTAGCATGATTTTCTTTTCGCCGTTGGCGTCAAATACAATCATGGCAATAGGGTTATGGGCCGAACCCTCAATTTCCTTAATTACTCCAAATCCAAACTTTTGATGCTCCACTCTCATGCCTACAGTTAACTGAGAAGGGTCTGCAGCTACAAAATTAGCTGAAGGAATATGGTTCTTGTTTACAGAAGTAGGTGGATTTACCGGAAGATAGCTTGGCTTGCTTGATCCAACACTACTTGAACTAGTATTTGTCCCACCTGTATTTTTTCTTCCTGGGTGCATTCTATCATAAGCACTTCCCCAACCAGCAGTAGAAGTTTGGTTTCTTGCACCACCTCCTGCAGAAGACTTGTCTAATTTTTCTTCAGGCATTTCTTCAATAAACCTACTCGGTTCGTTTTGAACTAATTGTCCAAAACGATATCTAGAATTGGCATAGCTTAACCATAAATGTTTTTTAGCACGAGTTACTGCTACATAAAACAATCTTCTTTCTTCTTCTAATTCTTCTCTTGTATTAATACTCATTCCACTAGGGAATAAGGTTTCTTCTAATCCAACCACAAACACGCAGGCAAATTCCAAACCTTTTGCAGCATGCACCGTCATTAATTTAACTGCATTGCTATCTTCTTTGTCATTATCAGCATCGGTAATTAAAGTGATTTGTTGCAAGTAAGCACCCAAGCTTTTATCTCCTTGCTCTCCGTCTTCATTGCTTGGACTTTCGGTCCACTCTTTGATAGAGTTTAATAATTCCTGAACGTTTTCATAGCGTGCTAAACCTTCAGTAGATTTATCGTTGAATAATTCTTTAATGATATTGGTATGCTTACCTACTTGTACTGCAACATCGTAAGCATTGTGTTTGGTTAATTGATTTTGGAAATATTTAATCATAGTCACAAACTCTTCGATAGAGTTTAATGTACCTGCTTTAAATCCAAAAGCCTTTGCTTTTTCTAGTACTTCAAAAAAAGTAATGTTTTGATCATTGGCCAATACCAAACACTTCTCCACAGTGGTTTTACCAATTCCCCTTACAGGATAATTAATAATTCTTTTTAATCCTTCTTCATCTTTAGTATTCGCAATTACTCTTAAGTATGCAATAAAATCTTTTACTTCCTTTCTTTGATAGAAGCTAAGCCCACCATAGATCTTATAAGCAATACCTGTTCTTCTAAGGCTTTCCTCAAAAGATCTTGATTGCGCATTGGTTCTGTATAAGATGGCAAAATCATTGTTTACAAAATGATTTCTTAATTTATTTTCTTGAATAGCATCTGCAACAAATCTTCCTTCATCATTGTCGGTCATGGTGCGCACCAACTTAATCTGATCACCAGCTTCATTTTCTGTCCACAATTCTTTTGGAATCTGACCTTTATTATTTTTTATAACATGATTGGCTACTTCTAAAATAGAAGCACTACTTCTATAATTTTGTTCCAGCTTCACCAACTTTACATCATCGTAGTCTTTTTGAAATTGTAAAATATTTTCAATCGTTGCGCCACGGAAACTATAAATACTTTGTGCATCATCACCTACCACACAAATATTTTCGTGAACAGCTGCTAATAATTTAGCAATTTGATATTGTACTGGATTGGTATCCTGGTACTCATCAATTAATAAATACTTAAACTTATGTTGATACTTATGAAGTACTTCGGGAAAATCTCTAAGTAGTTCATGCATCTTGAATAACAAGTCGTCAAAATCCATCGCACCGTTTTTAAAACAACGTGCTACATAACTTGCATAAATATCACCAATGGCTGGTCTATTAGATCTTGCGTCTTCTTGTTGAATAAAAGTATCTAAAGCATATTCTGCAGGACCTACCAACGCGTTCTTTGCGCTGGAGATTCTATTGTGAACCACATTCGGTTTATAATGTTTGTCATCCAAACCCATATCATTGATGACCGCTTTGATGACCGATCTAGAATCATCGGTATCATAAATAGTAAAGCTTTGAGGATAACCTAATTTTTCTGCTTCGGCTCTTAAAATACGTGCAAAAACACTATGGAAAGTGCCTATATATAAATTTCTAGCTTCTGTATTGCCCAAGATTTTCTCTACACGCTCTTTCATTTCTTTGGCTGCCTTATTGGTAAAAGTCAATGCCAAAATATTAAAAGAATCCACCCCACTATGCATCAAGTGAGCAATACGACTTGTCAATACTTTTGTTTTTCCGCTTCCCGCACCGGCAATAATCATCAGAGGACCTTTAATATGAAGCACCGCCTCTTTTTGCCTTTCGTTTAAACCATCTAAATACGCTTGTTGCATTGGGCGAAGATACACTTAGTTAGTAGCATAAAAAAACCCCATCTTTTCGGATGGGGTCTTATATATTTTTTAAAAAAGCTCGACTACTTTTTTTCTAATAATTTAAAGAATTGATCTAATTGAGGTAAGATCACAATTCTTGTACGACGGTTTCTAGCTCTGTTAGCAGCGCTATTGTTTTCTGCAATTGGAGCATACTCACCTCTACCAGCTGCAGTCATACGCTTAGGATCGATACCATAAGTATCTTGTAAAACACGCACTACAGTAGTTGCTCTTTTTACAGATAAATCCCAGTTATCTTCTAAAGCAGAACCATTGTCTAATAATTGCTTAGTATCAGTGTGACCTTCTACCATGAACTCGATATTTGGTTGAGCAGCTAATACTTTAGCAACCTTACCTAACACTGTTTTTGCTTTATCAGAAATGCTAAAACTTCCACTCTTGAATAATAATTTATCAGAGATATCAACATATACTACGCCTTTATCTACTTTCACATTAATATCTTCATCGCTTAAGTCACCAATAGCACCTTTCAAGTTCATCACTAAGTTCATGTTGATAGAATCTTTACGAGCCATTGAGCTTTGTAAGCCTTGGATATATAAATCTTTAGCACCGATATTCTCTAAAGACTTTTTGATACTCTCAGCTTGAGCGCCTGTAACAACAGACATGTCTTTTAACTGATTTAATACAACATTGTTGTTTTGTTTTAAGAATTCGATTTGCTTATTCAAATCATCAATCTTGCTTTGGTTAGCTTTGTTTTCAGCAGCTAATCTGTCGCCATCATTTTTTTGTTTAGCAGCAGCGTCTTGTGCATCACGATATTTACCTTGTAATTCAGCATAAGCACCATTCAATTGAGTGTACTTGTTTTCTGCTTCTTGTAATTTTTTAGGACTTACGCAAGAATAAGCACCTAAGCTAACTACTGCAAGCGCTAAAAAAATTTTAGTTTTCATATTTCAACGGTTTTTTAATTGAATAAATAGTAGCCCAAAGCCGAAACAAAAATAAGGATTCGTCGCAACCCTTTAAAATTTATTCCCATCTTAATCTTACTTTAACATTCTGTTTCATCAGATATCCCGTATTCCGGGATCTTGCCCTTGTATTGCTTGAAAAAGTCTATAATTTTTCTCAAATCGGCTTTCATATCGGTCCCGGTTTCAAATGGTTCCGCAAAAACCACTCTTCTATTCTCAAAATCCAATGCAATCATCACAATAGGCACTTGGGCATTCTTAGCAATATGATAAAATCCTGTTCTAAGCCTGCTTACTTTTTTTCTGGTACCTTCTGGGGATAGAGCAAGATGAAATTGCTCATTTTGACGGAATAGTTCTACCACTTGGTCTACCAGATTATTGTTTTTGGATCTATCCACCGGACTGCCGCCCATACTTCTTAGTACCCAGCTAAATGGAGGGATAAACAATTCTTTTTTACCCAAAAATCGAACAAACTCTAGATGTAATAATTTTCTAAAAGCTACCCCTAAAAAGAAATCATTTCTATGGGTATGAGGCGCCACTATAACCACCGATTTTTTTAGATGATATGGAAAAGCTCCCTCTACTTTCCAACCTAACACTTTAAAATACCACCACTTTAAGAGTTGATGCATGATTGTATCAGTTTTGCATTTTCAATAGGATCCACTTTATTTGATTCTATGTGAGTCAAATTTTTTTCTTTTTCATATAACTTATCATAATAAGATAATAAAATATGAAAAGCCGCTTTAATATCTTTTTCTACTATATGATTGATGGCTAATTTAGTTTCTAAGCCACCTAGTTTTTTTTGAATTCTATAAGTAGCAGCCATTAAATCTTCTGCTTTGAAACTTCCATATCCTTCTACAATAAAATCTAATCTTGCTTCGAAAGGTATTTTAATAAAATAGCCATCACTACTTCTTAATAATTTAAAGAAAGGAGTGGGCAACATTACTGTCCCAATTCTTTGACTTTCGTCTTCTATCAAAATAGTTTTATCAGCAAAAGCAAAAAGTTGTGTAGCTAATGCATTTTCAAACATTTCTTGACTAGGTTGTTTCTCCTGTCCTATTGCACCAAAAGCAGAACCCTTATGTGATGCTAAGCCTTCTAAGTCAATCACAGTATGATTTTGCTTTAATAACTCTTTTAATATTTCTGTTTTACCTGAACCGGTATATCCCCCAATTACTTTTAATGAATACTGTTTTTCAAATTGTTGTAATACCCAGTTTCTATAAGCTTTATAACCACCAATTAATTGACAAACTTTAAAACCATATAAATCTAATAACCATGCAACAGCAGCGCTGCGCATACCCCCTCTCCAACAATGTACGTATATAGTAGTATGTTCGGTTTTATTTTTTTTCTGAAAATCGTCCACCCACTTTTCTACCGTTTCTACCATGGGCAACATTTTATTACCAAAAAAAGGAAGCCCAATTTTAATAGCTTGCTCTCTACTTTTTTGTTTATAGGTAGTACCTACAATAGCGCGCTCTTCGTCGTTAAAAAGGGGTAATGAAAATGCATTAGTAATATGTGCATGTGCGAATTCACTTGGACTTCTTACATCAATAACAATACCCGTATTGGCTACTGCAACAAATTCTTCTATCGTCAATTTCTGAATCGCCATACTTACAAAGTTAAGTCCTTGAGTTTGTCTTTTAGTGTTTCTACAGAAAATGAATGAAAGCTTGGTTGTTTAAATTCAATATAAGCTGCTTTTTGGATGGCTTCTTTTAGATTAAAATTTTCTTGACTAAAAGATATTGCCCATCCGTTGGCTTCCCACCAACTTGCCAAATATTCCTGTTCTGTTTGGCCAGGTGTTGGAATGATGATTAATTTTTTTTGAAAAGGAATCAGCTCCATCAAACTAGTATAACCGCCTCTAAAAATAATATACTCTGCAGATTCAATCAATGCTGCAAGCGAAGGCCCGTCAGCATGAGGATATAATTTTCCTTTGTTTGAAATGGTAGGTTCGTTATTTCCTTTGGGTCTACCTGCAACAATAGCAAAAGCTGCATCTCCAGCATTTCCCTGCATCCATAAAGTATTTTCAAAAAGGGTTCTCTGTGGTTCGGGTCCACTCACAATTCCTAAGAATTGAATAGGCTCTAATGCTTGTTGATGATTATTTGGACTTAATCTAGACAATGCGCCCAAATACCAAGTAGGCATAGAAGGCTTTTTGCTAGGGTTGCTTAATATACCTGCATAATTTTCTTTACCCTCGATATCTGGAATCCATAAACTGCTAAACTTTTTGATATACCTATATTGTAACCATCTTACCAGTGTATTGGTAAAACTAAAACCAGTTTGAACATTTAATTGATGTGTAATAAATACAGAAGGCAATTGTTTATGATGGAATCCAAAACGATTATCAGAAATAATCAAATCAAATTGAAATTGCTTTTGCATCTTACGCAACCAATTTCTTTCGTAATAAATAGTAAAAATGATTTTAGGAATTTGAGCAATCATTTTTAATAAGAACCAACGACCCTCTTTACTATATTGAATTCTATAGCCCGCTAAGGGTAAAAAAGTGGCACCAGGTAATGCTTCTCTTAAAACAACTTCATGATAACCCTCGCTTGCAATAAAAATTTGGTAGTCCAATTGCATCAAAGCTTTGGCAAGGTGAATGCATCTAGTAGCATGACCTAATCCCCAGTCTAGTGGCGCAATACAAATTTTTTTTGCCTTCATAAAGCACTAATTTAGTTAATAATTGCGTGCATAAAACACTAAATTTGAACTAAACAAGAAAGATGCCAATAATCAATAAAGAAAAAGGAATTGCGCTGTATGCAGCATTGGTTGCATTTGGTACTTATGTATTTGTTTTTGGTTTTAGAAAATCTTTTACCGTATGCACTTTTGATGGAATGATGTTTGGTCCTATTGCCTATAAAACTGCATTAGTGATTAGTCAAATGCTGGGGTATTTATTGGCAAAATTTTATGGAATAAAATTTATTTCAGGACTAGAAAAGAAACAACGCTATAAAATTATTTTTTTATTAACAGGTATTGCATGGGCTGCATGGTTATTGTTTGCAATAGTTCCGGCACCTTATAATGTGATATTTTTGTTTGTGAATGGTTTTCCACTAGGCATGTTATGGGGTGTGGTGTTTAGTTATGTTGAAGGCAGAAAGAGTACCGATTTTATTGGTGCTGCATTGGCAGTAAGTTTTATTTTTTCTTCAGGTTGGGTAAAATCTGTAGGTGGTTGGTTGATACAAAGTTTTGCTATCTCTGAATTCTGGGTACCCTTTGCAACAGGCTTAGTATTTGCTATTCCATTAATGATATGTGTTTATGGATTAGAAAAAGTACCACCACCTAGTGCAGAAGACGAAGCCCTTAGAACACAGCGTATTCCAATGACAGGAGCAGATAGAAAAAATTTATTGAAACAATATTTGCCAGGTATTATTGCTTTTGTAGTAGTGTATTTATTTGCCACTATTTTTAGAGATATCAGAGATAATTTTTCTGCAGATATGTGGAAGGAAATGGGCTATGCTTCAAGACCAGCAGTATTTACAGAAACCGAAACACCTATTACTATTTTAATTTTGGTATTGATTGGTGCGATGGTAGCTATCAAAAATAATTTTAAAGCATTAATGGCAGCACATACTTTTATTATGATTGGTTTTGTTATTGCAGGTGTATCTACTTATTATTTTACGCAACATTTACTGGATCCATTTTGGTGGATGATGTTAGTAGGCCTTGGATTGTATTTGGTATATATCCCTTTTAATTCTATTTTCTTTGATAGATTAATTGCAGCCTTTTCCATGAAAGGCAATGTGGGCTTCTTTATATATGTAGCCGACTCTGTGGGCTATGTGGGTAGCGTATCGGTGATGTTGGTTAAAGAAGGAATGACCTTGAAAATTCAATGGACTTCTTTCTTCTCACAAAGTGTAATACTATTATCTTTTGTAGGTGTATTTATAACAGCCTATTCTGCTTATTACTTTTTCTCAAAATCTAAGACAACACCGTTAATGCAATAACGTAATCCTGTTGGAGGAGGACCATCTTCAAACACATGGCCCAAATGCCCTTTACATTTTCCGCATTGTACTTCTGTTCTTCTCATACCATGACTATTGTCTGGAGTATAAATAATAGATCCCTTTGCAATGGGTTCATAAAAACTAGGCCATCCACAACCACTATCAAATTTGGTATCACTTTTAAATAAAGCATTTCCACATGCAGCGCAGTAATAAGTTCCTATTTCTTTAGAAGTCTCGTATTTACTAGTAAATGGACGCTCTGTTCCTTTCTCTCTAGCAATCTCATATACATCTGCAGGAAGAATTTGCTTCCAAATGCTATCTGGAACCACAATATTTTCTTGTTGATTCTTTTTATAGTAAGGATTGTTTTTATTAGACATGCTTTGATTGTTTTGAGCGTTTTTAGAATTGTTTTGTGCGCAAGCCATTTGGCTAAAGCAGAGCAATATAAAGAGTAGTTTGTACATGATGATGTTCTTCATTCAAAAATACTAACAAGTATTCAGATATTTTGTTCAGTTTTTTACGCAAGCATCTGTTAAAATTTACGGCAGTTCTGTATCTTTGTTAGCAACAACGAATATTTCAACTCATTAGCATGTTCAATCTAATCTTATTTGGCCCTCCAGGTAGTGGAAAAGGTACTCAAAGCGAATCTATCATTGCAGAATTTGGTTTAAAACACCTTTCTACTGGTAATCTATTAAGAGAAGAGATTGGCAATTCAACTACTTTGGGTTTGGAGGCAAAGCGTTTTATGGATGCTGGCCAATTGGTACCAGATGAGGTGGTAATTGGTATGGTTGATAATTTTATGAATGCACATCCTGAAGCAAAAGGATTTTTGTTTGATGGATTTCCAAGAACTACAGCTCAATGTATTGCATTAGATACTTTGTTAAAAAGTAAATCTAGTGAGATCAATGTGGTATTGGCTTTAGAAGTAAGTGAAGAAGAATTAGTGAAAAGATTATTGGGAAGAGGTTTAACATCAGGACGTAGTGACGATACCAACGAAACAGTAATTCGTGCTAGAATTAAAGAATACCACGACAAGACAACTGCAGTAGCAAAACACTACGCTCAATTTAATAAAGTGGTGAATGTAAAAGGAGAAGGTACGGTTGAATCTATCTATGCAAGTTTAAAAATCGAAATAGATAAAAGAATCTAATTACTTGTAAAGTATAAAAAAAGGATCAACAATCGTTGATCCTTTTTTTATGAATAGAGTTGAAGTTTAAATATTTAATCCACCACAAGCGCTAATTACTTGTCCAGTAACATAGCTACTCATATCACTTGCCAAGAATAAAGTGGTATTTGCAATTTCTTCTGCTTTACCAAAACGACCCAAAGGAATTTTTTCCAAGAAAGATTTTCCCGCTTCTCCTTCATTTAAATAATGTGTCATATCGGTTTCAATAAAACCTGGCGCGATCGCATTGCAACGAATATTTCTACTACCCACTTCAGCAGCAATAGATTTAGTAAAACCAATGATACCTGCTTTACTTGCAGCATAACTTGATTGTCCTGCATTACCTCTGATACCAATAATAGAACTCATATTAATAATACTTCCAGATCTTGCTTTCATCATTGGACGAATAACTTGCTTAGTCATATTATATACACTCTTCAAATTGGTTTCCATCACATCGTCCCATTGCTCTGGAGTCATTCTCAACAATAAATTATCTTTTGAAATACCTGCATTATTCACACAAATATCTACGGTTCCAAATGTAGCAACCACATCATTCACAAATGTTTCACAAGCTGCAAAATCACCTGCATTTGCTTTGTATGCTTTTGCTTTTACACCATGCTTTTCTATTTCTGCCACTAATTGATTCGCTTTCTCTGCACTACTATCACTCACATAAGTAAAAGCAACATGACTTCCTTGTTCTGCTAATTTTAATGCAATTGCTGCACCAATGCCTCTTGCTGCTCCTGTTACAATAGATACTTTACCTGCTAATAATTTCATAATGCTTATTTTTCGAATCAGTTATTAATATGTCTTACAAAGATAAATGAATCCCTTTTATTTCTTCTACAAAACTGCGTTCATTGGATAATCTTGGAACCTTATGTTGTCCACCTAGCTTTCCTTTTCTTTTCAACCACTCATGAAAACATCCTTTTTTCACGGCTGTAATTTGTGGAAGTCCTAAGGCAATATCCTTATGTCTTTTCGCTTCGTAATCGCTATTCAATGCTTTTAAGTTATTGTCTAACGTAACAGTGAATGCGTGTAAATCAGTTGGTGCTTTTTCAAATTCAATCAACCATTCGTGTGCACCACTTGAATGATCAGACATATACACAGGCGCTGCAGTATATTCATTCATCACTACATTAAATGCAGCGCAGGTTTTTGTAATCGCATGATCTGTGTTATCTGCAATCACTTCTTCACCAAATGCGTTAATGTATTGTTTTAATCTACCACTCACTTTTATTTTAAAAGGATACAGTTGAATAAACTGAATAGTATCTCCTACCAAGTATCTCCATAATCCTCCATTGGTGCTAATGACAATAGCATAGTTTTTTCCTATTTCTACTTTATCTAAACCAATGGTTGTTGGATGTGGTTTTCCATATTCTTCAATGGGCATGAATTCATAAAAAATCCCATGATGTAAAAACAATAACATGCCCTCTTCGTCTATATTATCTTGTGCTGCAAAAAAGCCCTCACTTGCATTATAAATTTCTAGGTACTTACAACCAGGTCCAATAATTTTTTCAAATTGTTCTTTATAAGGAGTGAAAGAAACACCTCCATGAATATATAATTCAAAATCTGGCCAAACTTCTTTGATGTTTTTCTTACCAGAAATTTCTAAAATTCTTTTTAATAAAACCAAGGTCCAAGTAGGTACTCCAGAAATAGAAGTAACCGGTTCGTTTATTGTGCTTTGAGCCAATGCTTCAATCTTTCCTTCCCACTCATCCATTAGTGCAATGGCTAATTCTGGCGTTCTAATAAAATTAGACCAGAAAGGAGAGTTCTGTAATAGGACCCCACTTAAATCACCATATTGAATATTGTCTTTAATAGGATGTACTTGATGACTACCGCCAATCACCAATCCTTTGCCTGTCAATAAATCACTATCTGGATTGGCATGATAATAAATGGTCAACACATCTTTGGCCGCTTGAAAATGATTGTCTTCAATACTTTCTTTAGTGAGTGGAATAAACTTGCTTTTATCGCTGGTGGTACCACTACTTTTTGCAAACCACTCCACAGGCGTATTCCATAGAACGGACTCTTCTGCGTCCATGATCTGATCTATATAAGGCTTCAGGTCTTGGTATTCTTGTATAGGAACGGTCTCTTTGAATTTGCGAATCGTAAAAATTTCAGAAAAGCCATACTTTCTTCCAAACTGCGTGTACTGACCGTGTGTAATCAGGTCTTGCAATACTTCTCGCTGAGCGGCAATTGGGTCATTTTCCCAATGCTCAATACGCCAATAGCGGAAACGAGCCAATCGTGAAAGTGCAGGACTAAATATTTTCATTTACTTCCCACAATATAAGAAATTACTTGGCTTTTTGGCCCATCTCGATAATCCAATCCTTACGTTTCAACTCAAAATTGGTACCAAGATATAAGCGGCGTACCTGCTCGTCTTCTGCTAATTCTTCGGCAGTGCCATGTTTGAAAATTTTTCCCTCAATTAATAAATAAGCTCTATCACAAATAGATAAAGTTTCGTTTACATTGTGGTCTGTAATTAAAATACCAATGTCTTTGGTTTTTAATTTAGCTACCACCGATTGAATATCTTCTACTGCGATAGGATCCACGCCAGCAAAGGGTTCGTCTAATAAAATAAATTTAGGATCTACGGCTAATGCTCTAGCAATCTCTGTTCTTCTTCGCTCTCCACCACTCAAACTATCACCATTGTTTTTTCTTACATGGTGTAAATTAAATTCATCCAATAAGCTTTCTAATTTAGCTTCTCTTTCTTCTTTATTTAGAGCAGTCATTTCTAAAACTGCCATGATATTGTCTTCCACAGATAACTTTCTAAACACACTCGCTTCTTGAGGTAAATAACCCAATCCCATCTGAGCTCTTTTATACATGGGAAGCTTGGTAATATCTTCTTCGTTTAAATAAACAGTTCCTTGATCGGGTGCAATCAAGCCAACTACCATATAGAATGTAGTGGTCTTACCAGCACCATTAGGTCCTAATAAACCTACAATCTCGCCTTGTTGAACAGAAATGCTTACATCGTTCACTACTTTTCTGCTTTTGTATTGCTTTACAAGATTATTGGTATGTATAGTAAGCTTCACTCTAAAAATTTGTACAAAAATAAGGCTAAATATTAACTATTTTTGTGTTCTATGCACGTAATAGAACATTTAACAAAGGCAAAAGGAACTTTATTATCATACGAGGTATTGCCGCCATTAAAGGGAAAGACCATTAAGTCATTGTTTGATCATATAGATCCTTTGATGGAATTTAAGCCATCATGGATCAATGTTACTTATCACAGAAGCGAGACTATTGCTAGAACTAAGGAAGATGGAAGCACAGAGATGGTGGATGTGCGTAAGCGTCCAGGTACCGTAGGTATCTGCGCTGCTATTATGAACCATTATAATGTGGATGCTATACCGCATATTATCTGTGGTGGTTTTTCAAAGAGAGAAACGGAAGATGCATTAATTGATTTACAATTTTTAGGTATTGACAATATACTAGTGTTAAGAGGTGATGCAGAGAAAGGACAAAAAACATTTGTACCCACACCAAACGGAAACAAGCAAGCGATTGATTTATTAAAACAGATTGTAGATTTAAATAACGGAGTTTATTTAGACAAAGACATATTGAACGGAAGTAAAACTAATTTCTGTATGGGTGTATCTGGTTATCCAGAAAAACATTTTGAAGCACCTAGTATGGAATTTGATTTACAAAAAGCCAAAGAAAAAGTAGACGCAGGCGCACAATATATTATGACACAAATGTTTTTTGACAACAAAAAATATTTTGAATATGTAGATGCTTGTAGAAGTATTGGTATTAATGTGCCGATTATTCCAGGATTAAAACCCATTACGAATAAAAAACAATTAACTGTTTTACCAAGTATATTCTTTGTTGATATTCCAGAAGCATTGTCTAAAGCAATGAATGCAGCCACTACAGATGAAGCTTGTGAGCAAGTAGGTGCAGAGTGGTTGGTACAACAAAGCAAGGAGTTAAAAGCAGCAGGAGTGCCTGTTCTACACTATTACACATTAGGAAAGCCTAAAGTAATTAGAGATGTAGTATCTAAGGTTTTTTAGCCTTGCTTTTTAAAAAATCATCAAACTGATTTATTGTTAGATTCTTTGCAATAATTCTTTTATTGGCATCTAATAAATAAAAAGTAGGTGTTTTAAATACATCATACAATTGTCTAATAGTGGTTGGTTTTCTATTCGCAATTTCTGCATTTAAAGCTGCTTCGGTTTGGTAAACATGAAACCAGTTATTGATATTATTGTCTGCAATAAATTTTTTCCATGCAGGTATTTCTTTGTAATTAATATTCACACCAACAATTTGTACCCCCAATGCTTTCCAGCTTGCTTTATAAATGGAGTCTAATTGAGGAATTTCAATCTTGCAATGACTACAGGTAGGATCCCAGAATGCAATAAAGGTATAGGGTGCAGCGGTTTTGTATAAGGAGAAAGGCTTATCATCAATGGTATTAATATCTAAAGCTGGAGCAGGCAATCCCAGTTGATTGGCCATCATACTATAAGCTCTTTCGGTGATAGATTTTTTAGAAGCCTCATTTAATAAAACCGTATCTCCTTTAGCAAAAAAGTTTTGATACAAGTGTAAGAACACTTTATCCTGTCCCATAAATTCAGGACTAATATATTTATTGGTAAACTTGAATAATAAAAACGGATAAATCTCTTTACCTGTTTTAGCAACTGTTAACATGTATTGCACTTCTTCAATAATAGAATCAGCTTCTCTAGCAACATAGTTTTTAAAATACTCATCTAATTTGGCTTCAAAGAAAGGTGTTCTAATTAATCGGTTATCATTAAAAACTACTTTATCCCAAAAATGATTTTTTACATAATAAAAAGGATACAAGCTATCCGCTTTTCCATTGATAACCGGTATGGCTGGGGCTTCTGGGCGTTGCATCACATTTAACAAATAACTCATCATCGAATTGGGATAAGTCTTCATAAAAGAATTTCTTTTATCCTTTAATTCTTTGTCTTTAGCAATATATTGTTCTCTGTAGGTAGATGAGTCTGCTGAATTAGTAGAAGCTTTAAATTTATTTTCAATGGTAGCTAATTCTCCTCCAATTTTATTCACTGCAGCAGAATACTCTTTAAACAAATCATTTTCTTTGGAACCAACAATGGTGTAATTAGAAACATTAGTGGTGTCTGCAATAATTTTAAAGTTTTGTGCATCATCTACTAAAAAGTCAAAGAGAATATTGTATTTAGGATTTACTAAAAAATAAATACCTGGAGTTAATTTTTGAGCACCCTTAAAAATTCCTTCACTTTTTTCATTCAATACACAAGAATCTGCCAAAACCCTATTATTGCCATAATTGGTTCCAATATATATTTTGGTATTTTGATAAGGTTTAAGACTTATCTGAATTGCATGACCAGTAGCAGTACTTGGTTTTTTTACCTGAGACCAAGCTTGTTGAAACATTCCACCCAATAATATCACTAAACATATCCAATTTTTCATAGATCCTTTTTAATTGGATTCAAATATAATTTATAAGTCCCATTTTATTCAAAAATCAATGCTGGTTGAGTACCTTTGTACAAGTGAGAAAAAATAAACAAGCCCCTATTTTAGAAAAAGTATTAATTGAGGATTATGCCGCAGAAGGCAAGTCTTTGGCAAGAGTGGATGGGAAAGTAATTTTTGTGGAAGGAGCCGTGCCAGGAGATATTGTAGATATCCAATTACAAAAAAATAAAGCCGACTGGGCAGAGGGCTTTGCCAAAACATTTCATAGTTATTCGGCCAATAGAGTACAACCATTTTGTGCGCATTTTGGGGTATGTGGTGGTTGCCAATGGCAGATGTTGCCTTATGCACAACAATTACAATACAAGCATAAGCAAGTAGTGGATAATCTTACTCGAATTGCTAAAGTGGCTTTACCAGAGATTGCTCCCATTTTAGGTGCTACGCCAACGGAAGGTTATAGAAATAAAGTGGAGTACACTTTTGCGACAGAGAAATTTATACCTTTCGAGGCGTTTAGAGAAATGAAGGCAGCGGGCACTTTACCAGAAAAATCTATAGGCGCAGGTGGATTTCATGCAAGAGGATTTTTTGAAAAAGTAGTGGAGATTGATACCTGTCATTTACAAGAAGAGCCAACTAATTTAATGAGAAAGGCCGTGGCTCAATTTGCAGTGGACAATGAGATGCCCTTTTACAATATCAAACAACATATTGGATGGTTGAGAAATATGTTTGTTAGAAATACCACACAGGGAGAATGGATGGTGAATTTGATATTGGGATATGAAGACAAAGAGAAAAGAGAAGCTTTATTAGATTTATTATTAAAACAGTTTCCGCAGATTACTACTTTATTGTATACTATTAATACCAAGCGTAATGATAGTATGCAAGACTTGGTACCACAGGTTTATTTTGGTAATGGTTATATCACTGAAAAATTAGAAGACTTTCAATTTAAGATAAGCCCTAAATCTTTTTTCCAAACCAATTCTTATCAAGCTACTAAACTATATCAGGTAACTAGAGAGTTTGCAGAACTCACTGGCAAGGAAGTAGTGTATGATTTGTATTGTGGAACAGGAAGCATTGGAATTTTTTGTAGTAAAGACGCTAAAAAAATTGTGGGAGTAGAAGTGGTGGCGGATGCGATAGAAGATGCTAAAATAAATGCGTCTATCAATGGCTTAGAGGACACAGCGTTTTTTGCTGGAGATGTAATTGATATTTGTGATGATGCATTTTTTGCTGCTCATGGAAAACCAGATGTAATTATAACAGATCCTCCAAGAGCGGGTATGCACGAAAAATTAGTGCGTAAATTATTAGAGATGGAAGCGCCAACCATTGTATATGTAAGCTGTAATCCAGCAACACAAGCAAGAGACTTGGCACTATTAGATGAAAAATACAAAGTAACTAAGATACAGCCAGTAGATATGTTTCCACATACCTTACATATCGAAAATGTAGTTCAACTTAAAAGAAAATAAACAATGACTCAATTTAGACCTACGCGTTTTGAAGTGTTACCTACCATTGTAAAAAACCTATTAATTATTAATGGTTTATTATTCTTAGCTCAAAACACTTTTGCGGGACCTACTAGTACTTTTTCTTTCGAAGATTATTTAGCATTACATGCATGGCAGAGTGAATTGTTCAAACCTTGGCAATTAATTACTCATATGTTTTTGCATGGTGACTTTGGACATATTTTTGGAAACATGTTGGCACTATGGATGTTTGGTTCTATTCTAGAAAATCTTTGGGGTCCAAAAAGATTTTTATTGTTTTATATTTTATGTGGAGTAGGTGCAGCAGTAATACATTTGGCTATTTTATCTTTTGAATTAATGCCATTAGTACATCAGTACAAAGAAATTGTGACTTCTAATTATGTGCACGATGCTACTTATGACCAATTCATGAATTACTACAATAAGAAAGTGAATGTGGCTACGCTGGGTGCTAGTGGTGCGGTTTTTGGCATCTTGATTGCCTTTGTGTATTTGTTTCCTAACACCTATATCTATATTTATTTCTTATTTCCTATTAAAGCAAAGTGGTTGGGTATATTATATTTCTCTTATGAGTTAATATTTGCTATTCGAAACTCTGCAGGAGATAATGTAGCAAGATGGGCACATGTGGGTGGTGCGGTGGTTGGATTTATTCTAGTGTATATCTGGAATAGAAAAAACCGTAAAACATTTTATTAATCTCAATTCAAAAACATGAGTGATTCTTCCAATAAGCCTTTATGGGGTGCCGATAACAATGCGCTGGTAGCATTGTTGGCCGTGAATTTGGTGGTGGCGGTGACTTTTGTTTTTATGAAAGTTACTTATTACTTGGAAGGCTTTCCTGCACAAGATTTTCAACAAGAGATTTATCAATATGTGATCTTGCTCCCAAGTAATATCAAAATAGCTCCTTGGACATTTATTAGTTTTAATTGGACCCACGATAATTTCTGGGCTTTGTTTACTAATTTATTTTGGTTGTTTGTTTTTGGAAATATTTTACAAAATGTAAGTGCCAATAGACATTTGTTTCCTATTTATTTTTATAGTGGATTGATTGCAGCAACCAGTTATGTTTTACATAATGGACAGGAACCCTTAATTGGTGCACAAACCAGTGTATTAGCTATTGCATTGGCTACATTCATCATTGCGCCTACTTATAAAACACTATCTAATATTGGTAAGGGCATACCTGCTTGGGTATTAATTATTATCTATTTAATTATTACAGGTTTATCCTTTAAGGATATTACAATAGAACATAGCTTCTCTATCTTTTTGGGGGGATTAAGTGGATTACTCTATGCATTTTTATTAAAAAAAGAAATAGATTTAGGTGCGTGGATGCATCAGTTATTGCGTTCCATTAATAATAGTTTAACACCTAAGAGTTAATGGCTAAAAAAAAGTCAAGGCTAAGAGTTTTTATTAAGAAATTTTTATTGGTATTGAATATACTAGTAACTGCCTTGTTTTTATATCCTATTTTTTTTCATCCGTTACCTTTTATTTGGATCAATGGTTTTTTAGGAATAGCTGCACCTTACTTAATATTGCTAGAGCTTTTATTGATTATTCTTTGGTTATTGGCCAAGCCTTTATTTGCTTTATTACCTTTATTAAGTTTAGTGATAGGCTGGAAAGTAATTAGTGTTTTATTTGCATGGCATCCAGGAACACCTTTTTCTAGCAAGAGAAAAAATAATCAATTAAGAGTAGCTAGTTGGAATATTAAAGAGTTTAATGGAAGTGAGGAAATGGCTGCTGGTCATAAATTCAGAGCCGAAGAAATTGCTTATTCCATTCAAAAATGGGATCCAGATATTATTTGCTTGCAAGAGTATAATACCAAAGAGCGTCCTAATGATGCTGCCAATCATGCCATCTATTTTGAAAAAAATTATCCTTATTCGTTTTTTTCAAAAGACTATCAAACAACCGATCCCAATTATTATGCAGGTTGTATTATCTACTCTAAGTATCCTATAATCGATTCCAAAAGAAAAGCATTTTTAAATGGAGAGAGTGTTATTTATGCTACCGTATTAAAAGGAGACGATACTATTCGTGTATATACCACTCATTTAGCTTCTTATAGATTTAAACAGAACGATTTTGAATTTCATGAAACACCTACGAATAATTTAGAGGTGAAAGCCAATAGAGGGGTTGCCAAAAAAATGAAACAAGCATTTATTGAAAGAGCAGTACAAGCAGATATAGTTAGAGCTGAGCTGGATCAATCTCCTTATCCAACCATTATTACAGGAGATTTTAATGATGTTCCAAGTTCTTATACCTATACCACCATTAAAGGAAACTTACAAGATGCTTTTTTGAAAAAAGGCTTTGGGATTGGCCTAACATTTATGGGTCTATCACCCACATTACGCATTGATTATATTTTAGCCGATGATCGCTGGGATATAAAAGCTTGGGAATCGGTGGATGAAAACCTAAGTGATCATCATATGATTTTGTCCGACCTTTTGTTAAAGAAGAATTAGGCCTTCAATTCCCTAAAATAAAATATCTTTGAGGCCATATTATGCCACTTAAGTTATACAATTCACTCAGCAGACAAAAAGAAGTATTTGAGCCCATCAACGCGCCCTATGTAGGCATGTATGTATGTGGACCAACAGTGAGTGGAGAAAGTCATTTAGGGCATGCAAGACCTTTTATCACATTTGATGTGGTATATCGTTATTTATTACACAAGGGCTATAAGGTTCGTTATGTAAGAAATATTACAGACGCTGGTCATTTTGAAGAAGAAGGAAAACAAGCCGAAGATAAAATTGCTTCTAAAGCCATCCTAGAAAAATTAGAACCTATGGAACTAGTGCAAAAATATACGCACTTATATCATTGGGCAATGGAGCAATTTAATAATATGCCACCAAGCATTGAACCAACTGCTACGGGTCATATTGTAGAACAAATTGAAATGATCAAGACCATCATCAAAGATGGTTATGCATATGAAAAAAATGGCTCAGTGTATTTTGATGTAGTAAAGTACAATGAAGATTATTCAAAGAAAAATCAACCATACGGTATTTTAAGCGGAAGAAATTTAGAAGAGCAATTAGATACTACGCGTGAGTTAGAAAATCAAGAAGAGAAAAAAAATAAAGTAGATTTTGCTTTATGGAAAAAAGCACCTGTTGAACATATCATGCGCTGGCAAAGCCCATGGGGAGAGGGTTTCCCGGGATGGCATATTGAGTGTTCTGCGATGGCTACTAAATATTTAGGAAAGCGTTTTGATATTCACGGAGGTGGAATGGATTTACAATTCCCACACCACGAATGTGAGATAGCACAAAGTAATGTATGTAATCACGAGATACCTGCAAGTTATTGGATGCACAATAATATGATTACGATCAATGGTCGTAAAATGGGTAAGAGTTATAATAATGTGATTAAGTTAAGTGAATTATTTTCTGGTCAACACCACGAATTAACACAGGCTTATGCTCCTATGACTGTTCGCTTTTTCATTTTACAAAGTCAATATAGAGGCACTTTAGATTTTAGTAATGAAGCTTTACAAGCTTCTGAAAAAGCCTTAAAGCGTTTGATGGAAGCGTATGAATGGTTAAAAGCACAAAGCTTTACCAAAGGCAGTGCTGCATCAGATGCCACATTAGATACTCAATTGAAAACATGGGTGAATGAGTTAGAAGAATTTATGGACGATGATTTCAATACAGCAAAAGTGGTGGCTAATTTATTTGAAATTTTACCAAGCATTAATTCATTAAAGGATAAGCATATTGCTGCAGACGCTATCAGTGGAGACACTTGGTTATATGCCCAACAACAACTGACCTTATTTATTGAAGATATCTTAGGCATTAAAGTAGAAGAAGGCGCTAATCGCGAACAATTAAAAGGGGTGGTAGAATTATTAATTGAAATCAGAAAAGACGCTAAGACTAGAAAAGATTTTGCTACCAGTGATAAAATCAGAAACCAATTAGCTGCAATGGGCATCCAATTAAAGGATGAGAAAGACGGTTCAATGAGTTATACCCTTTAGTGATCACAATCATCTGCATGAGCATGGTTATGCATTCTGCAACTGTTATGGTTGTTGATATGTGCTACAATAATAAAAAAGGCTGCAGGGAATAATAAAAACAGGTCCCAGCTTCTGAACAACATTCTACTTAACATCAAGGCAATTCCAATACTGAATAAGATGATGGGTTTAAAAGAATGGTGGTGTTTTTTGTAACCATGGTATAAAGAATAGGCACCAATGGCGAAGGATAATAAAATCATCCCTAGTTCAAATTGAATATTGTGCAGAATATTAATCCCTAATAATGGTAAGCTGCTAAAAAACAAAGGCAATAAAGCACAATGAATCGCACATGCTAAAGAAGCACCAATACCTACCGCATCCCAATTCCAATTTTTAAACATAGCACAAAGATAAACCAATAAAAGGACTAATTAAATACTACCTTTGAGGTACTAAAAACAGGTAAAATGGCGTCTAAAAAATTCAATCAAAAAGCAGCTATCTATATTGTCTTTTTTGTGGTCTTAATTGCTGCATTTTATTATTTTTTATTCAAGGGAACAGATAACTGGAAAGTAAAAATGCCTGTATTAAGTTATGTACAGCCATTTAGTTTTACCAATCAAGATGGTCAAAAAGTAACAGAAGCGGTTTATCAAAATAAAATTACAGTGGTAGAATATTTCTTTACTACTTGTAAGGGCATATGTCCAAGGTTGAATACCAACATGAAAGCCATCTATGAATTGTATCAAAAAGAACCTGATTTTCAAATTGTATCACATACTTGTAACCCAGGTACAGACTCGGTTCCAGTATTAAAACATTATGCCGATTCATTAAAAGTGAATACCGCTAAATGGATTTTCTTAACAGGTAGAAAAGATAGTTTATATCAAATGGCAAGAGGATCTTATTTATTAGACGACCCTAAAAACAATGTAGAAAAAATAGAAGATCAATTTATTCATACACAGTTTTTTGCTTTAGTAGATAGAAACGGTAAAATCAGAGGAAAGATCTATGATGGTTTAAAGCCCATCGAAGTAGAGCAATTAAAAGTGGATATTGCTCGATTAATTAAAGAATAATTCATCATGATATTTGTAACAGGCGCTAGTGGTTTGGTAGGAGCTCATTTAATTCAATCCTTAATAGAAAAGGGCAAGCCTGTTATTGCTTTATACAGAAAAGAGATACCTCCATTTCCGGGTGCTGATAAAGTAATTTGGAGACAGGGAGATATTTTAGATATTATTAGTTTACAAGAAGCCATGAAAGATGCCACACAGGTATATCATTGTGCAGCTATTGTATCTTTTGCGCCAGGCCAAGCAGATAGCATGTTACATGCAAATGTAGAAGGTACTGCCAATGTGGTGAATCAATGTTTAGAGCAAGGTATTCAGAAATTGGTATTTGTAAGTTCTGTTGCAGCATTGGGAAGAATTAGAAAAGATAAGCCAGTAGATGAATCCATGTATTGGACACCTGAAACCAGTAATAGTGTTTATGGTAAATCAAAATACTTGGCTGAAATGGAAGTGTGGAGAGGCATGGCAGAGGGATTAAATATGGCCATTGTGAATCCAGTGATTATTTTAGGTGCAGGAGATTGGAATAAGGGTTCATCTGAAATATTTAAATCTGCATACAATGAATTTCCTTGGTATACAGAAGGCGTGAGTGGATTTGTGGATGTATTAGATGTAATAGACGCCATGCAATTATTAATGGACTCGGATATTAGTGGACAACGTTATGTGATTAGCGGAGATAACAGACCCTATAGAGAAATATTTACACTCATTGCTAAAGGTTTTCAAAAAAGACCACCCTTTAGAAAAGTAACACCTACATTAGCTGCCATAGTGTGGAGACTAGAGGCTGTCAAAGCAATCTTTACAGGTAAAACACCTTTATTAACTAAAGAAACAGCCGCTACAGCACAAGCAGTGGTGAATTTTAATAATCAGAAATTCTTAGAAGCATTCCCATCATTTAAGTATCGAACCATCGAAGCAACTATTGAAAGAACTTGTAATGAATTAAAAGCCTTACATCAATTATAGTAAGCTATTTATCTTCCATTACTTTTTTCCATAATTCTGGAATACGTCTAATCCACACAAATTCTCTTCTTTTAATACTAGCATCTTCTGCTGGGAATCCCAAATAAGTTTTGCCGGCTTCCAAAGAACCTACCACTCCAGAATGACCCATCACCGTAACATTTTCTTCGATGGTAATGGTTTTATTTACGCCTACTTGGCCCCAAAGGGTAACGCCCTCTTTAATTTTTACTCCTCCAGCAATGGCAACTCCTGCCGCAAATAAACAATTTGGTCCAGTTTGAGTATCATGACCAATATGCACCATATTATCAATCTTGGTACCTCTACCAATAATGGTAGCACCACTTACTCCTCTATCAATGGTACATCCGGCCCCAATTTCTACTTTATCTTCTAATACAACATGGCCACAGCTAGGCATTTTGGTATACCAGTCTTGACGATTTTTCTTGGTATTATAATAGAATGCATCGCTTCCAATCACCGTATTAGACTGGATAATTACATTGTTGCCAATAATGGTGTCAGCCATGATAGAAACACCAGGATAAATAATACAATGATCTCCAATAGTTACATTATTACCTATAAATACATTCGGCATAATAATACTCTCTTTACCCATTTTTAGATCGGGGCTTATTGCAGTATTACTTAACTGGAATGGTTTAAAATGCGAAACAATTTGTACATAGGCCTTAAAAGGATCTTCACAAAACAATATGGCTTTTCCTTCTGGAATACTTACTTCTTTATTATTGATAATGATACAACTTGCATCACTGTTTAAACATTTATCATAATATTTTGGATGATCAACAAAGACAATATCACCTTTCTCCACTTGATGAATTTCATTTACTCCAGTGATAAATAATTCTTGATTACCGATGATTTCGGATTGAATCAATTCAGATAACCATTGTACCGAAACGGGTGTAGAAAGCTTCATAATCGTGTTTTTTGGCCTAAATCAAAGGTAACGAGCCTTTTTTGTAAAAAATTTTTTTTCCCGTTTTTCTCTATAATTTTTTATGATGAATCATCTAAATGTACTCAATACATTTTTTATAATTCAATGATGCAACATAAAATTGATAATGCTGAAACTATTATTAATAAAGGGTTTCAGAGGATTCAAAAAAATGAATTCAAAAAAAATAAAAATGAAATGATCATTCATTAAGCAGTAAAAAATAATTTTTTACATGCTTTCAAATAGGCCATTTGTGGATAACCACAAAAAATTTGTTAAAAAAATTTTTTGAATTAGGATAAAGTATATTTAATATTGTGATGGGAATACTGTTCCCGTACTTACTAACCCATCCATATACGAGGTCCCACCAACAGTGGGACTTTGTTTTTTGTAAGCCTTTTACATGCAATATTATCTTCTATATAAACCTTTTCAAGTCTTATCTCAGTTCACATCCACTGATGGTAAATTATGTTTGAAAGATATAATTGAAGTTGAAAAAGATGTCTATCCAGTTGGCAGGTTAGATTATGATAGTGAAGGATTATTATTATTAACCAATGATAAAAAAATCAATCATCAACTATTACATCCAAGTTTCGAACATAAAAGAACTTATTGGGTACAAGTAGATGGTGCAATCACCCAAGAAGCTATTCAACAATTAGCAAAAGGGGTAAATATTAGCGTGGATGGTAAATCTTATCAAACCAAACCGGCCAAACTAAGTATTTTACCAGATACGATAGAAGTTCCCGACAGAAACCCGCCCATTCGTTATAGAAAAAGCATCCCCACTAGCTGGGCCTCTATAGAATTAATAGAAGGTAAGAATAGACAGGTACGCAAAATGTTTGCCCAAGTGGGCTTCCCGGTGCTTAGATTAATAAGAGCCCAAATAGGTGAATATACTATTGAAAAGATGCAACCGGGAGATTTGATACATTTAAGCGAACTAAAATTGCTTACTTAGTTTTACTTTTGCACTCATAATTATATATTAATGAGTCATTCTTTATCAGAACAAGAGATTATCAGAAGAGAAAAGCTACAAGCTTTGGAGGCAGCTGGCATTAACCCCTATCCCGCCCCCCTATATCCTATTACCCATTATTCAAAAGATATTAAGGACAACTACACAGAAGAGACTAAAGAGCAGTTTGCGTCTGTTTGTGTGGCAGGTAGAATTATGAGCGTGAATGATAAGGGTAAGGTATTGTTTATCAAAATACAAGACGATCAAGGTATTATTCAATTATATGTGAAACGTGATGAGATTTGTCCAGATGAAGACAAGTCTTATTGGGACGTGATTACTAAAAACGGAATGGACTTAGGAGATATCATTGGTTCAACAGGATATGTATTCACTACTAAAACGGGTGAGACTTCAATTCACTCTAATACGATTACTTTATTAGCTAAGTCATTAAAGCCACTACCGGTGGTGAAGCGTGATGAATCTGGTCAAGTATTTGATGCGGTAACTGATCCTGAATTTAGATATCGTCAACGCTATGCCGATTTAATTATTAATCCAGAAGTAAAAGACACTTTTACGAAGCGTACGGTGTTAATGAATACCATTCGTCAATTCTTGAACGAGCGTGGAGCATTAGAAGTGGATACGCCTGTATTACAAGCAATTCCAGGTGGAGCGGCAGCAAGACCATTTATTACGCATCATAATGCCTTGGATGTGCCTTTCTATTTGCGTATTGCGAATGAATTGTATTTAAAGAGATTGATTGTAGGTGGATTTGATTGGGTGTATGAGTTTAGTAGAAACTTTAGAAACGAAGGAATGGATAGAACACATAATCCAGAATTCACTGTACTAGAGTGGTATACTGCTTACAAAGATTATTTCTGGATGATGGAGATTACAGAGCAATTGTTTGAAAAAATTGCTTTAACCCTTCATGGTACAACAGAATTAAAAGTAGGAGACAAGACAATTAATTTTAAAGCACCTTATAGAAGAATCAGTATTATTGAAGCCATTCAAGAAAATACAGGAATTGATATCAATGGTATGGATGAAGCTGGATTGAGAGAAGTATGTAAGACTTTAAAAATTGATGTACCACCAACTATTGGAAAAGGTAAATTGATAGATGAGATCTTCGGGGCAACTAGCGAACACACATATATTCAACCAACCTTCATTATCGATTACCCTATTGAAATGAGCCCATTAACCAAGAAACATAGATCTAAAGAAGGCTTGGTAGAGCGTTTTGAATTAATGGTGAATGGAAAGGAATTAGCGAATGCTTATTCTGAATTAAACGATCCAATAGATCAAAGAAAAAGATTTGAAGATCAATTGGCTTTAATGGAAAGAGGTGATGATGAAGCTATGTTTATTGATCATGATTTCTTAAGAGCATTGGAGTATGGAATGCCACCAACATCAGGTATTGGTATTGGTATAGATAGATTATGTATGATGATGTTAAATCAACCATCTATACAGGATGTGCTCTTCTTCCCGCAGATGAGACCTGAAGTGAATGAATAAAAAATAGCGCTAATTTCTTAGCGCTATTTTTTTATCAATGAGTCTCTTGAAGAGGACTCATTGTGGAACTAGTCGCGATAGTTTAAAGCTGGTTTAATATCTCCTAATAATGCTTTGTACTTATAGTCGCCGATAGAAGTTTTAAATTCTTCAATGGCTTTATTTAATAATGCAGGGTTGCTCATTAAATCAATTGCTGTTAATGCCATTGTTTTACTTGCTACTAACATTCCCTTTGTTCCTATTTCTGTTCCACCAGAAGCAATGGCTTGCCAGCTATGCGCAGGTGTGCCTGGAACCCATGTTGCTGCGCGTAATCCAACGGTTGGTTTAGCATAACTTACATCACCCACATCTGTTGAACCACTATTGCCTTCATTAACATAAGATAAAGGTTTAACTTTTCCAGCAGTGGCAACATCTACTGGTGCACCAATAAATGTTGGTTGAATTTTTTTAGCAAAAGCTATTTCAGCTTCAGTGTATTCTACACCACCTACTTTTTCTAAATTAGTTTGCATGGCCTCTGCTAATGTTTTATTAATTAGCAAATCATGTGTACCACCAATGATATCATATTTCATAGTAGTACCTGTTCCAATGGCAGCGCCTTCAGCAGCTTTCACTACTCTATCAAAAATTTCTACCACATCTTTACGCTTTGGATGACGAACATAGTAATACACTTCTGCAAAATCAGGTACCACGTTTGGCGCTTTACCACCTGAAGTAATTACATAGTGAATTCTAGTTTCTTGAGGAATATGTTCACGCATCATGTTCACCATATTATCCATTGCCTCAACAGCATCTAATGCTGATCTACCTTGATCTGGTGCTGCTGCAGCATGTGCAGATACGCCATAGAATTTAAATTTAGCAGACTTATTCGCTAAAGCACTTGTAGTAGTTACAGCATTCACATCATCAGGATGCCAGTGAATTACAGCATCCACATCATTGAATAAACCTGCTCTAACTAAAAATACTTTTCCGCTTCCACCTTCTTCTGCAGGACAACCAAATACTTTTACAGTACCTTTTAATTTACCAGAAGCAATTAATTCTTTCACTGCAATACCAGCAGATACACTCGCAGTACCAAATAAATGATGACCACATGCGTGACCAGCAGTCTTGCCAGGAACAAGTGTTCTTTCTGGAGATGCAGATTGAATAATACCGGGTAAAGCATCGTATTCAGCCAATATGCCAATCACAGGACTACCACTACCATAGGTAGCTACAAATGCAGTTGGAATATCCGCTACACCTGTTTGTACAGTAAAGCCTGCGTCTTTTAAATGTTGCACATGTAATGCAGCACTCTTCACTTCTTTGTAACCCACTTCTGCAAAATCCCAAATTTGTAATGCAGTTTTCTTATCTGCTTCGTATGCATTGTTTAACGCATTTAAAGCCGCGTCTTTAGTAGCTGCTGTTGGATCTACTTTTGCCTTCTTCTGTGCCCAAGCACCAAAAGACAATAACATCATAGCACCTAACAATAATTTTTTCATCTCTGTTGTTTTGAATCGTTATAAAAATAAATCGTTAAATAATTTTCCTCCAGGTACTACTGAATATTTTGCTAAATCAGTAATGCCTTCTGCAGCCAATACTTCTTCATCAATAAATGTTTTACCTGTATAAGTTAATTTTTCTTTAGATAAAATATAAAAAGCAGCATCTGCAATAATATCCACTGTTCTACTCATCTTAGCTAATGCTTCTCCGCCCAATAGATTTCTAACTGCAGCAGTATCAATGGTAGTGCGCGGCCATAAAGCGTTTACGGCAATACCATCCTCTTTAAACTCTTCTGCCCAACCCAAGGTCATCATACTCATATTGTATTTTGAAATGGTATATGCAACATGAGGTGCTAACCATTTTGGCGCTAAATTAATCGGAGGCGATAAAGTTAAAATATGTGGGTTCTTTCCTTTTCTTAAATATGGTAAAGCATGTTGTACCATTAAAAAAGTTCCTCTCACATTGATATCGTGCATTAAATCAAAACGTTTACTAGGTGTGCCAGCTGTATCCGTTAATTGAATCGCACTTGCATTGTTAATTAAGATATCTAATCCACCAAATGTGGCAATCGTTTTTTCAATCGCTGAAGCAATTTGCGCTTCATCTCTAATATCTACTTGTACCGCCAAAGCCTTTGCCCCCAAGGCTTCTACCTCTGCAGCAGCTGTAAAAATAGTTCCTCCTAATCTTGGATCTTCTTCCACCGATTTTGCAGCAATTACAATATTCGCTCCAGCAGCAGCTAGTTTTAAAGCCATTGCTTTTCCAATACCTCTTGTTCCTCCAGTAATCAATACTGTTTTTCCTTGCATGCTCATAATGAATTATTTAATAAAGTTTTCAATCAGCTTGGCAACTTCCGCACAAGCCACTTCTAATACTTCGTTTTTAACGATGGCTTTAAACTGAGAACTAAACTCAATTTCATAAGCTGCTTTATCAATTCTGGTTTGAATTGCTTCAGCTGATTCTGTTTGCCTACTTAATAATCTTTCTTTCAATACCTCAATACTTGGCGGCATGATAAAAATAGATAAGCAATCTTCGCCCAAAACATTTTGAACCTTGATGGCTCCTTTTACATCAATATCTAAAACAGGTGTTTTTCCTAATTGCCATAAACGATTCAACTCTGATTTAAGGGTGCCATAATACAATCCCTCATACACCATTTCATATTCTAAAAAATCGTTTTGGTAAATATGTCCTTCAAAAGCTGCTGCACTCAAAAAATGGTATTCAACACCATCTTTTTCTGTTCCTCTTGGTTTTCTGGTAGTTGCAGAAATAGAAAAAGCCAAATTAGGGTAATTCGCCAAAAGGAATTGGGTGATAGTAGACTTTCCTGCACCAGATGGAGCAGTTAAAATGATCACTTTTTTATTAGTAATGGGAACAATTGCTGACATAGTCAAATTTACAGAAATCAAGCCTAAATAAATTTATATTGATGTATATTTAGGACTATAAATTTTATTCCAATAAAAATTAGCCTTATGCAAAAACAACTATTTACTTGTTTGTTGTTAGTTAGCAGCTTGTTTGTTCAAGCTCAAAGACCAGCGGAAGATGCTGCTCCAAAACCAGCTCCAAAAATGGATTCCAATCCAGGCTTTAAAAGAGAACTTTCTTTAGAAGCTAAAACGGAGAACAAAGGAGAAATCACTATTAAAGGTCAAAAAGTTTCTTATAAAGTGGTAACAGGCACTATGCCAGTATGGGATGATGACGGAAAAGCCATTGCTGGATTATTTTATGTGTATTATGAGCGTACAGATGTAACTAATAAAGACGAGCGTCCATTGGTGATCTCTTTTAACGGAGGTCCAGGTACTGCTAGCGTTTGGATGCATTTAGGCTATACTAGTCCAAGAAAATTAAAAATAGATGACGAAGGATATCCAGTACAACCTTATGGATTTGAAGAAAACACCAATTCTATCTTAGATGTTGCAGACATCGTTTACATTGATCCAGTGAACACAGGATTTTCTCGTATCGTAGATAAGTCTGTACCTACTTCAAAATTCTTTGGGGTAAATGCAGATGTTAAATATTTAGCAGATTGGATTAACGCTTTTGTGGCTCGTCAAAAAAGATGGGCTTCTCCTAAATTCTTAATTGGAGAAAGTTATGGTACAACAAGAGTTTCTGGTTTGTCATTAGAATTACAAAACAGACATTGGATGTATTTAAATGGAGTGATCTTGGTTTCTCCAACAGATTTAGGTATCAAGCGTGATGGTCCAATGAGTGCAGCATTGCGTGTACCTTATATGGCAGCTACTGCATGGCATCATAAAAAATTACCTGCCGATTTACAATCAAAAGATTTAACAGCTTATTTACCAGAAGTAGAAGCATTCACAGTAAATGAACTATTACCTGCTATTGCACAAGGTGGTGCATTAAGTAAGGATAAGAGATCAGCGATGGTAAAAAAATTAGCTCGTTATACAGGTTTGAGTGAAGAAGCGGTAATGAATCAAAATTTAGAAATTCCATTTGATTTCTTCTGGAAAGAATTATTACGTGATCAAGGAAAAACAGTGGGCCGTCTAGATTCTAGATATATTGGTATGGATAAAAAAGATGCTGGTGAAAGACCAGACTACAACTCTGAATTAACAAGTTGGGAACATTCATTTACTCCAGCAATTAATATGTATTTAAGAGATGAGTTAGGTTATAAGACAGATTTATCTTACTATATTTTTGGACCAACCTTCCCTTGGGATAATAACAATAACCATACTGGTGACGACTTACGTCAAGCAATGATGCAAAATCCTTATTTGCATTTATTAGTACAATCTGGTTATTATGATGGTGCTTGTGATTATTTCAATGCAAAATATAATATGTGGCAAATGGATCCAGCTGGAAAAATTCAAGACAGAATGTTCTGGGAAGGATACAGAAGTGGACACATGATGTATTTAAGAAAAGAAGATTTACAAACAAGTAATGATCATCTTAGAGCATTCATCAAAAAAGCTATACCAAAATTTGGCACTCCCGCAAAGTTTTAGGCCGCTATAAAAAATTAGCGACCTAAAACTTTCGATAATGATGAAGAAAAAAGGCCACGCATGCGTGGCCTTTTATTTATATCTTATTGGATTTATTAAACCTTTAAACTCTCTTGATATCGGCACCAAGTGCTTGTAAGCGGGTATCGATGTTTTGATAACCTCTATCAATTTGTTCAATATTTTGAATAGTGCTTTTTCCTTCTGCGCTTAATGCAGCAATTAATAAAGCTTGACCGGCACGAATATCTGGACTGCTCATGGTAATACCTCGTAAAGGATATTTTCTTCCAAGTCCAATAACAGTTGCACGATGTGGATCACACAAAATAATTTGTGCACCCATATCAATTAATTTATCGGTAAAGAACAATCTACTTTCAAACATTTTTTGATGCACTAATACAGAGCCTCTAGCCTGAGTAGCAGTTACTAAAACAATACTCAATAAATCTGGCGTAAAACCAGGCCATGGATTATCGTATATAGTTAAGATACCACCATCCATATAAGTTTGAATCTCATATTCTTCTTGTGCAGGAATAAAAATATCATCTCCTTGAATATCCATATCAATTCCTAATAATCTAAACTTATCTGGAATGATACCTAAGTGTTGCACACCTGCATCTTTGATTCTGATTTCACTTTGTGTCATCGCAGCCAAACCAATAAAAGAACCAATTTCAATCATATCCGGAAGAATACGATGTGTTGTGCCATTTAATTGTTGAACCCCTTCAATGGTTAATAAATTACTACCAATACCAGCAATTTTTGCACCCATTCTATTCAGCATAGAACACAATTGTTGCAAATAAGGTTCACATGCTGCATTATAAATTGTAGTAACGCCCTCCGCTAGAACCGCCGCCATTACTATGTTTGCGGTACCTGTTACAGATGGTTCATCTAATAACATATAGGTGCCTTTCAAACCATCAGTACTAATTGTAAAACATGCTAGTTCGTTATCGTAAGCATATTTTGCACCTAAATTTTGAAAGCCAATAATATGGGTATCTAATCTTCTTCTACCTATTTTATCTCCACCTGGTTTTGGTAAATAAGCTTTTTTGAATCTTGCTAAAATAGGACCCGCTAACATTACACTACCACGAAGTCTTCCACTCTTTTTTCTAAAATCTTCAGATGCTAAGTATAATGGATCAATTTGATCAGCTTGAAAACGATATTCCCCTTCTGCTAATTTTTCTACACGCACACCCATCTCGTGCAATAACTCAATCAATAAATTAACATCTACAATGTTGGGGATATTTGAAATAGTAACAGCTTCACTAGTTAATACTACTGCAGATAAAATTTGTAAGGCTTCGTTTTTTGCACCTTGAGGAATAATGGTTCCTTTTAGTTTATTACCGCCTCTTACTTCAAATGAACTCATTATTTAATTAATAACGTTTCTTAAAATTTCTATTATTATTGTTGCGGCCACCACCACCACCTGGTCCTCTGCCACCACCGCCTCTGTTGCGATTGTTTTGCCATCTTCCACCAGCAGGACGATATTCGTCTCTTTCAAAATTCTGGTTACGATGTTTAATATAAGGTGTATTACTAAACTCTAATTCACCACCAGTGATAGCATTTAATTCTGCGCGAATAGCATCGTCTTGAACTAATTCTTTATGCCAGTTGCTATAGGCTAGCTTCATGTAATGCGCAATAGCATGAGCAAATCCAGTTTTCTTTTCTTGATCTTCTTCCGCCATCGCTTTATCAATTACCAACTCTAGGTTTTTACCTAAATGAGCGTATTTGATTTTGCGTTGAGGATAAGGCAAAGGATCTGGCTTTTGCTTATAAGTCTCTTTAGTTGGAATGGGATAAGGACTATCCACATCCAATTTAAAATTGCTCATAAAAAACAGGTGATCCCATAATTTATGCTTGTAATCTTCAATATTCTTAAGATTAGGATTCAAAAATCCCATTAACTCAATTACTACCTGAGCTTGCTCTTGTCTCTTAGCCTTGTCTTCAATGGTCATGAGATGGTCCACCATTCTTTGAACGTGGCGTCCGTATTCTCTCATCCCCATAATGCTTCTTGATGTATTGTACTCCATGTATATAAACTTCGCGAGTAACAAATGTAAGGCTTTTTCCTATCTTCGCAGTATGGAGCAATTGTTACAGCAAATAGAAAGCATTAAGGCAGAGATTACTGCCGCTGTTATTACCTCTCAGGACGAGTTAGAGCAGTTCAGAATCAAATATTTGGGCACCAAGGGTTTGGTAAAGCAAATCATGGGCGAGATGAAGAATGTGCCTAATGAACAAAAGAAGGAATTTGGCCAAATATTAAATGCTTTTAAGATACATGCTGAAACAGCTTTTGAGGGTTTTCAAGCTGCTTTAGGAGATACAGAAACTACAGATCATTCCATAGATTTCTCTATGCCAGGAGATCCAACAACGGTTGGAACAAGACATCCATTGAATTTGGTGCGTAATCAAATGGTGTCCATTTTTAAAAGATTAGGCTTTGCGGTGGCAGAGGGTCCGGAAATAGAAGACGATTGGCACAATTTTGGCGCGATGAACTTACCAGAAGATCATCCAGCTAGAGATATGCAGGATACATTTTATGTAAAAGAGGGAAGCGAAAATCAGTCTGCATGGTTATTAAGAACACATACTTCTAGTGTACAAGCAAGAGTGATGGAAACACAGAAACCTCCTATCAGAGTAATTTGTCCAGGTAGAGTGTATAGAAACGAAACAATTTCTGCAAGAGCGCATTGCTTCTTCCATCAAGTAGAAGGATTGTATATTGATGAGAATGTAAGTTTTGCAGATTTAAAACAAACCTTATATTTTTTCGTACAAGAAATGTTTGGTAAAGAGGTGAAAGTAAGATTTAGACCAAGTTATTTTCCATTTACAGAACCAAGTGCAGAGATGGATATCAGTTGTCAAATTTGTTCTGGCAAAGGTTGTAATATTTGTAAACACACAGGTTGGGTAGAAATTTTAGGATCAGGAATGGTACATCCAAAAGTGTTAGAAAATTTTGGTATAGACCCTGAAAAGTATACTGGCTTTGCATTTGGAATGGGTGTTGAAAGAATTGCTCAATTAAAATATCAAGTAAACGATTTGCGTTTATACTCTCAAAACGATCTACGTTTTTTACAACAGTTTAAGAGCGTTTGATAATTTTTTATGTTACACAATACCAAGGGCATTGTATTGCGCGTCACTAAGTATGGAGATACTAGTTTAATTATGACGGCATACACCGAGCTTTTTGGTTTACAACAATACATTGTTAAGGGAGTAAGAACCACCAGTAAAAAGGGTGCTAATAAAGCAGTGTATTATCAACCTGCAGCTATTTTGCAAATGGAAGTGTATCATACACCCATGAAGCAATTGCAAATGTTGAAAGAAGTTAATTGGGATTATATTTATCAAAATGTATATTCAGATGTAATCCGAAACGCAGTAGCTACGTATATTGTAGAGGTATTGCAACAAACATTACAACCTGAACCACATCCTGAATTATTTTATTTAATAGAAGATACATTCAAGCAATTAGATAAAGGTGGTTCAGTATTAGCGAGTAATTTAACTATCTATTTTTTAATTCACTTAACAGAAACACTGGGTTTTGGATTACAAGGAAAGTATAGTGAAGAGACCCCTTTATTAGATGTGAAGGAAGGACAATTTGTAAAAGATAAACCTATTCATCCCTATTTCTTAGAAGGCATAGAAGCACAAACAGCTTCTCAATTTATGTCATTGCAATTTTATAATGATTTAGAGAACATCCATTTGAATGGACAACAAAGAAAAAAAATCTTAGAACTTTTCCAGCTCTCTTTAAGCTGGCATTACAAAGGCTTTAAGGAAATCAAGTCTCTGTCTATATTACAGGCGGTATTACATTAGTATTCTTGATAATTTAATGTAGAAAATAAGATAAATTATATCATAATTATTTATATTTAAGGATATAAAATAATTTATGGAAGTACACCACCATTCTCATCAACCTAAGAAGTGGAAAGAGTATTTAACAGAGTTTTTCATGTTGTTTGCAGCAGTTTCTTTAGGTTTCCTCGCAGAAAATATTAGAGAAGGGTATGTAGAAAAAGAGCGTGCCCATGAATTGGTCTCTAGTTTTATCAAAGATGTGGAATTGAATGTGCATTTATTAGATTCTTTAATCAAAGGGGATAAGAAAAACATGCTTAAATGTGATTCGATAGCATTATACATCATTAAAACACCTAAAGAAATTGATCTTGCCTATGTGTATGAGATTCCTGCAACTAGTTTTAGATATTTGAGTAATAATGATACTTATGATCAAATGAAAAGTTCTGGTTCTTTAAGGTATATAAAAGACACAGCACTACTTAGTATGATGATTGAGTATAGCAATTTAAGTAAGGCAACAGAATTTAGAAGCGTAGTACAAGAGTATGACTATACAGCAAACGAATTTCAAAGTACACTTAACAAGTATATACCAATTGAAATTGCGGCAAATAAAAGAAAGTCAGTTTTTAATTTTCCCGAAAGATTTATTGCAGATTCAAATGATAAAAAATTTTATGATGAGACAATTAGTTTAATGAATAATAAAAAATTTATTTTATCAAATGAAAAAATACAAGTTTTTAAAGCAGAAATGGTTCCTGTTATTTACAGAAGGTCATCGTTGACTGCTGCAACTATGAATTTCATGCATATGACAAAAAATTCTGCTAAAGATCTTTTAAAATATTACAAAGAACATAATGAGCATTAACAATTAAAACTAATATGGAAGTACACCACCATTCTCATCATCCAAAAAAATGGAAAGAATACATTACTGAATTTTTAATGTTATTCTTAGCCGTTACGCTTGGCTTTTTAGCAGAAAATATTAGAGAACATCAAATTGAAAAAGAGAGAGAAAAACAATACATGGAGTCTTTCATTGTCGATCTTGATAGTGACGTAGTGAATATATTGGAGGGTATGCCTAGAAAGGAAGGACGTTTACAGGCAATTGACACTTTGTTTAAATATTTTAATGCTAATCCTAATGTAACTGAAGTTCCAGCTATCATTGTTAAGAAAATGAAAAGAGCAGCTTGGGATAGAACTTATATAAGAAATACCACCACAATTAATCAACTTAAAAACTCTGGTGGTTTGAGATTAATTAGAAATAGAAATGTAGCAGATTCAATTGCATTTTATGACTGGAGATGGTCAAGATTGGAATACTATAGAGAAACTTATATATCAAATCAAAAAGAGATATATCACTTGGAAGAACAAATAATAGAAGCAAAAGATATGTTACCTTTTTTAGTAAACAATGATTCTATTACGAATGAGAATAGTAGTCCAGATACAGGTATAATTAGAATTAGAAGAGATCATTTAAATGAGTACTTGAATTTATTGGCTAGGCAGTATATATTCACCAAACTTGATAGAGATGGTTATATGAAAATTGCTAATCAATCAAAGTCTCTAATTAAACTTATAAAACAAGAATATAATCTTAAATAGTCATGGAAGTACATCATCATTCACACCATCCTAAAAAGTGGAAAGAATATTTTTTGGAATTTCTGATGTTGTTTTTAGCTGTAACATTAGGCTTTCTAGCAGAAAATTATAGAGAAACATATTTAGAACATGAGCGTGAACACGAGCTTGCTAAAAGTTTATACAATGAAATGAAAGCTGATTCAATAGATTTAGATAATGCAATTGAATTTAGAAAACAAAAAGAATACTATTTAAATTATTTGTACGAAAACTATAATGGTGATTCTGATAATGATTCAATTCAAAAAATTTATCAAGTTGCTCAATTAATTGGCGTAACATCAACTTCGAGGACACTATTTGAACCTAGAAATGCCATCATTCATCAATTAGAAAATTCTGGAATGTTAAGATATTTTAAAGATGAAACTATACAATCTGATTTACATAATATTATAAACAGTGCCGATAGAATGAAAACAAGGCTAGAAGGAGAAAATGATATTTATCAAAAATTTGTTTTGCCAATAACTTTGAAATATAGAAATATGGATATGGTTAGAAAGTTCTCTTATGATGAAAGTTTAAAAAATAATTTTTATAGCACTGTTGAAGCTTATGTAAAATCTCCGATTTATTATCATTTCCCTAAAATGGTTTATAGTGGAGATGATTTAAAGGAAATTAAAAAAATATTTGAATATTACAGATTTCTAATTTCTTCTACTAGAAAAGGTATGTTTATGTCCTATAAAGCAACAAATGCAAAATTATTAAAAGATCTAAGAGACTATTATAAATTTAATTAATTCATGGAAGTACATCATCATTCACATCATCCTAAAAAGTGGAAAGAATACATCACAGAGTTCTTAATGTTATTCCTAGCTGTAACGCTAGGATTCTTTGCCGAAAACCTAAGAGAGCATTATGTTGAAAAGGAAAGAGAAGAAAAGTTTATTCAAATTGTCCATGAGGATTTATTAAATGATATAAACTCTTTACATAAAATTGATTCATTATATATTATACGAATAGCCAAAGAAGATTCATTAATTAATATTTTATCAAATCCTGATTTTAATAAAACCAACGATTTATATTATTTAGCCAGGGTAAATTCAGTAAGAAACTTCTTTCATCATTCGACTAATGGCTTTCAGCAATTGAAAAATGCAGGTGGACTTAGATTAATCGAAGATATTGATATAATAAAGAGAATACAGGCGTATGAAAATAGTGTAGATGAAATAGATGAATTACAAAAATTAACAGAAGATTTATTAATGAATTATAGAGAAAAGATGGCTACCATGTTTAGGGGCGATATTTTTAAACAAATGTATACTAATCCAAAAGGTGTACAATCTGATAAATTTTCTAGGCCAACAACTAATCCAAATCTAATGTCTACAAATAAAGCTGATATAAATGAATTATTAATTAAGGCATTATATGTGCATAATAATACTATTAATATTTTAGAGAAATCAAGAAAAATTAACATAGAAGCAATAGATTTAGATAAAGTATTAATTAAACAATATCATATAAATAAATAATGGAAGTACATCACTCGCATCACCACTCTGGCCATGTAAAGAAAAAGTTTCAAGAATATCTTTCTGAATTTTTTATGTTATTTGCAGCAGTAACCTTGGGTTTCTTTGTAGAAAATTATAGGGAAGGAATTGTTGAACAGCATAAAAAAGATAAATTATTACATTCTGTAGTAGAAAATTTTAAATTAGATAAAAAAGAAATTGAAACACATAAAGAACTAATTAAAAATAGAATTAGTAATTCAGAGCATTTTTTAGTTTTATTGAATTCTGATTTAAGCACAATCAGTAAAATTGAATTTTATAGAACAATATTATTCTTTGCAGAAAACAAAGACATGATATTAAATGAGAAAACCAGAAATGACGCTGAAACAAAAGGGTATTATACGACGTTAAATACTACAGAAATGCCTGGTATAATTAATAAATACAATTATTGGTATAATGATTATAAAGAATTAAATCTGGGTGTTTTAGAAATTTGTAAAAAGTTTATTGGCGCAAATGTCCCTAAGGTTATTGAACCTGATTTAGTAAATTATGCATATCAACTTTGGGGTCCTGAAACTGAAGAAATAAAAAAAGCTTTAAAAGGTAATGTAGTACAATCCATTTCAAAAGAAGACAAGGATGCTATTAAATTTGAAATTGCTAATAAAATTGTACTTCTTAAGGCTGAACTAAATACTTTAGACACTTTAGAGGGATATGCAGATAAAGCTATCACTACCTTAGAGCAAAATCTAGAAAAACATTAATATGGAAGTACATCACCACTCGCATCATCCCAAAAAATGGAATGAGTATGTTTCAGAATTTTTAATGCTCTTCTTTGCAGTATTCTTGGGTTTTATGTCTGAATACTATTTAGAATACAAAGCAGAAAGACATAAGGAACATGATTATTTAGTTAGCATGGTGGAAGATCTTAAGGCGGATACAACTGAGATTTCAATGAAAGCTTCTCAGATGGATGAAATGGTTGCATCTGGCAATAAGGTTACGGAAATAATATATAAAACCAATTGGACTGAAAAAGATATTGATACCATATATCTTAAAAGTATATATATGGTTACAAGATTTGTAAATTTAAATTTTACATCTGGAACAATTGATCAGCTAAAAAATGCTGGTGGTTTTAGGTTAATTCAAAATAAATTAATTGTTGATAGAATTACTGATTATGAAAAACAGAAGACAGCTTTAAAAAATCAATTAGACGCTTTAATGGAGCGTTGGGCAAGTGTTCATAGGGTTCAAAACAGTCTATTACATTTAAATGTTTTTAAACCAAATGGTCAATTAGGAGGGATTGATTATGATCGAAAAATGCTAAATCAAATAAAAACGCTTACAGGTAGTGAATTTCTAATAAGTAATAGAAATAGTTTTTATGAGTATTCAAATTATATCAACGTATCAAAAGGCTATGTTACGTTTTATAAAATGATGGCATTGGTAGAAAAGCAAAAAGCAACTGAATTAATTGCAATTATTGAAAAAGAAATAAATCACTAATAGATAAAAATGGAAGTACACCACCCACACCATCATTCAGGCCACGAAAAGAAAAAATTTCAAGAATATCTTTCTGAATTTTTAATGTTATTCGCGGCAGTAACACTAGGTTTCTTTGCAGAAAACAAGAGAGAACACTTTGTAGAAAGGGAAAGAGAGCATCAGTATATGCAAAGTTTTTATGAGGATTTAAAAAGAGACACTGCAGAATTAAATGCTGTTCGAAGAACCTATGTTAGACAAGCAGCGTTTTTAGACACCTCTGTAAATTATATATTCGAAGGAAAGACAGATCCAGAATCTATCTCTAAACTATATAGATTAAATCTAGGTACCTTAGGTAGTAGAGGGGTTAGATTAATTGAAAGAACAACAGCACAATTGAAAAATGCGGGCGGATTAAGATTAGTAGAAAATAATAAAATTAGTGATCAAATTGCAGTTTATTGGCACTGGGCTTCATACATCCAAGCTTATGGTGAATCTACAGAAGAATTAAAAATTCGTGCAAGAGAAAAATCTTATTTAATCTTTAATAATGGCTATTATCAAAATCAAGAACTTGGAAACGATAAAGAAAAAGTAAAACCAGGTGCTAAATTAATGACTACAGATAGAAATACATTACTTGAATATGCAAATAGATTACACCATATAAAAAATGCTTTAAGAAATGTTTCCATAGTGCAAATTGATAAAACGAAAAAAGTTGCAGAAGAGCTTATGCAAGGATTACAAAAAGAATACCACGTAAAATAAATATTATGGAAGTACACCACCACTCACATCATCCTAAAAAATGGAAAGAATACCTTACGGAATTTTTAATGCTGTTTTTGGCGGTTAGCATGGGCTTTGTTGCAGAGAATATTAGAGAAAAACATGTAGAAAATGAAAGAGCAGATGAATTAATACATGCATTTATTATTGATATTAAAGAGAATCAGAAACAATTAGATTCTTTAATTATAAATAACCAGAGACTTTCTGGATACTTTGATTCTTTAAGTATCGACTATGCTGCAAGAAAAGAGCCGATTAATTTAAATGATTTAGCACATACCTTAGATTTCTGGATGTATCGATTTATCAATCGAAAGACTATTTTTGAACAAATGAAAAGTTCAGGTGCTTTAAGGTATATTCAAAATAAAGATGTCTTAAAAGCTATTTTGTTATATGAAGAACATGCAAGTCTAGCAGAAACCAGATCTATGGAACTTGAAACTCAACAATACTTCAATGAATTTAGACCAGAACTTAAAAAAATTCTACCTTCTTCCTTCTTTTTAATTAGAAGCTCAGAGCACAATGACTATAATGATTTAACTTCTTCTGAGAACACAGAAGTTCATCCTAATTTTTATAAAATTTATAAATCGAATGAGCCAATGTTAAAAGAAGATTTAAGAAACACAAAATTAACAATCGATCAAATACGAGAATTATCCAAGATTTGGTATCACAGAGAAGAAAGATTGGAAGTTAGTCTAGTATCTCAACTAGGTATTCGTAAAGAAGGCGAGGAACTACTAAAATTGCTAGAGAAGGAAAGTCATTAGTCTATAAAAGATTAATCTCTGTTCTTACCTCTGTGGTGTCTTCTCCACATGATAATGATAATTGCGAATAGGCCGAAAAGTATAGGGAAAGTCATATGCTTGAATTGTACAATAAAGTTAAACTATTCTTCTTGAACTAGTGCTTTCCGTTACTTTATTTTCATTAGATAAGCCTTCAATTAATACAATTCCTGGTTTTTTTCCCTTTTCAAAACTACCAATACCCTTATCCATTTGTAATGCCTGTGCGCCATTGAATGTAGCCCATCCCAATAATTCATCTAAAGGAATTTGAGGAAGATGTTGTTGAATTGTTTTTATTTCATCCAACATATCTAAACTCCAATTGCTCGCATAACTATCGGTACCCATTACAATATTTGCTTTTTGAGAACGAAGCAATTCAATAGGTGGCATGGTTTGTTCAATATATTGATTCGCATTAGCACATATACACCAGAAACTATTTGGCATTTCTTTTTGTACTGCTTGTATATCTTCTACACTAGTAAAACTATTATGAACTAATATACTTCTATGTGCTTTCTTAAAATAAGGCAATACAGATCTAACACTAGTTAATCCTGTTGGTTCAAAAAAATCTAAAGACACTTTAGTTCTTTCATACATGCCCAAGAAGCTTCCAGTCTTAGTTTCAAAGAAATCATTTTCGTCTTTTGTTTCTTGATTATGCATTGTAATGGTATGCGATTCAAAATGCTCTGTCAATAATTTCCATAAATTAAAACTCACACTATAGGGTGCATGTGGCACAAGGGATGCACGAATGCAATTCTCTTGAAATTTATTTTGAATGTCTATTCCTGTAATAATTTTATCATGCGCTCTTGTTGGATCTAAATCGTATAACTCTACAAAACTATAATAGGCAATTCTGTGTTTTATTTTTTGCTCTATAGTATCAAGTGTGTTACAAATATCTCCCACTGCAACAATACCATTTTGAAACATTTCATCTTCTGCTTTTTCAATGGCGTCTGCAATAACATGTTCTTCTACTTTTCTTAACGACACAATTTGTTTGACAAATTCTTGCAAGCCGGTATGTGGAGGAATCACATTTTTCAAATGTGACAATTCTAAATGACAATGTGCATTCACAAAACCAGGACTTAATAAACCGTTCAATTGTTGGATATCTTCCCCTGCATCTTCCTTTGCAATGATATCCTCAATGGATCCATCCTCACGAACCACCAAAACAGGGCGTCCATCCAATAGTTGGGTACCTGTAAAAACCTGATCTGCTTGAAACTTTTGATACATATATAATAAATGTAAGGCAAAAAGGGCAAAAAACCATCAAACTCCCATTTTCTAACTTATTGATTATCAGTCTCTATTTGATATCATGAAAATAATGAAACAAAAATATTATTGAAAATCAATTAGTTACAAAGTTGTCTTTAAAAATACATTCCAAAAAAGGCCAAAAAGACCCTATCCCGTCGTAACTTTGCCCTCCCTTATCAAAGGGGATTATTTTATGGCTAGCGGGATAGCGCAGCCTCATTAAAACAAAAGATTATGAGTAAACTACATTTCACCACGAAGCACGCCAACGCGGCTACCGTTAAACATGGCTGGTACATTGTTGATGGTACTAATCAAACCGTAGGTCGTATTGCTTCAAAAATTGCATCTGTTCTACGTGGTAAGAACAAAGCTTATTATACTCCGCACGTTGATTGTGGAGATTATGTAATCATCATTAACGCAGAAAAAGTTGTATTGACTGGAAACAAATTCCACGATAAGCAATACTTAAACTTCTCTGGATACCCAGGTGGTAAGAAAGAAGAAGCTGCTGAAGATTTAATCAAGCGTCGTCCAGAAGTTATTATGGAAAGAGCGGTTAAAGGTATGTTACCTAAAAATCGTTTAGGTCGTAAGATGATCAAGAAGTTATTTGTGTATGCTGGTCCAAACCATCCTCATGCAGCACAACAACCTAAAGAATTTAAATTTTAAAAAATTCCAAATCTAAATAAATGGAAAAGCAAACAAATGCAGTAGGTCGTCGTAAAGAAGCAGTAACACGTGTCTTCGTTAGCAAGGGTACTGGAAAAATTACCGTTAATGACAAAGATTACAAAGCTTACTTTCCTTTAGTATACTTACAAAATCAAGTTGAAGCTCCTTTAAAAGCTGCTGGTGTTGAAGGTAAATACGATATCGTAATTAACGCAACAGGTGGTGGTATGAAAGGACAAGCAGAAGCAGCCAAATTAGGTATTGCTCGCGTATTAGTTGAATTGAATCCTGAAGTTCGTCCAACATTAAAAGCTGCTGGACAATTGAAGCGTGATCCAAGAAGTGTTGAACGTAAGAAGTTCGGTCACAAGAAGGCACGTAGAAGCTTCCAATTTAGCAAGCGTTAATCGACACAAATTTTTAATTCATTATTACAACTTATACAAATGGAAAATAATACTTCACTTCAACAGCAACTTTTGGAAGCTGGCGTACACTTTGGTCACCTTAAAAAGAAGTGGAATCCAAAGATGTTACCTTATATCTTCGCTGAGAAGAAAGGTATCCACATCATTGATTTAAATAAAACTGTAGATCATTTACAAGAGACTGCTGCAGCTTTGAAGCAAATTGCAAAGAGCGGTAAGAAAATTATGTTTGTTGCGACTAAGAAGCAAGCAAAAGAAATTGTAAGTGAGTGTGCAAAGAAAGTAAACATGCCTTATGCAACTGAGCGTTGGTTAGGTGGTATGTTAACTAACTTCAATACTGTTCGTAAGAGCGTTAAGAAAATGCAGAGCATTGAAAAAATGTTGAACGACGGTAGCGCAGACAGCTTAACTAAAAAAGAGCGTTTGACATTAGCACGTGATAAAGATAAAATGGAAAAAGTATTAGGTGGTATCGCACAATTAGGTCGTTTACCAGCAGCTTTATTCTTAGTTGATATCGGTCACGAGCATATCGCATTAGCAGAAGCTAAGCGTTTAGGTATCCAAACATTTGGTATGGTTGATACAAACTGTGATCCAAATAAAGTAGATTTCTCTATTCCAGCAAATGACGATGCTACAAAATCTATTGCAATCATCACTAACTATATCACTGCAGCAATCGCTGAAGGTTTAGCAGAGCGTCAAGCTTCTAAAGATGATGAAGAAACAACAGAAGAAGGTAGCAACGAATTAGAAGCAAAAGCTAAGAGAATGGAAGCTGAAGCAAATGCTGAAGGCGGCCGTGCTAAGCGTGGTGCAGGTACATCTGCTCCAGGTGCTCCTAAGCGTCGTACTACTACTGGTACACGTGGTCCAGTAAGAAAATAATTAAATATCCCAATTGGGTTATTGACATCTTGAATGAGGTGTTGATGACCCAATTGTATTTATTTAATCGTTCTTATATTAACTAAATATTAATAGACAATTTTAAAAATAATTTTATGAGCGCAATAACAGCACAAGACATTAATAAATTACGTCAAGCTACTGGTGCCGGTATGATGGATTGCCGTAAAGCATTGACAGAAACAAACGGAGATTTTGAAGCTGCAATTGATTGGTTAAGAAAGCAAGGTCAAAAAGTAGCTGCTAAGCGTAGTGATCGTGAAGCGAAAGAAGGTGTAATCATTGCACAAACTTCTGCTGATAACAAAACTGGTTTTGTTGTTTGTATTTCTTGTGAAACAGATTTCGTTTCTAAGAATGCAGACTTCGTTTCATTTGCTCAAAGCATTGCTGCTGCTGCTGTTGCAAACAATGTAAAATCTGCTGAAGAGTTAAACGAAGTATCTGTAAACGGTGCTAAAGTTTCTGACTTAATCAATGATAAATTAGCTTCTATCGGTGAAAAAATTGGTATCGCTAAATTTGAAAGAGTAGATGCTCCTTATGTAGCTTCTTATATTCACGGTGCATACAGAATGGGTGTATTAGTAGCTTTAACTTCTGCAAACGCAGAATTAGGTAAAGATTTAGCTATGCAAATTGCTGCTATGAACCCAGTAGCGGTTGATCCAGAATCAGTACCTGCTGAAACAGTAGAGCGTGAAAGAGCAATCATTATTGATACAATGAAAGCAGATCCTAAAATGGCTGGTAAACCAGAAGATATGATTGCTAAAATTGCTGAAGGCAAGATTGGTGCTTTCTTCAAAGAGCAAACTTTATTGGCTCAAGCATTCGTAAAGGATGGTTCTAAGTCAGTAGGTGAATACATTAAATCTGTTGACGGCGCAATCAAAGTAACAGAATTTAAGCGTGTTGCTTTAGGTTAAGAATAAAAAAAGGTAAGAATATACTTTTTTTATTCTTCCTACTCTTATGATTTTTTCAAAGCCCCCCATAAACGGGGGCTTTGTGCTTTTATTACCCCCAAAAGGCCTATTTTCCATTCATATAAAACCCTAAAAAGCTTATTCAAAATTTGTATCTTGCAAGTATAAATCTGTCTAACTATGCAGCCAAAGTACAAACGCGTATTATTGAAATTATCTGGGGAAGCTTTATTGGGAAATGAAAGAAATGGAGATCCATTTAATCCAAAGATTATCGAGCAATATGCCAATGAGATAAAAGAGTTAGTGGCTTTGGGAATTGAAGTTGCCATTGTGATTGGTGGAGGAAATATTTACAGAGGAATGAACGAGGCGGATAGTGGAATCGAGAGAGCGCATGGAGATTATATGGGAATGTTAGCTACCGTAATCAATGCAATGGCAATCCAAGCCATGTTAGAAAAGATTGGAGTATATACAAGATTACAATCGGCTATCAATATGGAGCAAGTAGCTGAACCATATATTAGAAGAAAAGCATTAAGACATTTAGAGAAAGGAAGAGTAGTGATTTTCGGTGCAGGCACTGGTAACCCTTATTTCACAACAGATACAGCTGGGTCATTAAGAGCTATCGAAATGAAAGCAGATGTGATTTTAAAAGGAACAAGAGTAGACGGGGTATACGATGCAGATCCAGAGAAAAATCCAAATGCAACAAAATTTGAAACTATTAGTTTCCAAGAATGTATTTCTAAGAATTTGAAAGTGATGGATATGACTGCATTCACATTGTGTATGGAAAACAAGTTACCTATCATCGTATTTGATATGAACAAAGCGGGTAACTTAATTAAAATTGTAAAAGGTGAATCAGTAGGCACATTGGTTCAATAATCATATTGTATGCAAAAAAGTAGATTTCTATTAGCGGTATTGGCAATTGTGTTTAGTAATGCAATCAATGCACAAGAAAAATTAAGTTTAACAGACGCGGTTAAAATAGCCATTCAAAATAGTTATGATATTAAGCTGGTAGAAAATACTGTTGCTGTAGCTAAAAATAATAATAGCTATGGTGTAGCGGGCGGATTACCAACAGTTTCAAGCACTGCAACTAATAATAATACACAATCCACCATACATCAAACCTTTCCTGATCCTTCAAGAAATACAACCAGAAGTGGTGTAGAAGGAACTACTGTCAATGGAAGTTTGAATGTAAGCATGATCTTATTTAATGGATTTAGAGTAGCAGCCACAAAGGATAGATTAGAGAGCATTGAAAAACAAACTGCTGCAACATTACAAAATCAAATGTTGAATACAAGTAGTATTGTGATGCAACAATATTATAATGTGGTTAGACAGGAAGCGTATCTAAAAACTATTCTTAAATCTATTGAAGCATCCGAGCAAAGAGTTGCCATTGTTAAAACAAGACAACAAGTGGGTGTAGCAAATCAAGCAGATGTATTACAATCTAATATAGATTTGAATGCTTTATTGCAAGCAAAAGAAAACCAATTATTAGTAATAGATCAAGCAAAAGCAGATTTATACAATAGTATGGTAGTGCCTGCAAATTCAAATTATACTTTTGATCAAACTATTGCAGTAGATCAAAATATTAAAATGGCAGAAGTAGAAGCAAAGATGAAAGATCATCCTTTGTTACAATCTGCACAACAATTAGTGAACGTAAATCAGTTTATTGAAAAAGAAACCAGAGCTACTATGTATCCTACATTAAGAGCGAATACAGGATACACTTATAGTAGTAATAAAAATGGTGCTGGTTTTATCTTGTTAAATGAAAGCTATGGTCCATTTATTGGTGTAAATCTAGCATTACCTATTTATAATGGTGGAGCTAGTAAGAGAGCTTATAACAACGCAAAAATCGCTACTAATTCTGCTAAATTACAATTAGAGAATGCTACACTAGATTTAAATACTGAGTTATTTAAGACTTATAAAAACTATTTAAATAGTATTAAGCAAACACCAACAGAGCAAGACAATTATAAAATGTCTCAAGAATTATTAGGATTGGTGATGCAAAAATATCAATTAGGTCAAGCAACCATGGTAGATGTAAAGCAAGCACAACAAAGTTTTGAAGCTGCTGGATTCAGATTAACAAGCTTACAGTTTACAGCAAAAATTGCAGAGATTGAATTAAAGAGATTGTCCAATCAGTTAAGTTTCTAAACTTATACTACATGGCATCTTTAACAGTAAAAGCTCCAGGAAGAATTAATTTAATCGGGGAGCATACTGATTACAATGATGGATTTGTGATGCCTGCTGCCATTCAAAAAGCAGCCACTGTTTATATAGAAACAAGAACAGATAAAGCCATTCATTTATTTGCAGAAGATTTACAAGACACATATACTTTAAGCATAGATAATGTTGCTAAGTCACCCAAAGACTGGGCTAATTATATCATTGGTGTAATTGCACAATTTCAAAAACAAGTCACATTCCCTTCTGGCTTTACTATTAAATTAAAAAGCGATGTGCCTATTGGTGCAGGCTTATCCAGCTCAGCTGCTATTGAGTGTGCCGTAGCTTTTGCTATCAATGAATTATTTGATTTTGGTTTTGATCGAATGCAATTAACCAAAATGGCTCAAAAAGCAGAACATGAATATGCAGGCGTTTTATGTGGTATCATGGATCAGTTTGCAAGTATGTTTGGCAAAAAAGATCTGGTACTACTTTTAGATTGTAAAACAATGGATTATCAGTATTATCCATTACAACTAGAGGGCTATGATATTGTTTTATTAGACACGCAGATAAAACATGCTTTAGCTAGTAGTGAATACAATACAAGAAGACAGGAATGTGAGCAAGGTGTTGAGTTGATTCATTCAAGATATCCAATAGTTAAGAGCTTAAGAGATGCTAGTATGGATATGCTGAATGAGATGGTAGACAAAGAACAATTTCAAAAAGTATATAATAGATCTAAATATGTTATCGAAGAGATAGAAAGAACACAGGCTGCTGCCCTTGATTTAAAAGAAGGAAGACTAGCAGCTTTTGGTCAAAAAATGTTTGCTACACATGAAGGCCTTTCAAACTTATATGAAGTAAGTTGTCCAGAATTAGATTTCTTAGTGAACGAAGTGAAGGAGAATGCTAATGTGATAGGTGCTAGAATGATGGGTGGGGGCTTTGGTGGTTGTACTATTAACCTTATAAAGAAAGAGGCCACCGCTTCTGTTGTACAAAAGCTAGTGGCCTCTTATCAAAATATATTTCAGAAATCATTGCAACATTATATCGTTGCTATTTCTGATGGAGCTGGTCTTA
>JAHEFI010000009.1 GCA_024640255.1 Bacteroidota bacterium | reverse complement strand
AACCTACTTTCAATTAGAAATTTTCACTTTAAAATTTATACAAAATGGACACTTCAAAAATGATCAAAGCTTATTGCTTAAAAACTAAAGAAAAAAATGTACCAATGCATGATGCTGTAGTTACTAAAACTGCTAAAGGCGGTTATATGGCTGGTGGTCATGACGGTAAAGGAAATAAAATGGCTGCTATCTTAAGCGAAGCAAATGCTTTAAAAGCAATCGCTGACGGAGTTGCTAAAAAAGGGTTCTAGGAATAAAAGAGCCCTGAAGGAATTTAGGGCTCTTTTATTTTCCTCTCTAATGATTTTTTCAAGACCACCCATAAACGGTGGTCTTGATTTTTTTAGACAATTACTTCACCACTCCATTATACATTTTCTGTAATACCCTATGGCAGTCTTCCATAGTTGGGATATCTTTTATCACTAACACAAATAGTTTCCCCACTTGTTTAAAGTGTGCATTGTTCATTGAAGTTTGTGTGAAGGCCAATAAACTTTTAAATAGTTCACTTTCAAAATAAGGTGAATCAGGACGATTGATAAAATAACATCTTAGGGTTTCTTCTTTTAAAGTCATTTTTTCAAAGCCCAATGAAATGGCTAATTTTCTGGCTCTAACTGTTTCAAATAAATCCGCCACCGATTTGGGCATAGGACCAAAACGATCGGTCATCTCCTCCTTCATGGCCACCAACTCTTCTTCATTCTCTGATTGATCTAATCTCGTATACAAAGACAATCTTTCTCCAATATTTTCTACATACGCATCAGGGATCATAATTTCCAGATCCGTATCAATGGTACAATCCTGCACAAAATCATCTTGCTGACTAATTTCTTCTTCAAATAATTCTTTGAAATCCGATCTCTTCAATTCTCTAACTGCTTCTGCTAAAATTTTTTGATACATTTCAAAACCAATCTCCACCATAAAACCACTTTGCTCTCCACCCAATAAATTACCGGCTCCTCTAATATCTAAATCTCGCATTGCAATCTGGAATCCACTTCCTAGTTCACTAAACTGCTCTAAAGTTTGTAATCTTTTTCTAGAATCGTCTGGCAATGTGCTAATAGGTGGTGCTAATAAATAACAGAATGCTTTTTTATTACTTCTACCTACTCTTCCCCTTAATTGATGCAAATCACTTAATCCAAATTGATGTGCATTATTAACTATAATAGTATTTACATTAGGAATATCCACTCCACTCTCCACAATATTAGTACAAACCAATACATCATATCTTCTTTCTATAAAGTCTAATATTTTTTCTTCTAATTGATGCCCTTCTAATTGTCCGTGAGCGTATCCAATACTTAAATCTGGACAGAGTCTTTGTATCATCGCGCACATTTCGGCTAAGCCTTGTACTCTATTATGAATAAAGAAAACTTGTCCACCTCTCTCTGTTTCAAAATAAATAGTTTCTCTAATAACATCTTCATGAAACACTTGTACTTCTGTATGAATAGGTTGTCTATTTGCAGGAGCTGTATTAATAATACTTAAATCCCTTGCTCCCATCAAACTAAAATGCAGGGTTCTTGGAATAGGCGTAGCGGTAAGCGTTAAACAATCTACCGTAGTTCTTAAAGTTTTTAATTTCTCTTTATGTGCAACCCCAAATTTTTGTTCCTCGTCAATTACCATCAATCCTAAATCTTTGAACTGAACTTCTTTTCCTAAAATACCATGCGTGCCTACTAAAATATCAATCTTACCTTCTTTCACTCTTTGAATGGTTTCTTTCTTCTGAGCGGCTGTTTTAAATCGATTGATATAATCTATGTTTACTGGAAAATCTTTTAATCTTTCTTTAAATGTTTTATAATGTTGGAAAGCCAAAATAGTAGTAGGTACTAAAACGGCTACCTGCTTTCCATCAATGGCAGCTTTAAAAGCAGAACGAATGGCTACTTCTGTTTTACCAAAACCCACATCTCCACAGACCAATCTATCCATTGGAGATGATTGCTCCATATCTTTTTTGACATCTGCAATAGCTTTGGCCTGATCAATAGTGTCTTCATACATAAAGGAAGCTTCCAATTCATGCATCATATAATTATCTGGCGTAAAAGCAAAACCAGATTGGGCTTTTCTTTGCGCATATAATTTAATCAAGTCAAATGCAATGGTCTTTACTCTTGCTTTTGTTTTGTCTTTTAGTTTCACCCAGGCATCCGATCCAAGTTTATTCACTTTAGGAGGAGAGCCTTCTTTACCTGTGTATTTAGATATTTTATGCAACGAATTAATATTCACATATAAAATATCGCTGTCTTTGTAAATAATTCTTACCGCTTCTTGCATTACGCCCTTCACTTCCATTTTCTGCAATCCACTATAAACACCCACTCCATGATCTATATGGGTTACAAAATCTCCAGGCGCCAAATCTCTTAAAGTTCTTAGTGTAATGGCTTTACTCTTGGTATAAGCCTGCTTTACTTTATACTTATGGTATCTTTGAAAAATCTGATGATCTGTATAACAAAGCATTTTATGTTCATGATCAATAAACCCTTCATGAATATTTTTAACAATAGGCGTAAACTGAATCTCTGTTTTTAAATCGGTAAAGATGGCGTGCAAACGCTCTAACTGTTTGGCTTGTTCTGCAAAAATAAAAATGGCATAGCCTTTCTTTTCAAAAGATTGTAGATTCTCTATTAATAATTGAAACTGTCTATTAAAAGCAGGTTGTACCTGTGTATTAAAATTAATTTTCTGTGTAGTTAGATGTGGCTGATAACCAAATTCAATAATGCTTTTAACTGCAAGGGCTTTCTCTGTACTATCTACCTCTACAAAATCTTCAAGGGTGGTACTTTTTTGATGAGGATCATTTTCTTCCACAAAAGGTTTGCCTCCATGATGCTCCAAATAATCTTGCAATGCCTCGGCTTGATCTTTTCCCTTTTGTTTGATCACATCCCAATCTTTTAACCATACTACCGTATCCTTACTTAAGAAATCTAATAAGGCAATCTTCTCTGTATCCTCAAATTGTGTGGTAACATTGGGGATAATATTAACCTGTAATAATTTACGCTCACTTAATTGAGTGGCAGGATCAAACAAACGAATGCTATCAATATCTTCTCCAAATAATTCAATACGATAAGGCTTTTCATTTCCAAAAGAATAGATATCAAAAATACCTCCTCTTAATGCAAACTGTCCTGGCTCATACACAAAATCGGTTCTCTCAAATCCATAATCCACCAATTGTTGCATTAAATCATTCAACTGCAGACTGTCATTGGTTTTTAATTGAATAATATTTTGCTGTAAGGTTTTAGGCAAAATCACTTTTTCAAAAATTGCTTCAGGATAGCTAACAATAATTTTTTTATTTCCTCCCATGGAAATTTTTGTTAAGGCTTCTGTTCTTAACATCACATGGGATGGATTCAGTAAACTAAAATTCTGAGGTGTTTTAAAAGAAGAAGGAAAATAAAATAAATCCATTGCCTCTGTTACACTTTCTACAGAATTAAAAAAATAAGCGGCTTCTTCTGCATCATTTAATACCACCAAATGGTTTAAATGAGCAGTGGCTTCATTTTTGAAAATAGATTCAATGATGAATGCTGTAGAAGAACCATATAAATTTTGAAGGAAGTATTGAGCGGGCTGATTTTGAGCGTTGGACATAATTATCCCATCCACCAATTTTTTTAGGAGGGGGGAATCATGAAACCTGCCAAACAAATTTTGTTCATTCATCGCTCAGGCTGCAAAGATACAGCTATCCTAATAAATAGCTTTTGAATTCACTAAGATGTTTACAGGAGTGTATTTCCCAGATACAACTAGAATACTGCTTGGCTGATTGTGCTGATCGAAGGAGGGTATAAAATAACCATCATAAGCTGAAGCCAAAATAAAATACTTGCCCGCAGGAAGCGCTTGTTTAAACTGTCCTTTGTTATTGGTTTGAATAATTTTATACGGCTTTTGTTGAACAGATTTACACCATTGCCCTTCTAAACCTTCTAATTGAGTATTGGTTAGATTTTTATAGAGATATATAGCACCCACCAATGGCTGCCCTTTTTGACTCGAAGTCTTTTCAATACCCATTTGATTACCCTTTATCTCCCTTAAAGAACCTTCCACTCCCTGCTTAGAATTAGTAAAGGGTATTAATAAAAATAATAATGAAATAAGGATGTTCATTGCCTTGAAGAATTACTTAAAGTTAAGCATTTGTTTGTTGAGATTTCATTGTAATTTTAGGCTATGCAGCGCCCCCTATTTAAAATACTTTTTTTTATTGCAGTTTTTGCATTTCCAGTAATTGGAATGGCTCAGACAAAAACGCAGGCACTTACTTTAGTGAACACTTCTAAGAATTTAGATTTTGATGCAAGAACAAATTACGCAGAAGCTGTTATTAAGGCTAAGAAAAATGGATGGGCATTAAATTACTACAATAAAAACAATTCTTTAGTAAGCTTAATGGGTGTTGATATGTTTGGACAACCCATTTATTTCACTAGCTTCTCTGATCCTACACAAGCCATTACTGTTAATACCAATAAAGTTTGGCCTGGCGGTGCTACTGGATTTAATTTAAATGGAAGCAGTGATAGCCTTACTTATAAATTAGGTATGTGGGATGAAGGCGCCATTAGAAATACCCATATTGATATTGGCAACAGAGTAACTCAAAAAGACAATGTTACTAAAATCATTGACCATAGCACTCATGTTGCAGGAATACTAATTGGTAAAGGAAATAACCCTTCAGCAAAAGGTATGTTGTATGGCATTAAAGGAATTTATGGATATGATTGGAATAGTGATGTATCAGAAATGTCTAGCGCTGCTGCGAATAATTTATTAATCTCTAACCACTCTTATGGAACTGTTTGTGGATGGGATTATAACGATGACTCTACCAGATGGGAATTTAATGGGAAGTACAATGAAAAAGAAGATTATCGTTTTGGATTATACGATAACCAAGCAGTATTGTATGATTCCATTGCATACAATGCCCCTTTTTATTTAATTGTAAAATCTGCAGGTAATAGTAGAGCATCTAATGGCCCTAGTAAAAACACTTCTACAGGGAAATGGTATAATAACGATTCTACATATTGGAGAAGAGATCAAACTGGTAAATGGTTTAATGCTGGAATTAGACCGGATAGTTTAAGTAATAATGATAGCTTCGAAACCTTGCCTGGTGATGTGAATGCGAAAAATATATTAACAGTGGGCGCTGTATCGGGCATTCTTGCAGGGTATGCCAAAAAAGAAGATGTAGTAGCCAATTCATTTAGTAGTTGGGGACCAACCGATGATGGAAGAATTAAACCAGATATTGTTGCGGATGGGGTTTCTGTATATTCTACTCTTGCCACCAATGACTCTAGTTATGGTTACTTAAATGGCACTTCTATGGCGGCACCTGGCGCTTCCGGCTCTTTATTACTCTTACAAGAATTAAGTTATAAATTAATTAATAAACCTATTAGGGCTGCAACGATTAAAGCATTGGCTATTCATACAGCTAATGAAGCCGGACTAAACCCTGGACCAGATTATAAATTTGGATGGGGCTTATTAAACACTAGCGAAGCTGCCATTACTTTAAACAATGCTTTATCCACTAATAACGCAAGTACTTCAACAGATCAAGTCTTTGAAGATGTTTTGCAAAATCAAAGCACTAAAACTTATACCGTTGTGGCTTCCGGTAAGAAAGCATTAAAAGCAACCTTGGTTTGGACAGATGTAAAAGGAACTGCGAATAATACTTTAAATAATAGTACTCCGAAATTAATTAACGATTTAGATCTTAAAATTTCTAATGGAACCACGGTAGTGGAAACCTGGAATTTAAGTCCAAGTAATCCAAGTGGTGCCGCTACAAGAGGCAATAATAAAATAGATAATGTAGAGAAAGTAGAAATAGATTCTGTTATAGTGGGCAATACATATACCATTACCGTTACACATAAAAATACTTTGGAAAGAGGCAGTCAAGCTTATTCCTTAATTATTAGTGGTGCAGGCGGAAATGCCTATTGTGCATCTACTGCAAGTTCAAGCGCTGGCACTAAATTAGACAGTGTTACCTTAAATAATATTGTATTCGCCAATACTAGCACCAATCAATACATTGATAATACTAAGCAAATTATTAATGGAGAACCTTCCGGTGTTTTAAATTTTTCTATTAAATCTGCAAGTGCGGATGCTACCAATAATACCAGATTCATTAAAATATTTATTGATTACAATAATAATGGAAGCTTTGAGTCTACTGAAGAAGTAGCTGCAAGTGCAGCTTTAACCAATGGCATATATAGTGGCTCCATTAATTTACCCGCAAATTTAGTAGTAGGTGCTATTACTAGATTAAGAATTGTAGCAGTGGAAACTAGTGCAGCAAGTAATGTTAGCGCTTGTGGTACTTATACTATTGGCGAAACACAGGATTATACCATTAAGTTTAATAGCCCATCCAATGATTTACAATTAAGTGATATTGTAAGCCCTGTTGCAAAAGCTTGTAAAAAAGGTACTCAATATATTACTGTAAATATTGTGAACAACGGCGGAGGTAAGCAAACTAATTTCCCAATTACTGCAGTCGTTAAAAAAGGTACAACTACCATTAAAACAATAACAGAAACTTTCAATGGTAGTTTAGCAGGATTAGAAAATATGAACTATACTTTTCAAACGCCGATTAGTTTAGAAGACAATACCAGTTACTCCATCACAGCTACAGTTTCTTTAAGTACCGATCAATTAAAAGACAATAATAGCTTGAGCAGTAGTTTTGTAACCGCTGCTGCTACACCTGCGCCTACTGCTACTGCAACCAATTGCAATAATAATCTTCAGTTACAAATTAATAGTCCACTAAGTACCAATAAATATTTTTGGTATGATAGCAGTTCTACAGTGAATCCAATTGCTACTGGCTCTACCCTTAGTTTAAGTAGTAGTGCTACTAAATTAAATGTAAATAGCGGGTATACAGGCTTTACCGGACCATTGAATAATACTAGTTTAGGAACTTCGGGTGGCTACAATAGTTTTAGTGGAAACTATGTAAAAATAAATGCAACTAGCGCAATGACTATTGAAACCACTAAATTATATACTGGTTATGCGGGTAAGATTGATTTTATTTTAGGCACATTCGCTTCTGATAATAGCGATGGTTCCTATTCTTATTACCCTATTCAAACAGTGAGTTTAAATGTAGGTGCTTCAAGTCCTACTCCAACTGCTGCCACAGGTTCTACTGCAACCCCTTTTGTAGAAGGTGATACTGGAAGAGTGTATTATTTAAATTTAAAAATTCCACAAGCGGGTGATTATATTATTATTGCCAAATGCACCGATGCTACTTTATTTAGAAACAATGGTTTAGGCAATACCACTTACCCTATTGGACCTAATAAATTATTTAGCTTCACTGGAAACAGTGTAACCGCTGCTAGTGGCAATTATCAGAATTTCTACTACTTCTTTTACAATACACAAATAAGTACGAACGATTGTCCAAGTCCTATCACCACTGTTCCGGTATCCTTGGTAACCAAGCCAATCATCTCTCAGACCAATGATAGTACATTAAGTGCTAGTGTTGCTAATAATTACCAATGGTTAATCAATGATTCCACCATTAGCGGCGCTACTAATCAAACCTTGATTGCTAAAAGAAATGCCTTGTATAAAGTAATGACGATGACAGGCGGTTGTACCATGAGCTCGGATCCTAAATTGGTCTTAGTGACAGATATTATGGAAGCTTCTGCAAAAGAAATTGCACTTAAAATTACTTCCAGCGACTATATAGAAAACATGATTAAAGGCAATAATTTCTATATTCAATTTAGCAATATTCAAACCAATAATATAAAACTAGACATGGTGAACTCCATGGGAGAGCGTGTTTTTGAAAAAGACAAATTGGTCAATCAGATGGGACCTCAATCCATTTCCATGAATAGTTTGAATGCGGGAATTTATTTTGTAAGAATATTTGCCAATAATAAAGTGTATATTCAAAGAGTATTTATCACCCAATAAGAAAGTATCATGGCTTTTGAATGGAAAGAAGCAATTGTTGTAAACATCATAGATGAAACACCTACCACTAAAAGATTTTTCTTTGAAGTGAAAGATGGTAGCATTTTTGATTTTACACCAGGGCAATTTGTTACGCTAGATTTACCCATTCATGAAAAACGCAATAAGCGTTGGAGAAGCTACTCTATTGCCTCTTATCCCAATGGCACCAATCAATTTGAATTAGTGATTGTTTTATTAGAAGGCGGATTGGGCACTACTTATTTATTTAATGAAGTAAAACTAGGCGACACCCTTACTTATAGAGGACCGCAGGGTGTTTTTGTACTTCCAAAAACCTTGGATAAAGACCTTTATTTAATTTGTACTGGAACAGGTGTGGCACCATTCAGATCTATGGTGCATTATATACATCAAAACAAACTACCGCACCAAGCCATTCATTTAATATTTGGCTGTAGAAAATTTACAGATTGTTTATACGGTCATGAATTAAAACAACTAGAACAAGCCGAAACCCGATTTTTTTATCACCCAGCTTTTTCTAGAGAAACTGAAAATAGAGAAGGTGCCCATAATGGATATGTACATCCTGTTTATCAAAACTTGTTAGCTAATGCCAATAAAAACAATGCACAATTCTTTATTTGTGGTTGGAAAGAAATGATCGACGAAGCCAGAGCTACATTAACAGCACTGGGCATTCCAAAAGATCGAATTCATTTTGAACTATACGGATAAGAGTCCCTTGGAGACTCTTATAGAAATTACGCAATAGCTTCTAACACCATAGACTTCACTGTAGCCATAGGTATTCTCTCCTGAGTCATACTATCTCTGTGACGAACAGTTACTGTTCCATCTTCTTTGGTTTGATGATCAATGGTTACACAGAAAGGTGTACCAATGGCGTCTTGACGACGGTATCTCTTACCAATGGCATCTTTTTCTTCGTAGAAGCAATGGAAAGATTTTTTACAATCATCCATTAACTCTTTGGCAATTTCAGGTAAACCATCTTTCTTAGTCAATGGTAAGATGGCTAATTTATTAGGAGCAATTTTAGCAGGCAAGTGTAATACAACTCTTGAATCTGTAGTGCCATCTTCTTTATTAATGGTTTCTTCTTCGTAAGAATTTGACAAGATTAACAAGAACATTCTATCCAAGCCAATTGAAGTTTCAATTACATAAGGAATATAATGCTGATTGATTTCGGTATCGAAGTATTGCATTTTCTTTTTGCTAAACTCCTGATGTCTACTCAAATCAAAATCAGTTCTTGAGTGAATACCTTCTACTTCTTTGAAACCAAATGGGAATTCATACTCAATATCTAATGCAGCGTCTGCATAGTGCGCTAATTTAACATGATCATGAAAACGATATTTCTTAGCATCTATGCCTAAACTTAAATGCCAGTTCATACGCTCATTCTTCCAATGCTCATACCATTCTTTTTGCGTTCCTGGCTTAATGAAAAATTGCATTTCCATTTGCTCAAACTCACGCATTCTAAATATAAACTGACGAGCAACAATTTCGTTTCTAAAAGCTTTTCCAGTTTGTGCAATTCCAAAAGGGATTTTCATTCTTGCTGTTTTTTGCACATTCAAGAAATTCACAAATATACCTTGAGCCGTTTCTGGTCTTAAGTAAATAGTACTTGCTTCTTCAGCTACAGAACCTAATTCTGTAGAGAACATTAAATTAAATTGACGAATATCTGTCCAATTGCCTGTACCACTTACACTACAAACAATTTTATGATCAGCAATCAATTGGCTTAATCCTGCAAAATCATCTTTGGCTAATAAAGCATCCATATCTGCCAATAGTTTATCTGCTCCAGCTTGATCACCTTTCTCGACCATTTTATCTGCATGTGCTTCTAATAAATGATCAACACGATATCTTTTCTTGCTATCCTTATTATCAATCAATGGATCACTGAAACTATCCACGTGTCCACTCGCCTTCCATGTAGTAGGATGCATAAAAATAGCTGCATCAATACCCACAATATTTTCATTCATTTGTGTCATGGAATTCCACCAATAATCACGGATATTTTTCTTTAATTGAGCACCATAAGGACCGTAATCATATACGGCACCTAAACCGTCGTAGATTTCACTACTTGGAAATACAAATCCATATTCTTTAGCGTGCGAAATAATCGCTTGTAATGTATTGTCAGTTGGCGTCTTGCTCATAGTTTGCAAATATAAGGCGAGATTGCCTATTGGTGTAATTTTTCGTTGTTTTGATGCCTATCCTTATCCCTGTTCGTTTTTTTCAATAGGTTTTGTTCAAAAGCCTTGGTTAAATCAACACCAGTTTGATTGGCCAAACAAATTAAAACAAATAAGATATCTGCCATTTCATCGCCTAGCTCCAACTCTTTTTCATTTCCTTTAAATGATTGTTCTCCATATTTACGCACCATAATTCTGGACAACTCTCCTACTTCTTCCATCAAGATGCCCAAATTGGTTAATTCATTAAAGTACTTTACACCAATGGTCTTTATCCACTCATCTACTTTTTGCTGCGCAGCCGCGATAGTTGTTTCGTTCATATCTTATGTATTAAAAATCTTTGTTTTTGGAATCCATCACAATAGTTACTGGACCATTATTTAATAAACTCACTTTCATGTCGGCACCAAATCGGCCTGTTTGTATAGGCTTACCCATTTCTTTTTCTAATTGTTGAATCATTGCTTCATACAATGGAATGGCAATGGGTGGTTTAGATGCATTGATATAAGAAGGTCTATTTCCTTTTTTAGTAGAAGCATGTAAGGTGAACTGACTAATTAATAAAATATCTCCCTGCACTTCTTTTACACTCAAGTTCATTACACCCTCCGCATCATCAAAAATGCGCAAATTAGATACCTTGCCCGCTAGCCATTCAATATCCTCCTGACTATCGGCATCTTCAATACCCACCAATACCATTAGCCCATTTTGAATAGCCCCAACAATCTCCCCATCCACTTTAACACTGGCTTCTGTAACTCTTTGTATAACTAGCCTCATTTTCTTTGAATTATAACATGAAGATAAACAAAACTATTTTCACTAATTTAGCTGTAATTTCAACCCCTTGAGTAGTATTAAAAAATTAGCCGGTCAAACTGCATGGTATGGATTAAGTTCCATTGCCGCAAGGTTTATCAACTATTTGTTGACGCCTTACCTTACCTATAAGTTTACCGAGGCGGCTTACGGAGAAATGTCCATTATCTACTCTTTTATCCCTTTTCTAAATGTGATTGTTACCCACGGAATGGAAACCGCCTATTTTAGATTTGGATCCAAAGAAAACGAAGAGAAAATTTACCATACTAGTAGTTTCTCCATGATTTTTGTAACCAGTATTGTGGTGCTTGCAATGTTGTTTTATAGTGGCCCATTAAGTACTTTATTGCAAATTACTCAGCACCCAGAATATATAACCATGATGGCTTGGGTGGTTGGATTGGATGCATTAACCACCATTCCTTTTTCAAGATTAAGATTATCAGACCAGCCCAAAAAATTTGCTTTTATTAAAGTGGGTGGGATTGTTTTAAATATTGCAGCCACTTATTTTTTCATCAGCACTGTTCCTCAATTAGCACAAGAAAATCCAACGGGTTTTTGGGCAACTAGTTTTAAAACAGATTGGGCGGTTGGATATATTTTATTAGCCAATATTATTCAAAATATTTTTGTGCTTTTATTATTGCAAAAAGAAATTCGCGCTTTGCGTTTTTCTTTTGATATTAAACTTTGGGCGCAAATGATGGTGTACGCTCTTCCACTTATTTTAGTGGGTTTTGGCGGAATGGTGAATGAAACATTTGATAGAATTATGCTAGGCTGGTGGGCTCCAGGAGGTTCAGTAGAAGCCAATAAAATGGAAGTAGGTATTTATGCAGCATGTTATAAATTATCTATTTTAATTACTATTTCTATACAAGCTTTTAGAATGGGTGCCGAGCCTTTTTTCTTTAAGACAGCCCAATCAGATCAAGCGCAAAAAACCTATGCAAGAATCATGAAATTTTTTGTGATTACACTTTGCATCATGTTCTTAGGCGTGGTATTGTATTTGGATATTTGGAAATTATTTATTCGCAATACCGCTATGTACGTAGGTTTGCGCGTTGTGCCTATTTTATTAATTGCCAATATGTTCTTAGGCGTATACTATAATTTAAGTATTTGGTATAAACTAAGTAATAAAACAATGGCAGGAGCTTGGATTACTTTATTAGGTGCATTAATCACTTTAATCATCAACTATATTGCCATTCCACACTTTAGTTATATGGCAAGTGCATGGGCTACTTTTTTCTGTTATGGAACTATGATGGTAGTGAGTTATCAATGGGGCCAAAGAGTGTATCCTATACCTTATGCTACTAAAAAATTGATTGCTTATTTTGTGATCTCTTTATTATTATACGGTATCAATAATCTGGTACATTTGTTCTCAAACAATCAACCTTTTAATTATTTATTCGCAACCATATTATTAGTTTTGTTTATTGTATTTGTAGCGAAGATTGAAAAGAAAGAATTAAAAAACATTTTGAACAAGCAAGCATAATGGCAGAAGATTTACATATCACCAAAGGAGATAAAACAGCACAGTACGAATCACTTATTCCTCAAATAAAAGCATTGATTGAAGGCGAGCCTAATCAGGTAGCCAACCTTGCTAATATTTCAGCAGCTTTAAAAGAACAATTTGGTTGGTGGTGGGTTGGTTTTTATATGATTATTGAAGACGAATTAGTTTTAGGACCATTTCAAGGACCAGTAGCTTGTACAAGAATCAAAAAATCAAGAGGCGTTTGTGGTGCTGCTTGGTCTACAGAAAAAACTTTGATAGTGGAAGATGTTGAAAAATTCCCTGGACATATTGCTTGCAGTAGCGCATCCAAATCAGAAATTGTTGTTCCTGTTTTTCAAAACGGACAAATTACTGGGGTATTGGATGTAGATAGCGAACACCTTGCTCATTTTGATTCCGTAGACCAAGTCTATTTGGAGAAAATTGTTTCCCTGCTTGCTTAGGCGTAAAAAGTACCCGAAAAATTAAAAAAATCAATTAAGTTTGCAACCCCTAAGCGGATGTGGCGAAATTGGCAGACGCACTAGACTTAGGATCTAGCGCCGCGAGGCGTGTGGGTTCGACCCCCTCCATCCGCACAAAAGGCCCAAATTTGGGCCTTTTTTAATACTAAAACCTTACCTTTGCCCCCCTTAAACACTAGAATAATAACTAGAAAATCAACTTTATGGCAACAATACAAAGAAGCAACATTGCACTTTTAAATGACAAGTTAACGGTAACATTAACCAAAGAAGATTATTTAAAAGGTTACGAAACAAGTTTGAAGAAATATGCCAAAACGGCAAATATCCCAGGCTTTAGAAAAGGAATGGTGCCTGCAGGTTTAATTAAGAAAATGTACGGTCAATCTGTTTTCCAAGACGAGATTATTAAGACAGTTGAAAATGAGATGAACCAATATATTGCTAAAGAAAAATTAGAAATATTCGCACAACCATTACCAGTAACTGCTGAGTTCCCAACAATGGATGTGAATCAACCAATAGATTACACTTTTGCTTTTGAAGTGGGTTTAAAACCTTCATTCACTATTGATACAAAAGGTATCAAAGCAACTCGTTATAAGATTGAAGTTACAGATGAGATGGTTCAAGCTGAAGTAGAGAGATTACAAATTCGTAATGGCAATATGACTGAACCTGAAGTGGCAGAAACAGAAGAGAATGTATTGAATGTAACATTTATTGAATCAGATAAATCAGGTAATGAAATTGAAGGTGGATTATCTAAAGACAATTCTTTATTAATTAAATATTTTGCACCTAAAGCTAGAAAAGAATTCATTGGCAAGAAAAAAGACGATAGCGTTACAATTCAAATAGGCAAAGCATTTGAAGAGAAAGAATTAGATATTATTTTAGCTGATTTAGGTTTAACAAAAGACGATTCAGATAAATACTTCAAAGTATTAATCACTAAAGTAGGTATCGTTGAAAAAGCTCCTTTAGACGAGACTTTGTTTACTGTAACCTACCCTAATCAAACCATTAGTTCTGAAGCTGAATTTAGAGAAGCTATCAAAAAAGATATTGAAGGTTATTACGATCAACAAGCGCGTAATCAAGTGCACGATCAAATCTATCATGCTTTGATTGACAATACTAAAATGGATTTCCCTACTGCTTTCTTAAAGCGTTGGTTACAAAGCGGTGGAGAAAAACAAAGAACAGAAGAAGAAGCAGAAAAAGAATATCCAGTGTTCCAAGATCAATTAAAGTGGACTTTAATTAGCACTCAATTAATTACTGAACATAAAATTGAAGTGGGTGCAGAAGACTTAAAAGGTTTTGCAAAAGCACAATTGATGAGCTATATGGGTGGTCAATTAGGCGCAATGGGAGATAATGATCAATGGATGGAAGATTATGCTAACAGAATGATGCAAGACAGAAAGTTTGTGGAGGATAGCTACCACAGAATTAGCACTGACAAATTATTCCAAGCAGTAGAAGCAACAGTAACTGCAAAAGAAGAAAAAATCACTGCTGAAAAGTTTGCAGAAAAACTACAAAATCACAAGCACTAAGCTTTTTATACCGATTTTATTCAAAAAGGCCCTTTAGATCCATCTGAAGGGCCTTTTTTTATTCAAACCACTCAAGTTTGGCACCCTTTTTGCTCTAGCTTTATGGAATAGGTTTTACCTTTACTTTATTAGAAAAACAAACATATGAACTTAGGAAAAGAATTCGAAAAGTACGCTGTGAAGCATAGAGGAATTAGCAGCAACACCTTACACCAATACCAAAATAGTGTAACCAACCTTACACCCTATATTATAGAGGAAAGACCTATGAATGTGGCAAGTATGGATGTGTTTAGCCGCTTAATGATGGACCGTATTATTTTCTTAGGAGAAGGCATTAATGACTATGTAGCCAATATTGTTACCGCTCAGTTATTATTCTTGGAAAGTACGGATAGAACAAAAGATATTCAAATGTATATCAATAGCCCAGGTGGTAGTGTATACGCTGGCTTAGGAATTTATGATACGATGCAATTTATTAGCCCAGATGTAGCAACTATTTGTACAGGAATGGCTGCAAGTATGGGTGCTATTTTATTATGTGCAGGTGTAGAAGGAAAAAGAACTGCATTAAAGCATAGTAGAATTATGTTACACCAACCAAGTGGCGCTATCGGTGGTCAAGCAACTGATATCGAAATTACTGCTAGAGAAATTAAGAAATTGAAGCATGAATTGTATGAAGTAATTGCTATCCATACGCACAAAGAGGTGGATACGGTAGCGAAGGATTGTGATAGAGATTTTTGGATGACTGCTGCAGAAGGAAAAGAGTACGGATTGGTAGACGAGGTATTATTAACTAACCCACGCAAAGTGAAAAAATAAGTATATATGATTATCAAGAACGCATTTTTAATGGAAGAGGAAGAAGAACCAAAAGCAGATAAGAAAGAAGAGAACGCTCCTAGCTTTTTAAATAAGAAGATGGAACAAATCTTTTTTGAAAAAAGAGCTATTTATTTATGGGGTCAGGTAGATGATAAATCTGCAAAAGATATTGTGACTAAGTTATTGTTATTAGATGCTGACAAGCCAGGTGCTGAAATTAATTTTTATATTAATAGCCCAGGTGGTGTAGTAACTTCTGGTATGGTAATGTTTGATACAATGAACTTAATCAAGAGTCCTGTGCACACCATTTGTATGGGATTGGCAGCTAGTATGGGTTCAATCTTATTAAGTATGGGTGAAAAAGGAAAGAGAAGTATTTTCCCTCATGGAGAAGTAATGATTCACCAACCTAGCTTAGGTGGTTATTACCAAGCTACTAGTGCAGATATTGAAATCCAAGCAGAGCAAATCAGAAAGACCAAAGAATTAGGTGCTCAGATTTTAGCAAAGAACTGTGGTAAATCTATGGAGCAAATTATGTCTGATTTTGATAGAGACTATTGGATGAATGCAGAAGAAGCAGTTAAATATGGTATCGTAGACAAGATTGCAAAATCTTTATAATCAAAGAAAATGAAAATGAGTAAATCAGCCACCATACATTGTTCTTTTTGCGGACGCAGCAGAGACGAGGTGAAGATTTTAATCGCTGGTCAGGAAGGTCATATCTGCGAAAATTGTATTGAGCATGCTCATGAAATTATTGACAAAGAATTTCATCAGAAAAAAGTAGACGGCAAAGGGGGAGATTTAAAAATTCAAAAACCAATTGCTATTAAAGCTTTTTTAGACCAATACATTATTGGCCAAGATGACGCTAAAAAAATATTATCTGTTGCAGTATACAATCACTTTAAAAGAATTAATCTACCAACTAATACAAAGAATGAGGTGGAGATTGAAAAGAGTAATGTGATTATGATTGGCGAAACAGGTACAGGAAAAACCTTATTAGCTAAGACCATTGCTAAATTATTGAATGTGCCTTTTGCTATTGTGGATGCAACAGTATTTACAGAAGCAGGATATGTAGGTGAAGACGTGGAGAGTATGTTGACTAGATTATTACAAAACTGCGATTATGATGTAGAAGCTGCCGAAAGAGGTATCGTTTACATTGATGAGATAGATAAAATTGCTCGTAAAGGTGATAATGCTTCAATAACCAGAGATGTAAGCGGAGAAGGAGTACAGCAAGGATTATTAAAAATGCTAGAAGGTACAGAGGTTTTGGTACCCCCTCAAGGCGGAAGAAAGCATCCTGATCAAAAAATGATTAAAGTAGATACTAAAAATATTTTATTTATCTGTGGTGGTGCTTTTGATGGTATAGATAAGATTATTGCTAGAAGAATTAATACCAATGCCATTGGATTTAGTGTAAACAAAGAAGAGCAAGAATTACAAAGAAAGAATTTGCTTCGTTTTGTAAATGCACAAGACATCAAGAGCTTTGGTCTAATTCCAGAAATGTTAGGTCGTTTACCAATTGTAACCCATTTAGAGCCATTAGATGCTGCAACTTTAAGAAGCATTCTAACCGAACCTAAAAATGCTTTAATAAAACAATACACGCATTTATTTGATATTGAAAAAATTAAATTAACCATTGATCCTGCTGTATTTGAATTCATCACAGCAAAGGCAATGGAATATAAACTAGGTGCTAGAGGATTAAGAAGTATTTGTGAAAGCTTATTTACTCAAGCTATGTTTGAATTGCCAGGTACAGATACCAAAGAGTTTCATGTTAGTTTGGACTATGCAAAACAAATGTTTGATAAAAGTAAATTGAGTGCCTTGAAAGTTGCTTAATAAAAGACATTAAAAAAAATTAAAACAAAATTTATGCAAGAATTAATTGATCGCTTAGTAAAAGAAGCTGGTGTAACTCCAGAACAAGCAAAACAATCTATTGAAACCATCGCTGCATTTGTAAAAGAAAAATTCCCAATGTTGGGTGGTGCGGTAAATCAAATTTTCAAGAAAGCACAATAAACTTTCAAAAGATAGTAGAAATAAAAAATCCCTCTCGAACCAACGAGAGGGATTTGAATAATAAGAGGGTTACTAAGAAATTAAATTATTTTTAAAACTTATTTAATTTCTTAGTAACAAAAAATCCCTCTCGAACCAACGAGAGGGAATTTTTTTAAGCAAGCAATCGGGAACCAGGAATAAATCCTAGATCCAAACTAAGCATATTTTTTAAAAATGCAAACTTTTTTCTCAATCTTTTTTCCCTAACGAATATCTGTTTTTACCCTTAGTTTAAAAGCCTGTTCCCTCCCTAAGTCAAAACGGATAATTACTTCCTCCCAACCAAGTACCCTTCCCTCTTCCTTTCTAAGCCTTAGTATTTCCCATACCTGCCTGGGCTCAAATACCTCCAAATGGGCAATTTGATTATAATTCATTGTAGACCAATGCATTTTGCCTTCATAAGGCTTTATGGGAAGCATTAAAGCACGCATTTCTTGGAAGATTTCATCTGTCAGCCCATAGACTTTATGAAGCTGCTGATAGGACTGATAGCCTCCAATATAATCCCTGTATCTGATAATCCTATTTGCTAATGGCAATCCTACCCCCTCTATGGCAAGCAGTTGCTGAGAGCTGGCTTTATTAATGTCCAACCATCGAATAGATGGATGAATACTTTTTTTACGGATTTTGAATGGCTTGATACGGACATAGGACAAAAGAGCATTTAGTTGTTTGGATGGCACTCCATACCATTTCAATAAATCAGTTGGTTGATAAAACCTACCTCCCTTTTTTCTAAATTTTGATAGGGTAATGAAATGTTTGGGAAGCAATCCTAACCGAATAGTTGAAATACTGTCAATGGTATTAGGATCAAAATAAAAATAATGCACCACCCGTTTTTTGGATGGAAAGAAAAAAGACAAAGAACAACTTAATAAAATAAATACGCCTATTACTACCACTGCTTTTAATTCTTTCTCTGAAAAAATTAAATAAGCCTTCCATGAATTTTTCATCTTATTTATTTGAACATAAATAAGCAATGATTAAAAACAAAAAAAGAGTAGAAATACTTTTCTTAGATACTAAAACTTAAACCATCATATGCCAATGCAACTCCATTGGGCAAACTTGCTGAAGTCTTTTCATGCAATCCTATCTGATGACTAAAGTGAGTGAAATAAACCTGCGGAACGCCTAATTTATCAACCATTTCAAGGGCTTGAGACAAAGTAAAATGAGTGGGATGTGGCTCGGGTCTTAAGGCATTCAATACTAAAATACTGGAGCCTTTAATTTTTTCCTGTTCTTCTTCTGCAATAAAATTAGCATCTGTGATATAAGTAAAATCGCCTATTCTAAAACCCAATACTGGCATTTCTCTATGCATCACTTGGATCGGTATAAATGGAATATCACCAATGGTAAATGGTTCTTTATCGATGGTATGTAAAATCATTTCTGGCAGACCCACATCTTTCTTCTCTTCAAACGCATAATAAAAATCTCTTTTTATAGCCACCTGTGTTAATGCATTGGCATAAATATGCATGGGCTGATTGGAGAAAAAATTGAATGGTCGTATATCATCTAATCCTGCATAATGGTCCCTATGTGGATGGGTAAACACCACGGCATTCAGCTGAGTGGTATTGGTTCTAAGCATTTGATACCTGAAATCAGGAGTGGTATCAATTACAACAGTCGTAGTGGGTGAACTTATCTTAATACTTGTTCTTAAACGCCTGTCTTTTGGATTATCTGAAGTACAAACTGGACAGTCACAACCAATTAGGGGTACCCCAGTGCTGGTGCCAGATCCTAAGATAGTAATGTCAAACAAGTTGTTTTAATTTTAAGCGCTCGCTTCAGTCAAAGAAAGCTTTTGAACTTCTTCGTATAATTTCTGTGAAGCCTGCGTTAATTTATCAAATTCAATATCCAACTGAGGGATTAATTCTAGTAATGTATTAATTCTGGCTTCCAAATTCAAGAACTTGTTTAATACCACAATTTTCTTTGCTTCTAATAAACACCATCCGCTTTGAAAGTTTCCTCTTTCGTATCTAACTACAAATTCAGATTCGCTTAAAATATCTTCTAATTTATCCAATGTGGATTGAGTCAATTTCATACTATGGATTGATTTATAGGGTAGTAAGTAACATTACAAATATAGTTTTTTGTGAAATCAGGGCTTTAAATAAACACCAGGAGTTATTCACATTTCGTACCTTTGAAATAGTATAACTTTATGGCATCTACATTAAGAAAAATTATTAACGATCCGGTTCACGGTTTTATTACCATTAATGATCCGCTGGTATTTGAAATTATCAAACACCCTTTTTACCAAAGGTTGCGTCGTATCCAACAAATGGCCATGGCACAGCTGGTATATCCAGGCGCAGTGCATACCAGATTACACCATTCCCTGGGTGCGTATCATTTAATGACTATTGCGATTGCTGAATTAAGAGATAAAGGAATGGAGATAAGTGCAGAAGAAGCGCAAGCTGCTAAAGCCGCTATTTTATTACATGATATTGGACATGGACCTTATTCACATGCATTAGAAAAAGTATTATTAAAAGGGGTGCATCATGAATCCATGTCATTATTGATTATGCAATTTTTGAACACTTCTGATAATCCCATTTTAAAAGGTGGATTAGATTTAGCCATTCAAATTTTTACCAATCAGTATCCAAAAAAATTCTTACACCAATTAATTAGCGGACAGCTAGATGTAGATAGATTAGATTATTTATCTAGAGATAGCTTTTTTACAGGAGTAAGTGAAGGTGTGGTGGGTTATGAAAGAATCATTAAAATGTTGACGGTTCATAACAACGAATTAGTAGTAGAAGAAAAAGGCATTAATAGTGTAGAGAAGTTTTTAGTATCTAGAAGATTAATGTATTGGCAGGTATACAGACATAAGACTGTTGTAGCGAGTGAAAATATGTTGGTGAAAATTATTGAGAGAGCACAATATTTATTTCAGCATCAAAACAAAGAGGTTGCTACTGGGGCAGTATTAGATTATTTTTTAGGAAAATTTAATGGCGAATTAGCTTCCATTGATTTAGATGCTTTTTGCCAATTAGATGATACCGATATTTTATTTGCTATTAAACAATGGCAACATCATTCAGATAAAGTACTTTCTATTTTGTGTAATCGCTTTTTGAATAGACAATGCTTTAAATGTTTTATGCAATCCAATCTTATTGAAGAAGACACATTTAAATCCCATTTTGAGAAAGTAAAAACCCATTTTAAGTTAACGGATGAAGAAACTGCTTTCTTGTGTTTTAAGAGTGAAACATCCAATACCATGTATCATTCTAAGGAAGAAACTATTAAAATATTGCTAAAATCTGGTGAAATTGCTAATATTTCCGCTATTCAGAATGCTTTAATCAATGAAAGTCTTTCGGCCCCGGTGAAAAAATTTTACATTTGTTGGCTGAATGATTAATCCCCCAAAAACCATTAACGCATGCTAGCATTTAACGCACAACAAGTTGCCCTGATGATTCAAGGAAAAGTAGAGGGAGATGCAACTGTTGAAGTAACTCAATTCGGAAAAATAGAAGAAGCGAAGCAAGGTGAAATTTCTTTTTTAGCCAATCCTAAATACGAAGAGTTTTTATATAGCACTAAAGCATCTATCATCATCATCAATGATAGTCAAGTTTTAAAAGAAAAAATTTCTGCTACATTAATAAGAGTTCCAGATGCATACGCTGCATTTGCTACCCTTTTGACAAAATACCAAGAATTGAAAGCAGCCAATATGGTGGGCATTCAAACACCTTCCTTTATTGCACCTTCTGCAAAATTAGGAGCTCAAAATTTTATAGGAGCTTTTGCTGCTATTTCTGAAAACGTTCAATTAGGAGAAAATGTAAAAGTATATCCAAATGTTTTCATTGGAGAAAATGTACAAATTGGAAATAATGTAACCATTCATCCAGGGGTTGTTATTTATTTTGATTGCAAAATTGGTAACAATGTGACTATTCATGCTGGAAGTATTATTGGAAGTGATGGTTTTGGTTTTGCACCTAAAGCAGATGGTAGTTTTCAAAAAGTACCTCAATTAGGAAATGTTGTGATTGAAGACGATGTAGAGATTGGATCTAATACCACTATTGATAGAGCAACCATTGGTTCAACCATCATTCGTAAAGGGGTTAAATTGGATAACCTTATTCAAGTGGCTCATAACGCCGAAGTGGGAAATAATACCGTAATTGCCGCTCAAACTGGCATTAGTGGTAGTACCAAGATTGGAAAAAATGTAATGGTGGGAGGTCAAGTGGGATTTGCAGGCCATATTTCTATTGCAGACGGCACCAAATTAGCCGCTCAAAGTGGGGTGACCAAGACCATCAAAACTCCCAATCAAACCCTAACAGGACACCCTGCAGCCGACCATACAACCGCCTTAAGATCCCAGGTTTACGTCAAAAACCTTCCAGAATTAGAAAAAAGAGTCAAAGAACTGGAAATATTAGTACAGCAACTGTCTAAAAAAGGGTAATTCAGCCGTATTTTTGCTGAGAATCACCCATTTAGGGTATTTAAACTTTTTTTATGGACCAGCATTTTAATCCAGATAAGCAACATACTTTAAAAGATAGTATTTCTATTAGTGGAACCGGATTGCATACAGGCGTTTTGGTAGACATGAAATTAAACCCAGCCAATCCTGGATTTGGTATTCAATTTCAAAGAGTAGACTTACCCAATCAACCCATCATTAAAGCGGATTGTGATTTAGTAACAGATACCAGTAGAGGAACCACCCTTCAAGTGGGTGATGCTAAAGTGAGTACTGTAGAACATATTTTGGCAGCCTTAGTGGGGATGGGTGTGGACAATGCATTGATTGAATTAAACGGACCTGAAATCCCCATCATGGATGGAAGCTCTGCTCCGTTTATCGAAAAAATTGAAAAGACTGGTGTGATAGAACAAGATGCTGCAAAAGCTTGGTATAGTATTGATGAAAATATTTTTCACTACGACGAAGGCAAGCGTGTAGAAATGGTTGCCCTTCCCGCATTAGATTATCAAATCACCACATTGATTGATTTTAATAGTCCAGTTTTAGGAACACAGCATGCTGCATTAAATACGATCAAAGATTTTAAATCACAAATTTCACCATGTAGAACTTTTTGTTTCTTACACGAATTGGAAGCTTTGTTAGATAATGATTTAATCAAAGGTGGCGATATCAATAATGCTATTGTAGTAGTGGATAAAGCAGTGACAGATGCAGAAATGTCAAGATTGGCAAAAGTATTCAAAAGAGATAAGATTGAAGTAAAGAGCGAAGGCTATTTAAATAATTTAGAATTAAGATTCCCTAACGAACCTGCTCGTCACAAATTATTAGATGTAGTAGGTGATCTTGCTTTAATTGGTTTCCCTATTAAAGCAAGAATTATTGCAAACCGTCCAGGCCATAGCAGCAATGTGGAGTTTGCTAAAAAAATCAAACAGTACATCAAAAAGAATAAGCATGTAAAAGATGTACCAGTTTATGATCCATCTATTACACCAGTGTTCAACTTGGAGCAGATTGAAAAATTATTACCACATAGATATCCATTCTTATTTGTAGATAAGATTATTGAATTAACTGACAAAGTAATTGTAGGAGTAAAAAATGTTACTTTCAATGAATGGTTCTTCCCTGGTCACTTTCCAAGCAATCCAGTAATGCCAGGTGTTTTACAAATTGAAGCATTGGCACAAACAGGTGGAATACTTTGTATTAATGCCATGCCAGAAGGACAATACGATACTTACTTTTTGAAAATTGATAATTGTAAGTTTAAACAAATGGTAAAGCCAGGTGATACCATGTTATTAAAAATGGAATTAACTGCTCCTATTAGAAGAGGTATTTGCGAAATGCGTGGCACCGTATATGTAAATGGCAAAGTAGCTACTGAAGCAGATTTAGTTGCACAGGTAGTTAAAAGAGCCGATTAAAATTTAAGATTATGACACATCCATATACTTATATAGATCCTAATGCTAAAATTGCGGACAATGTAAAAATTGATCCATTCACCGTTATTCATGGTGAAGTAGAAATTGGTGAAGGCACTTGGATTGGATCTAATGTAACCATCATGAAAGGAACTAAGATTGGTAAAGGATGTAGAATTTTTCCAGGCGCAGTATTAGGTGCAGATCCACAAGATTTAAAATTCAACGGAGAAAAAACAACTGTAGAAATTGGGAACAATACCACTATCAGAGAATTTGTAACTATTAATCGTGGTACTTCAGATAGATGGACTACTAAAGTGGGTAACAATTGTTTGATCATGGCCTATAGTCACATAGCCCACGATTGTATTATTGGAAACAATTGCATTTTAAGTAATAGTGTACAAGTAGCAGGTCATGTTACCTTAGGTGATCATGCTTGGATTGCAGGCGTGAGTGCTGTACATCAATTTGTAAACATTGGTCAACACGCATATATCGCTGGAGGTAGCTTGGTAAGTAAAGATGTTCCTCCTTATATCAAAGCTGTTAGAAATCCTTTAAGCTATGGTGGTGTAAATAGCGTTGGTTTAAAAAGAAGAGGATTTGATTTGGAAAAAATCAATCATATTTTAGATATCTACCGATATATTTTCAACAAAGGAATGAACACTACACAAGCTTTAGAGTTTATTGAAGAAGAATTACCAGCAACAGACGAAAGAGATGAGATTGTTACTTTCATTAGAGAGAGTGGCCGTGGTATCATCAAGCGTTTCGGGAAGGGTGAAATAGTGGAAGATTAATACATGAAACAAATAAGCCTCATAGAAGCTGGCAAAAGATTCAATAAGGATTGGATTTTTCAATCATTGAATATTGCATTTGAACAAGGACAGCACTATGCGCTCATAGGCAATAATGGATCAGGGAAAAGTACACTTTTACAAATTTTATCAGGATATACAACATTAAGCAAAGGGTGCATTGAATGGAATGGCGCAGATAGTCACACCATTCATGACCAGATTAGTATTGCAGCTCCCTATTTGGAATTAGTTGAAGAGTTGACCACTTTAGAACATTTTGAATTTCATGCAACATTCAAATCATTGGTAGATACTCTTTCTATTGAAGAAATGATTCAATTGATTGGTTTAGAAAATGCTAAGCATAAACAAATCCGATACTTTAGTAGTGGAATGAAACAAAGATTAAAATTGGCCTTGGCCATTTTTTCTACCGCTCCCATATTATTATTGGACGAGCCTTGCAGTAATTTAGACAAAGAAGGTTATGCATTGTACAAGCAACTCATTCAACAATATGCAATGCATAAACTCATTATTGTAGGCAGCAATGATCCAGAGGAATACACATTCTGCACTCAGCAAATTAACTTAATGGATTACAAGTAAGCCTAACTCTTACTACTTGCAATCAATAAATTTAAATCGGTATACTTTAAGTCAAACTTATGACTGATATAAGAATCAGTCAATGCACCTTTGTATAAATAAATTCCTTCTCTCAAATGTACATGTTGCCAAATAATTTCTTCTAATCCGCCTACATCACCAATTTGCATTAACAATGGCATTAACACATTACTAATAGCTTGACTCGCTGTACGAGCAAATCCACTCGGAATATTCGGAACGCCATAATGGATTACATCATGCTTGATCACAATAGGATTTTCATGATTGGTTAATTCAGAAGTTTCAAAACAACCTCCTCTATCTATCGCTACATCAATAATAATACTTCCTGGTCTCATAGAAGCTACCATTTCTTCTGTCACTACAATCGGCGCTCTTCCAAAACCACTTCTAAGTGCACCTACTGCCACTTCACAGGTTTTAATTTGCTTGGCTAAAATTCTTGGCTCCAAAACACTGGTCCAAACTCTTTGTCCTAAATTATTTTGTAATCTTTGTAATCTTGAAACATCATTGTCAAACACTTTCACGCTTGCACCTAATGCCAATGCATTTCTTGTGGCAAACTCCCCAACAATATCAGCTCCAATAATCACTACTTTAGTGGGTGGTACACCACTTATCCCACCTAATAATACACCTTTGCCTTGATTGAAATTACTTAAGTACTGACCAGCTATTAACATCACGGCACTACCTGCAATCTCTCCCATACTTCTTAGAATAGGATAATTATTGTTTTCGTCTTTAATATTTTCAAAAGCTAAAGCAGTAATTTTTTTAGCCATCAATTGCTCCATCAATTCTTTTTTCAATGCCGATAAATGTACCGGAGAAATAATGGTTTGATTCATTTGCAAAAAAGGAAGATCCGCTTCTACAGGAGGGGCTGTCTTTACTAAAATAGGACATTGATAAACTTCTGTTTTATCGGTAACCACTTTAGCACCAGCTTCTGCATAATCCTTATCTGAATACCTACTACCTTCACCAGCACCAGCTTCTACTACTACTTCATGTCCATTCGCTACCAATACATTTACTGCTTCTGGAATTAAGGCAATTCTATTTTCCTGAAATGCGCGCTCTTTGGGGATACCAATTAATAGAGGCTTGGATTTAAAAGGAATATCCAACACTTCTTCCTGTGTTTCATACGAAAATGAGCTGAGGATTTGTGGCTTGATAGCACTCATGGTAGCAATTTTTATCTAAGTTACAAAAAAGCAAGTGCTTAATGAACTAATATCTTTCTAGCAGTTGGATCTACTATTTCAATAGTTAGATGTAGGGCGTCTTCTGGAACAATTAAGGGAGCTTTTTCCGGCCACTCTATAAAACAATAATCTGCTTCATCTATGGCTGCTGCTAATCCCGCTCTTGCAGCCTCTTCTTCCCCCTCTATTCTATACCAGTCCATATGTACAATCAGCTTCTTTCCTGCCATATACTCATTCATTAAAGAGAATGTTGGACTGGATACCGTATCCTCTACTCCCATCACCTTGCATATAGTCGAAATCAACGTGGTTTTGCCTGCACCCATGGGCGCATGAAATACCCAAACGGGATGACTCCCATATTGTTCCACCAGTTCCTTTGCAATAGATGGAATTTGCTCCAAACGATACATTTTTTCCATAAAGCAAAGATACAATATAGGAGTTGTACCTTTGTAGTATAAATGATTTCTTATGGAAAATGTACAATTAAAGGTAGATGGAATGAGCTGCACCAATTGTGCTTTATCTATTCACAAATATTTAGAATCTGAAGGAGTCGTTGCGCCAAAAGTAAATTTTATGGAAGGGGAAGTAAATTTTGAACTTCCCTTTGAAGCCAGCAAAGAAAAATTAATTAAAGGTATTAATAGTTTAGGTTATAAAGTAAGAGGCTCAGAAGAAAAAATCACTAAAAGGTTTTTAGACAATAATAAAGAAAGAGCCATCTTCTGTTTGATTTTTACTTTGCCGTTGATGATTCATATGATTCCTGGTGTACATATTCATTTTTTAATGAACCCCTTCGTACAACTAGGCATTACCCTACCGGTATATATAGTAGGTATGAGTTATTTTGGAAAGAGTGCATGGAATAGTGTTTTCAAAGGCATTCCTAATATGAATGTATTAGTAGCTATTGGTGCAACTGCTGCATTTGGCTATAGCTTATATGGAACTTTAATTGGACAAGGTGCTGCGTTTGCTTATTACGAAACTGCAGCCACTATTTTAACCCTGGTATTTTTTGGTAATTATTTGGAAGATGCTTCTATCGAATCCACTCAAAGAGCTTTAAAAGATTTGGTGAAAGCACAGAAAGTAATGGCCAATATGATTGTATTTGATGAGCATCACAAAGAAATAATTTTCAATGTAGAAAGCAATACCCTTAAAGTGGGTGATATTATTTTAATCAATGCTGGTGAAACAGTTCCCATGGATAGTAAAATTTTATGGGGAGAAGCCAATGTGAATGAAGCCATAGTGACTGGAGAAAGTGTGCCTATTCACAGAAAAACAGGTGAAATATTATTAGGAGGAAGTACCATTGAAAATGGCACCATTAAAGCTTATGTTACTGCCGTGGGAGATGATACCGTACTAGCAAATATTTTAAAAATGGTAAAGAATGCACAAGGGGAAAAACCTCCTGTGCAAATTTTAGCAGATAAAATTAGTGCCATCTTTGTTCCCTTAGTATTAGGTATTGCATTGCTTACTTTACTCGGTAATTTTTTCTTTACCTCCATAGGATTTGGAGACAGTATGCTTAGAGCTATTGCAGTGCTCGTTATTTCATGTCCATGTGCAATGGGTTTAGCCACTCCTGCAGCTATATCAGTTGGATTAGGAAGAGGAGCACGTAATGGGGTGATTTTTAAAAATGCAAAAAGCTTAGAAACATTTAAGGATATCAAACAGGTTGTATTTGATAAGACAGGCACTTTAACCACTGGTCATTTTGTGATTAATAAAGTATACTTTACTAATGCTATAGAGGAAACTAGTTTTAAAGAATTAGCATACTCTTTAGAAAAATATTCCAACCACCCAATTGCAAAGTGCATTAGCACAGAATGGAAATCCAAAACAGAAGTAAAATGGAGCGCTATTGAAGAAGTAAAAGGCTTAGGCATTAAAGCCACTGATAAGGAGGGAAATGAATACTGGGCTGGTTCTTTTAAAACATTAGCAGATCAAAGTATAGAAGATGGCCACAATATTTATATTCAAAAAAACAATCAATTCATAGGGTGGATTGATGTAACTGATGAAATAAGACCAGAAGCAAAAGAAGTCATTAATACTTTGCATCGTCAAGGCATTCATACTATTTTATTAAGTGGAGATAGAAAATCAAAATGTGAACTAGTGGGTAATGCATTGGGTATTCAAGAAATTATTAGCGAGCAAAGTCCTGCAGATAAATTAAATAAATTAGAAGCTTTAACAAAGGCCACTCCTACTGCCATGGTGGGTGATGGCATCAATGATGCACCTGCGTTGGCTAAAGCAACTATTGGAATATCATTAAGTAACGCTTCGCATATTGCTATTCAAAGTGCACAAGTAATTTTAATGAATCAAGGATTAAAAAACTTACCTATGTCTTTGGGCCTTGGTAGAAGAACCTATGAAACCATTAAAGAAAATTTAGCTTGGGCTTTTTCTTATAATATTATTGCTATACCTATTGCTGCATTGGGCTTATTGGGAACTTGGGGACCAACTTATGGCGCATTAATCATGGGTTTAAGTGACGTTGTCTTAGCATTAAACTCTTTAAGATTATTCAAGAAAAAATTAGTCTAGCATTGCAAGAAAGGAATACATATACCCATCCTCAAGAGATACTGAAAACATTTTGGGGCTATGAACATTTTAGACCTCAACAGCTAGAAGTGATTGAAGCTGTACTAGCTGGTAAAGATGTATTAACCCTTCTACCTACTGGTGCTGGAAAATCTATCTGTTACCAAATACCTGTACTTTGTAAAAAAGGAATAGGTATTGTCATTAGTCCTTTAATTGCTTTAATGCAGGATCAAGTAAAAGATTTAAAAGCAAAAAATATTAGTGCCATTAATTTAGGAGGGGAAATTGATTTCTACACCCAGCAAAGAATATTTAAAGATATTCAAACAGGCATGTATCAATTTATTTATTGCTCTCCAGAAAAATTAGCACAGAAAAATTTTCAGGAATTTCTGCAAAGCATCCCTGTGCAACTCATTGCTATTGATGAAGCCCATTGCATATCACAATGGGGATATGATTTTAGGCCTTCTTATAGAAAGCTTGATGTGATCAAAAAACTATTCCCCTCCATTCCTGTATTGGCGATGACTGCTTCTGCGATACCCATGGTGCAGGAAGATATGATCAAACAATTGCAACTACATAACCCAAGCGTTATTACCAGTAGTTTCTTAAGACCCAATTTGAAATATGCAGTCAACAAAGTGGCAGTGAAACTACATAGTCTAAGAAGTTTACTCTCTCAAAAAGAAGGATCAATCATTATATATTGTGGGACTAGAAACAATGTCACCCAATTAACCCAATTACTAAAAGCGTATAAATTTAGTGTCGAAGAATACCATGCAGGATTACCTATTCAGGTTCGAAAAAAAGTACAGGAAGCATGGATGAATAACCAAATTCAAATAGTTGTTTGTACTAGTGCATTTGGAATGGGTATTAATAAACCAGATGTCAGAACAGTGATTCATTATGATATACCGGGTAGTATTGAACAATATTATCAAGAAGCAGGAAGAGCGGGAAGAGATGGTCAAGCTGCAGAAGCTATTTTATTATACCAACAATCAGATTGGGAATATTGGGAACTTTTACAAACAAAAAAATTCCCTCCTATTGAAATTATTAAAAAAGTATACCAACATTTAGCAGATTTTGTTCAATTACCTATTGGCATGGGTGAACAAGATCAATTCCCTTTTGATTTTGAACAATTTTGTTTAGTATTTGATATAGATAAAACCATTGCAAGAAATGCTTTACAATGGATTGCACAAGAAGGTCATGTTAGATTTTCAGAAGCATCTTTTAAACCTTCCATGGTGCAGGTTTTAGGGGATAGAAATACTATTGAACAGTTTGAAAGAAACAATGCAATTGCAGGCACTGTTTTACAAACCTTATTAAGAACCTATGGTGGCATTATAGATAGTCCTCAAATGATTCAAGAAAATTTGTTAGCAGAATTAGTTCAAAGAGATATTTATTTTATTCAAAAGCATTTAATTTATCTATCCGAACTTGGGTTAATTTATTATCATCAAAAAGAAAACCAACCCATTGTTCAATTTAATTGGAATAGAACTTCTGCAGAATTTATGAAATTGGATTTGGATCAGTATACCGCTAGAAAAAAAGCCTTTTTAGCAAGAATCAACTCTTTTGCCCAATATATTCAAGATACCCACTTGGGTTGTAGAAGTCAATTTTTAGCCCGCTATTTTGGCGAAAAAGACCCTATTTCTTGTAATATTTGTGATATTTGTACAAGTACGAAGGATTAGGTATATTTTAACAAAAGATTGGAAATCCTTATTTTAGAACCATTATAAAAAATTGTTTCTTTACATAAAGCAATCAATATGGAAGACAAGAAAAAATATAAAATTCTTCTTTGTGAAGATGATAGTAATCTAGGATTGGTTTTAAAAAACTACCTAGAATTAGATGAGTATGAAGTTACTTTAGAAAGAGATGGAAGATTGGGCTTAGCCGCATTCCAAAGAGAGAAGTTTGACTTATGCTTATTAGATGTAATGATGCCCCATATGGACGGATTTACTTTAGCAGAAGAAATAAGAGATACTGATCCCGATATTCCTTTATTCTTTTTAAGTGCTAAGACATTAAAGGAAGATATTATCACTGGTTATAAATTGGGTGCAGATGATTATATCACTAAGCCATTTGATAGTGAAGTCTTATTGATGAAAATCAAAGCCATTATTAAAAGAAACGAAGAGGATAATAAAGTAGTAGACAACCAAGAATTCGAATTAGGCAAATACCATTTTAATCCTAAATTAAGAGAATTGGTTTTAAGTGGCAAAGTGCAAGTATTGTCTCCTAAAGAAAATGAATTATTAAAAATGCTTTCTGAGCATAAGAATGATTTATTAACAAGAGAAAAAGCATTGAAGAAAATTTGGGGTAGCGATACTTACTTCAACGGAAGAAGTATGGATGTGTATATTGCTAAACTAAGAAAATATTTAAAAGAAGACGAGCAGATTGAAATTGTGAATATTCATGGGAACGGATTTAGATTAGTGGTGAACTAAAATAATTCCTGACTATTTCCCTGCGTTTTAATCTTTCCTAAATGTTCATACGCCTTGTGGGTGACTTCACGTCCACGAGGCGTTCTTTGTAAAAAGCCTTCTTGAATCAAGAAAGGTTCATATACTTCTTCAATAGTACCAGATTCTTCCCCTACTGCTGTTGCAATGGTAGTAATACCTACCGGTCCTCCTTTGAATTTTTCAATAATGGCTAATAGAATTCTATTATCCATCTCGTCCAATCCATGCTCATCTACATTCAATGCTTTTAAAGCATGTTGTGTAATACCTAAATCTACTTGTCCGTCATTTAACACCTGTGCAAAGTCTCTAACCCTTCTTAAAAGACCATTGGCAATTCTTGGCGTGCCTCTACTTCTTCTTGCAATCTCTCCTGCTGCATGGCTATCAATTTTAACTGCTAGTATTTGCGCACTTCTTTCAATAATTTTTTGCAAGACTGTTGCTGGGTAATATTCCAATCTTGATTTAATGCCAAATCTTGATAATAAAGGAGCAGTCAATAAACCACTTCTTGTGGTCGCACCTACTAAAGTAAAAGGATTTAAATTAATTTGAATACTTCTTGCATTAGGACCACTATCAATCATGATATCAATCTTAAAATCTTCCATGGCAGCATATAAGTACTCTTCTACCACCGTGCTCAATCTATGTATCTCATCTATAAACAATACATCATTAGGTTCCAAGCTTGTTAATAAGCCTGCTAAATCACTTGGCTTATCTATTACTGGTCCAGAAGTTTCTTTGATTTGTACACCCATTTCATTGGCTACAATTCTACTTAAAGTGGTTTTACCCAAACCTGGAGGACCATGAAATAAAATATGATCCAATGGCTCTCCTCTCATCTTAGCCGCTTTAATAAAAATGCTAATATTTTCAATTAGTTGCGGCTGACCAGAGAAAGCATCAATGGCAGTTGGACGAATACTATTTTCAAATTCTCTGTCCTGAGGATTTAAATTAAGCTGATCAGCATCTAAAATAGGATTCGACATAAGAGTTGATTAATTCAATTATTTGGTTGCTGGAACCGGCTTCTCCAATAAATGAGTATAGATGAATTTTGTTTTTAAATCGGCAAAATGTTTTCCTTTTGCACCACCCCATCCATGTCTTCCACCAGGATACAACATAAACTCTACTTCCTTACCATTGTCTTCTAGAGCACTTAATAATTGTATAGAGTTTTGCATATGCACATTGTCATCTGAAGTGCCATGTACTAATTGTAACACTCCTTTAAAGTTCTTAACATGGGTTAACACTGAACCTGATTTATACCCTTCTGGATTTTCTTTTGGAGTATCCATAAATCTTTCTGTATAATGAGAATCATATAATTCCCAAGAAGTAACACTTCCACCTGCCATTGCATGAGTAAACACAGAAGAGCCAAAAGTCAATGCATAACAACTCATGTACCCGCCATAACTAAAACCAGTGATGGCAATTTTCTTAGGATCTGCATGTCCATTTTCAATAAACCATTTAGCCATGGTCATATAGTCGGTCATTTCCCAATAACCTAAATTACGATACATATAGTTTACCCCTTCTTTACCAAAATGCCCACTCGCTCTATGATCAAATGCCACTTGAATCAAACCTTCTTTTGCTAAAGGTTCTTTGAAAGCAGGATTAGACCAATTATCCATCACAGTACCTGCATTAGGGCCACCATAAATACTTACTAGCATTGGATACTTTTTATTAGGATCCATATTTTTAGGCCAAGTAACTAAAGCTGGTAATTCATATAATCCATCTGCACTTTTAATTCTAATTAATTCTGTTTTTGCATAATCATCTGCTTTAAAACTGGAATCTACTGCTGTTCCAATATTTTCCACCGCAGGCTCTCCTTTTTTAGGAATATCAAAAATGGATAAAGCAGTTGGTGTATTGGAATTACTATATAAGCATACAAAATGCTTGGCATCTGGTGACAAATTCACTTGACTGTAGTTAAAGTTGCCTTTAGATAATCTCTTTAAATTTTTACCATCAAATCCAATGCTATAAAAATCTGCTCTTGCCGTATTTTCAATACCTCTTGCAGTGAAATAAATTGTCTTCGTTTTTTCTTCAATTAATTTAATACTAGTAACTGTGTATTTACCATTGGTAATAGGATTGATCAAATTACCATTGATATCATATAAGTATAATTGATTCCAACCAGTAGCATCCGATTGAGCAATATATCCTTTATTATTTGATAAGAAATTAATTCTTCCACTCACTCTATCTTCTAAGTCAATCCAAGTTTTTTGGTATTCTTTATACACTTCTTTTTTGGCGCCTGTTGCCATATCTAATTCATAGATCTTAAGGTTATTTTGTCCACGATCCATCCATGACATCCACATTGTATTGTTATTTGGATTCCAAATAGGCCATCCAAAATATTGATCTTCTTGCTCATTAAAATCTGCCCAAGTAATAGCGCCACCTGTTGGACTTGTCCATCCGATTTTTACAGTTGGATTAGGATCTCCCGCTTTAGGATATCTTGTTTCTTCTATATAACCATGCTGACCTTCACTTACATAAATAGGGAACATTGGTACTTGACGTTCGTCAAAACGCATAAATGAAATATACTTACTATCAGGGCTCCACCAAAATGCACGGTATTGAGTAGGTCTTCCAAAAATTTCTTCAAAATATACCCAACTCGCATAACCATTTAAAATTCCTTTTGTATTTTCTGAAGTGATTGCAGTTTCTTTTTTATCTGCAATGCTTACTGTGTATAGGTTATTGTTTTTTGTATAGCCTACATATTGTCCGTCAGGAGAAAGGGTTGGATTTTTTTCTTCTGCAGCATCAAAAGTTAATTGGGTTTCAGTCCCATTTTCTTTTAAATAGATATTCGCATTTTTAACCACTACTGTTTTTTCTGTAGCTGGTAAAGCAGCAGTTGGAGCAGCAGTATATTGCTTGGTCTTTAGATTGTATAGATACTCTTTAGCGGTAGTTTCTTTATTTAATTTAGTACTCACTAAAATTTGATCATTATCTACCCAACGAATAAATCTTGGAAGATTATTACTAGGCATTTGTGCATTCACGCATACCATCACAAAAAGACCAACACTTAAAAATACTTTTTTCATATAGCGTATTTAAAAAATTATATAACGATATTAATCATTTTACCTTTTACAAAAATTAATTTCTTCAAAGGCTTGTCTTCCACCCATTTTTGAATAGTTGCATTGGCCAACACAATCTCTTTTACTTGTTCTTCTGTTGCATCCAATGCTATAGAGATATTCGCTCTTACTTTTCCATTAATACTTACTGGATACTCTTTTGAAGACTCTATCACATATTTAGCTTCAAATACAGGGAATGGCGCATCTACAATCAATCCCTTATTGCCAATTAATGCCCATAACTCTTCGGCAAAATGTGGCGCATAGGGAGTAATCAATATCAATACTTGTTCTAGGATTTCTTTTTTATGACAGCCAATATCATATAATTCATTGATACAAATCATGAAAGTACTTACCGCTGTATTAAAACTATAGCGTTCGGTATCTTCCTCAATTTTTTTGATAGTCTTATGCAAGATTTTATACTCTTCGTTAGTAGGTGTTTCATTCACCCAAACCTGGCCTTTCATTTCATCGTAAAATAAACGCCAGAATTTTTTGATAAATCTATGCACCCCTTCAATACCCTTGGTATCCCATGGTTTACTTTGCTCTACTGGACCCAAAAACATTTCATACATTCTGAAAGTATCTGCGCCATACTTAGACACCAAATCGTCAGGGTTCACTGTATTGAATTTAGACTTGGACATTTTTTCTACTTCAACCCCGCAGATATATTTTCCGTCTTCTAATTCAAAACTAGCATTGGCATAATCTGGTTTCCATTTTTTAAATGCTTCTGTATCTAATTCTACCCCATCCACTATATTTACATCTACATGCAATTGGTCAACTTCCTGCTTACCAATTAAACCTGCAGATACAAATACTTGTGTACCTCTTTTTCGATACACAAATCTAGAACTACCCTGAATCATTCCCTGATTCAATAATTTCTTATAAGGTTCATCAAAACCAATATGGCCCAAATCATGCATTACCTTGGTCCACATTCTACTGTACAATAAATGCCCCACTGCATGTTCTGTTCCTCCAATGTATAAATCTACCTGTCCCCAATAATCACTTACTTTTCTATTACAAAATTCTTTTTCATTGGTTGGATCCATGTATCTTAAGAAGTACCAACTACTTCCTGCATATCCAGGCATAGTGTTGGTTTCATAATTAGCTTCTTTCCAATGATCAATATTGGCTAAAGGCCCTTCTCCTTCTGGACCAGGCCCATAATGATCTACATTAGGCAATAATAAAGGCAATTCGCTTTCATTTAATGGATAAGCTATTCCATTGATCCATTTAATAGGAAATGGTTCGCCCCAATAACGTTGTCTACTAAAAGCAGCATCACGCATTTTATAATTTACTTTGCGCTTACCAATACCCATTGCTTCAATTTTATCATTCACAATAGCTATCGCGTCTTTTTGTACTACCCCATTTAAGAAATCACTATTAGTAAGTTTCGCCTCCTTTGTAGGATTTGCTTCTTTTCCATCAAACGCCTCTCCTATGATATTGGTAATTGGAATATTAAAATGTTGAGCAAATTTAAAATCTCTATCATCTCCACAAGGCACGGCCATAATAGCTCCGGTTCCATAACCTGCTAATACATATTCTGAAATCCAAACAGGTATAGGTTGTTGATTAAATGGATTAATAACATAAGCACCAGTAAAGCAACCTGTAATTTTTTTCTCTGCCATTCGCTCTCTCTCACTTCTGCTTTTTACATAAGCTATATAATTCGCTACCTCTGCTTGATGTGAGGCTGGTGTAATAGTTTCAATTAATTCATGCTCGGGAGCAACTACCATAAAATCAACTCCAAAAACAGTATCAGGTCTTGTTGTATATACTTTTAAAGAATGCGCTGAACCTTGTACTTTAAAATCAATCTCTGCTCCAAAGCTTTTTCCAATCCAGTTTGATTGCATTTCTTTCATGGCATCACTAAACTGAATGGTATCCAATCCGCTTAATAATCTATCGGCATATTCTGTAATTCTTAAATACCATTGACGCAATTTCTTTTTCTCCACTGGGTGTCCACCTCTTTCACTAAAACCATTGATCACTTCATCATTCGCCAATACAGTTCCTAATGCTTCGCACCAATTTACTTCTCCATATCCACAAAAAGCCAAACGATATTGCATTAAAATATCTTGTTGCTCTTTCTCAGTCATGGCTTTCCATGCAGCCGCATCAAATTGAAGCTTTGCATTAGCTGGACATTCATTATGTTGATTACCCTCTTTTTCAAAAGCAGCAATTAGTTGCGTAATGGGTGTTGCTTTTTGAGTAGCTCTATTATAATAAGAATTAAATAATTGTAAGAAAATCCACTGTGTCCATTTGTAGTAAGAAGCATCACAGGTTCTTACTTCTCTATCCCAATCATAACAAAAACCGATATTATCTAATTGCTTTCTGAAATTATCAATATTCGCATGGGTACTTTTTGCTGGATGAACACCATGCTCTATGGCATATTGTTCTGCTGGCAAACCAAATGCATCATATCCCATTGGGTGTAAAACATTAAACCCTTTTAATCTTTTATAACGGCTATAAATATCCGAAGCAATATATCCCAAAGGATGTCCAACATGCAAGCCAGCACCACTTGGATAAGGGAACATATCTAGTACATAACATTTTGGCTTGTCTGATTCGTTAGGAACCTGATAAGCTTTCTGAACCTTCCATTGATCCTGCCATTTTTTCTCTATGGCCCTAAATTGATACTCCATTTCTTAAATTATCTTAAAAATTCTGTGATAGCCCTATTTTTGACTAAATTTTGGCTAATTCAGCCTTTGCAAATGTAAGTCATTAGCGCTCAAAACCCTACATTTGCAAAGCGAACCAGTAAAATTTTAATACTATGGCAGGAACCAACTCCGCATCTTTAAAACGCAGTAAACCTAACTATATCTATAGCATTATAGGGGTGGCCATTGTACTGTTTATTATGGGCATTATGGGGTGGTTGTTTTTGAACCTTCGTACCATTGGTGACAATTTCAAAGAAGACATCAGAATTAGTGTATACTTAAAGAGTACAGACAAAAATACCATTGGTAAATTACAAGCATTTATAGCAGGACAAGCCTACGCAAAAAACGTAGAATATGTAGATAAAGAAAAAGCGAAAGCCATTTGGAATGCAGAAAATAGTGAAGACTGGGCAAAAATTTTAGACGTTAATCCTCTTCCTGAAAGCGTTGACTTTTTCGCCAAAGCTGATTATGTTAACCCTGATAGTTTAAGTAAAATTACCACAGATATTAGCGCTCAATTTAAAAACGAGATTGCAGATATTCAATATCCAAAAAGCTTAGTGAGTAGTTTAAATGAAAGAGCTGCTAAAGTGGGTATTATCTTTTTAGTGATGTCTATTATCTTATGCATTATTGTAATAGTAAGTATTGATAATACCATTAGATTAGCCATGTTTAGTAATCGTTTTTTAATCAAAACAATGCAAATGGTGGGGGCTACTAGAAGTTTTATTTCAAAGCCTTTAGTAATTCGTGCATTAATCAATGGATTAATAAGTGCCGGTATTGCATTAGTCGTATTATTTGGTTTAATTCAATGGACAGCTTCTCAGTTCCCTCAAATACAAACCTTACAAGGAATGGGTAATAATCTAATTTTATTTTTTGGATTAATTATTGTGGGTGTAGGTATCTCTGTTTTAAGTACTTATAGAAGTGTGGTGAAATATTTAAAAATGAAACTAGACGAACTTTATTAAAATTTATATTATGAGTGAATCAAAGGATAAAAAATCATTGCAATTTTTTGGCAAATCAAATTATACTTGGATGCTTATTGGAGCAGCTTGTATTGTTATTGGAATGTTATTGATGTCAGGTGGCAAAAGCCCTAATCCTGATGTATTTAACGCCAATGAAGTTTATAGCTTTAGAAGAATTACTTTAGCGCCAATAGTAATCATCATTGGCTTTGTGATTGAGATATATGCCATCTTTAAAAAAGACTAAATGAATTTATTTCAATCTATTGTGATTGCCATCATAGAGGGCATCACAGAATTCTTACCTATTTCTAGTACGGCTCATATGAAATTTGCCAACCCTATTTTAGGTATAGCAGACACACCCTTTGTAGACTTATTTGAAATTGTCATTCAATTTGCAGCCATTGCTTCTGTATTAATTATCTACAGAAAACAATTCTTCAATTTCAGACAAATAAGTTTTTATTTAAAATTAATTGTAGCAGTAATACCTGCATTGATTTTTGGAGCTGCATTAAAAAAGTATATTGATGCCGCATTAAATAATCTAACGACTATTGCTATTGTGATGGTAGCGGGAGGTATTATTTTATTGTTTATTGATCGTTTATTCAAAGCAAACGAAACAGTAGCTACTGAAGAAAAAGAACAATCTTATAAAACTTCTTTTATTATAGGTTGCTTTCAAGTATTATCTATTTTATTCCCAGGATTAAGCAGAAGTGCCGCAACCATTATTGGCGGTATGACTCAAAAATTAACCAAAAAAGCTGCAGCTGAATTTTCTTTCTTTTTGGCTGTTCCTACCATGTTAGCTGCTTCAGCAAAAAGCAGTTTAGATGTTTATAAATCTAACCCTGAAGTATTTGCTTCAGATAATTTAATGACCTTATTAATTGGTGCTATTGTAGCTTTTATTGTAGCATTATTATCTGTTCAATTCTTTATTAAGATTGTACAAAAGCAAGGCTTTGCCATTTTTGGCTGGTACAGAATTGTCTTGGGCACCACCCTATTGGTTTTATTATACAATCATTGGATCTAATCTTGCTATTTTCTTTGTATTTTTAGATACAAACGAAATGCTATGCAAACTGCCTCTAAAAAAGTAGTCAATGGTTGGGCTATGTACGATTGGGCCAATAGTGTCTACAATTTAGTCATCACTTCTACCATTTTTCCCGCTTATTACGAAGCCATTACAGGCGATGGAAATGACAATACCCTAATTGATAAAATCAAGGTTGGGCCTTATGAGTTTACCAATACCGCATTGTATAATTATGTATTAGCTATTGCCTTTGTGATTGTAGCATTGATGTCACCCATATTATCTTCTATTGCTGATTACAAAGGAAATAAAAAACAATTTCTTCGCTTTTTCTGTACGATGGGAAGTCTTTCATGTGCATCCTTGTATTTCTTTGATAGCAACCATATTATTGGTGGTTTGATTTCTGTAATAGTAGCCTGTGTGGGTTTCTGGAGTAGTTTGGTTTTTTATAATTCTTATTTACCAGAAATTGCAGCTCCTGAGGATAGAGACAGAATTAGTGCCCGTGGTTTTATGATGGGTTATATTGGATCTGTATTATTACAAATAATTTGTTTTGTGTTTGTTTTAAAACCGGAACTATTTGGTATCACAGTGGGTAAAGCTTCTCAAATATCTTTTTTATTAGTAGGTATTTGGTGGATAGGTTTTGGCTGGTTTGCTATTGGCAGATTACCTAATGGTTTGCACATTGCAAGTGGTAAAAAGCAAGAAAATATTTTCACATCAGGCTATAAAGAATTGCATAAGGTTTGGAAACAATTAATGCACTTGCCCTTGTTAAAAAGATTCTTAGGGGCATTTTTCTTTTATAATATGGGTGTTCAAACCATTATGTTGGCTGCAACCCTTTATGGAAAAAGTGAATTAAATATTCCTACAACCAATTTAATTATTGCCATACTGATAATTCAAATTGTAGCTATACCTGGAGCTCATTTAATGGCTAAATTGGCTACTTCCTGGGGCAACTTTAATACTTTAATGACCGCTGTGCTAATTTGGATTGGCGGTTGTATAATGGGTTATTATTTACCAAGAAATGATGTTTATTTATTTTACATATTGGCTGTTGTGGTTGGATTTGTGATGGGTGGAATACAGTCTGTTAGCAGAAGCACTTATTCAAAATTAATGCCGGTGACTTACGACACAGCTAGCTTTTTTAGCTTCTTTGATGTCACAGAAAAAATTGCCATTGTCATTGGTATGTTTAGCTTTGGATTTATTAATGAACTAACAGGTTCTCAAAGAAATTCTGTTTTAATACTTGGAAGCTTTTTTGTAATTGGATTTGTATTATTATATAGAACTGCTCAATATCAAAAAAATGCAACTACATAGTATACATACAGGAAATTTTAAATTAGATGGAGGTGCTATGTTTGGGGTAGTTCCCAAAATTATTTGGAATAAGCTCAATCCCGCTGATGAAAATAATTTATGCAATTGGGCATTGAGGTGTTTATTGGTGATAGAAGGTGATCGAAAAATTTTGATAGATACTGGAATGGGTAATAAACAGGATGAAAAGTTTATGAGCCATTACCATTTAAGTAATACCCAAACATTAGAACAATGCCTTTCTTCAGTATCACTTAGCATGGAAGATATTACAGATGTATTATTGACGCATTTACATTTTGATCATGTAGGCGGTGCCGTATCTATAAAAGACGGCCAATTATACCCTAGTTTTCCTAATGCTACTTATTGGGTAAGTGAACCTCAATGGGAAACAGCACAACATCCCAATAAAAGAGAGAAAGCTTCTTTTTTAAAAGAAAATATAGACCCTTTATTACAAAGTGGACAATTAAAAATCATCAGTCTTCCGCCTTTTAAAAGTGAAGAGAGTTTACAAACCATCCATTTCACTAAATCAATTAGTTGTATGGTGGTGAATGGACATACTGAGGGTATGTTGATTCCTAAAATTCAATACAAGGATAAAACCATTGTATACATGGCAGACTTATTGCCCTCTACAGGACATATTCCCATTGCTTATGTAATGGGTTATGATATGCAACCTTTATTGACTCTTAAAGAAAAAGAGTTATTCTTAAACGAAGCTTTGAAAAATAATTATCATTTATTTTTTGAACACGATCCTGTCAATGAATCTTGTGTACTAGAAATGACAGAGAAAGGTATTAGAGCTGGTCAGACCTATACATTAAAGGATTTATTGGACTAATTCAATCAGAGAATTTAAAGGGTGTCTTAGGTTTTCATAGCCCACCATATCTACTTTGATATTCCCTACAATAATGGGAGTTTGAATTCTTACTGGAATATGATTGGCATCATCCGTTACCCAAATAGTCATTTGCTCTCCTCCTTTGAACATGGTGCCTTTCACCAATAAGGGAGCTAATTTAATGGCTTTGAAAGTACCATATTGGGTAGTGATTTCTTCTTTTCCTAAATACTTAAAATAAGAAGGATATAGTTCTTTATCGAGAAAGAAATTTAAATACACTTTCTCGTTAGGTTCTAAATTATCATAATTGATATTTCTAGCCGCATAAATAGCACTGATTACATCATAGGTACAATCAGAAGTTGCATAGGTTTGCCCATAGGTATTAGCTGTTCTGGCTTTTTGATTGAAACTAATTAAATCAGTTTGGTGAAAACTACCTTCATTGATTTTTCTAGTAAACTGATAAGGCAATAATGTTTTTGTATCCACAATAGATTCATACACATCTCTTACTTTAAAAATCCAATCATACCTACTATTGGACTTACCAATGGCTGTAAAAGTATAAGTGTCCTTCCCTTCGAAATTACCTAATTGTGTGCTAAACTCTGCTTTGCCTGCATTTACATATATCCCAATAACATTGTAATAGATACTATACTTTATTTTCTCTCCATCTTTGAAAGAGGTATTAGGTTGTCTACAAATATTATTATCTGCAGGCTTAAATAAAGAGCTTAAAATAAAAAGTAGTTGTATAAGTATCATGGGGATTAAATAAAATTATTGCTTTAATCTAAAACCCAATAATAAAAAAGCACCTATTATGGCAGGTAACAAAAAATTAACAGCCCATATAATGGTAGACAAACAGATTAACATTAAACTATTATGATACCATGGAGATAAAAGTAATAATATTAACTGACCTCTTATGACTAATTCGGTGATACTAATGGTTGGCACAATACTTAAACTCAAAAACATCACGGCAAGTGCCACCCAAAGAACCATATAGGGAATAGGTATATTTAAAATATATGCTGCCCAGGTATATTGCATTAAATACACGCTATACCTTAGAAATGAAAGTGCTAATAATTTTCTCTTAACAGCAGATTCTATTTGTAAGAAATTAAAGGATTTTAAAATGCCGGAAAAAGTAACTTTATGGAAATAGACAATCAAGGCAAAAATTAACAACAATGGCGTAGCCCATCTTAACCAAGCAAGGAACGGTGGATTGATATAAATAGCTATGGCACCCATAATGATCGTTACAATCATTTGAGCATAAGATGCCCAAGCCATTCTTCCAATAGCAATAATTTTATTTTCCGTTTCCAACATCATTGTTCTGCCAACATACTCTCCAATTCTGTTGGGGGTGTAAAATGCAAATGCTTGTCCAACAAAAACACTTTTTAATGCAGTGAAAATACTAATAGAGGTTTCGGATTTTAGTACAATTTTCCATTTATAAGATTCCACTAAAAAATTAATCAGCATGAGGAAAAATAAAAAAGCCCATTGATACACTGCAATTTTTTCAAATTGTACTCTTATTTGATCTCCATATTGTGTAATATTAGCATTAGTGCCCACTTCTCTATATATAGCAACACTACAGATAATAAATAAAAAAAAACCCACTCCTTTTTTACCTAATGCAATAAGACGATTTGTTGTGGTTGATAACATAGGCTACAAAGTTCGGAAATTGATATGATATATGTAACTTTATTGTACATGTCTACTACACCTATCATTCTTGGAATTGATCCAGGCACTCAAATACTTGGATTTGCCCTATTAAAAGGAGGTGCACAACCAAGCTTAATAGAAATGGATGTATTGAAGCTTACCAAAGAAAAAGATATCTATGCTAGACTTCAAATGATTCATGCAAAAATCATTGAACTGATTGAAAAACATCACCCCACCGAATTTGCCATTGAAGCACCCTTTTTTGGTAAGAATATACAAAGTATGCTAAAATTGGGTAGAGCCCAAGGTGTTGCTATTGCTGCTGCTATGCATTATGAATTGCCTGTTGCAGAATATGCTCCTAAAAAAGTGAAGCAAGCTATAACAGGTAATGGAAATGCAGACAAAGAAATGATCTGGAAAATGCTAGAACGCGTTTTTGATATCAAAAAGCAACCCAAGTATTATGATGCTACTGATGCGCTAGCGGTTGCCTTATGTCATCACCAACAAACAAGAGGCTTAGTGATTCCTAAAAATAAAGTGGTAAAGGGTAAAAAATCTGCCAAAAAAACGAATAGCTGGAACAGCTTCATTGCAAAAAATCCTGAACGCGTTCAGAAAAAATAAGCTGATTATAAATGCTGAAGAATACTCGCTTGAATTTCCTTGAATTCTTCAACAGTAAAACTCAATTTAGGTTGTGCAAAATCAATATCTTTTGCCTCATTAATGGGAATCAAATGCAAATGAGCATGTGGTACTTCTAATCCAACTGTAACCATACTCACTCTGTTACAAGAAAAACTTTTTTCAATAGCTTGGGCAATAGGTTGCGCAAAAACCAATAGGTCTGATAAATAGGTAGTTGGTAAGTCGAAAACTTTATCGATCTCTATTTTCGGCACCACTAATACATGTCCTTTTTGCAAAGGGAAAATATCTAAAAAAGCATAAAACATTTCTGACTCCGCAATTTTATATGATGGAATCTCTCCTGCTATGATTTTAGAAAAAATAGTCATGTATTAAATAGTGATATTGTCTATCTTGAATTTCATGGTACCATTAGGCGCTTGCACTTCGGCAATCTCTCCTACTTTTTTACCTAATAATCCTTTTCCAATGGGCGAAGTAGCAGATATTTTAGCTGCTTTTAAATCAGCTTCTTTTTCTCCCACAATTTGATAAGTGATGGTTTTATTAGTAGCTACATTGGTAATAGTTACTTTAGTTAAAATAGTTACTTTACTTGTATCAATGGTACTAGTGTCTACAATTTTAGCATTAGATATTGTTGCTTCTAATTGTTTGATTTTAGCTTCTAACATTCCTTGCGCTTCTTTAGCGGAATCATATTCAGCATTCTCTTTTAAGTCTCCTTTTTCTCTAGCTTCTGCAATGGCTTTAGAGGCAGCAGGACGATCTACTGATTTTAGCTTATGAAGCTCTTCACGCATTTTGTCAAATGTCTCCTGGGTTACGTAAGCATTAATTTCACTCATATCCTTCTGTTTTGTCTATAAAAAAAATACAACGCCACATAATTGTAGCGTTGCAGTACACAAATATATAAAAAATTGCTTAAATGATGCCTAATTTTTGCAGTACCACTTCGGCCATTCTGCGGTAAGCTTCATGGCTATAACCAGCAATATGGGGGGTTAGAATGCATTGTGGAAGGGCTATTAACTGGTTCAATTGCTCTTTTTCTTCAGGAGAATAGGTGGCCAGGTTTTCGTTTTCTAACACATCCAGGCCAGCTGCTCTAATTGATTGATTTTGAAGCGCTTTTAACAAAGCCCCCGTATGGGTAACCTGCCCTCTACAAGTACTAATAAAATATGGTTGCTTTTTTAGTCCACTAAAAAAAGCTTCATTGGCATAATGATAGGTTAGATCGGTAAGCGGTAAATGCAAACTAATGACATCTGCTTTTTCTTGTATCTCATCCAATGTAGCTGCTTTTATAGATGGATTGGTTGATTGGATAGGTAGTAAATCATGTGCTAAAATTTGCACATCAAATCCAGATAATACTTTAGCAAATGCAGTACCCGTATTTCCATAACCAATTATGCCAACCGTTTTTCCTGTAAGTTCATCTGCTCTGTTTGCATCTCTTATCCATTTTCCTTCTTTAATTTCAGTGAAAGAACGATTAATTCTATTCATTAAACTTAATAATAAACCCAAACTATGTTCACCCACAGTGGTTCGATTCCCCTCGGGACTAGAAACACATTGAATACCTTTTGTTGTTGCGTATACTGTGTCAATTAATTCCATTCCACTTCCCAATCTACCAATCCACTTTAATTGTGTTGCTTTGTCCAATATTGCTGCATCTATTTTTAATCTGGTAGTAACTATCAATCCCGTAGCATCCCCTATGATTTCAGCTAAAGCTTGGTAAGAAATAGCAGGTTCATAAATACATTCAAACCCTTTACTAGAAAGGGTTTCCATAAAGAATGGATGAACTGGCGCTGTAATGATGACTTTTACTGACATAGTCAATTAAGGGTTATGCATTTTAAAAGTAAGTGCAGCATAGTCTTCAAAGCTTAGATTTTCTGCCCTCTTGGTAAATATAGGATCTTCTAGTTGTGCTGGAGTGAAATAAGGCTTCAAAGGATTACGAAGCATTTTTCTTCTTTGCCCAAAAGCCATTTTGACTATATGATAAAAACTTTTCTCCGAAGCCATTGCCGGATATTGCGCTTTTCTTTTAAACATAATCACTCCACTATCTACTTTTGGAGGCGGATTAAATGCAGCAGGTGGTACATCAAATAAATAAGTCACTTCATAAAATGCTTGTGCCAAAACACTTAATATACCATAAGCTTTTGAATGAGGTTTTGCTGCAATTCTTTCAGCAACTTCTTTTTGAAACATACCCACCATCATAGGTACTTGATCTTTCCAATCTAATACCTTAAATACAATTTGAGTAGAAATATTGTAAGGGAAATTACCTACCAATACAAAAGGCCCTTCAAAAGGAATAGCCGTTTCTAAAAAATCTTCATTGATCAATTTGCCCGCTAAATCCGGATAGGCATGTAATAAATAATTTACTTTCTCTGTATCTAATTCTATTGCCTTATAAGCCCCAGTAGGTATTTTGTAAATGAACTCAGTTAATGCCCCCGCTCCTGGCCCTACTTCTACCAATTGCTCAATGGGCTGTTCCAACAATACTGCTCGTATTTTTTCACATACGGTCTTATCTATTAGAAAATGCTGACCGAGCGACTTTTTAAGTGTGTATTGCATGTAGCAAAGTTAGGTTTTTGTGCGTACTTTTACAGCCTAATCAATAGGATATGAGTACTGAGATCAGAAAACCGATTATTGGCTTTACATGTGGCGACTTAAATGGCATTGGCTTGGAATTAATCATTAAATCCTTGTCTGATAGCAGAATACTTGATTTCATGATTCCTGTTGTTTTTGCCAACAATAAATCTGTCAATTTTTATAGAAAAGGTTTGCCTGAATTTAATTTGAGCTTTGCTGTAATCAACGACATGCAAAAACTTAACCCAAAACAAGTGAATGTTTTCAATTGTTGGGAAGAAGAAGTGGAAATAACTCCAGGGGAATTAACTGCTACTGGTGGTAAATATGCTTTAATCTCTTTAGAAAAAGCAGTGGAGTCATTAAAAAATAATAGCATTGATGGAATAGTGACTGCTCCTATTCACAAAAAAAATATTCAATCAGACGCTTTTAATTTTAGTGGACATACTCCTTATTTGCAACATGCTTTTGGCAACACCGAAAACCTAATGTTATTAGTGGCAGAAAATTTAAGAATGGCATTGGTTACTGAACACGTTACCATTGGTGAAATTGCTAAACATATCACTAAAGATAAAATCAAACAGAAGTTAGCCATCTTAAATAGTAGTTTGCAAAAAGATTTTGGAATAGATAAACCTCGTATTGCTGTATTAGCTTTAAACCCTCATGCAGGTGATGAAGGTTTAATTGGCAAAGAAGAAATAGAAATTATTAAACCAGCTATCAAAGAAAGCAAGCAAAACATTTTAGTATTTGGCCCTTATTCTGCAGATGCCTTTTTCGCAAGAGGTGCTCATGAAAAATTTGATGGGGTATTAGCTATGTACCATGACCAAGGTTTGATTCCATTTAAATCATTGGCTTTTGGAGAAGGCGTGAATTTTACGGCTGGCCTTCCTATTGTTCGCACTAGTCCAGATCATGGAACCGCATTTGATATTGCTGGAAAGAATAAAGCAGACGCTAGCTCATTTACTGCAAGCATTTTTGAATGTGTGAGAATTATTCATGCTAGACAAGGTTATCATGACATGCGATTGAATCCACTAAAGAAAATGAGTGCTAGAATGTTTGCTGGAGCAGTTGACGAAAGATTAGAAGAAGCTTAGTACTATCTACAATTTTCTGTAATTTCCTTAATGACATTAATACCCCAATGTGGCATATAATAAATAGTACTCAATTTATTTTGAGTAGTTAATTTTTCTGAAGCCAGCAGTGCAACTGGGTAAGCATTGGTACAACCTCCTCCAAATAGAACAGGCATATGATATTGTAAGCTTGCTTCCAATGCATATACTCTTGGATTTTCTTTATTAATTTTTCTAGCCAGTTTTAAAGGATCTTTTATTTTATGTTCATACTTCAACCATCTTGTATAAGGGCTAACCGACATTTTAGCTGTATACGCCAAGCTCTCTGCACATAGTATTTCGTCATTCACTTGTATCTTTTTGGCTTTATCAATGAACTCAATTGATTGATTGGCTAATTCATCCGTGTTGCCCATTTTCATCATAGACATTCTACTTTTAACAAGCGACATATAATACAATGGAAGCCATTCAGTAGTATTTGATTTTGCTATAGGGTCTAATTTTAATAAAACAGATTGATAGTCTTTAGGAGTAGCGGCTGCATCAAATAATTTGACCGCTATATTCATTTCAGTAGCAAATTGTACTGATTGACTTTGTGTTGGACTAAACCAAGCTAAAAGAAATAGGAGAATGATATTGCGCATCTACTATTAAAATTAGTGCTTTCTATTTAAAAGCTTGCATTAGACACCCCTTTGTTGATAGTGTACTTTGAATAAGTAATTTCGATGGTCCCTTTTTTATTCTTTTTTGCCTTCTCTTTGCTTATTGGCGCTTCATCCCCAAATTCTAAAGTAATTCCATTGGGTAGTTTATAATCTTTTGTATTAAAACCAAAAATAATCTTAGAGGGTAATCCATAAGCAGCATAAGCTCCATATTCCATGGTAATTTCGAAGCTTCCATTTTCTTTTGTAGTGGTAAAAGTCTTGTATACCAATGATTCTGTTGGATCAATCCATAAAGTTGAAATAACCCATTCTAGTTGATCATCTGTTGGAACCAATTTATAAACTTCTAAATTTTTCCCATCATAAACTTGTTTACCAGAGGGAATAGCTATGTATTGATTGGTGTTTAATAAAGAATTCATAGTAATAGATACTCCACCTTTTGGCAATAATGATATTCCACCATCTTTTTTTACCTTAATTAAATTAGGTTTTTTATAATACACTTTCACCTTACCTAAAGAGGCTTTGATAAAAGAAACATCAGTCTTCATTACTCCTTCTGCTACATAGTCGTTTACCAAGGCCAATTTCTGTCTTACTTTTTCAATAACAGGATTGGTTTGCGAAATACTTTTTAACTGCACCAACAACAAAAGACCAATTATAGCAATGAATTTAACTTTCATAATATTAACTTAAAACATCTTTCTTTTTCATAATTACCACACTTGCTCCAACAAACAAAATAATGTGTACACTCAATACGATTAGAGATGTTTTTATTTTTTGAATATTTAAAATACTTCCTGTAATGGCTTCATTATTATCTGTTACCTGAATATCAAAAAACTCTTTCCAATTATTCATGTGGGTGGTAAATAAATAAGGCTTGATTACATTAAACAAAGGAATATTCAATGTGCTCAAAATAGTGAAAAACACAATGGCGCTAATGGTTGCCACAATAGGCCCAATAGAGTTATTAGCCAAACTAGACATTAAAAATCCTAAGGCTGTTACGGTTAATAAAGAGAAACTTGCAAAAACAAATGCACCAACATATCTCCAGAAAACATCTTGACTTTCAATCAAAACCACATAGTTAGATTTCATTAAAAACAAATCGTCAGTTCCAAAAATAAACATACTTAAAAACAAGGCCAAGGCTGCCAACCAGATCAATAATAAAATGGTGTATATGCTTGCTGCTATAAATTTAGCCAAGACCCATTGAGTTCTACTATAAGGCGTGGTAAATAATAATCTCAAAGTACCTAAATTAGCCTCTCCCGATAACATATCTGCTGCGATCAATGCTACCAATAAGGGCACATGTACTAGTAATAATTGTAATAAAATATAACAAATCAAATATCCGTTCAATACTTTACCATCCACTACTAAAGTATTATTAATATCCTTCATTAAAAATGCAGCATACGCTTCTCCATCTATTTTTAAGCCCATTTGTATAACCCATATTAATGCAGCTATAGCACCAAAAGCGATATAAGTTCTTGGTCTTTTATAAATTTTATATAATTCTATTTGTATAATAGACCACATTTAATTGGATTGAGAAGTGATTTGTAAAAAATAATCTTCTAGAGAACGCTTTGACTCTAAAGATAAAATAGGTATTTGCGCATTTACGATATACTGATGCAATGCAGCAATTTGTTCAGTAGGCAGGGTTATATAAATACCCTCCTCTCTTTCTAATAAGTATGCAGCAAATTCAGAACTGGCTAACTTTTCTCTTGCTGCAGCGTCATTTGATGTACTTAGTTTCATCAAAGATTTAGTGGGATCTAATAAAGTAGCAGTGGGGCCCATGGCAATTTTTTTTCCTTGATGGATAATTAAGATTTGATGCGCCATTTGCTCTATTTCTGTAAGCAAATGAGAAGATACCAATACTGTCTTACCTTCTTCTTTTGCCAAGTCTTTGATCAAATGTCTTATATCTGCAATCCCTTGAGGATCTAATCCATTGGTGGGTTCATCTAGGATAACCAATTCTGGTTGATGTACTAATGCAATGGCAATACCCAAGCGTTGCTTCATTCCTAAGGAGAATGTTTGTGCTTTATCTGAAGCTCTATTTGACAATCCCACCTGTTGTAAAGTATGCTCTATTTGACTTGCACTAATTTTCTTCTGACTTAGTTTGGCAAATAATTGTAAATGTTCTTTAGCAGTTAGATAAGGATACAAATCTGGTCGCTCAATAATGGCACCCATTTTTTTAGCAATCTGATTTCGATGAGCCGTAATATCTTGCCCAAAAATTTCAATATGCCCGCTACTAGGATGAATTAAAGAAAGCAGCATTCTAATTGTAGTACTCTTCCCAGATCCATTTTGGCCCAAAAAACCAAATATCTCCCCTTCCTTTACTTCAAAAGATAAATCCTTAACAGCTTCAAGGCTGCCGAAGTTTTTACAGATGGACTGTACTTGAATAACTGGCATACATTAATAACAAAAAGCCCCGAATTTAGTTCGGGGCTTTCATTGAATTTATTTGTATTGAGGAATCAAACCGTTGGCTAGATCCACCATTTGTTTTAATCCATCTTCAGGTAAATTACCTTTCTTGAATTCTGCTAAAACGTTTGGTAATTTGTTAGTCATCTCTAATAAGAAATGTGCTTCAAATTCTTTTACCTTAGTTACAGCTACTTCTTTCAATAAGCCTTGAGTACCTAAGTAGATAATCGCAACTTGCTTTTCTACTGTGAAAGGAGTGTATTGTGCTTGCTTTAAGATTTCTACGTTTCTAGCACCTTTATCAATTACATTCTTTGTAGCAGCATCTAAGTCACCACCAAATTTAGAGAAGGCTTCTAACTCACGATATAATGCCTGGTCTAATTTTAATGTACCAGATACTTTCTTCATTGATTTAATTTGCGCGTTACCACCCACACGACTTACAGAGATACCTACGTTAATCGCTGGACGAATACCCGCGTTAAATAAGTTACCTTCTAAGAAAATCTGACCATCTGTAATAGAGATTACGTTTGTTGGGATATAAGCAGATACGTCACCTGCTTGTGTTTCGATAATTGGTAATGCTGTTAAAGAACCACCACCTTTTACCAAATGCTTAATAGATTCTGGTAAATCGTTCATGTTCTTAGCAATCTCATCGTTCGCAATTACTTTCGCAGCACGCTCTAATAAACGACTATGTAAGTAGAATACGTCACCAGGATATGCTTCACGTCCTGGAGGTCTTCTTAACAATAATGATACCTCACGATACGCTACCGCTTGTTTTGATAAGTCATCAAATACAATCAATGCAGGCTTACCACAATCACGGAAGAACTCACCCACAGCAGCACCAGCAAATGGCGCATAGAATTGTTGAGGAGCTGGATCCGCTGCAGAAGCAGCAACTATAGTTGTATAAGCCATTGCACCATTCTCTTCTAATGTTTTCATAACACCAGCGATAGTAGATGCTTTTTGTCCAATCGCAACATAAATACAATACACTGGTTGACCAGCATCGTAGAATTCTTTTTGATTGATAATAGTATCAATACAAATTGCAGTCTTACCAGTTTGACGGTCACCAATTACTAACTCACGTTGACCACGACCAATAGGAATCATCGCGTCAATCGCTTTGATACCAGTTTGTAATGGTTCTTTTACTGGCTCTCTAAAGATTACCCCTGGTGCTTTACGCTCCAATGGCATTTCATATAAATCACCTTTAATAGGACCTTTACCATCGATAGGCTCACCTAACATATTGATAACACGACCTACCAAACCTTCTCCTACTTTAATAGAAGCGATCTGACCAGTTCTCTTTACTTTGTTTCCTTCTTTGATTGACTTACTATCTCCCATCAATACCACACCCACATTGTCTTCTTCTAAGTTCAATGCAATTGCTTTAACGCCATTTTCAAACTCCACCAACTCACCACTTCTAACGCCATTTAAGCCATATACACGGGCAATACCATCACCCACTTGTAATACGGTTCCCACTTCTTCCAAATCAGCCGAAGCATTGAAATTACTCAATTGCTGTCTTAGTATTGCTGATATTTCATCAGGTTTAATGTCCGCCATAACTGTCTATTTTAATGTAATTGTTATTTTATATTTTACTTATAAATTCGTTATTCAAAAATTGCTTCTTGATATCTTTTAAATCTCTTGCGATACTTGCATCCAACAAATTATTATTAAACTCTAATACAAATCCACCAATTAAAGCTTCATCAACTTTAGTAGTTAATTCAACAGTGGTGAAATGATTAGCCGTTTTTACTTTTTGTTCGATAGATTGTTTCATCTCGTCACTTACTGCAACTGCTGTTGTTAAAGTAACTTGATGTATTCCTTTGATTTCATTGTATTGCTCTACAAAAGCAGTAGCAATTTCAGGCAATGCACTCTCTCTACCCTTCTTTACTATTAATACAGTAAAAGAATTAGTCAATGAACTCACTTTATCTTTTGTAACCACACCAATAATGTTATTTTTTTGATCAGCCTTGATAATTGGGCTGCGCAAAAGATTAACAAATTCGGCGCTTGCTTTACAAACAGATTGAATATACTTCATATCTGCGTATACAGTTTCTAATTGATTTTGCTCTGTAGCTAAATCAATTAAACTTTTTGCGTATCTACCAGCTAAACGTGCGTTAGACATGAATCTCTTTTTAATTTAATTTAACTTCTTCAGCTATTTGTTTGATATAGCTTTCTTGATCTGCTTTGTTAGACAATTCCTTACGCAAAACTTTTTCAGCTACATTGATTACCAAAGCACCTACCTGATTTTTAACATCTACCATTGCAGCATTTTTTTGTTGTGCAATTGCAGCTTGCGCATCTGAAATAATTCTTTCATATTCAGATTTTGCTTTGTCTTTAGCTTCATTTACCATTTTCTCAGAAGCTTCTTTTGCTTCTTTAATAATAGTAGCTCTTTCTTCACGTGCTTTAGCCAATAATGCTTCATTTTCATTTTGCATTGCAGTGATCTCTGCTTTCATCTTATCTGCTTTTAACAAAGCTTCTTCGATGCCAGACTCACGCTCATTGATTGCTTTTAACATTGGTTTCCAAGCAAACTTTCCCAATACAATTAATAGCACTAGAAAAGCAATAGTGTTCCAAAACACTAAACCAATATCAGGCAACACCAAAGGATTAATTTCTAATAACATAGTTTTCTTATTAACTCATGAATAAATTTTCAATAAAAAATTAAAGGCCTTTTGCCCTGTGCTTGGGCCTTTAATTCATTTGAAATCCTTTACCAAGATTATCCGTTACCTAATAAGGCAACAACCACAGCGAACAAGGCAACAGCCTCTACGAACGCAGCAGCAACAATCATGTTAGAACGGATTTCGTTAGCAGCTTCTGGCTGACGAGCAATACCTTCAACAGCACCTTTACCAATCTGACCGATACCAATTCCGGCACCGATAGCAGCTAAACCAGCGCCGATTGCGGCAACACTTCCTACTACCATTTTTTTACGTTTTAATTGTTATTGAAAAAATCTTTATTTAATATTTTATTAATGATGTGCTGCACCTTCATGCGCTTCATGGTGATGTTCTTCAGTAGCCATTCCAATATACATTGCAGCTAACATGGTGAAAATGAATGCTTGTAAGAAAGCAACCAATAATTCAATCATGCCAATAAATACTGCGAAAGGAACTGCAATTGCAGAAGCAAAAACCGTTTTGAATATGAAGATTAAACAAATCAAACTTAATACAAGAATGTGACCAGCAGTAATGTTCGCAAACAAACGAATCATTAAAGAAATAGGTTTAGTAAACACACCAATTAATTCAATTGGAGCTAAAAATAATTTCATACTCCAATGCATACCTGGCATCCAAAAAATATGCTCCCAATAACTTTTGTTGGCATTTAAATTAACAACGATAAATACACAAACTGCTAAAGTCATAGTGAAAGCAATATTACCACTTACATTAGCGCCACCTGGGAAGAATGGAATTAAACCCAAAAAGTTATTCGTTAAAATCAAGAAGAAAATAGTCAATAAAAAAGGCATGTACTTTCCAGCCTTTTTTGCACCAATATTAGGAATAGCTACTTCATCACGAACAAATAAAACAATGGGTTCCATGAAAGATTGTACACCTTTGGGAGCTGACTTAATACCTGTTCTTTTATATGCATTGGCAGCAGTTAATAACACTACCAATAAAATAATTACGGAAATAAATAAACTAGCAACGTTTTTTGTAATAGAGAAATCCCATAGTTGCTTACTTGCAGCTGCATCTACATTACCATTAGCATCAACAATCTTTGTTTTGCCTTCGATTAACTTGTAATCAAAATTTCCATGATACACTGCTGGTTCATGATGTTCGTCTACTAATTTCTCAGAAGAAAAATATTCAATCCCTTTTGAAGTGTATAAAATCACTGGCAAATGAATAGAATTATGACCCCATAAATGCCAGCTATGGTCGTCTTTAATGTGTTCTAAAATAGTTTCTGTAACATTAAAATCACCTTCCTTTTTTTCCGCTACAACAAGATTTTCATTAGCCATTACAGCTGTTGAAAATAAGATGGCCATCAGGCTCAAACTCACTACCAGTAAAGATTTAAAACGATTTAAGTACATACCTATCTCAAAATTTGCGGCAAAGATAGGAATAAAGTTCTCAAAAAGCCTTAATTCTCAATAGAAATTGAATAAGTGAATAAAAAAAATTGATAAGGTTGTAACTAATTGATAATCTATTAATTAGGATTTATTTGCGGCGTTAATAGAAGCCATTTGCATCTCAATTAAACTGGCATAAAATCCGCCTTTTTCAACCAACTCATTATGGGTGCCCATTTCTTTAATCTCACCCTTGTCCAAGACGATGATTGTGTCCGCTTTTCTGATGGTAGAAAGACGGTGCGCAATGACTACCGAGGTTCTCCCTTTGATCAAAGTATCAATGGCTTTTTCAATCATTTGTTCGCTTTCTGTATCTATGGAAGAAGTGGCTTCGTCTAGGATTAAAATCGCTGGGTCGTATAGAAGCGCTCTAATAAAGCTCAATAATTGTCTTTGCCCCAAGCTTAATGTGGCTCCTCTTTCCATTACTTGATAATCATAGCCACCTGGTAATTGCATGATAAAGTCATGCATGCCAATCATTTTTGCAGCTTCTACCACTTTGTCCATTCCAATAGATGGATTTCTTAAAGTAATATTGTCTACGATGGATCCTGAAAACAAAAACACATCCTGTAATACCACACCAATGGATCCTCTCAAAGTATTCAAAGAATAAGATTCAAGGGGTTGATTGTCCAACAATATTTGACCAGATTGATATGGATACAATCTATTTAAAATACTAATAATAGAAGTTTTGCCGCTACCCGTATGACCTACTAATGCAACGGTTTTACCCGCTGCTACTTTAAAACTCACGTCCTTTAAAACCCAAGTAGGCGGATCGTAAGCAAATTGTACTTTATTAAATTCAATTGCTCCTTCTATTTTAGCAGGAACATCATTTCCATTGTTTAAAGTAACATCTTCATTGTCTAATACCTTGAATACTCTTTCTGCTGCTACCATGCCCATTTGTAAGACATTGAATTTATCAGCGATCATTCTTAGTGGTCTAAAAATTTGATTCAAGAATAAAATAAATGCCACTAATAAACCAGCATCCAATGAACTATCGGCTACCCACCAAACAATTAAGCCAACACTTAATGCCAATACTACCTCTACTACTGGAAAAAAAACTGAGTAAGCAAAAATGGCTTTGATATTAGCCACTTTATGTTGTTGATTAATTTTTTCAAACTTTTTCATTTCCCTTTCCTCTGCAGCAAAAGCTTGTACCACTTGCATTCCAGAAATATGTTCTTGCACAAAAGCATTTAAAGCAGCTACTGCATTTCTTACTTGAATAAAACTTTTATTTACACTCTCTTTAAAAAAATAAGTGGCAATTAACATTATAGGGAAAGGCACTAAACAGATCAAAGTCAATTTCCAATTAATAAAAAACATGGTGGTCAATGTAACAATGATAGTTAGTAAATCTGCAAGTATAGGAATTAATCCATCTGAAAAAATATCATTAATACTTTCAATATCATTAATTGTTCTAGTGGTTAATGTGCCAATAGGTGTTTTATCAAATTGACGCATTTCCCAAAGCATAATTTTTTCATACACCTGATTTCTTAAATCACGAATTACTTGCTGACCTAACCAAGCCATACCAAAAGTGAATAAGAATCTAAAGAAGGTTTCTACTATAATAAAGCCCACCTGAAAAATGGTCAAGGCCAAGATTAGTTGAAGGGCGGATGAAAAAGCGTGTTGGGGTAATACCCAATGAAGCCAAGATGGAAGTACTACGGACTTCCCTATTGCAGTATTCACCGTTACTTGAATTATATAGGGCCTAATGGGCGTGGCAAATGCTAAAACAATCGCCAATACTAGATTACCTAAGAAAATAAATCGATAAGGTCTTACAAAGGAAAATACCCTAGAAAGTAGGGCTAGTTTAAATATTTTCTTAGCGGGCTGATCTGACATAAGTCCTCAAAGTTACACTCATTTTTACGTATTTTCGTAGACCAATGGACAATCTAGAAAACGATATTCTTCCAGTCATTAAAAACTGGGATTTAGATGAAGAACAAGAGAAAAAAGAAATTGTTCGACATTATCGTGCCCTCTTGAAAATGCTGAAGTCCAAATTGAAGAAAGGGGACAAGGAATTATTGAGAGCAGCTTTTGAAATGGCAGCGGATGCGCATAAAACCATGCGTAGAAAAAGTGGCGAGCCCTATATTCTTCATCCTATTGCAGTGGCCATGATTTGTGTGGATGAAATTGGCCTGGGGGTTAGAAGTACTATTTGCGCTTTACTTCATGATACTGTAGAAGATACTGATATTACTTTAGAGGATATTAAAAGTGAATTTGGAAATGAGATTGCTAAAATTGTAGATGGCTTAACAAAGATCTCTACAGTAATGACAACGAATAGTAGTCAACAAGCAGAAAATTTCAAGAAGATTTTATTGACGCTAACAGATGATCCAAGAGTTATACTTATCAAATTGGCGGATAGGTTGCACAATATGCGTACCATGGATTCTATGAAGCAAGAGAAACAATTAAAAATTGCTTCAGAAACCATTTGGGTGTATTCTCCACTTGCACATAGAATGGGCTTGTATAATATTAAGACAGAGCTAGAAGATTTGTCGATGAAATATTTAGAGCCAGACAAGTATAAAGAGATTGCCAAGAAATTAGCCGAGACCAAAAGGGAGCGAACAAAATATATCAACGAATTTATTAGACCTTTAAAAGATAAATTAACCAATTCACAATACCCGACAGAAATATATGGTCGTCCAAAAAGTATTCACTCCATTTGGAACAAAATTAAAAAGAAGGGAGTAAGTTTTGAAGAGGTATATGATTTATTTGCGATTAGGGTTATTTTAGATGTTCCATTAGAAATGGAAAAAGAAGCTTGTTGGAAAGTGTATTCCTTAATCACTGACGAATACCTTCCCTCTCCAGAAAGATTAAGAGATTGGTTGAGTAACCCCAAGAGTAATGGTTACGAGGCATTACATACCACAGTGATGGGACCTCAAGGTAAATGGGTGGAAGTGCAAATTAGAACCAAAAGAATGAACGAGATTGCAGAGAAAGGTTTAGCAGCTCATTTTAAATACAAAGAAGGCACTCCTTCTGAAGATAGATTTGATAAATGGTTTATTCAAATTAGAGAAGCATTAGGTAATCAACAAGAAGACGGAATTGATTTCTTGCAAGATTTTAAAACCTCTTTCTTAGCTGAAGAAATTTATGTGTATACACCAAAGGGTGAAGTGAAAATGTTGCCAACTAATAGTTCTGCATTAGACTTTGCTTTTTACATTCACACGGCTATTGGTTCTAAATGTATTGGTGCCAAAGTAAACCATAAATTAGTGCCTATTGGTCACACTTTAAGAAGTGGCGATCAAATAGAAATTATTACTAGTAATAAGCAAAAGCCTACCGAAGATTGGTTGAATATGGTGGTAACTGCTAAGGCAAAAAATAGTATCAAAGATTCCTTGAGAGAAGAGAAAAAATCTATCGCAGAGGAAGGTAAATACACTTTACAAAGAAAGCTGGAAGGATTAGGTGCTGCCTATAGCCCTTATAATATTGATCAATTAGTGGTGTATTATAAATTATCAAGTCATCTTGATCTTCACTATAATATAGCTACCAAAAAGAATGATTTAAAAGAACTTAAATTATTCCAAGTGATTGGGGATAAAATAGAAGCACCCAAACCTCTACAAACAAGTACCGAAACAGAACCTGTTGTTTTTGATCCTGCCCAAAAGACTTACAATAAAAAAGATTCTGAATTAATCATCTTTGGCGAATCCAGTGATAAAATTCAATATAGTTTAGGTAAATGTTGTAACCCTATTCCTGGGGATGATGTATTTGGATTTGTGAGCACAGGGAAGGGCTTAATTATTCATAGAACCAATTGCCCTAATGCCACACAATTGTTAGCAAATTATGGTCATCGAGTAGTTAAAACCAAGTGGGCTAAAAATAAAGAGATCTCCTTCCTAACAGGCCTTCGTATTGTGGGCTTAGATGATGTGGGTGTAGTCAATAAAATTACTAACATTATCAGTGGAGAATTGAAGATCAATATTGCCGCTTTAACCATTGAATCCAAGGAAGGACTGTTCCAGGGCACTATAAAAGTGTATGTTCATGATAAAGATGAATTGGAGTTACTTGTGGATAAAATAAAATCTTTAAATGGAATTCAGCGAGTAGACAGATTTGATACTGAGAGCGTGTAAAAAAAACATATTTTTGCTACTCAAATACAAAATAATGGTAGATGTAATTTTAGGCCTACAATGGGGCGATGAAGGAAAAGGTAAAATAGTAGATTATTTTGCTCCTAATTATGATGTGATTGCTAGGTTCCAAGGTGGACCCAACGCAGGACACACATTATACGTGAACGGCACTAAAATGGTTTTGCACCAAATACCTTCAGGCATTTTTCATCAAGACAAGATTAATATTATTGGAAATGGTGTAGTATTAGATCCAGTAACTTTAAAAAAAGAATGTGATGCAGTAGCCACCATGGGGGTGGATGTAAAAAAGAATTTATTTATTTCTGAGCGTACCAATATTATTATTCCTTCACACAGAGCTTTAGATAAAGCTTCTGAATTAGCAAAGGGTGAAGCAAAAATTGGTTCTACATTAAAAGGTATTGGTCCAGCATACATGGACAAAACTGGAAGAAATGCTTTAAGAGTGGGTGATTTGTTAGATAAGAAATTTATTAGCAAATACATTGCTTTAAGAATGAAGCATCAAAAGATTTTAGATAGCTACAATTTCAATGAAGATATTTCAGAAATGGAATCTGAATTTTTTGAAGCAATCGAATTCTTAAAAACATTAAATATTATTAACTGCGAATACTTTATTAATGAGCAAATCTCAAAAGGTAAAAAAGTATTAGCAGAAGGCGCGCAAGGTTCAATGTTGGACATTGATTTTGGCACCTTCCCTTTTGTAACTTCTTCCAATACTATTTCTGCAGGTGTTTGTACAGGATTAGGTATTTCACCAAAACAAATAGGAGAAGTGTTTGGTATTACTAAAGCTTATTGTACAAGAGTGGGTAGTGGACCCTTCCCTACCGAATTATTTGATGAGAAAGGAGAAGAATTAAGAAAAATAGGTTCTGAATTTGGAGCAACTACAGGCCGACCTCGTCGTTGTGGTTGGATAGATTTAGTGGCTTTGAAATATACCTGCATGATTAATGGGGTAACACAGATTATTATGACCAAGGCTGATATCTTGGATTCTTTCAAGGAATTAGAATTAGGTATTGCTTATGAAATGGAAGGCAAACAAATAGATTATGTTCCTTTTCAACTAGTAGGCACTCCTGTAAAACCTATATGGAAGAAAATGCAGGGCTGGAATATCGATTCAAGCAAAATGAAAAATGCTACTGAAGTTCCAAGTACCATGAAAACATATATTGAATTTATTAATAGCTACTTAGGAGTAGAAGTAAAATATGTTTCAAACGGTCCGGGAAGAGATCAAATAATACACTTATAATTTTACCAAAAAAAAGTCTCTTTTTTTTGGTAAATAAAGAAATGATTTGAAATTTTACGTTGTAATTTTGAAAGACCTATGGCAGTAAAATCAGCACCAGTAAAAAAGTCCGCTACTAAAAAATCAACATTTGATTCAGCGGAAAAAGTGAGTAAATCAGCTTCTAAGAAAAAAGCAGTTGACGAGGAAGATGATTTAGAAGACGAAGAAGATGTAGATGATGATTGGGGAAAAGCAGACGAAGAAGATGATAGTTGGGATCCAGACTTTGACGAATTTGATATTCCAAAAAGTAAGACACCTAAGAAAGCAGGAAAAGGAAAGAAAGGAAAAGAAGAAGATGACGATCTAGGATTAGATGATGATTTAAGTTTAGACGACGATGACTTATTTGGAGATAAGGATGATGATTTCGAAGACGACTTCTAATTATCAATAGAATATAAAGCATTTAAAGAGGCCTGTAAAATATCATTTTTACGGGCCTCAAATTTTTCCAACCTACCCTTTGGTAATTTGAGTTCATAGGTTTTACCAGTAGCTAAGATTTTTTCCATTCCTGGATTTTGCTGTTGTAATAATTTTAAATCCAGCTCCAAGATTTTAGCAATAATGCTTAATCTATATCTACCACTAATCACAACGCTCTCCATTGCACCGGAACTAGCAATATTTTGTGTAGCATTTGTTTTACCCAAACCCTCGCTAAAATTAAAATCTTCGTAACGGTCGTTCTCGAAAATATATTGAGTAGCAATAAATTTCTTTACATGATTACGCGTTTCTAGTGGCAACTCATATTGGATTGCCCAAAAATCTTTAGACCCTTTTTTCTTGATAGCTTGTCTTACCCTTCCAGCACCACCATTATAAGCAGCAACCACCAATAACCAGTCTCCAAATTCCGCATAAGACTCTCTTAAAATAGTCGCTGCAGCTTTGGTGCTTTTTTCATAATCCATTCTTTCATCCTCGGGCATTAATTTCAATCCCAAACGCTTCGCTTCTTCAGGCATAATTTGCCAAGGACCTACTGCTCCCGCCCATGAAACCACTCCAGCATTTAAACTACTTTCAATCACACTTAAATACTTAAGGGTTACAGGAACACCATTGGCAATTAATATTTGATCATATAAATTAAAATAAGGTTTGGCCCAGGTCTTCATCTTTTGCAATGCGGGACCCTGCTTTTCCATATAAGATTGTATAAAACTAACAGCCTTTGGATTTAACTGATATTGAAAATGGGTGTTTTGTGTATCTGCTTGTACCACTTTAAACAAACTAGAAAACCCTACTCTATCAGTTGAAGTATCTTGAGCATAGTTAGTAAAACTAATTACACTGAATAATAAAAAGCTTGGTAAAAAAAATCTTACGGATTTCATTAGGCACTCATCATTTTCTTTGAAAATTGCAATAGTGCAGTTTCATTAAATGATTGGCTCATTACTTGTAAGCCAAAAGGCATTCCATTACTATGTTTAAATAAAGGAATGGAAATAGCAGGAATACCTACTAGATTAGCGTACACTGTATAAATATCTGCTAAGAACATTTCAGTCGCAGAATGCTGATGCTTCCCTATTTCAAATGCTGTTGATGGAACTGTGGGTGAAATGAGTAAATCATATTCACTAAATAAACGATTGGTTAAGTCCACTAGTTTTTGTCTTACCTGTTGTGCTTTTGTAAAATAGGCATCAAAATAACCAGCACTCAATACAAAACTGCCTAATAGAATTCTTCTTTGTACTTCTTCCCCAAAACCTTCTGTTCTACTAAGCTTATATAATTCAGTTAAGTCATCCAAAGGTTGAGAGGTTCTATGTCCAAAACGAATACCATCAAATCTGGATAGATTACTACTTGCTTCGGCAGTGGTTAGAACATAATATGTAGGTACTAAATAAGACAGTAAAGAAAAATCCACGGCTTCCACTATATACCCTTTCCCTTCTAACTCTTTTATGTATGCTTCCATCTGAGTTTTGATTTCAATATCTAAACCCGGATGCGTTAATGTCTCTTTAAAGTAAGCTATTTTCTTAGGGGGATTATTGGTCTCTATGGTTTTCGAAAAATTAGGTACAGGTTTGTCAGATACGGTACTATCAAAATTATCCGCACCTCCAATCACTTCTAATACTAATGCAGCATCATCAATATTGGTAGAGAAAATACCTATCTGATCAAATGAAGATGCATAGGCGATTAAACCATACCTTGAAATCATTCCATAACTGGGCTTTAATCCAACTACACCACAAAAATCTGCGGGTTGTCTTACAGAGCCTCCTGTATCTGATCCAAGACTTACCATACATAAACCAGCTTGCACTGCAACGGCAGATCCACCAGAGGAACCTCCTGGAACCAATGATGTATTCATTGCATTCTTCACTGGACCAAATGCAGAATTTTCATTGCTACTACCCATTGCAAATTCATCACAGTTTTGGCGACCAATAATAATCGCGCCTTCCGCTAATAATTTTTCAATGGCAGTGGCTGAATATACAGCAGTATAATTTTCTAAGATTTTGGAAGCAGCACTTACTTTATGGTTTTTATAACAAAGCACATCTTTTATGCCAATCACTACTCCATGCAATTTGCCCACTAATTGTTTTTGGCCTGCTTTATTATCTAATTCTTTTGCGCGCAAAATGGCTTCCTCTGCATATACTTCTAAGTAAGCATTTAAAGCTTGATGCTTTTCAATTTGATCTAGATAATATTGTACCGCCTGGACACAGGTTTGTTCACCAGCTAATAGTGCAGCTTGGTATTCATTGATGTTTGTAAAACGAAACAAAGCCTAAGGATTTATGCAGACTTTTCGTCCTTCTCTTTAATGCCGTCTTCGATTTCTTTTTTCACGTTATTTTTAGCATCGTTGAATTCACGAATACCCTTTCCTAATCCTTTCATAAATTCAGGTATTTTTCTTCCACCGAACATTACTAAAATAACAACACCAATAATTAATAATTCTTGAAATCCTAAGTTGCCCATGATATTAAATTTAGAGTATTAAAGGTACGGTAAATCGGTAATTAAAAGACAAAAAAAAAGCAGCCCCAAGGGACTGCTTACTATAGTTAGTTGAACTACTAGAATCTTTTTTCTTTGATACGAGCACTCTTACCACTTCTTTCTCTTAAGTAGTACAATTTAGCACGACGTACTTTACCAGACTTGTTCAATACGATTGAATCAATGTTTGGAGATAAGAAAGGGAACAAACGCTCCACACCTACACCATCAGAGATTTTACGAACAGTGAAAGAAGCTGTAGCGCCATTTCCTTGTGATTTGATTACATCACCACGGAAAGACTGGATACGCTCTTTACCACCCTCTACAATCTTGTAGTTTACGGTAATATTATCACCAGCTTTAAATGCTGGATACTCTTTTTTTGCTGTTAATTGCTCGTGTACAAACTTTACTGCTGCGCTCATAATTCATGTTTTTTGCGGACGGCAAAGGTAGGGTTACCCTTGCTATTATCCAAATTATTTGATCCAAATATTAAATTCAGGGCCTTTCAAGGCCATTTTAGACTATCTAGCGATGTTTACAGCGCGTTTTTCGCGGATAACGGTCACTTTGATCTGTCCTGGATAGGTCATTTCGGTCTGAATTTTCTGAGCAATTTCGAAGCTTAACTGGTCAGAAGACTGATCTGTTACTTTTTCCGCCTCTACAATAACCCTTAATTCTCTACCAGCTTGAATCGCATAGGCTTTTTCAACCCCTTGGTAATTCATTGCTAAATTCTCTAAGTCCTTGATTCTCTGAATATATTGTTGCATAATCTCTCTTCTAGCACCTGGTCTTGCACCGCTAATAGCATCACAAGCCTGGATAATAGGAGAAATTACATATTGCATTTCCATTTCGTCATGGTGGGCTCCAATCGCATTCACTACTGCTGGGTTCTCACCATATTTTTCAGCCAATTTAGCCCCTAATAATGCGTGGCTTAATTCTGTTTCCTCGTCTGGCACTTTACCAATATCATGTAATAAACCCGCTCTCTTAGCCAATTTAGGATTCAAACCTAATTCTGCCGCCATGATACCACATAAATTAGCGGTTTCTCTTGAGTGCATTAATAAGTTTTGACCATAAGAAGATCTGAATCTCATTTTACCAATAATTCTGATCAACTCTTTATGTAAACCATGAATACCTAATTCAATAACTGTTCTCTCTCCAATCTCTGCAATTTGTTCTTCCAATTGTCTTCTTGTTTTCTCCACCACTTCTTCAATTCTTGCAGGGTGAATACGACCATCTGCCACCAATCTTTGTAAACTTAATCTTGCTATCTCACGACGCAATGGATCAAATGAAGATAATAAGATGGCTTCTGGAGTATCATCCACAATTAAGTCAACACCAGTTGCTGCTTCAATGGCACGGATATTTCTACCCTCTCTACCAATGATTTGACCTTTCATTTCATCAGATTCTAAATTGAATACAGTCACTGTATTTTCAATAGCTACTTCAGCTGCTGTTCTTTGAATAGATTGAATGATAATCTTACGAGCTTCTTTATTCGCCTTTTGTTTAGCTTCTTCGATAATATCCTGTTGTAAAGCAAGGGCTTGACTTTGCGCCTCGTTCTTTAAACTTTCGATTAATTGTTGCTTAGCATCTTCTGCACTTAAATTAGCAATTTTTTCTAATCTGCGAATATGCTCTTCTTGATGCTTTTCTAATTCGGTACGCTTCAAATTAACAATATCAATCTCACGATTCAACTTTTCTTTGATGACATCGTTCTCTTTGATTTGCTTATCTAATGCAACCGTTTTTTGATTAATATTTAATTCGTTCTGCTTAATGCGATTCTCCGCTTCTCCAATTTTCTTGTTGCGTTCTAAGATTTCTCTTTCGTGATCGGCTTTTAATTGAACAAAACGCTCTTTCGCTTCTAATTGCTTTTCTTTTTTAATTGTTTCAGCTCTTAGTTCAGCTTCTTTTAGAATATTTGCTGCTTGAGATTCTGCTTCTTCAACCTGCTTTTTAGTATTTCTGGCAAAAACCAACTTGCCCAGTACGAGACCCCCTACTAATGAGGATGCTCCTATGATGATAAATAATATTGATTGGTCCATTGTTAAAGTCTTGATGTTTTAAAAAATACATACTGCCCCTTTTCGTGACGGGAACGAAGATAATCAATTAATAATCAAATTGGTAAAGCCAGAGGGATTAACTGCCAGAAATGGCCTTTTCGATGCTATTTTTTAACGTTTCTATTTGATTTTGAACGTTTTCTAGCTCATATAGATTTTGTCCAGACTGTTGTTGCTCAGTGGCAAACCACAAAAGGACCATGGAGATATAGTCTTGCATGTCTTTTCCGGCATAGGCACCCTTGAATTCGACCATTTTCTGGTTGATAATGGCTGCCGTTTTTCTCACCGCTTCTTCGTCTTTAGGGGCTACTTTCACCCTATAAGTTCTATCAGCAATGGTGATATTCACCGGGATCATTTCTTCTTGTTGGGACATGCTTAGATAGATTAAGGATTAAGATTTTGAATGGAATGATCAATTTCTTTAATGTATTGATCTATCTGCTTCATCAATTTCGCTTTATCTGCCGGGTCCATATTAGATTGACGCAAACTAGCAGCTGCCAATTTGGTTTCCAATTCTTTTAATTGAGCCGCCATTTTTTGTTCCTGCTGCTCCACCTGACCCATCTTATTCTTTAATTGCTGGTTTTCTTTTTCAAGTGCTGCATAGTTTTTCAATAAAACCTGAAGTTTTTCTTGAAGCCCTTGTAAAGATGTTTGCAAATTAATCATGCAGTAAAATTGAGATTATTTTCTGATTTCAGCTTGGATATTTTTTTCAAACTGGCCTACTAATTTTTTCATCATGCCATCTATTTCCGTATCCGTTAAGGTTTTGTCAGTAGCATTGAAAACGAAATTAATCGCCACTGATTTTTTCTGATGGCCTAATTTATCACTTTCAAATACATCAAAAACCCTTGTAGTGGATAAAGCAGATAATTGTGCTGCTTGAATACATGCTTCAATGGCTTCATAAGTAATAGCCTGAGGTAATACCAATGCCAAATCTCTTTCAACTGAAGGATACTTTGATACTTCTTGGTATACCACTCTGTGTTGTTGGTATTGTTCTAATAAAACGGCTAAATCAAATTGAATGTATACAACCGCTTGCTTGATATCAAAAGCTTGTAATTTTTTACTGCCAACTACTTCTATAGTACCTAAGGCTTTCTTTTGATGCATTACTTGAACTGACTGGCCCTTGGTTTGATAAGTAATTTCTTCAACTCCTATGATACTCAAGATTGCTTCTGCAATTCCTTTAGCCACAAAGAAATCTTGTGTAACCCCTTTTTCTCTCCAACCATCTTCATGTTGTTTTCCAGAAAGGTAAATAGCTAATTGTTCTCCTTCTTGGTATTTGCCTGCTGCATTCACTGCATACACTTTTCCCATTTCAAAGAAAGAGATCTGTTGATTTCTTCTATTAATATTATAAGCCACGGCTTCTAAACCTGTCTCTAACATAGAAGGTCTCATCACATCTAAATCAGCGCTTAAATTATTCAACATCTTTACTGCGTGTTGTAAACTTTCTTCAGAGAAATATTTACTATTGGTAATAGAGTTAGTCAGAATTTCTGTGAATCCTTTACCCACTAAATACTGTGCAATTTTATCTTTGAATTTTTCTTTTTGTTCTAATGGATCAATAGATGGGCTCATAGTAATCACACTTGGAATAGCAATATTATCTAAGCCATCAATTCTCAATACTTCTTCTACTATATCTGCAGGCAAACTAATGTCTGGCTTATGATAAGGCACAGCAACTTCAATACTATCAGCACTTTGTTGTACAATATCAAATCCTAAACTTTTTAAAATAGTGATTACTTTTTCGGTAGGATATTGTTTGCCACTCAATTTTTTCAAGTAAGCCAAAGGCAATACCACTTTGGTTTTGGTAGCTGGACTAGGATACACATCTACAACCTTTCCGATTTTACCACCAGCAATTTCTTGAATCATTAAAGCAGCTCTTTCTAATACTTTAACAGTACTATCAATATCTACACCTTTTTCAAAACGTGTTGCTGCATCTGTTCTTAAACCATGGTGAACAGAAGTTTTACGAATACTTACATTATTAAACCAAGCACTCTCTAAGAATATAGAAGTAGTAGACTCTTTCACACCACTATTCAATCCTCCAAAAACCCCTGCAATACACATTGGTTTTTCTGCATCACTGATCATCAAATCTGAAGCAGTTAATTTTCTCTCCGTTCCATCTAAACTAATAAAGCTTGTTCCTGCTGGATATTTCTTCACCACTACATGTTGGTCTTTGATCACTGATGCATCAAATGCATGCAATGGCTGACCTGTTTCATGTAAAATATAATTAGTGATGTCTACAATGTTATTAATAGATCTTAATCCAATAGATTGTAATTTATTTTTTAACCAAGCTGGAGATGCTTTTACTTGAACTCCTTCAATCACCACTCCTGCATATCTTGAACAAGCTTGTTGATCTTCAATAGTTACTTTATACGTTGGAACAGTTTGATCAGTAGTCAATGCCTTGTTATAAGGGCTTTTAGCACTCACTGGTGATTCATGATAAGATAAATAAGCACACACATCTTTTGCAACACCATAATGACTCATGGCATCCATTCTATTGGGCGTTAAACCAATTTCATAAATCCAATCTTCATAGTAATCGAACAAGCTTGCTACTGCAGTTCCCACAGCAATCGCATTGTCTAAAATCATAATGCCATCATGATTATCACTTAATCCAATTTCATCTTCTGCACAAATCATTCCCTCCGAAGCTTCCCCTCTAATCTTCGCTAATTTCATGGTTAAGGGAGCACCATTTTTTGGATAGATCGTTGTGCCAATGGTTGCCACTACAACTTTTTGTCCAGCTGCTACATTCGAAGCTCCACAAACTATATTCAAGGGCGTAGCTGTTCCAATATTTACCTTGGTTAATTTTAATTTATCTGCATTAGGATGTTGAACTGTTTCTAATACTTCTCCCACTACTAATCCAGCAAGGCCTCCTTTAAAATTCTCGTATTTCTCTAAAGACTCTACTTCCAAGCCAATAGAAGTTAATATAGTAGACAGATTTTCTGGACTAATGATTTGCGGTAGGTATTCACTCAGCCAATGGTAACTAATGGTCATGTTGTCGCTTTAAAGTAAGGCTTCAAAAATACTAAATTTTAGACTAAAAAAAGGTGCAATACCTGTTAATAAGTCCAAAATGACTGTGAATTACTATCGAAGCTTCACTGTGAAAAACAACATTTACACCAAAACAAGGAAGTCTAAGTTTGCTGGGTTAAATTCGCAATAAGAAAACAGTGAACCCGTTATGCCGCTCCCGAATTTAAATACCAACAGATCTATAAGAAAGAAAAGCCCTTCAGCTGATATCAGCACCATGATGTATGGCAAAATCCCTCCTCAAGCAAGAGAATTAGAAGAGGCGGTTCTGGGTGCGATTCTTTTAGAGAAAAGTGCATTTGACACAGTGACAGAGGTATTAAAGCCGGAATGTTTTTATGTAGAAGCACATCAAATGATTTTCCAAACCATGCAACAATTGCAATTGGACAATCAGCCCATTGATATGTTAACGGTGGTGGAAGCTTTAAAAAGAAGAGAACAATTAGATTTAATTGGCGGCGCCTATTATATTTCTAAATTAACCAATGTAGTTGTTTCAACAGCCAACATTGAAGCGCATGCAAGAATTGTCTTACAAAAATTTATTCAAAGAGAATTAATAAGAATTAGTGGCGAAGTTATTTCTAATGCATACGAGGACAGTACAGATGTATTTGATTTATTAGATGATAGTGAAACAAAGATGTTCAATATCACTAACAATTATCTAAAAAAGAATTTCGTTGATATTGGCGATGCATTGGCCACTGCAGTTAACAGAATTGATGAATTAAGAAAACAAAAAGATGAAATTTCTGGTGTACCTAGTGGCTTCACTAGTTTGGATAGAATCACTTTTGGATGGCAACCTACCGATTTAATCATTTTAGCAGCAAGACCTTCAGTAGGTAAAACCGCTTTTGCATTAAACCTTGCTAGAAATGCTGCATTACATCCTACCAAACCACAGGCTGTTGGATTTTTCAGTTTGGAGATGAGTGCTGCGCAGTTAGTACAAAGAATTTTAAGTGCTGAGAGTGAAATTAAAATGGAAAAAATTTCTAGAGGTAAACTAGAAGAACACGAATACCAACAATTGCACAGTAAGGGTATTAAGAAATTGGAAACTGCTCCTATTTATATTGATGATACTGCTGCCTTAAACATTTTCGAATTTAGAGCGAAAGCAAGAAGATTGGTGAATAAGCATCAGGTTAAAATGATCATCATCGACTACTTACAATTAATGAGTGGTTCTGGAGATAGAAATACCAATCGTGAACAAGAGATTAGTAATATCTCAAGAAGTTTAAAAGCATTGGCAAAAGAATTACAAATTCCTATTATCGCTTTATCTCAATTGAGTCGTGCAGTGGAAACTAGAAAAGAAAGTAAGATGCCTCAATTGAGTGACTTACGTGAATCTGGTGCGATCGAACAAGATGCGGATATGGTAATGTTTATTTACAGACCAGAATATTATGAAGTAATGAGCAATGAAATGGGCGAAAGCACTCAAGGTGAAACCCATATTAGAATTGCCAAGCATAGAAATGGATCTTTGGATATCATTAAATTAAGAGCAAGATTAGATATTCAAAGATTTGAAGACTGGGATGGAGAAGGTGGCGGTGGTATTCCAGGATTAGGAAGCAACTTTAAACCAATTACTCCAGGCTTAGGTGGCGGAGACAATGATGGTGGAAGATTTTTTATTCAAGGAAGCAAAATGAATGGAGGATCTTTCGATGATGGTATTGATGATGACGCTTCACCATTTTAATCTGTAGCCAAGATGCCTGCTCCTTATTTTTACGAACCTCAAATTACCAATGGCGCTACTCATTTTACATGTAGTGAAGAAACCAGTAAGCATTGTGCGCAGGTATTACGCATGCAATCTGGAGATGCCTTAAGCATCACCAATGGCATGGGTGGTATTTTTGAAGCAACCATCTTGGAAGCACATAAAAAAAACACCAGCATTCAAATTATAAAAGAAACTACTATTGCGCCAGCTAGTCAAAAATTAGTAGTAGGTATTTCTATTTTAAAAAACGCTGTGAGATTAGAATGGCTTTTTGAAAAAGTAACCGAAATGGGTGTACATACTATTGTTCCTTTGATTTGTGAAAGAACCATTCATGAAAGATTCAAAACAGATAGAATGAACAATATCATTCAGTCTGCTATGATTCAAAGTCAACAAGCATGGCTTCCTTATTTATCTGAACCTATTTCTTACAAAGATTTTATTCATCAATACAATGCTGCCAATAAATATATTGCACATTGTGAACCAACTGTCAAAACATCTATCAAAGACCTTCCCAGTAGCAATGATCTATTAATTGCCATTGGACCTGAAGGAGATTTTACACCAACAGAAATTGAAATGGCCATTCAATCAAATTATCAACCTATTGGATTGGGGCCAACTAGATTAAGAACAGAAACTGCTGGATTATTTGCCTTAAGTGTATTAAAAACTTTCTAGCTTTGTTAATATGAGAATTGTTGAAGTCAATAACCCTAAATTAGATAAAGCTTTTTGTCAAGTGAATGCAGACTTGAACAAATTCAATCCTCATTATATTAGACCTTTGGATAACGAAGTATTACAGGTTTTCGATCCCGCTAAAAATAAATTATTCAAAGAGGGCAATGCCAAAAGATGGTTACTGCAATCGGATCAAGGAGAATTCATTGGAAGAATTGCTGCATTCTATTATACAAAATATAAAAACAAGGGTACAGAATTCCCAACCGGCTGTGTAGGATTTTTTGATTGCATCAATGATACAAATGCTGCTAAACTATTATTAGATACTGCTAAAGTTTGGTTAACAGAAAATGGCATGGAAGCCATGGATGGCCCAGTTAATTTTGGAGATAGAGATAAATGGTGGGGATTGATGATTGATGGTTTTGACAGAGAGCCCATGTACGGCATGTCTTTTAATCCTTCCTACTATCAAGCTTTATTAGAAGACTATGGTTTTAAAAATTATTACAACCAATACTATTATGGCTTAAATATTTTTGATGGCCTTCCTCCAAGATTCAAGGAGCGATACGAGAAATTTAATGCTAAGCCAGATTACCAAGCCAAACATTTAGATAAAAGGCATTTAGCAAAATATGCGCAAGACTTTGTGACTATTTATAATGAAGCTTGGGCGCAACATGGAGAAGCAAAAGCCATCACTTTAGAACAAATCATGAAATTGTTTAAAACCTTGAGTCCCATTATGGATGAAAGAGTGATTTGGTTTGCTTATTATAAAGAAGAACCCATTGCGATGTTTATTAATATTCCAGATGTCAATCAATATTTTAAATATTTCAATGGCCAATTAGGTCTACTTCAAAAAATTCATTTACTCTGGATGAAGTGGCGAAAAACAAATAACAGATTAACAGGGCTTGCTTTTGGTGTGGTGCCCAAATACCAATCCTTGGGAGTGGATAGCTTCTTGATTTATTCAAGTGCATTGCTTTTGTATAAAATCAAATCTTATAATCAATATGAAATGGGATGGGCTGCTGATTGGAATCCCAAAATGGTGAATATATACAAAAGTTTGGGGGCACAGCCCAGCAGACAGATGGTCACTTACAGGTTTATATTTAATGAAAATCAATACCCATTTGAGCGCCATCCAGAAATGGACTACAGTGCCAAATAATTAGTATATTGCGCGTCAAGTATGGAAAATTTTGTTGTATCAGCTAGGAAATATAGGCCCCAAAACTTTAATACAGTGGTGGGACAGGCTCATATTACCACTACACTAAAAAACGCCATCTTAAACAACCATTTAGCTCATGCTTTTCTATTCTGCGGACCAAGAGGTGTGGGTAAAACGACTTGTGCAAGAATTTTAGCTAAGACCATTAACTGTACGCAAATCACCAAAGAAGGGGAAGCTTGTAATACTTGCGAGAGCTGTGTGTCTTTTGAAAAAGGCGCTAGCATGAATATTCACGAATTAGATGCTGCTAGTAATAACTCCGTAGATGATATTAGAGCACTAGTAGAGCAAGTAAGATTCGCCCCTCAAGCTGGAAAATACAAAGTCTATATTGTAGACGAGGTGCACATGTTAAGTGCAAGTGCCTTCAATGCTTTTTTAAAGACATTAGAAGAACCACCGCCTTATGCTATTTTTATTTTAGCCACTACAGAAAAACATAAAATTCTACCTACTATTTTAAGTAGATGTCAAATTTTCGATTTTAAGAGAATCACTAATAATGACACAGTGGTTCATTTAGAAGAAATTATAGAAAAAGAACATATTAAAGCCGAGAAAAATGCTTTACAACTAATCGCTCAAAAAAGCGAAGGCTGTATGCGTGATGCTTTAAGTATTTTAGATAAGATTGTAAGTTTTTCTAACGGCTCATTGACTTATGCCAATACTTTAGAGCATCTGAATATTTTAGACGAAGCCTATTTCTTTAAATTATTAGATTATTTAACAGCGCAGGATCTAACCCATGCAATGTTATTATATGATGAAATTAACCAGAAAGGTTTTGAAGGCGATACCGTATTATATGGATTTGCCGGATTTATAAGAAACTTATTGGTTTGTAAGGATAAAGCAAGTGCCCATTTATTAGAATCCATTGAAGGCTGGAGGGATCAATACCTAAGTACAGCTCAAAAAGTAAATACTTCTTATTTGGTAAGTGCCTTAAATATTTTAAATGAATCTGAGATTCAGTTTAAAATGGCCAGAAATAAAAGATTACATGTTGAACTAGCTTTAATTAAATTAAACTTTTTACAACAAGCATTATCATTAAGTATGGAAGATGGCCAGCTAGTAAAAAAAAAACTAGTTGACGTACACTACCCTATTAAGACCAAGAAAATTATTCCTTTAAGTAATATTGTTGTTAATAAGGAAGCAAAATTAGAAATCGAGTCTTCTGTAAAAATCCCCCCAGTAAAAAAGGAAGAAGCTCCCATTGTAGCAGAGCCAAGCCCAGCAAAAGCTGCAAAGCAAATTACCAGCCTGCCTGTAGATCAAAACGGGAACAAGAAAAATTTATTAGCTGCGCTTCAAGAAAAATACGGAAGTCAATACCAAATTGAGGAAGTAAAAGAATCCAAGTCTTTGGATATAGAAACTTTACAAGCCGTTTGGAATGAATACACTGCCTATTTGGAAACCACTACCAAACACTCTTCTGCCGGAACTTTCAAATTAGCAGAATTACAAATTGAAGATCCTATTCATTTTACGGTAACTGTACCAGCATTGGTGGCACAAAAATTTGTAGAGCAAGAAAGAATGAGTGTGATGGAGAAAATCTGGGATCGTTTTCAAAACAGAGCCATTCAATTTAGCATTTTAGTTGCTGCAGGAGAAAAAGAAGATGTGCCTTTACATTTAAGATTGAATAGCAAACAAAAATTTGAAAGAATTGCAGAGCAATATCCACTTGTGAAAGAATTAAAAGATAGATTAAATTTAGAAGTTTACTTCTAGTTCAATTTTACTTTTTTATACCCTGCTTTTTGTAAGTACTGAAATACTTTTTGTCGGTGATCTCCTTGAATGATAATTTCACCCTCTTTTACCGACCCCCCGGTGCCGCAATGATTTTTTAAGGATTTCCCTAAAACATTCATGTCTTCTTCTTTACCCACAAAGCCATATACAATGGTAACAGTTTTACCTGCTCTATGTTTGGTTTCCAATATGACTCTTAGTAATTGATCTGCAGGAGAAAGGGTTTCAATATTTTCTTCCTCCACTTCTATTTTAAAATTAGGGTCTGTACTATAGACCATGGGACTAGCTCCCCCTTTATTTTTCTTGCTCATGACTTTAACTTATTCTGACACTTACAATTTCAAAACCTTTCTTATTCACTTCTAATAATAAAGTGAGGCTATATTTATTTTGAGAAGATAAAAGCTTTCCAGTAACATAAATTGTATTCCCCAATTTTCTTTCTGCAGTCTTCTCAAAACCAATAATATTTTGTTTATTAAAAAATGCCTGCAATTGCTCATTAGCAGCTGTAGCATTTAATTGCTTTTGATTGATTTGTTGAATAATATTCACTTCTACTTGCTGTCCCCAATAAGGCAATAAATTATTAAAACTGGCAGTTTGCAATATCTGTACCAAGTTTTCTGTGTCATTTTGCGCAAAAAGGCTGCTAAATGAAAACAAAAAACTAATTATTAGTAGGTATTTACGAAATAGCTGCATTTTGTGGGTATTATAATGGCTTAAAGTTTGAAATGTGCTCACTCTTTTGGACCTTTGAGGTACAAATTAAAGATTTTATGTCGAAAAAAGTAATATTAGTCATCATGGATGGCTGGGGATTGGGTCAGGTTGCAAAAGCAGACGCTATTCAAAATGCAAAAGTGCCTTTTGTTTCTAGCTTATATAATAAATACCCTCATAGTACTTTAGTGACTTGTGGAGAGCAAGTGGGTTTGCCTGATGGTCAAATGGGTAATAGTGAAGTAGGTCATTTAAATTTAGGAGCAGGTAGAATTGTTTACCAAGAATTACAAAGAATCAATGTTGCAATAAGAGATGGAGAACTAGCTTCCAATCCAACTTTATTGGCTTCTATTAGATATGCAAAAGAAAACAATAAGCCATTGCATTTATTGGGCTTAGTAAGTGATGGTGGAGTGCATGCACATACTAGTCATTTAAAAGCAATTTGTGCTATTTGTAAAGCAGAGGGTTTAGAAAAAGTATTTATTCATGCGTTTACAGATGGTAGAGACACAGACCCAAAAAGCGGATTAGATTATGTGACAGATGTAGAGAAAGCATTGGCTGGTTCTGTTGGTAAAATTGCTACTGTTAGTGGAAGATATTATGCAATGGATAGAGATAAACGTTGGGAAAGAGTTCAATTAGCATACGATACATTAGTAAATGGCATCGGCGAAACAGCTAGCTCTGCTACTGCAGCCATTGAAGCCAATTATGCAAAAGACATTACAGATGAATTTATCAAACCCACTGTTCTAGTGGAAAACGGATCTCCAATTGCAACTATCGAAGAAGGTGATGCAGTATTGTGCTTTAATTTCAGAACAGACCGTTGTAGAGAAATTACAGAAGTATTAACTCAGAAAGATTTCCATGAGTTTAATATGAAAAAATTAGCATTACACTACACAACCATCACTAAGTATGATGAAACATTCCAAAATGTTCATGTAATTTTCGAAAATGATAATTTAGTAAATACTTTAGGTGAAGTATTGGCAGCTCATCACAAAAAACAAATCAGAATTGCTGAGACAGAAAAATATCCTCATGTAACTTTCTTCTTTAGCGGTGGCAGAGAAGTACCTTTCGAAGGAGAATCAAGAATCATGGCAGCTTCTCCAAAAGTAGCTACTTACGATTTGCAACCAGAAATGAGTGCTGCTGAATTAACAGAGAAATTATTACCAGAAATTAATGCAGGGTCAGCAGATTTTATTTGTTTGAACTACGCCAATGCAGACATGGTGGGTCATACAGGTATTTTTAGTGCTGTTATTAAAGCAGTAGAAACTGTAGATAGCTGTGTAGAGAAAATTGTTACTGCTGGTTTGGCTAATGGTTATACTATTTTTCTAACCGCTGATCATGGTAATGCAGATTACATGATGAACGATGACGGAAGCCCTAACACTGCACATACGCTTAATTTGGTTCCATTATTTGTAATTGATAAAGAATGGAAAGGCACAGTTAAAGCTGGCAAATTAGGAGATATTGCTCCAAGTATTTTAAAGATGATGGATATTGCTATACCAAAAGAGATGACAGGAGAAGTACTCATTTAAAGTACTACCAATATCATGAAAATAACCAAAGCCACTTATTTAATATCTAGTCCAAGTTTTGACCTTTGTCCAAAATTGAATGCACCTGAATACGCATTCATTGGAAGAAGTAATGTAGGCAAGTCATCTATTATTAATGCCATTGTTCAACAAAAAAATTTGGCTAAAACATCTGGTACTCCTGGTAAAACACAATTAATCAATCACTTTGAGGTAATTAGTAATAGTGGAGTTAAAGGTCCATCAGACAAATGGTATATTGTAGACTTACCTGGATATGGTTTTGCTAAAGTTTCTCAAAGCAGTAGAAGAAGATGGGAACAAATGATTGAGAACTACTTAAGAAAAAGACCCAATCTATGCAGGGTATTTGTCTTAATTGACAGTAGACATGCTCCGCAGAAAATAGATTTAGAATTTATAGAGCAAATGTATCAATGGGAAATTCCCATTACACTCATCTTTACCAAATCTGATAAAGAAAAACCGGGTGTAGTGGCTAGAAATGTAAAAGCCATGATGGATACCCTTAAAGAACATTTCCCTTTCCTACCAGAAGCTTTTGTAACTAGCGCAGAGAAAAAAGAAGGTGTAGAAGAAGTGGTAGCTTGTTTAGATAGATACAATCAATTATATAAAGAAGACACTGAAAATAACTAATGCTACTGAGCATTATCATTAAAGATTAATTATGAAAATACTTTTTAAATATATACGCCCTTATAGGCCACTAGTTTTATTGGCATTCGTTTTAGCGGCCATTAACCAAACTTTCTCTTTATTTGATCCAATGATTTTTGGTAAGCTAATTGACCAATTTGCAAAAAGCCCTTTTAAAGATGCAAGTGGTCATACAAGAGACGAAGCAGCTTTTTTAATGGGCGTTGGTAATATGCTTTTGTTATTAGTGGGTACTGCCATGGTAAGCAGAATTGCTAAAGCTTTTCAGGATTATGTAGTGAATGTGATTATTCAAAAATTTGGTGCAGCATTATTTACAGACGGCTTGAGGCATTCTATGCAATTGCCTTACCAGGCTTTTGAAGATCAAAGAAGTGGAGAAACCTTGTCTATTTTAACCAAGGCAAGAACTGATTGTGAAAAATTCATTAGTTATGTAGTGAATGTTTTATTTGGCATTATAGTAAGTGTAATTTTTGTAAGTATATACGCTACAAGATTGCATTGGTCTATTATACCTATCTATATTGGTGGCGCAAGTATGATTGCCTACGTAACCAATTTATTAAGTAAGAAGATTAAATCTATCCAAAAAAATATTGTCAAAGAAACCACTACCCTAGCTGGTACTACTACGGAGAGTTTAAGAAATATTGAATTAGTGAAAAGCTTGGGTTTAACTACACAAGAAATTAATAGATTAAATAATAATACCTATAAAATTCTTGCACTAGAATTAAAGAAGGTAAAGAATATTCGCTCTTTGAGTTTTATTCAAGGAACCATGGTGAATGCTTTAAGACAGGTAATCACTTTTACTTTAATGTGGTTGATCTTTAAAGAGATTTTAACAGTAGGTCAATTAATTTCTTTACAATTTTATAGCTTCTTTATTTTTGGACCTTTGCAAGAGATTGGAAGTATTATCATGAGCTACAGAGAGACCGAAGCTTCTTTGCAAAATTTTGAAGCTTTGATGAATAAGCCAACAGAACAAACTCCTAATAACCCAACCAATGTTGGCGCTATTGAGCAATTGGCTTTCGAGAATGTAGGTTTTCAACATCAAACGGCTAATTTTAAAGCCATTGACAACATCAATTTTGTTGCTAAAAAAGGTGAAACAGTGGCTTTTGTTGGTCCATCTGGAGCAGGTAAAAGCACTTTGGTGAAACTATTGGTAGGTCTATACAGCAATCAGGAAGGGGCTATATTAGTGAATGGCACTGATACTAGAAATATTGATATGAATGGTCTGAGAAATCAAATTAGTTTTGTTACTCAAGACACGCAATTATTTGCAGGTACTATCAGAGAAAACTTGGCCTTTGTTGCCCCTGAAGCAACAGATGATGCAATGTTAGAAGCTTTAACCAAATCTAGTTGTACCAATATTTTAGACAAGGGTGGAAATGGATTAGATACCGTAATTGGTGAAGGAGGTCTAAAATTATCGGGTGGAGAAAAACAAAGATTATCTATTGCTAGAGCCTTGTTAAGACATCCGCATTTATTGATATTTGATGAAGCTACTTCAAGTTTAGATAGTTTAACGGAAGAGTCTATCACTGATACCATCAGAGAACTTTCAGCTGAGAGAGAGCAAATTACCATTATGATTGCACATAGATTGAGCACCATCATCCATGCCAACAGAATTTATGTTTTGGAAAAGGGCAAGGTAATTGAAGAAGGAACTCATCAAAGTTTATTGGAAGAGAAAGGCTTATACTATGCCATGTGGAGACAACAAATTGGTGAGAGAAAATCTAACTAATTACTCTCTTTCAAATTTTTTCTTCAAGTATTCCATCACAGAGGGATCTTCTAATCCTTCCATATCGCTTAACTCAAGTTCTATCGCTTTTGTACTTAATCTAATTTCAATTAAGGAAATGGTGATAGAGATACAAAAAGTAATCAAACTAATGCCAAAGACAAATTGAGCCACTAATTGATATTGTATGTAAATAAAAAACATAGATACAATAGATAACAATAGAGAAGCTACTCCAAAACTTTGCATATTTTGAATTAGCTTAATTCTGTATTTGATATTTTTTATTTGACCAAACACTATATGTCTTTGTTCCAATTGATTGTATTTGTCATGTAAGACCCTTACTCTATTGGATAAAGCCAAGAAACGATTGGTATATGCCAGCATGATTAAGCTAATAGCTGGAAATAAAAGGGCAGGTATATTAACAGATAATTCCATACCCCAAAAATACTTCATATTTTTGCCCTTACTCACATGGAAAGAGAAATTTTCAAGAAAATACAGGCCAGCCTGCCTCAGGAACCAGGAATTTATCAATATTTTGATGAAAAAGGCAAGCTATTGTATGTGGGGAAAGCTAAAAATATCAGAAACCGTGTTAGCTCTTATTTTAATTCTAATCAGCATAGTTTAAAGACCATCGAGCTTGTTCAAAAAATTAAAGACATACAATTTACCATTGTTAACTCGGAACATGATGCCTTTATTTTAGAAAACGAGTTAATCAAAAACTATCAACCAAAGTATAATATTAATTTAAAGGACGATAAAACCTATCCTTATATCGTTATTAAAAAAGAAGCTTTTCCAAGAGTTTTTTTAACTAGAAGAAAAATAAAAGATGGCTCCACTTATTATGGACCCTATACCCATGTGTTTGCAGTAAGAGAATTAATCAATCATATCAAGCAAAGCATTCCATTAAGAACCTGCACCCTTCCCCTAAGTCCAAAAAATATTGAAAAAGGCAAATTCAAGGTTTGCTTAGAGTACCATTTAGGAAATTGTAAAGGGCCTTGTCAAGGATTACAATCAGAAGATGAATACGAAAAATTGATTGACCAAGTGACGCATTTATTAAAAGGCAATGTAAAACCTTTGATCGCTCATTTAAATAAAGAAATGAGTGAGCAATCAAGCGCATTGGCATTTGAAAAAGCGGCATTAACCAAAAAGAAAATTGAAGAACTAGAACAATATCAAACAAAGTCGGTGGTGTACATTAAGCAACAACATGCTATGGATGTGTTTAGTATTGCCCATTTTGAAGACCAGGCTTATGTTAACTATTTAATGGTACAAGAAGGAAGGATTGTACAAACACATATGTTGCCTTTAACGGTGCCCTTGGAAGAATCCAAAGAAACAGTACTTGCTTTTGCTATTCATTATTTTAGATCACATCTTGGCTCTACCGCTTCAGAGATTATTGTTCCTTTTGAACCAGATGATTTAATTCCAAATGTTAAATACACCGTTCCTAAAGTGGGAGAAAAAGAACAATTATTAGCCCTCTCTCAAAAAAATGCTGACTACGCATTAAAAGAATGGAAACACAAACAGGCTTTATTATTAGTTACTGATATTGCTCCTAATACGGTATTGGAAGAAATGAAAGAAGTATTACATCTTTCAGCAGTACCTACCCATATAGAGTGTTTTGACAACTCCAATTTTCAAGGTGCTTACCCAGTTTCGGCAATGGTTTGCTTTAAAAATGGGGTACCTAGTAAATCTGATTATAGAAAATTTAATATCAAAACAGTAGTTGGTATAAACGACTTTGCAAGCATGAAAGAATCTGTTTATAGAAGATATCATTCTGTACTTTCTAAAAATCAAGCATTGCCTCAATTAATAATTATTGATGGTGGTAAAGGTCAACTAAATGCAGCTTTGGAAGCGCTCACTGAATTAGGTATTCAAGACAAAGTAACCATGGTGGGATTGGCAAAAAATATTGAAGAGCTGTTCTTTGTTGGAGATACTAATTCTATTTTATTAAATTGGAATAGCGAAGCACATAAATTAATTAGAAATATCAGAGACGAAGTACACCGCTTTGGTATTCAATTTCATAGAAGCAAGCGCTCTAAAGGAGCACTAGAAACAGGTTTGGATGAGATTGCAGGTATTGGCCCCAAAACAAAAGAATTGTTACTGCAATATTTTAAATCTGCAAATAAGGTAAAAAAAGCAAGCCCTTCCCTATTAACGGAACTGATAGGTGCTCAAAAAACCAAGATATTAATGGAGGCTTTTGCTAAAGAAGCAAATTAATACACCCAGCGCTCTTGTTCGTAATTAAAGATCTTTTGTCTGATCTTCTCTCCTTCAATCAAACGTCTCATTGGATCCTTATACAATGCATTTAAAGGCTTGTCATTATAATTATCCAAAGTTGATTTGATAATGTACCCATTAAAGAATTTACTTTCAAATAATTCTTCCCAAGTAATTCTACTTGAAAAGTTTTTAGGATTATATACTTCGTTACGTGCTAGAATTGGTCTTAAATCTGGATAGTATACCCAGAACAATGGTCTTTTAATTACTTTATCTCTAATTTGAATAGAAGCTACTGGTGCAATTCCAATAATTCTACAATACATTCTGCTTGTTTTGCTATCAAAAATGTATTGCTCTTTTAATCTAAAAGTATAAATAGAATCTGGCTGTGGTGCTAATTTGGTATTATAGATTACCGAAGTGTCATATATATTTGGATTGTCTACATTTTGAACCAATTGTGTATCCAATGTTCCTTTTAAGCTTGCATTTATTTCATCCATACTTAATGGAGTGGTAAAACGATCGTCTTCAGCACCAAATGCAGTAATACCTTCTTTTTCAATGGCTCTTAATAAAATGGCAAAGAATCTTTGATCTCCATTATCATCATATGCCTGATATATAAAAGGTCTATTAATTTTTTCTCTTGCATCAATTTCTTCCCATACAAATTCACTAAACAAAGCATCTTCTTCTCTTAAATTTTCATAAGGTAAAGGCAAACGCTCTTGCACCCCTTTTCTCTTTTTAGTTTCAGAGAAAAATGCATAGTTGTTTCTAAGGCTTTTTTTATTGTTGCTATTAAAACCACCCACTACTGTTGTATCTACTACTTTTGTTGGCTTGATATTGGGGTCAACCGTAGTATTATTATTGGTTGTAGGAGCTGGAACAACTTGCACAGGAGCTGGTTCTACATTGGGAGAAGTAGGCACCACTTTGTCTGTTGTTTTATTGGCTGCTCCTTTTTTCTTAGGCAAATTAAATTGCGCAAAACTATTTGTTTGTACAAATAATGTAGTCAATACCAATAATGCTAAATAGTTCTTTTTCATAACAACTTATATTTAAACCACTTTTTATTGAAGTATAAAAGTGATTGTTTGATCTAATTTTCTAGTTCCGCCACCTGGCTCACTTACCTTAATTTCTCCTATCGTTACTGTAGTTCCTGGTTGACAACGCTTGATTAAAGCAGATGCGCCCCCTGAAAATCTTGCACCTGTTACTTCTTCAAAATCAGGCTCGTCAAATCCTTTACCTGTGCAAATAACATAATAAGAAACTACATTGAATTTAATGCCTTCAAACACAAAATCTCTCAAGTCTGCAATTACCCCTTGTTGTGCTCTGAATACACTAGCAGCCATATTACCGCCAGCACTTCCGCCCACAATAGCAATTGGATCTGGCACTCTTTTTACTGGAATAGTTACTTTGCTGGTAGATTTACCATCATTTACATTTAAAGTAACTGAACCTAATTGAGTACAATTAACCACATATTGACCAGGCCCAGATCTTCTAACTGTTGCAGCTCCACTCTCTACACTTACATTTACTTTTTCGGCTCCACCTCCACCAGTTACGCTTAAAGGATTATCCAAGCCTTTATAAAATACCCTTGTCTTATCTGTCGATACAACTAATCCTGTAGGTGTTCCAACAGTATACTTAACATCTTTTTCTACAATGGCAGTTTCGCCATTTGGTTTTAGGAAAGATATTCTTACTCGCTTACTATTTAAACCAGGAGAACCTGCTACAGATTTATAAGAAGCTGTTCCATCAGGACCAATAGGTAATACCGCTCCATCAATACTAATAGTTGGTTTTGCTGCGCTACTAAATGCACCAACACCAGCAGTAATAACTAATTCTTCACCAGACATTAAATATTGAGAATTAGAGGAAGCAAATGCATTAAACTGATCATACACTAATTCTACCTCACCAATTTCTTTATGACAATATTCCATTACCTGTGACTCACTATTTCTAATATCGTTTTGAAACTTCGTTAATATAGTAATAGCTGCAATAGGTGGAGTCATATTAAAATACGCATATCCCCAATCATTTTTTCCAGCCAATGTAGAAGTTTTAGGAATAGTTAAATCTAATGGCAATGTTGGTATAATATCTTTTGCAATTCCTGGATCTATTGCCGCTAATTTATTTTTATACTCAGTTAACCTTGTTAATAGTTCTACTCCTCTATTAGGTGTTGACCCTTTTAAGAAGAATCTAGTAGTTGAACTTAAATCGTGATCATTGTATTCTTCTACACCATCTTTAATTTTTAAACCTGCTTCTTGTTTCAAGCCAGTCTTTAAAGACTCTAGATAGGAATATACATCGTCGGACAACTTTTGCGCTTCTGCTGCTTTAGGTGCCCATATTGCAGCTTTTTCTGCTGTTTTTGGGTCTTCTAATTTCTTCTGTAGCGATTTGATAATGTCTGTATTCTTTTTTTGAATAATCACATTGGCATTCGTTAAACTCTGTTCAATAGTTTTAAATGCGTTCAAAATCTCGCTAGATACATTTAATGCCAATAATGCAGTCAACACTAAATACATAATGTTGATCATCTTCTGCCTCGGCTCCTTAGGTAATGACATGTATACTAGTTTTTAAAATGAATTTTTTGTTAGCTGGTTTTATTAACGACCTTGCATTGCGGTTAACATATTACTATAAATCTGATTTAACTTAGTTAAGTTATCAGCTAATAAGGCAATTTGTTCTTTAGCTCTTACCGCATCTGCAGCAGAGCTAGACATTGCATTAGAAGCCTCAGATAATTTACCATAATAATTGTTCATCGCTTCCATGGTTTTAGTCATGGTTACAAATTGTTCATTCAAGTTTTTAACGCCATCAGATGCTGATGCAAAACTTCCTAAATTATTAGCAACACTTGCAACAGAATCTTTTACAGTTCCTAATGCAATGGCAGCATCTTTTGTATTATTTGTAAAATCTTTGCTTGACTTAGCCATATCCGCTAAATCTCCTAGATACATGGCAGTATCATTTAATTTTTCGAAAGAGCTACTTAATTTTTTAAAAGCAGCCTCGTCTAACTTAGCAGCTTCCATACTTGCTACAACAGAATCAGTAGCTCCTGCACTTGCACCAGCAGGCGCACTCATATCAGGAGGAGGTAAGAAAGCGTATATCACGAAAATAGCAGCTTCAGTAGTTAAACCTGCTATCAATAACCAGTCTGCACCTGGTAAATTAATCAACTTGGTTAAAGCACCAAGAATAACAACTGCTGCACCCAAAGAGATGACAACATTAATAATTTTGTTCGTTTTAGGAGAAATGGTATTTGCCATTAGGTTAGTTTATAAAATGAATATATGTTTTTACAATTATTTATTTCTTGGTCCCATTGTTAAGACGCATCTAAATCCAATATAAGATTTAGCAGTGTCTTGGTATTCGAAATTTCTAGTACTTACTTGAATATTGTATGCAATGTCTTTCCAAGATCCACCTCTAATTACTTTTCTTTTCATTAATATAGGATCTTCGTCTTTTGCATTGAACTCTACACTTGGGCTAAAATCTCCTAAGAAATTATAACCGCCCTCATAAAATACAGAGCTAGTCCATTCAGCCACATTACCCGCCATATCATACAAATCAAAACCATTCAGGTTTTGAGAGAAGCTACCCACTTTAGTAGTATAAATATTATCAGTTCTATTATTTTCACTTCCACTAAAATATTCTCCTCTGCCTGGTTTAAAATTGGCTAATAGTCTTCCTTGTGAAGTTCTGGTGTAAGGAGATCCCCATGGATACATAGCATTGGTTTTTGAATTTCCTCTAGCTGCATATTCCCACTCTGCTTCTGTTGGTAATCTATAGATACCGTCTATTTTGTACTCTGGTCTTCCTTTTCTTCCTAAATAATAGTCACTATTATTGGTTCTCCAATTACAAAAAGCCACTGCTTGCTTCCATGTTACTCCAACAACTGGATAATCGTTATAAGCAGGATGCGAGAAATACAATCTTGTTTGTGGTTCGTTATAAGAATAAGAGAAATCTCTCATCCATACTAAAGTATCAGGATACACTGCTTGATTTTGCGTTACAATAAAATCACTTAATGATTTTTCTAAACCCTTGGATGCTCTAGCAGCTGCTTTTAAATCGATATAAGAATAACGATATACTAATTTATTTGGATCTAAATCAATTTTACCTTGAATACGATTATCTGGGCTTAATAATAATTCATTCAATCTTTCTAACACAGCCCTACTCTTCATATTAATACGAGAAGCTCTATTCCAATCTACTCTTAAAGTGTCTTCATTTTGATTTAAGCCTCCTCCATAAATTGCTAAATATTTTAATGAATCAGCTACATAGTTTACAAATCTTCTGTATTGCTCATTTGTGATTTCTGTTTTATCCATCCAAAAACTATTAATAGAAACTAGTTTTTTTCTATTCACCATGGATAAATCTACCTGCTCATCACTTGGTCCCATATAAAAAGATCCAGCAGGTATCTCTGTGGTATTTCTGTCTGAAGAGAACCTAGGTTTACGAGAACGACCAGGTCTTTGAGACATGAATACCAATGACACCAATACAGTGATCAAAATGAAAGCAGGAAATCCGATTCTTAAATTTATTGTTTGCTTACTCATATCAAATTTTTAACCTGTATTGACAGGTCTTTATTAAAACGCTTTTTTACCCTTTTTATTACTAAAACTCTTTGATTTTCAATAGAATTAGGAGGCGCAATTTACCGATTCTAAATGTTAGATATTTGCTAAAATGCCTTGGATATCATTTACAGGCAAGGAACAGGTTTTATTCTTACATGTAAAGTATTGATTACCAGTAGAGTGTTTACCCAAAGACAGCGGAAAGCTAGGATCTTCCTGTTCCAACCAAAGAGGTAAACTATGGGGTAAAAATTGTTTTAAAATAGGCGTTAAATGTTTATTTACCTGGTTTCCGATACCCACTACCTCTGTTAAACCATAAGCAATTTGAAAAAAGCTTTGTGCCCAATATCCAAAAGAGCTAGGATACTGCACCATCATCTTATGCATGGATGCCAACATTTTTTCTGACTGATTCACCCAATGAGGTAAATCAAAAATACTTCCTAGGTATATTAAACTAGAACAAATGATGGCATTGCTACTAGGGGTAGCTCCATCATAACTATCTTTTTTACGAATAATTCCATCTAATTGCTCGTCACTGGTAAAATAGAAAAAGACCCCTTGCTCGTCTATAAAATGGAGTTGAACATAATCCATCCAATATTTTGCTTTGATCAAATATTCTTTATTTGCACTTACTTTATGCAATTCAATGAATGCCTGGATTAATGTTGCATAGTCTTCTAAAAAGGCCATCGATTTGGCTACTCCATTGGTATAACTATGAAAAAGATATTGTTCTTTAGATTGTAAATGAGTTATTAACCATTCCATTGTTTTTTCAGCTCTTTTCAAAATGGCCACATCTGCTGTAATGGCATATGACTTACATAAAGCAATAATCATTAAACAATTCCAAGAAAGTAAAATTTTAGTATCTGTGCCTGGACGAATTCGTTTAGCTCTATGTTTAAAAAGAATTTTCTTAGCTTCCACCAATTCTTCTGTCCAAGCATTTTCTATAGACTCTCTGGTCCAAACAATATTGGTATGTTCCCAATTACCTTCTTCTTTTATTTGAAAATAATCACAAAACGGTTTGAATAATTTTTCAGGCAATAGGTTTTGTAATTCTTCATAAGACCATGTATAAAATTTTCCTTCCACTCCTTCACTATCCGCATCTAGTGCAGCATAGAAAGCTCCTGAATTATCTGAAAGTTCTCTAAAAACAAATTCAATTGTTTCTTCAATCACTTTTTTATAGACCCACTTTTGAGTTAATTGATAGGCTTCCGATAAAACAGTAATCAATAACGCATTATCATACAACATCTTTTCAAAATGAGGGGCCTGCCATTGTGGATCTGTACTATATCTTGCAAATCCACCACCCAAATGATCATACAATCCTCCTTGAATCATTTTATCCAAACTTCTTACTGCATGCACTATGGCTGCTTGATCTTTATTGGCAAAATAGTTTCTTAATAATACCTGTATAGAAAATGTTTGTGGAAATTTTGGGGCTGCACCAAAACCTCCCCATTGTGTATCTGCGTTTTGTAAAATTCTTTTTGTCATCAAATCAAACTCTTCCATACTTGGATAAGTGATAGTTGAGTCTTCCACAATACGCTCTTTGATATTAGTTTGCACCAAATGATTGGTTAGCTGTTCGGCCTGTTCAATTAATTTTTCTTTATTATTTGAATAAGCTTCTTGCACTCCTTTTAAGACATCCATCCAGGAAGCTCTTTGTGGAATTGTTTTAGGTGGAAAATATGTACCCCCATAAAAAGGTTTACCATTGGGTAGTAAAAATATATTCAATGGCCATCCTCCAGAACCTGTCATGGCCTGTAAGGCATCCATATAAATTTGATCTACATCAGGTCGCTCTTCTCTATCTACTTTTATATTAATGAAATGAGCGTTCATATATTTTGCTACTTCCTCATTTTCAAAACTCTCCCTTTCCATTACATGACACCAATGACAAGCGGCATAGCCAATACTTAATAAAATGGGTTTATTCTGTTTTGTAGCTAATTCAAAAATGGAAGGGGACCATGCCATCCAATCCACTGGATTATGGGCGTGTTGTAATAAATAGGGACTTTGCTCATGAATGAGCGCATTCGTGAATTTTGTAGTAGCACTCATATAGTGCAATTTACTTCTTTTTAGTCTGCTGTGCTAAGAATTGGTCTAAGCCAGCCACCATACTTGGAGTTTGTGGACTAGGCACCTGAATATGTAAAGTCAACCCTGCATCGGCTACTGCCTTGCAAGTGTTTGAGCCAAATGCGCCAAGGATAGTGCCATTTTGTTTGAAACCTGGTTGATTATCTAAGAAGCTTTTTAATCCACTTGGGGTGAATAAGCATACTACATCAAATTTGTGCTCTTTTATCAATGGTTTAATGTCTGTGCTTTCTGAACGGTACATATATCCTAATTCAAAACTACAGCCATGATCTTTCAACCAATTGACGATCTCATTATCTTGTTGGTTTTCACTACAAACATATAAGAAACGTTCATTTGCCTTATGCTTATTTAAAACATCAAATAATTTCTTATTAGTACCATCTGAGCCAAAGAAAACTTTACGCTTTCGGTACATAATAAATTTCTGTAGGTATAGTGCTACTGATTCAGTGATGCAAAAATATTTTGTGTCTTGATTGATATTGATTTTTAATTCATCGCAGGTTCTAAAGAAATGGTCAATGGCATTTTTACTAGTAAAAATTACACCCGTGTATTCTGTAATATCAATTTTTGTTTTTCTAAAATCTTTCGCTGGAATAGCCACCAATTGAATTAATGGTTGGAAAAACAATGAAACATTGTACTTGCGCTCTAGATCAAAATAGGGAGATTTTTCGCTCTCTGGTTTAGCCTGAGAAATAAGAATTTTTTTTATTGCCATTTTCACTTTCCAGTTTTAATAAGTGCCCCCAAAATATTGTACGACTAATTTATACAAAATCAAGATAGGCACTATTTCGAAAGCACAAAGGTATAGAAAAAAATGAAAGGATGATATATGTAATTTATTCCTAACAGTCGTTAAAGAAAACAGGTATCTATATAGGATTAATAATACTGCCAAAACGGCGCCCCCAACTATGGCAAAATCATAAAAATATGGCCTAGCAAAGGCCAATATAAGGATAAAAGGGATAAGCAAAATACCCAATACCTTGTTAATCATAAATATCACAAATACATAGGTTTGTATCAATTCCATACTATTAAAAGTATAGCCTGCCAATAGTAAAAAAAGGTATTTGCCAACATATAAAGCGGTAAAGAACAAACAGATATATCCATAGCCCTCCCAAAAAGAAAGTGCTAATAAGTGCCTATTGAAAATGAGTAAAGTAGCCATTAAAGAAAAGCTCAAAATAAACCCAATATTCATCAACAAAGAAGCCAAACTATTTTGCAATAATTGCTCCCTATTTTGAAGCATTCTTAAAGAAGACTGATTAAATTGACTAAATAGTTTTGGAAAATATTGTGGGTAAACATTATGTACAAAAGCAAATAAAAATAATAAGCCAAAAATAGTATAAAACAATATGTCTTTATCTGGTAGCGAAAACCTTTGTTCAATTCTAAAAACAACTGGCCCATCGTTTGACTTCGTCACCAATTCATTGTATAATTTAAATGCATTTTTCTTTTGGGAAAAATAAGTTTTATAATCTTTTAACGGATTATAATTGGAGTCAATTAAAGCGCCATGTAAAAAAGAAAAATGATTGGCATCAGCTAATTGAAAGGTTTTTGGAATTACAGGTACATATTGAATAAGCAATGTATCTTTTTTGATAGTAGTATCCATTGACGCCAATGCGCTATCTACTTTTCGAGAAACAGAATCTACCTGAGTGAAGGAACTAAGTGCCAAACACCCTAATAGAATAAAAAATAATTTTCGAATGGTTAAAAACATCCTAGCAAAAATAAGTATACTAGGGCAGAATTAGTAACTAATGACTAGCTTTGTGCATTAATATTACCTATGGCAGGAATCTACATACATATACCCTTTTGTAAAAAAGCATGCCATTATTGTAATTTTCATTTTAGTACCCAGACCAACAATATTGATAGTTTTGTTGAAGCCCTTTTAAAAGAAATAGTACTCAGAAAAGAATATATAACTCAGCCCATTCAGACCATTTACTTTGGAGGAGGAACCCCTTCTTTACTATCCAATCATCAGCTATCCCTTATCGTTGATGTACTTAAAGCTCAAAATGCATTAGCCGATACTATTGAATTCACTGTCGAAGCTAATCCTGACGATATTAGTTTGGAGAAATTACAATTTTGGAAAAGTATTGGCATCAATAGATTAAGTATTGGTATACAAAGTTTTCAAAAAGAAGCCTTAGAATGGATGAATAGAGCTCATGATGTGGAGCAATCACACCAGTCTATTCAATTGGCGCAAGAACTGGGTTTTAATAATTTGAGTATTGATTTGATTTATGGAACACCTCACTATTCCAATGATCATCTATTAGCGGACCTAACCATCATTAAAGAATATAAGATTCCTCATGTATCCTGTTATGCTTTAACTATTGAAGAAAAAACCGCACTTCATTCCATGATACAAAAAGGGACCATAAAGAATATTGTAAATGAAGATCAAGCAACGCATTTTGAAATAGTGGTTGATTTTTTAACGAAGAACGGATTTGAGCATTATGAAATTTCCAATTTCGCTCAACCAGGTTTTAGAAGTCAACACAATAGTAGTTATTGGAAGGGGTTACCTTATCTAGGACTTGGCCCTTCTGCTCACTCTTATAATGGAGATTCAAGACAATGGAATATTGCTAATAATGCGCTCTATATTCAATCATTGCAAAAGGATGATCTACCCTTTGAAAAAGAAATTTTAGACCTGCCTACTCAATACAATGAATACATGATGATCTCTTTGAGATGTATGGAAGGTTTTAATATTGAAGCCATTGAATCTAGATTTGGGAAAGCCTATCTTGAACATACCTATCAAGTAATCCAGGAATTGGCTGATAAAGAGTATTTTGAAAAAACTGAACAAGGTTATTGCTTGAATAAATCAGCAAAATTCTTAGCGGATGGAATTGCTTCAGATTTTTTTATAGTAAGATAGCTTCTATCTCTTTAAAGGTATCAGTTGGATTAGCCCCCTCCCATAAAATGGCATAAATAGCGCTAATGATTGGAATGGATTGCTTCAATTCTTTATTGATAGTCATAATACATTTACTAGCATTATAGCCTTCTGCTACCATGTTTAGTTCTAATTCTGCAGCTCTAACAGAATATCCCTTTCCAATCATATTTCCGAAGGTTCTGTTTCTACTATGCAAAGAATAACAAGTCACTAATAAATCACCTAAATAAACTGATGCATTATAATTAATGCCTTTGCATGCATTTCCTTCATGATGCATAATGGCACTTAATAATAATTGCATTTCATTGGCACAATTAGCAATATATACACTTAAAAAATTATCGCCATATTCTAAACCATGTGCAATACCTGCACCTAAAGCATAAATATTTTTTACTACCCCTGCATACTGAACACCTATCACATCTGAATTAACAATGGTGTTTATATATTCAGACTTAAAGCAGTTGGCAATTTGTTCTGCGAAAGCTATATCTACACCCGAAAAAGTAAGATAAGACAATTGTTCTGCTGCTACTTCTTCTGCATGACTTGGCCCTAAAAGAGTAAAATAATTCTCTAAAGGGAATTGATATACTTTAGCTAAATACTGATGTAATAAAATATTATGAATTGGTAAAACACCTTTTATAGCAGACACTATTTTTTTACCCTCTAAATGTTTTGCTTCTACTTTTTCTAAACAAGAAACGATATGAATAGACGGAACAGCCATGACAATTACCTCTGAAGCAGCGATCACCTCTAAAATGTTAGAAGAAAATTGAATTGCAGACACATCAAAATAGGCATTCCTTAGATAATGTGGATTGTGGTGGCGTTTCTTAAAATAGTCAATATTGGCTTCTTGACGAACCCACCAAGCAATCTGATTTCCATTATCTGCTGCAATTTTCGCTATAGCTGTTGCCCAACTTCCACTGCCTATAATTCCTATTTTTAATGGTTGCATGGTTCAAAGGTACGAAAAGACATAAAAAAAGGGGTGCTCTTTTTTGAGCACCCCTTTTCTGTATATTTTAAAGCTTATTTCTTTTCTTCAAATAATTTCTCTTTCGTAACAGGCTTTACCATCGCTCCATCCTTTAATGTTTTACTTATTGTACTATAAGGTCCAGTAACTACCACATCCCCCACTTTAACACCTTCTACTTCGATATAGTTTAAGTCTTGAATATCTGTTTTTACTTTTACCATTTTAACCTTGTTGTCTTTTTGTAAAACAAATACAACCTCAGATAATTCTTCTTCCGCTTTAGCAGGTTCATCACTGCTAGAGTTTGCAGCACTTGATACTTTTGTTTCTTTTCCTTGACCTTCTTTATCTCTTGTAGTTACTGCATTTAATGGAACTGAAATAACATTGGTTTTAGATTTAGTTTGAATATCTGCACTTGCAGTCATTCCTGGTCTAAATGGAAATTTAGCATTTTCTTTAATCAAGTCTTGATAGCTATCAGTAAATAAACGAATATGTACTTTATAGTTTGCTACTTCCGTAGTTGAGGCTAATGCAGAACTCGCGGCTGAAACAGGATTAGCAATCTTATATACAATACCCTTGAATTTTCTATTATTGTAGGCATCCACTTCAACCAATGCAGTATCACCAATTTTAACTTTAGTAATATCGTTTTCTCCAACATCCACTCTTACTTCAATACTTTTCATATCTGCTACACGCATCATTTCAGTACCCGCCATTTGTGCTGTACCTACTACTCTTTCTCCTTTCTTTACACTCATTGAACTTACTATTCCATCCATTGGCGCAAGAATAGAAGTACGTGCTAAATCTTTTTCTGCTCTAGCCAATTGCGCTCTTACGCCTTGAATTTGTGCTTCACCGCTTTTGATAGACTCTTTAGCGCCATTATAATTTGATTCTGCAGATCTATATGCTTGCTCTGTTTGCTCATATTCTGATCTTGAAACAATTTTATCAGCAAATAATTTTTTATAGCGCTCATTTGTTGCTTTGGCATTTTCATAAACAGTTTTTAAACCGCTTAAATTTGCTTTTACATTTTCATATTGCGCTTTAACTTGGTTAACACTTGCAGTTACTTGGTCTCTTTGTGAAGAATAAATATCTGCATATATCTTAGCCAATAATTGACCTTTTTTTACGCTATCGCCTTCTTCTACAAATAAGTTTACAATCTCACCTGAGATATCTGGACTTACTTTTACTTCAATTTCAGGATACACTTTACCACTAGCATTAACAGATTCTGTAATGGTTCTTAATTGTACTTTTTCAGTAGTTACTTCAGTTCCTTCTTCTTTACCAATTACCCCAGCTTTCTTTAAGCCAACTAATAGGGCAATAACTGCAATTACACTTACCGAAATCCAAATGAGCTTCTTATTCATTGTCTTTTATTTTCAATTTTTCTAATAGTATTATAAGGTCAAATTCTCTCCTTTGTAAAACTCTAATAATTTAATTCTAAATACATACTCGTATTGAGCTGCTTTAAAATTCACTTTTGCTTTTAAATAATTATTTTGATTGTTCAATAATTCAATAGTACCCAATAAGCCTAATTCATATCTTTTGGTAGCAAAAGAATAGGCTTTCTCAGCAGAATTCATTGCTTTTTGAGTAGCATTCAATTTATTCAAAGCCACCACTGCATTAGTGAATGCGGAGAAAATATCTTGCTTTAATTTTCTTTGTGTGTTTTCTTCTTGTAAGGAAGCTGTTCTGAAATTCAACTTAGCTTGTTGGTAAGCAATCTTAGATTGTCCAGCATTGAAAATAGGTATATTCAATTGGAATCCTAAACTCTGACCAAAGTTGTTGTTTACTTGATTGCCCCAGCCATTCCAAATATTACCCCAATTTCTAGTACCACTTGTTGTAGTAAATACAGGACTTTGAACATAATACTTGCTATTATTGATATTCACATATGGAGACATAGCAGTTGGTGTACTATATCCACTAAACTCATACCCACTGATGTATTTAAACTGATTCGAGAAATTGGAACTTAATGAATACCCGAAACTTAAAGTTGGATAAAAATTAGCTTTTGCAGATTGAACATTTTTCTCAGCTGCTTTTACTCTATAATTAGCCGCTTTTACATTAGGCAAATTTTGAGAGGCGATACTGAATACATATTCTGGTTGTAAATCAACAAAGTTTTGCAATTTAATTTGCTCTACTGGTTGAACAATTACATCAAATTGTTTAGCAGCGTCTAAATTTAAAAGCGCTTTCATACTTAATTTACTTTGCTCAACATTAGAGATGGCAGTAATATAACTACTACTATCATTGGCTAACTGCGTCTCAAGCTCTAATAAATTAATTTCTGGTAACAAGCCTACATCCACTCTTTTCTTAGTAGCTAATAACTGCTCTTTGGTTTGAGTGATTTGAATTTTAGCAATTTCTGTTTGTTCAATAGCAGAAAGTATTTGTAAATAATAAGTAGCTACATTTAGAGCAATATCATTGGAAGCGTTTTGCATATCTGCTAAACTTGCTTGCCATGAATATTGAGTAGCTTCGGCATTATTTCTAAGCTTGCCTGCATTAAATATTTGCACCCCTCCATTCACCCCAAAATTATTATACAAAAATTGGGTATTGGTGAATCCATTGGTAGTTGGGTCGATAGAACGACCTAATCTTAATCCCATTCCAGAACTACCACTTAAAGTAGGTAATTGATTGTTCTTGGCTAGATCTGCTTGTAATTTGGCTAATCTAGATTGTACATCTGCCTGCTGAACAGAAATATTATGCTGTATAGCATATTCCACACAGGTTTTTAAATCCCACTTTTCTGGTTCTTGGGCAGTTACCCCAACCGATAGGCTAATCATCAATAAAGAAAGTATATATCTCATTTTAATCATATGAATGTTTAAGAGCAGAAATGCGCTCTTTCTTACACAAAAGTAACCTAATACTTCAATGCTTTCTAAATATTAGACAAGTGGAGTCAAAAAAGGGTTAAATGGCCTTTTTTTGATGATAAAAAACGCGATATATACCCAAAACCAGGGTTAGTAGTACAATTGCCGTTAAAGCAGAGTAGGGTTTGTCTATCACTACAGCTATTGCCACCATAAAATAGGATAAAACGAATATGACACATAAAATAGGTGTCCATTTTTTCAAAATTCCTGTGACTGAAGCATCTCCTTGTTTTTTCTTTCTTAATAAAAGCAAGGTTGCTGCAGAAGTACTCATTCCCATACAATCTAGAAAAATACTAAAGCTTAAAACATCGTCTACTCCTTTTCCAAAAAAAGTAATTAAAGCGGTAGTGATGGCAAAAATAGTTAAACCTGGCACAAGGGCTCCAGTTTTTGGATGAGTGATTTGAAACAATTTGGGTAATACACCATCTTCACTCATCGCAAACATTACTCTTGGATTACTCATTAAAATCACATTCACATAGGCTAGTACACTTAAAACCATAGCAAAGTCAAAAACTTTAGCGCCAAATTTTCCAAACCAAGCTTCAAATAATAATGAACCAATCGCATTGGCGTTTTTCATTGAATCAAAGCCAATTACTTTTACATAAGTATAATTAATGGCAAGGTATAAGAACAACACAATAAAAATTCCAAAGACAATTCCTTTTTGCATGGTTCTTGGATTGGAAATCTCAGAACCGAAATTGATGGTTTGTTGGTATCCACCGTAAGTAAAAAATACTGATACCAAACTAACTAATAAAAGCAAGGCACCATTGGTTCCATCATACACATACAATTTCCCTTCATTGTATCCATGTGGCGGAACGCTAACTCCTTTAAACAAAGAAGAAATTAATAAAATGATCAAACTTATTTTTACGATCATCAACACATTCTGTGTTCTGCTACTGGTTTTCAAACCCAATAAATTCACAAAATAAAATAAGCCCACAGAAGAAGTAGCAATACCAATATTAAATAAGGTACTAGAAGGTCTTCCAAATAATAAATCACTTACATAATCCGCTCCAATCAAAGCAACCACGGCTAGAGATGCAGCATTACTAATTAATATCAATACATTAATAGTAAAACCCACTGCAGGATGATAACAATGCGCAAATACCTTGTAATAACCTCCCATTACTGGTAAACGCTGTCCAATCTCTGCATATGTTAAAGCCCCAAACAAAGCAATGATTCCACCAATAGTCCAAGCACTAAAAAATATTAAGGGCGTTCCAGATTTAGCTGCAATGGTGGCAGGTGTTTTAAAAATACCCATTCCAATCACCAAGCTTACCACAATCATGGTCAAGCTAAAAAAATTAATGCCTTGTTTTTCTTTCATCCTTTTTTTGTTGAGCATAAATATATTAAAACAATTCTAGTTTTCAACAAGGGGTTAATAAATATAAGCAGTCAGTAGAAATTTATCTTATAAGTTTGTGCTTGATTAGGTTCATTCAATGATTAAAAGGGAATCCCGTTAAATCCGGGAGCTATTCCCGTAGCTGTAAGTTCTACGCCAAAGCAATCGTTGCAATATCCACTGAAGCAATTTGGGAAGGATGCAATGTTAAGAACGAGCCAGAAGACCTGCCTAGTTAAAAAATAACCAACAGCTTTCGGGTAAAAAGCAAGGATTTGTAAAAGAATTCTCTTCTATCAGGAAGCTCATTGTTTCATTTAAAAAAAACAACAATGAGCCAAAAAATTATCAAGCTCTTAGTGGTATTTATTACCACAACCCATTTTGCTTTTTCACAAAGCAAGGACAGTATTTCTTCAAGTAACACTTTAGGTGAAGTGATTGTAACTGCTAATAAAATTGAGCAGAAACAAAACACAACTGGCAAAGTAGTTACCATTATTTCTGCACAGCAATTGGATGCGCAAGCTGGCCGTTCCATAGCACAAGTTCTTAATGAACAAGCAGGTTTAAGTCTTCCAGGTTCTTTAAGTAATGTAGGTACCGTTCCAAGTATTTATATGCGAGGTGCATCAAGCGGCAGAACATTAATTTTAATTGATGGCGCTCCAGTAGGTGACCCATCCATGATTAGTAATGAATTTGATCTTAATCTCATTCCTATTGAACAAATTGAAAGAGTAGAAATTTTAAAAGGCTCTCAATCTACCATGTACGGATCGGATGCTATTGGTGGTGTTATTAATATTATTACCAAAAAGAAAACAAATTCTTGGCTAACAGGTGGAATAAGTGTTGGCTCCTATAATACTAAGAAGAGTAATTTTCAAATTAATGGGAATACTAAAAAAATGCATTACTTTATTGGATGGGAAAATCAAAACTCAGATGGGTTTTCTGCAGCTTATGATAAACAACATACCAATAGTTTTGACAAGGATGGGTACAATAATAATAGTTGGTTTGCTAAAATAAATTATGATTTAAGTAAATACTGGGATCTTCAATTAACCACAAGAAAAACTGCTTATAGCGCAGATATTGATTATGGTGCATTCAAAGATGATAAAGATGAGCGATTCAATAATGCAACAAACATGACTGGAGTTTTATTGAAATACAAAAAAGAGCAACAATCTTTTCAATTCCAATACCAATACACTACCCAAGATAGAAGTTATTTAAATGATAGTGTAGATAAAACTTATTTGATTTACGAAAACAATCAATATAAGGGAAGCACGCATTTCGCAGACATGTTTTATAGCAATCAGCTAACAAAAAATGTTCAGTGGATTATTGGTACAGACTTTAGATATGGATCATATAACCAAACCTATGAAAGTATCAGCGGATGGGGGCCTTACAATGAAAATTTTAAAGATACTTTTCAATTTCAAAATGCTATATACGGGTCTTTGTTAATACATAATAACAATAAAAAATTCTTATTGGAATTAGGTACTCGTTATAATAACCATTCAAGATATGGATCTAACCAAACATTTACCATTAGCCCATCCTATGCGATTAATGAAAAATGGAGAGCAATTGCCAGTATTTCTAGCGGATTCAAAGCTCCTTCTTTATACCAAATAAGTTATAACGATCAATTAAAAGCGGAAACATCTGTCAATACAGAACTTGGTCTTGAATACCATACAAAACCAATCTATGCTAGAGCTGTATTTTTTAATAGAAAAATTAATAATGGAATTGATTATAACTATATAGACTATAATTTCTTCAATTTTATTCAACAAAATGTGAATGGACTTGAATTAGAATTAACACATCGAATGAATGAAAAAAGTCAGTTCAGCATAAATTATACATTATTAAATGGTAAAGAAACCAATCAAAATAGAGTAACTAACACAGATACCATTACTTACAATTACTTATTAAAAAGGCCAAGGCATGTATTTAATATACAATATCAAGTAAAATTAAATAAGCAATGGGAAGGAATAGTTTCTGCTAGATACATCAGTAAAAGATATGATGTTGGCGGATATGGTACAGAAGATGTAGTGCTTGATTATTATACTTTATTAAATGCACATTTAAGTTATCAATATTCTAAAAGATTACAATTATATGCAGATGCGCAAAACTTATTAAACGACCATTTTCAAGAGATCAATGGGTACAATACTATTGGCCGTACCATTCAAATTGGCTTGATTTGGCGTTAATAAGACTATGCCCTTCTGATGAGTAAATAAAAAAAGCTTTGTATCTTCATGCAAAGCTTTTTTATGCAATTTCAATTTGACCAACTACTTACGGTTATCTTCACCTTGTTTGCCGTAATAGATATTGTAGGATCTATTCCACTCTTAATTTCTATGAAAGAAAAAGTGGGTAAAATTAAATCCATGCAAGTCACATTGATTTCTGGTGGATTGATGATTGCTTTTATGTTTTTAGGAAAACCATTTTTGAAAATGTTGGGCTTAGATGTAAAATCTTTTGCAGTGGGTGGATCTATTGTGATTTTCTTATTAGGCCTCGAAATGGTATTGGGTCACGAGATTTTTAAAGGAGATAAAAATGGACATACTGGATCAGTGGTTCCAATTGCTTTCCCAATCATTGCAGGAAGTGGTACTTTAACAACCATCATGTCTTTGAAAGCAAACTTTGAAGAAGTTTATATTTTAGCAGGCATATTGGTCAATCTTTTGATTATTTATATCGTACTAAAATCTTTGAATTTTATAGAACGCCTGCTAGGGCCCGGAGGCTTACTAGCAGTGCGTAAATTTTTTGGTGTAATACTTCTAGCGATTGCTGTTAAGATATTCTCTAGCAATGTAGGTTCATTAAAACACTAGAAGTTAACCTTACATGTCAAAATATAATTTCTACCAACAGCAGAAATACCGCTAGCGAAATATCTATAATTCAGATCAGTGATATTTTCTACCCCTAAACCTATTGTTAAATCTTTAGTAGGATTGTACTGAGTCAATAAATTAAAAGTCATCCAACTTGGCATACCATCTTTGGTTGCATAAATTTCATTGTCTTCACCATTTAAATTATAATCAGCTATTTTTTTCCAACTATTGAAGACACTATAGAATTCTGCATTCCATTTTTTATCGATATGTTTTATTCCAAATCTTCCATAAGCAGGTGGGATATGATCTAATGGCATTTCTTTACTACCATCATTGTATGTGCCTTTTGTGTAAGTATAAGTAGCATTCAATTCTGTATTTTGAATTAAACGAAGTCTACCATTTACATTAAATCCAAACAAATTGGCCTTGGCTTTATTTTGAGTGGCATATACATCACTTAATACTCCTTGGTACATAATTGTTGACTTGCCGTTCCAATTATACTTATCAGCCACTAATGCATTGTGGAACAAAGTATAAAATACACTTGCTCCTAAACTGTAATTGGAAGTATTTTTAGCAATTGTCCATTCTGCATTATAGGTATACTCAGGTTTTAAATCTTTATTTGGCACAACTACATAACCTGTCTTTGTATCAAAAACCTTGGTTAAGTCATCAATATTGGGCGCTCTAAATCCACTACTCACTCCTACTGTAGACCTAAATCCATCATCACCATTATAAGCTAATCCAATATTACCCGTTAGAGCAGCATTGCTTTGTTTAGATTCAGTAAAAGGGAAATGCATTAATGATGTGTCTTTGAATTGTGCATTTAATTGAACTAAATTCAATCTTAATCCATCATTCAATACCCAATTTTGATTCAAATTTTTTCTATGTTGAACATATAATGCCTGATAAGCCATATTGGTAGGACCATCGCTATAACGAGTAGTTATAGCACTATTTGCCAGTGTAGCAATATTGGTTCTATGAGCCTTAGAGTTGACGATATTATAATAAGACTCAAGGCCAAAATGAATTTCACCATTTTTATCTGAATGCAATAAATCCGCATTCAAGCCAATAATATCTACATTCTCAATTCTAAAATCTTTATTAGAAGATTTATATTTTCTACTGATTCTGCTTTCTTGTAAATGCTGATAATTTGTATTCACTGATAATTCTTGGAAAAACCCTTTTAAATGGGTTTTATTCAATTTATAAGAAACCATATTACGTACCTGTGGACCATAATACCATTCAGCATAAACCGGCAAACCCTTACTGGTTTCAGTTAATCGGTCATATCTATTGATATTAGAAGAATTGGATAATTGAATATTTAATAGATGCTCTGTATTTGCAGAAGGTTTATACAATATCTTTTGTAAAAAATCTGCTTGAGTATATTCAGTAATTTTTTGAATATTAATTGAGGATCTATTATCATTTAAAATATCTACACCATTTTCGGTAGTTACATAAAATAATCTTTTTCCAAAATCAGGATAAGCCGCCAATCTATTAGCACCTTGACGCATGTCTCCAAAACTGCTATTTGTAAATGAACTTACAAATGCCCATTTATTGTTGGCAATATTTAAATCAATATGTTGTCGATTTTCGTTTTGACCATTTGCATATCTATAAATTACATTCCCATTGGATTTCCACTTAGAACTATTGTTCAACTGTGGTGCTTTAGTAAATAAATTAATCACTCCTCCTAAAGCATCAGAACCGTACATGGTAGAACTAGGGCCATAGTTAACTTCTACTCTCTCCAAACTCATATTATCTACCGTAATAATATTTTGTAAATGGCCTGCCCTAAATATGGCACTATTCATTCTAACCCCATCAACTAATAATAAAATTCTACTTGCTTCAAAACCCCTTATAACTGGGCTACCTCCACCTAATTGACTTTTTTGTACAAATATCTGACCAGAAGCAGTCAATATATCTGCAGTATTAGATTGTTGTTGTATTAAATTTTTGTCAGTGATTAAACCAACTGTTTGAACTATATTTTTTGAAAGTGTTGGAAATTTATTGGCAAACACTACTACATCTTGTAAAGACTTAGTAGAATCTTTTTGTGCCATCAAACTCAAACTACTTCCAATAAAAAAGAATGCTAAAAAATATTTTTGCATATTTAATTTTTGAATTGAAAATAATTAGTCAGTAAAGACTTGTCTTCTAAAAATTAAATTGCTTCGGGAGGAGGAGAATATTTATGAATGCTTAATTGAACTATATTCACTTGGTAATCAGTGAAATTTATATTTGTAACTATAGTTGCTGCTTTTTCTTGAAAAGATAATGGAGCAATAAAAATTAATTGAATTTTTGCAAGTTTAAAAACAGATTGTTTACTATGATCAACCTGTTTAGCAACTATCATGGCTTCTTCTTCATCAGATGCGGCAGTCAATAACCAACCCTTAGTTGTTTTTTCTAAAGAAATGATATCATAAAACATACCCTTGTAGCTAAATTCCCTTCCCTCTTCTTCCCATTCATAGCCTTTAGGTAATATCTCCTTGTTTTTTAAATTAAGTTTAATTTGATGCACCTGACCAGATCGGGCAGCTTCCCCTTCATTGATAGCTGCAAAAACCTCTTTTTCATGTAACTTCTCCTCTACCCAATAAAAATAACTTAAACTACTAGTAGTTAGTAGTAATGTAAATAGACAAATTATGGTAAACACCTTTTTCAAGAGTTCTAAGATACAAACTAATTTGTTTAAAATGAGATCCGTAAATAATGACTAACTTTGTATAATAAATTAAAATTAATTCCTTGTATACACATTTCAAAAAGCACCTAATCACTGGTATCTGTATTTTATTTATTTCATTTAGTGCTAAAGCTCAAATTCAACAAGATAGCGTACTCCACAATAGAAATATTTTCACATTAGCATTTTACAAGCAACCAGGCAAAGACTCTATGGTTGATTTTGTAGATGGCGTTTATAGAATTTTTAAAATCAATAAAGACCGATCTATTGGAGATGATATCACCAAACCTACCCTTTCTTTTATACCTGCTGTTGAATATAGTTTGTCAACCAAATTAGCTGCTCTATTTAGTGCTAGTTATATTAAGCCAAGTAAATACAAGGAAACTAAGAATTCCACTTATTCTACTGAATTAAAACTTACTCAGAATAAACAAATTATCAGTCAGTTCTTAAGCAATATTTGGTTAAAAGAAAACGAGTATAATATCAATACCAACTGGTCTTACTTGAAATTTCCTCAAAAAGATTTTGGATTAGGCACTGCTAATAATCAATTAGATCATTTTGATCAAATTGATTATTCTTATTTGAAATTACACCAATCTATTGTAAAAAGAATTGCACCCAATTGGTATGTAGGACCTGGTTTAAATATCGATTATCATTGGAATATAACAGATAGCTCCACCAAAAATAAGCCAGCATATGGCTATGCACAATACGGACAAACTACATCTTCTAATTCTACAGGTATAACGCTAGATGTATTATACGATAGTAGAACAAGCATTGTAAACCCCCTGACTAATTCTGGTTATTTTAATTTATCCTATAGATCTAATTTAAAATTTTTGGGAAGTGACTATGCATTGCAGAGTATTACAGTGGATGCAAGAAAATATATTCCCTTCCCTATGTATAGTAAGAATATGTTGACCTTTTGGACCTATAATGTTTTAACCTTAAGTGGTAAAGCACCTTACTTAGATATACCATACACAGCTTCTGATAGAAATTTAAATACAGGTAGAGGATTTATTCAAGGAAGATTTAGAGGAGAAAAATTATTCTTTGCAGAATCTGAATATAGAATTGGTATCACTGAGAATGGGTTTTTAGGCGCAGTGGTTTTTGCCAATATGCATTCAGTTTCCGAACCCTTACAAAAGGGATTTCAGCAAATTAAAGCTGGCTTTGGTGCTGGTATTAGAGTAAAGCTTAATAAGCACTCAAATACCAATGTTGCACTTGATTATGCCATTGGACAAGGTGGTTCTCATGGTATTTTCATGAATTTGGGAGAGGTATTTTAATTGATTATCAATCTATTAGACATTTATAGTGTAAATTTTACACATTAAATAGGTTACCTATTTCCTATTGGGGTATTAAATGGTATGATAACAATAATCTACAAACGCATTTACATTAAGTTCAAAAATTCTTTGTTAGCTAATATTGGTACTCAGATACCAGTGAAATTGTGGAACAAGGGACCCATGTAATTTTCGTTGAAAAAAGCTTGTGGCCTCGCCGGGGATCGAACCTGGATTTAGAGCTTCGGAAACTCTTGTACTAACCATTGTACGACAAGGCCTTTATTAAAAGGATTATTTCCACCGCAATAAAATGCGGATAGCAGAAAATAAGAACAGCCTTGTTGGTAAAGTACTCATGATTTTTATATCATCAAAGATACTTGAGGTATTGGATAAAAATTGGAAAACAGTTGAAGCTTTATTTTTTGAAAAAATACGGGTGAAAATTTCAGCACCACTCATTTTATCATGATATAAAATATCTAAAAGTACGGCATCATAAAATTGATGTCTTGTTTTTTTCAGAACTGAATTAGGTTCTTTACCATTGGATAAATCAATGGCAATTTGTTTAGTCTGCTTTTGAATAAATTTAAAAGCATAACCCGTACTAGCTTTCACTGCTCCACCCATTGTTCCAATGGGAATAACAGAATTTTCATTAGATGTAGTGAAACTATTTTGGGTCATTGGAATGGCTCCAAATTCTTCATGTAATACACTATAAGCTTGATTAAGATAATGAAGAGATAGATAATTTTTGATGGATGTATCGTAGGATGCTTTATCCAATAATTCTTTAGAAAAAACAGTGTATTCAACTAAAGCTTTTTTCTTAGTGATAGGCAATACATACATAAAGGCAGTGGCCTTTTGTTGATCCACATTAAAATCCATCAACCTTGCTGTTTCAATATCAAAAACCTCCGTTTCAAACTGAATAGTTTCCCCTTTGAAATGTTGCCACAAAAATGGCTTTTTACTATAATTTTTAGATAAACTATTTAATGATTGAATACTAGTACTATCCTTAAACACAGGATTATAAGAAAGTATGCTTGAAAAAATATAGTTTGCTTTAGCCGAACCACCCTCCCACTGAACAGTATGTTCTTTAATGGCAACAATGGTTGCTTCTTTCCAATCTATATTGTTATGTTGCTTTGCTTTATGAATGATACTTTCATAAAAAGAAAGTCCTTCAATCATTTTATAGGTAAAGGGAGTAGTAGGTAGTAGATAATCTTGAGCTGCTTTATGTATAGATATACTTACCCAAGATTTTGTAATTAAATGCTCAAATTCTGACACGCCTTCTTCCCAAAAACACCAGGTTCTATCATTAGACTTTTGTAAATTTTTATCTATCACCAAAATCTTCTTTTGGCTCAATGATTCATCTTGAATAAGATAATGAAGTAAAGATAGGCCAGCACAACCGGCGCCAGCAATAATATAGTCGTACTTATCCATTGTTTTGCATCATCTCATCTCTGCGAACCTTGTCCCAATATTTTTTCGCTACGAAAAGCATTCCAAAACTCTCCCCATCTTCTTTATATAAATGCTTATGGTGCATCTTATGCGCCCATCTGATTGCTTTAATATATCTATTATTTGTTCTTGTAAACCACTTGATTCTTTGATGAATGATTACTTCATGAAATAAGAAATAAGCAAAACCATACATCGCAATCCCTGCACCAATGGCAGCAACCCATAATGGACCACCCATTATAGTTCCATAAAAAATACAAGCCATACTAGGTATAGCAAAAATTAAGAAAAAAGCATCATTCTTTTCCAATACATGCCCTGTGGGTTGATGATGATCTTCATGTAATACCCATAAAAATCCATGCATTACATATTTATGCGTTAACCAAGTTATACCTTCCATGATAAAAAATGTCGCCAACATTACCGCTACAAATAACATATAGATAAATTTACTTTATAAAAAATTCAATTCACTTCTCAACTTCGCTTTTGCAAGAATAAATAATTTACCATAATCTGGGATTCTTATTCTTGTTTTTAAAATGGCATGATGTTCCGTCTTTTTAATCTTCTTAAATAAAGAATAATAATATTTATACGCAACATACACCCCAAATCTGCACTGCAAAGGTAAGGCTTTAATACCCTCCAAAGCATTATCAAAATCCTTTTGTATATCAGCCTCAATAGTCTGTTTATCTTGCTCCGTAAAATGATTAAAATCACAATTAGGAAAATACACTCTATCCAAACCTTCAAAATCTGCTTTGATATCTCTCAAGAAATTAACTTTCTGAAAAGCAGCGCCTAGGCTTTGAGCCGCTGGTTTTAATTGCTCATATTTCACCAAATCTCCACTACAAAAAATATATAAACACATTAAGCCTACTACTTCTGCACTACCATAAATATATTTCTGGTAAGAACCTTCATCGTGTGCATGTTGACTTAAATCCATTTCCATACTATACAAAAATGCTTCTAGCAAGGCTGGATCAATATTGAATTGACGATAAGTTAATTGAAAACGATGAAGTATGGGATTTAAACTAATACCTTGTTCTAATGCTAAATAAGTGTCTTTCTTAAATTGTTCAAACAAAGTCTTTTTATCATAATCATGAAAAGTATCCACAATCTCATCTGCAAATCTCACAAAACCATAAATATCATAAATAGGTTGTCTCAAATCTTTATGCAACAATTTAATAGCTGAAGAAAAACTTGAGCTATACATTAATGTAGTTTGTTTACTACCTAATGCTGTTACTTCGTTATATAGTTGAAATGATGACATTTATTTTGAATAATTTTTATCAATTAAATTGGCTACCACTTCACCACTAATTAAACTTGGTGGCACTCCTGGACCTGGCACTGTTAATTGACCAGTGTAATATAAGTTATTTACTTTTTTACTCTTACAAGATGGCTTCAAATTTGCAGTTTGCATTAAAGTGTTAGCTAAGCCATAGGCATTCCCTTTGAAAGAATGATAGTCAGATTTAAAATCTGCAACGGAGAAAGATCTTTTGTAAACTATTGATTCCATGATAGATACACCCCATTTAATTTCTAAACGCTTTATCAAATCATCGAAATATTGATCTCTGATGGCTTCTGTATCCCCCTCTAATCCTGCAGCTACAGGAATCAATAAAAATAAATTCTCACAACCCTCAGGAGCTACAGTTGGATCTGTTACAGAAGGAACAGATGCATAAAACAGCGGATTGGTTGGCCATTTTGGATCGGTGTATATTTCTTTTCCATGAAGTCCAAAATCAGTATCGAAAAATAAGGAATGGTGTGTAACCCCTGGTAATTTTTTATTTAAACCTACATAATATAAAAGGGAACTTGGCGCCATTACCCTACTATCCCAATATTTCTTTGAATAGGATTGATAAGCTGGTTCTAATAAAACTGTTTCAATATGATGATAATCTCCTGCTCCTAATACAATATCAAAATCATACTCTTTTTGTTCTTTTGTTGCCACCACTTGAGTAATTGCTTTTTTTGCAACACCATTGACTACTTCTATCTTAGTAACTTCCTCTCCTAATTTAAATTCAACACCTAATGAACAGGCTAATTCATGCATCCCTTTTACAATACTATACATGCCATATTCAGGATACCATGTTCCTCCTTTAATATCTGCATAGTTCATTAAACTATACAAGGCCGGCGTATTTTCAGGAAGTGCTCCTAAAAACAATACCGGGAATTCCATTAAAAATTGGATGTAAGGATGCTTGAAATATTTAGCAATATGTTTTTTCATAGATTGAAAAACATCTAGCTTAAAAACACCTTTAAATAAATCGATATCAATTAATTCAGTAATGGATTGACCAGGTTGATGTACCAATTTACCAACACCTACTTCATATTTGAATTTAGCTTCTTCCATAAAACCATCCAATGCCTCAGCTGCACCGGGTTCTATAGATTCTAGTAATTGTTGTAAAGCCTCATAATTAGCAGGAATATCCCACTGTGCTTTTTCAAAATAAACTCTGTAAGAAGGATCTAATCTTTGTAATTGATAGAAATCTGAAACTTTTTTTCCGAATTGAGCAAAGTATCTTTCAAAAGTATCCGGCATCCAATACCAACTAGGGCCCATGTCAAAAACAAAACCATTTGCTTCAAATTTCCTTGCACGACCTCCTGGTAATGAATTCTTTTCTACTACTGTTACTTGCCAACCTTTTTGAGCTAAAAAACTTGCTGCAGACATTCCTGCAAAACCAGCTCCAATAACTAATACTTTTTTTGAATGAGAAGGCATTTATTTTAGTAACGTTGAATCTTTTGTTTTAAAATTTTTCTGGCAAAGTGAATTCTACTTTTGATTGTTCCTAAAGGCTCATTCAATGCATCTGCAATTTCATTATACTTATACCCTTCAAAATATAATTGAAAAGGTGTTCTGAATAATTCAGGTAAGTCATAAATCAATTGATTCACTTCCCTCAAATTTAAGTTAGTTATTGCATCATTAACTACTTTATTATTAGTTTGATCAATTAAAAAATCATTAGGGCTATTATCAAAAACAGTTGATTGTTTTGATTTCTTACGATAATCATTAATGAAGATATTACGCATGATAGTGTACAACCATGCTTTAATATTGGTTCCTACATTGTATTTATCTTTATTAGACAAGGCTCTAAACAAAGTTTCCTGGTATAAATCTTTTGCAGATTCATGATCCTTAGTCAAATTAATCGCAAACGGGCGAAGAAATTCTGAGTTCTCACTTAAAAACAAGGTAAATTCAGCTGTTGACATATAATTCTGTTTAATCTTTGAAAAATAAAGTTAAACAGAATTAAAATAGGAACAATATTTTTGTTTAATTATTTTTTAAAAATATTAAACAATTTTACGAAAATCATGTAAGTAATTGATTATCAAATACTTTCTAAAAAGCTGATGGTCTCAGCAAGGGTGCGTTTTAACTGAATATTGCCTGCAATCTGTCCTTTATAGGCTTGAGCCAACTGTCCAGAAATAACAATTGGAATGATTTTACTCACTTCTGCTAATTGATCAAAGAACTTGTTAATCTTGAAATTTCTAGCTGGTGAAGTTAAATGACAGTATAAATAATCCACTTTATGGAACTCAGATAAATACTTTAAATCAACCATTGGAACATTGGCACCTAAATAGTCGATATAGAAGCCTCTTTGTTTTAATAAGAAATGAACATATAATAAGCCTATTTCATGATACTCTCCCTCAGGCATAAATAAAACAATACGCTTAGAATAATTCAATACAGGAGGTAGTTTTTCAATACCTAATATGATCTTTTGACGAATCACATTGGTAGCTAAATGTTCTTGTGCAGGATTGATATGATTGGTTACCCATAGGATACCCACTCTTTCCATGAAGGGGAAAATAATTTCAATGATGGTTTTTTCGATACCTTTTTGACCAATATAAGTATCCATCTGTCTTTCGAAATTGGCCATATTCAATGAAACCATTTCTTTAATCAAGGCATTCACCACTCTTTCTCTTTGAGCATCAATTTGGTTTAAGCTCAATATCTTCTCTTCCATCTGCTCAGCAGACATCTTATCTATATGAGAAATCTTAAAACCGTACTTATTTAATAAGGATACGTTTAAAATAGTCTTTAATTCATCCCCAGAATAGGTACGAATATTCGTCTCAGTACGCTGAGGCTGAAGAAATTGATAACGCTGTTCCCAAATGCGTATAGTATGCGCTTTGATCCCAGAAATCTTCTCTAAATCCTTGATAGTATATGATGACATACTCTAAAAACAACAAAATATCAGAAAGGTTCAGTAGTTCTCTACTTTTTTAAGCCTCTTAGGTATTCTCCATAGCCACTTTTAGCGTATTTATCTGCTAAAACCAATAATTGTGCTTTATCAATAAAGCCCATTCTGTAGGCTACTTCTTCGATACAACCTATTTTTTGACTTTGACGCTTTTCAATCACTCTCACAAATTCACAAGCATCTGCCAATGACTCAAAAGTACCTGTATCCAACCAAGCGGTACCACGATTCATAATACCTACTTGCAATTGCTTACGCTCTAAATAAATCTTATTGACATCCGTGATTTCGTATTCTCCTCTAGGTGATGCAGGAATATTCTTAGCAATTTCTACCACTTGATTATCGTAAAAATATAAACCTGGTACTGCGTAATTTGATTTAGGCGCTTTAGGTTTTTCTTCTAATGATAAAGCATTGTTATTGGCATCAAACTCTACTACACCATAACGCTCAGGATCGTTTACTTCATAAGCAAACACCGCTGCACCATTTACATCATTAAATGATTGCACTAGTTTACTTAATCCTGCACCATAAAAAATATTATCACCTAATACTAAAGCCACTTTATCTTTTCCAATAAAATCTGCACCAATCACAAATGCTTGTGCTAAACCATTTGGCACTGCTTGCACAGCATAACTAAAAGAACAACCTATTTCAGAGCCATCTCCCAATAATCTTTTGAATTGATCATTGTCTTCTGGTGTAGTAATTATTAATACTTCTTTGATACCTGCTAACATTAAAACAGACAAAGGATAATAAATCATGGGCTTATCATAGATAGGCATTAATTGCTTACTGATTCCCTTGGTAATAGGATACAATCTTGTACCTGAACCGCCTGCTAAAATAATTCCCTTCATGCTTTATTGTTTTTATAAAGAAGCCGCATATTCCGCGAAGCTTCCTAATGTTTTGTCTTTTTCTGATAAGATGATCTCACTCTCTGATAATTTCCAATCTATATTCAAATCCTTGTCGTTATACATAATGCCCACTTCGTTACCTGGTTCATAAAACTTATCTACTTTATAAAAGAAAGTAGCCGTTTCACTTAATACCACAAATCCATGCGCAAATCCTGCAGGTACAAAAAACTGTTTATGATTATCTGCAGTTAATTCAATGGCATAATGCTGACCAAAACTTGGAGAGCCTTTTCTTAAATCCACTGCAATATCCAACACTGCTCCTTCTAAAACCCTTACCAATTTAGCCTGCGCAGATCCTCCACGCTGCATATGCAATCCTCTTAACACCCCTTTGGTAGATCTAGATTGATTGTCTTGTACAAATTCAATCTCTAATCCAGTGGCTGCTTTAAAGTCTCTTTGGTTATAGGTTTCAATAAAATAACCTCTGGCATCACCATGCACTTTCTCATGAATGATAAAACAATCTTTTAAGGGGGTTTGCTCTATTGTCATTATCTGTTACTATACATTTCGTTATAGTATTTTTGATAAGAACCACTGGTTACATTCTCTAACCAAGGACCATTACTTAAATACCAATCTATCGTTGCAGCCAACCCTTGTTCAAAAGTAACAGAAGGTGTCCAACCTAATTCTTTATTCAATTTAGTCGCGTCAATCGCATAGCGTCTGTCGTGACCTGGTCTATCTTTCACATAAGTAATCAATTGCTCACTCTCTCCTTTTGCTCTACCCAATTTTTCATCCATTTGAGCACATAATAATTTCACTAAATCAATATTGGTCCACTCATTAAATCCACCAATATTATAAGTGTCTGCGCGCTTTCCTTGATGGAAGACTAAATCAATCGCTCTGGCATGATCTATTACATACAACCAATCTCTTGTATACAAACCATCACCATACACTGGTAAGGCTTTTTTATTGATGATATTATGTATAAATAATGGAATCAATTTTTCTGGAAAATGATTAGGGCCATAATTGTTTGAACAATTAGATACCACGGTTGGCAAATGATAAGTTTCTCCGTATGCTCTTACAAAATGATCACTCGCTGCTTTACTTGCAGAGTATGGAGAATTAGGATCATAAGGAGTGGTCTCTGTAAACAAACCTTCTTTTCCTAAACTTCCATATACTTCATCTGTTGAAACATGATAAAATAAATGATCTCGGTTTGCATCCCAAGATCCATCATGAGCTTTCTCGTAACTTAAATCGTTCTTCCAATATTCTTTCGCCGTATTCAATAAGTTCACTGTTCCAATCACATTCGTATACACAAAATCCAAAGGAGAAACAATACTTCTATCTACATGAGATTCTGCCGCCAAATGAATCACATCTGTAATAGCATGTTTTTCAAAAATGGCTTTCAAACTATCTGCCTCTAAAATATTGGCTTTGATAAAATGATAGTTAGGCGACTGCTCGATATCTTTTAAATTCTCCAAATTGCCTGCATAGGTTAATGCATCCAAATTAAAGATTTGATACTCAGGGTATTTAGTCACCATTAAACGCACCACATGGGACCCAATAAAACCCGCTCCTCCTGTAATTAAAATGTTCTTTTTCATCTGATTGTATAGGCGACAAAGATATAAATTCATTCATATATATTATAAAGTAATTTTATTACATTTGGATACCATGCAAACACAACGATATCAATCATTAGACGTATTCAGAGGGGCCACAGTTGCCCTCATGATTTTAGTGAATAATCCGGGTTCTTGGGCGCATATTTTTAGCCCCTTGGAACATGCTAGTTGGCATGGTCTGACACCCACTGATTTGGTCTTCCCCTTTTTCTTATTTGCGGTAGGAAATGCCATGTCTTTTGTGATGCCTAAAATGGCACAAGGAACAGATGCTAATTTTTGGAAAAAAGTGACCAAAAGAACTTTATTAATTTTTGGTATCGGACTTTTTTTAAACTGGAGTCCATTTGTAAAATGGTCTGATGGAGTGCTGGTTTTTAAACAATGGGAGAATATTAGAATTCTCGGCGTATTGCAAAGAATTGCTTTGTGTTATTTTTTTGCATCTGTTATTATCTATTATGGCAAATCAAAATGGGCATTGTATATTGGGGCGGTTATTTTATTATTGTATTGGTTATTAACTACTTTATTAGGCGCACCTGGTCATCCCTATAGTTTGTCTGGTTATTTTGGGAATGCAATTGATCAAAGCATATTAGGCGTAACACATATTTACAAAGGAGAAGGTGTTCCATTTGACCCAGAAGGATTAACTAGTACACTACCAGCCATTGTTCAAGTAATCTTTGGTTTCTTGGTGGGTGAGTATATTCAAAACAAGGGAAAGAATTTTGAAATGCTTTCTCAACTTTTATTAACGGGTGTAATATTAGTATTAGCAGGATATATCTGGGATTTTAGTTTTCCAATTAATAAAAAAATATGGACAAGTAGTTATGTTGTATATACTTCCGGATTAGCCATGATTACTTTAAGTGTATTTATATACTTAATTGAATTTAGAAATGCAGCTGGCAAATGGAGTTATTTCTTTGAAGTCTTTGGAAAGAATCCTTTATTCATTTTTGTATTGAGTGGATTTTTACCAAGAGTATTAGCTTTATTAAGATGGGAAGATCATGTAAATGAATTAGGCGAAAAAGTGTACACTTCAAGCCTGCCTTGGTTTTACGAGCATGTTTGCAAAAATGTATATACAGATTTAAGAATAGGATCTTTATTGTATGCATTATGCTTTATCGCCTTTATGGCCATATTGGCATACCTCTTAGATAAAAAGAAAATTTACATTAAGGTTTAAACAAGCTATTGGCTTTTTCTACACTTTCAGGTTTACCAACATCTAATAAAATTCCCTCACTATGATCGTAATAGTGAATGGCATAATGTTGTGCTAATTGTAAATAAGCATCAATCATGGAGAACTTTCCTTTTAATTGTATTGCCTCAAAAAAAGCCTGATGTACAATATGAATTCCACTAAATGCTTTGGGAACTGCAGTATTTTTGTCTTTTAATGGATTAGCCCATTTCTCTTCTCCAGTGGTGTTATTTTTCCAACCACATAAAGTACCAGCAGCATTAAAAATTAAATTCCTACTAGTGGTTCTATTGGTAACAGCTAAAGTGGCCATTAAGTCTCCTTCTGCTTTTTGTGCAAACAATTCATCTGCCGCAATCATTTTATCTAAAGGCAAATCCGTTAAGATATCAGCATTCATTAATATCCAGCTTTCTTCTTCTTTAAAATAACCTTGCGCGCGTAATAATCCTCCTCCTGTTTCTAAAACCTCATCTGTTTCGTCTGAAATAAATACTTCTGAACCCCATCCATTATTTTCTTTGACAGCATCAATGATTTGATCCGCAAAATGATGCACATTTACAATGACCTCTCTGATTCCGAATTGTTGCAAGTATTCAATATTTCTTTGTAATAAAGACTTTCCATTCACCAAAGCCAATGCCTTAGGATGATGATCTGTAAAAGGTTTTAACCTAGTACCCAAACCTGCTGCTAAAATCATTGCACGCATAGAAAATTATTTTACCCAGTTCTCTTTATTGGTATGAACTAAGTTCACTTTTAATTTGTATTTATTTCTCAAATGTCTTGCAGTTTGTTCTGCAGCAAACACGCTTCTGTGTTGACCACCAGTGCAACCAAAATTAATTTGCAAGTTGGCAAAGCCCCTTTGTAAATAGTCTTCCACATTAATATCCACTAAGTCCCAAACACTATTTAAAAAAACATTCATCTTAGTTTTTTGCTCTAAAAAATCTTGTACAGGCTTATCCAAACCTGATAATTTTTTATAATCATCAAATCTTCCAGGATTTAAAATTCCTCTCATATCAAAAACAAATCCACCTCCATTTTCAGTAGGATCTACTGGTATTCCTTTTTTATAACTAAAACTATGAATGGTAATTTGCAAAGGAGTGTTTTCGTTTGCTGTTGGTGGCGTAAATCTATTAATCACTTCATCACTTACCATCCAATTTAATATTGAAGCGAAAACAGGGGTTTCCTTTTCTAAATGAGTGGTAGCTAAGAAGTTTTTTAAGTTTTGTAAACCCAATGGAATACTGGCCAAGAAATGTGCTTTTCTTTCAAACAAACCTCTAAATCCGTATGCACCCAGCACTTGTAATAAACGCAATAAAACAAAACCATTGTATTGTTTTTTAAACGCTTCCGCATTTAATGCAGAAGGAAGTAATTGCTGTACTTCTTGAATATAGTATGCTAATAATTGATCCTTCCACTCTTGACTTAACTCCGCTTTTGCTTGCCATAATAAAGAAGCTACATCATAACTTAAACCTCCTTGCATCCCACCCTGAAAGTCTATAAAGAAAACTTCATCATTATGCACCATTATATTTCTACTCTGAAAATCTCTGAATAAAAAATAATTAAAATCTCTACTAGCCAATTGATCACTTAGTAATTCAAACTCATTCATTAGGGCTTGCTTGTCGTAAGGATATTGTAAACTGTCTAAAAAATAATATTTATAGTACAATAAATCTGTCATGATTGATTGGTTGCCAAAAATCTTAGAGGTTAAGCATTTTTGATAATCCAAATCTTGATGACCATTCACTTGCAAAGCAGCCAAACTTTTTAAACTTTTTTGAAATAGTTTAAAAACATGTTCTGTCTTCCCTTCCTTCTCTAAAATTTCTAATAAAGAAGTATTGCCCACATCTTCTTGAATATAACAAGTGCATTGTTCATTCACCGCTAATACTTTTGGAACAGGTAGTCCCTTCTCCTTAAAGTGTTGAGCAAAATAAATAAAGGTTTGATTCTCTTTAATGTTTAGACTAGAAGTGGCAATCCAGGAATGTTCCCCCTGATGAATTCGATAATACACCCTATCACCCCCACTTTGGGGTATCTTATGTATTTGATCCCAAGACGAATGATTGATAGTATTAAATAAATCTTGAATCTGAATGATTGGATCTTCCATGGGGTAATTCTTGCTTATTTGAAGGCTTTAAAAGTAACTATTTTAACCGAGAATTCATATAACTCAAAAAAGTTGTAAATTAGATCAAACTTAAACCTCATGAATAAAAAATTAACCGCTTTTCTTAGTTTGTTAATTTTTGCATTTACTACATTTTCAGTAGCTGCGCAAACACAAACCATCAAAGGTAAAATTACAGACAGCAAAGGCGCTCCTTTGGAGGGTGTTACTGTTAAATTAGCTAATGCTAAAACCAATGCTATTTCATCAAAAAATGGTTCTTATTCCATTAGTGCATCTATCAATGATGTTTTGGAATTTAGCTATATCGGATTTGAATCTAAAAGACAAACCGTTTTAAGTAATGAAGTGAATGTAAGTTTGAATAGTTCAAGTGCAGACTTACAAGATGTAATATTAGTAGGTACAAGAGGTTCTGGTAGAGCAAAAATTGAATCTCCTGTTCCGGTTGACGTAATTAAATTATCAGAAGTGGGTTTGAATACGGCAAGAATGGATTTGACCTCTTCTTTAAACTATGCTGCACCTTCTTTTAACTACAATAAACAATCAGGTGCCGATGGCGCTGACCACGTTGATATTGGAACTTTAAGAGGATTAGGGCCAGATCAAACCTTAGTATTGGTTAACGGGAAACGCAGACATAGCACATCTTTGGTGGGATTATTTGGAACAAGAGGTCGTGGTGGTAGTGGTGTTGATTTAAATGGATTCCCTCAGTTTTCAGTGGATAGAATTGAAATCTTAAGAGATGGTGCATCTGCACAATATGGATCTGATGCGATTGCAGGTGTAATGAACGTAGTATTAAAAAAGAATGTAGGCGAATGGAATATCGTAACAGGTATTGCTGGTTACTATGACAAAAAATTCAATACTTTTCAATTTAGAGATAATAATGATTATTTAACAGCAAGACCAATTGATGGTGTTACTCAATCTTTCAGTATTAATAGAGGATTTGCATTAGGTAAGAAAGGGGGCTTTATTAATTTATCTTATGACTTCTTAGATCAAGGAAAAACTTTTCGTCAAGCAGCTTCAAGTAATATCGAAGACAAAGATGGTTTACCAACCAATACTTGGAGACAAGGATTTGGTGATGGTTCTATGAATTCTCATGGTACCATGATGAACTTAGAATTACCTATTGGCAATAATGGATTAAAGTTTTATTCTTTTGGTGGAATGAATGTAAAAAAATCTGACGCTTATGCTTATACAAGAAACTGGTCAGCGAAACCAAATAGATTCCCTATTACCTCTACAGGAGATGTGATTTTTATTAGAGATATCATGTTTAATTCGGGCTCTGGAGATATTAGTTATAACCCACATATTCAAGCTAATATCAATGACATGTCTTTAGCAGCAGGTTTAACTCAAACAACTGCAAATGGCTGGAACTGGGATTTAAGTAATACCATGGGTTACAATGGATTCCATTATTATGGAAATGGAACCTTTAATGCTTCTAATATTGGTAACCCTCAACAAACACATTTTAATGATGGAGGTTTTGAATTTCTTCAAAATACCAGCAACTTAGATTTCTCTAAACAATATGGAATGGTAAATCAAGGTGGTATTAAATTGTCATTTGGAGGTGAGTTAAGAAATGAGAAGTACAATATTTTCCAAGGTGAATATGCTTCTTTTGCAGCATTCCCTAATAGTTTAGGATTTGAGCAAGCACCTGGATCTCAAGGCTTCCCTGGCTTTAGTCCAGATGATAGAGTTCGTGCTTCAAGAAATGTTACGGGTGGATATGTTGATTTAGAATACACGCCTAATGAAACATTATTAGTTACTGGTGCAATTAGAGGAGAAAATTATTCTGACTTTGGCTCAGTAGCAACTTATAAAACATCTTTCAGATATAAATTAACAGATAACTTTAATTTCAGAGGATCTTTTAGTACAGGTTATCGTGCTCCTTCATTACAACAAAAATATTTCAGTAATACTTTAACTTCTTTCTCTCAAGGACAATTGGTTCAATCTAGAGTAGCAAGAAACGATGATGCCATTACTAAATTAGCTGGCATCCCTTCTTTAAAGCAAGAGACTTCAGTAAACAAGAGTATTGGCTTTACTTGGAAGCCTTTCAAAAACTTTAATTTAACAGTGGATGGCTATAATATTCAAATGAAAGACCGCGTAGTTTTATCTGGTTTATTTAGTGCATCTGACGAAACATTACCACTTGCTTTAACTAAGAAATTAAACTCTTTAGGGGTTGCAACAGCTCAGTTTTTTGCAAATGCTGTAAACACAACTAATACAGGGGTGGATGTAGTTGCAGATTATAACTGGAGAATTAGTGCAACTCAAAAAATGAAGTTCTTATTAGTTGCCAATTTCCAAGGTATTAAAATAGATGATATCCATGTGCCAGCTGCATTAAATACAAATTCTTATAATGCTAGTACCTTCTTTAATGATAGAGAGCAATACTTCTTAAAAGCTTCTGCTCCAGAATCTAAATATTCTTTCAGTGTAGATTATGCTGCGAAGAAATTTACATTAGGTGCAAGAATGACTTATTTCGGTAATCTTCAATTAACTGGTTTTGGTTATAATGGAGATGGTATTAACCCAGTGGTTCCAACAGATGCAAACGAAGAAGTATTTGTTCCAGAAGTATTTAACTATAGAGGTAAAACAACTACAGATCTTTATGCAAGTTTAAAATTAAGTAAATCTTCTACTTGGATTTTTGGTGCGGATAATATCTTTAATATTCACCCGGACTTTGCTGTAGTACCTACTGCTAAATATTGGGCAGGTGATAACGAAACTGGAGGTCCATGGGATGGCGTTCAAATGGGCTATAATGGTTTAAGAATATTTACCAAACTAGCTTTCAAATTCTAAAGCTCAAATAATTTGAATAACTTTAAAGTCCCAAGCAATTGGGACTTTTTTATGTCCTTTCAAACAACGCATATATGAAAAAGCTTTTGATCGTATTGGTGTCTTTTTTGATTTCACTAAACGGATTTTCACAAAATGGAATTGTCGTTTTTCAAACAGATTTTGGTACCAAAGACGGAGCAGTATCTGCGATGAAAGGAGTGGCTAGTGCAGTAGATCCATCTTTGAAATTATATGATCTTACACATGATATTCCAGCTTATAATATTTGGGAAGCCGCTTATAGATTAGATCAAACAGTTCCCTATTGGCCAGCAGGTACTGTATTTGTTTCTGTGGTAGATCCGGGTGTGGGAACCAATAGAAAATCTGTTGTAGTCAAAACAAAAACAGGACATTTTATAGTGAGCCCCGACAATGGAACTTTTACTTTGATTGCAAACTCTTTGGGCATTGATAGTATTAGAGAAATTGATGAAGTAGTGAATAGAAGAAAAAATTCTGGCGCTTCTTATACTTTTCACGGGAGAGACGTTTATGCATACACTGCAGCAAGATTAGCTTCTCACACTATTGCTTATCATCAAGTTGGTGCAGTATCTTCTTCCCCTCTTCAAGCAATTCCTTTTCAAAAAGCTAGTTTACAAAATGGTGTGCTCAAAGGAAATATTGCTATTCTAGATATTCAGTATGGTAATATATGGACCAATATTGACCAACTTTATTGGAAAGAATTTAATACAATAGCACATACACAAAACAAAATCAAACTAGAAGTTTATCATGCTAACAAATTAGTGTACACTGGAACAATGCCTTTTGAAAATACTTTTGGTGCAGTAGCAGTAGGAAAACCTTTAGCTTATTTAAATAGTTTAATGAATCTATCTTTTGCATTAAACCAAGCAAGTATGGCAGATCAATTTCATATTGCAGCAGGAGCTGATTGGAATGTGGCTATTCATTGGGCTAAATAAAAAAGATGACTATTTATTCATGTCTGCTGCCAGTAAGCTATGCAAATGATGCGTGCCTTGTTCTCTTTGTGTAGCATATCTACCATGGTGATAGAATCTTGAACGAATACCTTGTTGTACATACTGTACTATTTCTTCATCTTCTTGTTCTACAGTGTCTAATCCACTACCTGCACCCTGTCCTAATTTAGTTTCATCAAAAACAAAACTTAAAAAACTTACTTTGGTATTGCTTGCATCAATGGGTGTAACAATATTCAAAGACAATCCCCAAGGATAAAAATTAAACATCATATTTGGATACACCCAAAAATAATAAGCTGCTACATTTTTACCAGCATCTTGATGACCTGCAGGAATATCAAAACAATGCTCATTATTTTTAGCAATCCCTAATTGTAAACTGGCGTATTTAAATATTTCTGTTGTGTAATCTTTAAAATCCAAGAACACACTTAATCCCGGATGCACAAATGGAATATGAAATCCTTCCAAATAATTTTCGCAGTACAATGCCCAATTGGCTTTGATATAATAATCATTAGATCTACTCACGTCAAATTTCAAATCTTTGATAGGCAACCAACCTATACGCTCTTCCATTTCTCTAAAATACAATGCTGGATCAATACCCTTACTTAATTGAGTAAACAATAAAGGTCCCCATTGATACATGGGTAAATGATGTAAATGATTGTTCTCTGGAATAAAATTTTCTACCTCTTGGAACTCTGGCATGGAAACAAATTTTCCATCCAAATGAAAAGCTCTTCCATGATACTTGCAACGCAATTGTTTTAATGCACTGCAAGGTTCATACACCATTAAATTTCCTCTATGCGTACACACATTAGATAAACAATGTACATGCCCTTCTCTGTCTTTGGTTAAGACCAAGGGTTCATTCATATAATTTTCCAATAACTTAAATGGATAGGCATCTCCTTCATTGGTCACCATCCCCTCATGTCCAATATATTGCCAACTAGGTGCAAAGATTTTCTCTTTGGCTGCTTCTAAACAAGCCGGATCCAAATAGAAACTAGTATCTATGGTCTTCGCTCTCGCAATATTGGGGTCTATATAAAATGGCGCCATAAAGAAGCAATTAGGGCTCAAGATACAACTTTAGCCCCGATCTAAACTAGCTAAAGAACTGATTTTGAGCAGTCTATATGACTAAAAAAACCTTAGAAAATAATCATCAAAATACTAAATTATTTAGTTAATATTGCTAATAAATTTAGTTTTATGCAGTTTATAGACAAAGAACCAATGGAAGGAATAGCCACCCAACAGATTAACAAAAACTATCAGGCCAATCAAATAGTACAAGCCAATGCCACCGGATTTGGGGCAGCTTCGGACGACTTTATGGAAAGAGGTATTGACCTAAACGAGCAGCTAGTACAAAACAAACCTGCTACTTTTTTCTTTAGGGTGAATAGTGATGCGATGCTGGGTGCTGGTATTCATATTGGAGATACTTTAATTGTAGATAGAAGCGTCCCTCCTAGTTCGGGAAAAGTAGTGGTGGCTATTTTGAATGGAGAATTTTTAGTGCGCCGTTTACAAATGCAAGCACATAGTGTGAGCTTATTACCAGAGAATAAAAAATATGGTGCTATTCATGTAGAGCATCTAGAAGACTATCGTACCTGGGGGGTGGTGACTTATGTGATTCATGCTTTATAAATACATATGCAAGGCATTGTTGACTGCAATAGTTTTTATTGCTCCTGTGAAAGATTATTTGATCCTAGATTATTGCTTAGTCCTATTGTAGTATTAAGCAATAATGATGGTTGTATAGTGTCTAGATCGGATGAAGCAAAAAACTTGGGTATTAAAATGGCGGTACCTTATTTTCAAGCAAAAGAAATGATGGAGAAAAATGGTGTGGTTACTTTTTCTTCTAATTATCATTTATACGGAGACATGAGTTGGCGCGTGATGGAAACCATGAGAGTATTGCTGCCAAAGGATTGCGTAGAAGTATACTCTGTAGACGAAGCCTTTATTAATTTGGATCATATTGCTCCTGAAGATTTACCATCTTATTGTATTCATTTAAAAACCACTATTGAAAATTGGACAGGTATTCCTGTATCTATTGGTGTAGCTCCTAATAAAGTATTAAGTAAGGTTGCGAATAGATTAGCTAAGAAAAATAAAATAAAAACCAAGGGTGTAGTCGTATTACACAACACCCGTCTTATTCAAGCAGCATTACAACAAACTCCAGTAGAAGATATTTGGGGGATTGGATTTCAGTATGCAGAAAAACTAAAAACCTATGGCATACACAATGCTTATACTTTAAGCATCAAAGATCTTAGTTGGGGCAAACGTTTTTTAGGAGGCATTGTAGGCATTAAATTAATCAGAGAATTAAAGGGGCATAAAACGCATGCTATGCAAGCACCACGCACAGAGAAAAAAATGATTGCCACTACTAGAATGTTTGGAAGAGAAGTAAGTGATTGGCAGGAAATAGAAGAAGCCTTGGCCACTTATGCTACCAGGGCTGCAGAAAAATTAAGAAGACAACATAGCGCGGCAAGAGGGGTAAGTGTTTTTTTACTAAAGAAAGCACCCGTGAACTTGGCACTAGCTCATTACCATCGAGGCAAGCAAGTAAGTGGATATACCATATTAGATAACCCCACTCAGATTACCCCCGATATTATCAAAGCCGTAGTAGAAATTGGCAAAAGTATCTTTGAAGAGGGGGAAATCTACAAGAAAGCTGGAGTGATTTTAAGTGATTTTGTTCCTGACACAGCTCTTCAAACCCATCTTTTTACACCTCCCTCCGATCCTAGGCGAAAAAAACTAATGAATGTTATAGACAATATGAACGCCGCTTACCGGGGGGATGTACTGAAATTTGGCACCAGTGGCACCCAAAAGAACTGGAAAATGCGTAGCGAGAAGCGTAGCAAACGCTATACCACCAGATGGGACGAACTATGCTTGGTGAAATGAGTTCGCTGACGTATTTTTGCCCAATTTTATACCTATGAGTCATCAGCTACAATCCAACGAATCCATCCCATCCAAAAAGAAGAAAATTATTGTATTAGGTAGTGGTCCTAATAGAATTGGACAAGGTATTGAATTTGATTATTGTTGTGTGCATGGATTATTAGCGGTGAAAGAATCAGGATACGAAGCCATCATGGTAAATTGTAATCCAGAAACGGTATCAACAGATTTTGACATGGCCGATAAATTATATTTCGAGCCAGTATTCTGGGAACACCTTTGGGAAATTATAGAATTAGAACAACCAGAGGGCGTGATTGTACAATTAGGTGGACAAACAGCATTAAAATTAGCCAAGCGTTTAACAGAAAGAGGTATCAAAATTATTGGAACCTCTTTTGATAGTTTAGATATAGCAGAAGACAGAGGACGCTTTAGTGATTTATTAAAAGAATTAAATATTCCTTATCCTCAGTACGGAACAGCTTATACAGCAGAAGAAGCGATTGAAGTAGCCAATCAAGTAGGTTACCCAGTACTAGTAAGACCTAGTTATGTAATTGGTGGACAAAGAATGCGTATTGTAATTAATGATGCTGAAGTAGAAAGTTCAGTAGTAAGCATCTTAAAACATATTCCAGATAATAAAATTTTGATTGACCATTTCCTGGATCGTTGTCAAGAAGCAGAAGTAGATGCGATCTTTGATGGAGAAACTTTCCATGTAATGGGTGTGATGGAACATATTGAACCTGCAGGTATACATAGTGGAGATAGTAATGCGGTATTACCTGCATTCAATCTTACTCCATTGATTGTAGAGACCATGGAATTCTATAGCGAGAAAATTGCAAGAGCTTTAAATATTAAAGGATTAATCAATATTCAATTTGCCATCAAAGACGATAAGGTATATGTAATTGAAGCCAATCCAAGAGCATCAAGAACTACGCCATTCATCGCCAAAGCATATCAAATCCCTTATTTGAATATTGCTACTAAAGTAATGTTAGGCGCGAATAAATTAACTGACTTTACGATGGAGAAAAAACTAGACGGTTATGCTATTAAAGAACCAGTATTTAGTTTTGAAAAATTCCCAGGCGTAAACAAAGAATTAGGACCAGAGATGAAGAGCACAGGTGAAGCTATTCGCTTTATCAAAGACCTCCGTGATCCATACTTCAGAACACTTTACAAAGAGCGTTCAATGAACCTTAGTAGATAAATAAAAAAGCCCTTCGATTGAAAGGGCTTTTTTATTTTTTCGAATGAATATTAAGGATTGATGCCATATTGATCTACTAGGTAAATAATCGCTGTCATGTTTGCAGCGCCTAATAACAATTCACGCTTGTTTACGTTTTCAAATACATCTGTCTTTGCGTGGTGTAAATCAAAATAGCGTTGACTATCTGGAACCAATCCAGATAATACAATACTTGGATTAACTTTAGCTAAAGGTCCAATATCAGCTCCACCGCCACCTGCAGTTACTTCTGTACCATAAGGTTTTAATAAACTATTCCAAGATTGAAATTTCTTCAATTGATCAGCAGAACAAGTAATACCAATCGCTCTTGGCGTAAAACCACCTTCGTCACTTTCTAAAGCAAAAATATGTTGCTCCTTATTTTCTTTAGCAAGATCGGCATATTTATTACCGCCACGCATACCATTCTCTTCGTTTGCAAATAAAACAAAACGAATAGTATGTTTTGGTTGATAGTTCAATGCTTTCATCGTACGAAGTACTTCCATAGTTTGAACAATACCAGCACCATCATCATGCGCACCTTCGTTCACATCCCAACTATCTAAGTGCCCACCAATCGTAATAATTTGATCAGGAAATTCAGAACCTTTTAATTCAGCAACCACATTGTTTTCATCTGCATCAGGTAAGAAGAAACCATGTGTTTGCATTTGCGCTCTCACTGTAGTTTTCTTTGCTAGTTCATACAATGCTTTTGCATCATCTGGGCCCAAAGCAACTGCTGGAATTTTTGGATAAGCTTCATCATATTTCATACCGCCAGTATGTGGTTCATTATCAGGAGCAGAACTCAAAGAATGAATCATTACACCCACTGCACCATATTTTGCAGCTCTACTTGCACCTGCACCTCTGTACATTCCACTTTCACCATAAGCTTGAAACACTTGCACTCTGGTTGGATTAAACACACTGTGATAATATACAATCTTACCTTTTATCTCATCCTTTCTTTTTTCTAATTCATCAAAATTCGCCACTGCGATAACTTCAGCTTCCACTAAACCATTTGAACTTAATGAGTTTCCTAAAGCCAATGCAGCTAATGGTTGATTGGTAGCAACACCACCAATACCAACTATAGAAGCGAAGTCTTTACCGCCTCTTTGCCAATTAGGTGTTTTACATGCTTGTAGAATAACTCTATCAGGTTTGAAAGCTTCTAAATTTCTCTTTCCCCAAACTGCAGCATTTTGTTGCTGAGGAGAGCCCGCCAATCTTCCTCCAATTTTTTTGGTAAGCTCTCTTAACAAATCATAAGCTTTACCATTGGTTAATACTTCGTCTACCATTTTTTTAATGGTTACACTGTCTTGGTTGGTTTGTGCCTGAGTTAAAATAGGCAAACACAAAAGGGCTACTAATAAAGCACGCATAGTGATAGTTTTACGTTCAAATAATATTTAAATATAATTAAACTTTATTGAATATTTAGTTGTTATTTGCATGTTCAATAGTACTAAAATGAAGATTGGAATTGTTTGTTACCCAACATTTGGTGGAAGTGGCGTTTTGGCTACCGAGCTTGGAAAAGCTTTGGCAGAGAAAGGCCATGAGATTCATTTTATTACCTATCAACAACCTGTGAGATTAAATGGTTTTCATGCCAATATTTTTTATCACGAAGTGCGCGTACCCACTTATCCCTTATTCGATTACCCACCTTATGAATTAGCATTAGCAAGTACCATGGTGGATGTAATTTTGAATCATGATTTGGATTTAATTCATGCGCACTATGCGATCCCTCATGCCTCTGCTGCTTATACCGCTAAACAAATTGTAAAACAAAAAACGGGCAGATCCGTTCCAGTGATTACAACATTACACGGAACTGATATTACTTTAGTTGGAAGAGATAAGACCTATGAACCTGTTGTCACTTTTTCTATTAATGAGAGTGATGCCATCACTGCAGTTTCTGCTAATTTAAAAGAAGAGACTTTAAAGCATTTTGATATTAGAAAAGAAATACTTGTCATTAACAACTTTGTTGACTTACATAGATACGATAAAAAACCTGTGGCAGCATTCAGACAAGTCATTGCTCCAAATAATGAAAAAATTATTGTACACGCATCTAACTTTAGAAAAATCAAAAGAATAGATGATGTAATGACCATCTTCAATAATATTCATAAAGCATTGCCTGCAAAATTATTAATGGTAGGTGATGGCCCAGAAAGACCCGTGGCAGAAGACTTAGCAAGACAGTTTGGTATTGAATCAGATGTGCGTTTCTTAGGTAAGCAAGAACAAATGGAAGAAATTTTAGCAGTGAGTGATATCTTCTTATTGCCTTCAGAATATGAAAGTTTTGGTTTAGCTGCATTAGAAGCTATGGCGGCAAGTGCAGTGGTGATAAGTTCTGATGCTGGTGGATTAGCAGAAGTAAATATTGATGGAAAGACTGGTTATACTGCTTCAGTGGGTGATACTAAAACGATGAGTGAAAAAGCTATTGAGTTATTAAAGGACGATACTAAATTGAAGCAGTTTAAAAATAACGCAAAAGCACAAGCAAGTTTATTTGATATTCATCATATCATTCCTCAGTACGAAAGTTTATACCGCCAATATTGTAGAACAGGAGATTGTTAATGGGCTAATACCTGATCAATACTTTTTAGTATAACCTTAATGGCTTCTTCTAATTCAGCTTTAGTAATACATAATGGTGGTGCAATTCTAATACGATCTTCACCAAATAAAAACCAATCGGTGATAATTCCATTTTGAACACATGTGGCAGCCAATTTTTTTGCAAAAATGTCTGAATCAAATTGTAAAGACATCCATAATCCTTTGTGATTTCTATGTATAATGGCAGGATGCCTTAATTGATCAACCAATATTTGTTCTTTATCTTTCACCTCTTTCATCCAATCTTCATCCAACAAAACTTCTAAAGCTGCATGGCCTGCTGCACAACTTACTGGATTACCTCCAAAAGTGGTGATATGTCCCAAAACAGGAGCATAGGTTAAACATTGCATCATTTTTACACTACTAATAAATGCACCGAGTGGCAAACCACCACCCAAGGCTTTGCCAGTTAATAATACATCAGGAGTAATACCATATTGTTCAAAAGCAAATAGCGTACCTGTTCTACCAAAACCAGATTGAATCTCATCCACAATGAGTAAAGCACAAACAGAAGCACATTTTTTTTGCAAAGCAATCACCCATTCTTTGTTTGCTGGAGTAACTCCTGTTTCTGCTTGGACTAATTCAACCAATACACCAGCTACACTATGATCTATTAATTCAATATCTTCAAAATGATTATACCTTAATTGTAAAGTATCTGGAAGTAATGGTCTAAAAGCATTTTTAAAATATTCATCTCCCATCATACTCAGTGCCCCCTGCGTACTTCCATGATAAGCCCCTTTAAAAGAAATTAATTTGGTTTTCCCAGTAACACGCTTGGCTAATTTCATAGCTCCTTCTGTTGCTTCGGCTCCACTATTCGTAAAATAAACAGATTGCAAATTATCTGGCAATAAACTAGTTAATTTTTTAGCATACGCAACTTGTGGCGCTTGAATAAATTCTCCATACACAATAACGTGCATGTATTTTTCAGTTTGCTCTTGAATGGCTTTAATTACAGATGGATGACTATGTCCAATATTACAAACACTAAATCCAGCAATCATATCCACATAGGCCTTGCCTTCGGTATCTACAATATGTATGCCTTTAGCAGAAGCCACTTCAATACCAATAGGCTTATCAGAAGTTTGCGCCAAATGTTGTAAAAAGAGTTGTCTATTGTTTATTCTTGACATTACTAGTAAATTGCAGTACAAAAGTCGCATTTTTATGGCAACCATACTAGCAGTTAACGGGAAAGATCCACAATTTGGCAAAAATTGTTTTGTAGCACCTAATGCCACCATTGTGGGAGAAGTTGAAATGGGAGAAGATTGTTCCATTTGGTTTAATGCGGTAATTAGAGGGGATGTGCATTATATTAAAATGGGCAATAAAGTGAATGTTCAAGATGGCGCTATAATTCATTGTACCTATCAAAAGCATCCCACCAATATTGGTAATAATGTTTCTATTGGCCACAATGCTATGGTACACGGTTGCACCATTCACGACAATGTATTAATTGGTATGGGAAGTATTGTAATGGACGCCTGTGTGGTGCACTCTAATTCGATTATTGCAGCTGGTGCTGTAGTTTTAGAAGGTACTATTGTAGAAGAAGGTAGTATTTATGCGGGCATACCGGCTAAAAAAGTAAAATCTATTAGTCAAGATTTAATCAATGGAGAGATTAACAGAATCTCTAATAATTATGTGAAATATGCCTCTTGGTTTTCGGATCACAATGAGGCGCCAGCAGTCGATTAATATTTATGGTCTTCTATTCCATGCCATAAATCAACATAGCTATAAAATCTAGCTTCAGAAATAATACCTTTTTCAACAGCAGCTTTCACTGCACAGCTAGGTTCATTCATGTGTTGGCAATTATTAAAATGACAACCCTGCATCACTGCTCGCATTTCAGGAAAATATTGTGCTAATTCTTCTTTATTCATATTCACTAATCCCAATTCACGCATACCTGGCGTATCTATCACACTGCCCCCAAAAGGCAAATCATACATCTGTGCAAAAGTGGTAGTGTGCATTCCCTTGCCACTCCAATCACTTACTTCCTGAGTGAAGATATCTAAGTCTGGAAATAAATAATTAATCAAACTAGATTTACCTACTCCACTATGTCCACTAACTAAAGTTGTCTTATCTTTTAATAAAGATTGTAATTGTCCAAGTCCTGTTTTTTGTTCCAAACTAATTAAGACCACTTTATATCCAACCGCTTCATACATCGATTTCATCTCTTCATATAAAGCCATTTCTTTTTCTTCATATAAATCAGCCTTATTAAAAACAATGATGGCGGGAATATGAAAAGACTCACAAGCAATTAAAAAACGATCAATAAATCCTTGAGAAGTTTTGGGAGACTTTAAAGTAGCTAGTAAAATAGATTGATCCAAATTGGATGCAATAATATGTTGTT
>JAHEFI010000003.1 GCA_024640255.1 Bacteroidota bacterium | reverse complement strand
GTGAAGAGTTCCCTCTATCAAAAGCACAGGAAGTTTTAAAGAACGAAACTGTAGCGGTAATTGGCTATGGTGTTCAAGGTCCTGGTCAAGCTTTAAACCAAAAAGAAAACGGTGTAAACGTAATCATTGGTCAAAGAAAAAATTCAAAATCTTGGGATAAGGCAGTAGCTGATGGATTCGTTCCAGGCCAAACCTTATTTGAAATAGAAGAAGCATTAGAAAAAGGAACTATTATCTGTTATTTATTGAGTGATGCTGCTCAGATCGCAATGTGGCCAACAGTAAAAAAACATTTAACTCCTGGTAAGGCATTGTATTTCTCTCACGGATTTGGTGTGACTTACAAAGAGCAAACAGGTATTGTACCTCCAGCTGATGTGGATGTATTCTTAGTAGCTCCAAAAGGTTCTGGAACTTCTTTAAGAAGAATGTTCTTACAAGGTCGTGGATTAAATTCAAGCTTTGCAATCTTCCAAGATGCTACAGGTAAAGCATGGGATAGAGTAATTGCATTAGGTATTGCAATTGGTTCTGGTTATTTGTTTGAAACAGATTTCAAAAAAGAAGTGTATTCAGATTTAACTGGAGAGCGTGGTACATTAATGGGTGCTATCCAAGGTATCTTCGCAGCACAATACGAAGTATTAAGAAAGAATGGTCACTCACCTTCTGAAGCTTTCAACGAAACAGTAGAAGAATTAACACAATCATTAATGCCATTGGTTGCTGAGAATGGCATGGATTGGATGTATGCAAACTGTTCAACTACAGCACAAAGAGGTGCGTTGGATTGGTGGAAGAAGTTCCGTGATGCAACATTGCCAGTATTCTCTGATTTATACAATAGCGTAGCAACAGGTGCAGAAGCTGCAAGATCAATTGATTTAAACAGTAAGCCTGACTACCGTGAGAAATTAGAAGTTGAATTAGCTGAATTACACAATAGTGAAATGTGGCAAGCTGGTAGAACTGTAAGAAGTTTAAGACCAGAGAACCAAAAAGGAAAATAAATTATCTAGTAGAAGTAGAATCAATGAGCGAAGTGAAACTAGTCGATAAACCTGCATTGGATATTCAAGGAGCGTATGCAAGATTGAAGCCGGTGGTAAATCATACCCCGCTTCAGTTTAATGCAAATCTTTCTAGAAAATACCAATGCAGGGTTTATTTAAAAAGAGAAGACCTGCAAATTGTACGTTCTTATAAATTAAGAGGCGCTTACAATATGATGAGTCAGTTGTCTGCAGAGCAATTGGCAAAAGGTGTGGTATGTGCAAGTGCGGGAAACCATGCACAAGGTTTCGCCTATAGCTGTAAAAAGCTAAATGTAAAAGGTGTTGTCTTCATGCCTATCCCTTCTCCACAACAAAAAGTAAATCAAACAAAAATGTTTGGTGAAAATTTTGTTGAAGTAAAATTAGTAGGTGACACTTTCGACGATACAGCGATTGCTGCAAAAGCATATACGCTAGAACATGGGATGACTTTTATACCTCCTTTTGATCATCCATCTATTATTGAAGGACAAGCAACAGTAGGTGTAGAAATTTTGGAAGACTATAATCAATTAACTGAACCACCTATTGATTATATATTTATTCCTATAGGCGGCGGCGGATTAAGTGCGGGTGTGGGAACCTATTTTAAAGCACATTCACCTAGTACCAAAATAATTGGCTTAGAGCCAGCAGGTGCGCCAAGTATGTTTGAAGCTTTGAAAGCAAAACATCCGGTAGAATTAGCAAGCATTGATAAGTTTGTGGATGGCGCAGCAGTTAAAAGAATTGGAGATATCACTTTTGCATTTTGTAAAGATGCATTAGACGATATGCATTTAGTACCAGAAGGAAAAATCTGTACTACTATTTTGCAGATGTATAATGAGGAAGCGATTGTAGTAGAGCCAGCAGGCGCTATGAGTATTGCTGCATTAGATGATTATGCAGAACAAATTAAAGGAAAGAATATTGTTTGTATTGTGAGTGGAAGTAATAATGATATTGATCGTATGCAAGAAATAAAAGAAAGATCTTTGGTGTATGAAGGGTTAAAACATTATTTTTTAATTCGTTTTGCACAAAGACCAGGTGCATTAAAAGATTTTGTGAATTTGGTTTTAGGACCAACGGATGATATCACTAGATTCGAGTATATGCAAAAACACAATAAAGAAGCAGGTCCGGCATTAGTGGGATTGGAATTAAAGACGAAGGAAGATTATGATATTTTAATGGAGAACATGAAAAAATATCAGATAAATTATACAGAGATTAACAAGGATGATGATAATATGTATGGCTATTTAATATAGTCTACTCAAAACAAATTGTATGCAGGTTTTAAAATTCGGAGGAAGTTCAGTAGGAAGTGCAGATGCAATAGCCAAGGTAGTAGCTATTGTGACAGAGAGCATCAAAAAAGAGCCCACTATTGTAGTAGTATCTGCAATGAGCGGGGTGACGGATCAATTATTGATGTTGGCACAAAGTGCATCACAAGGAAATGAGGCTTATAAGACCATTATTCAAAATATTGAACAAAAGCATTTAGATGCAGTAAGAGCTTTATTGCCTATACAACAGCAATCAGGCACTTTAAGCATGGTAAAGCAATTGTTGAATGAATTAGAATCAAATTGCGAAGGATTATTCATGTTAAGAGAATTGTCCATGCGCATGCAGGATAAAATTATCTCTTACGGAGAAATCTTATCTTCTAAAATTATCAGTGCAACATTTGAATCAAAAGGAATCAAGCAACAATGGGTTGATTCAAGAAATTTAATCAAAACGGATAGCAAGTATTTCAATGCTGTAGTAAATAAAGAATTAACCGATTCAACTATTCAGGCATATTTTTCTGCTAAAGAGAATAATTCATTTGATGTATATATGGCACCAGGCTTTATTGCATCAGATAAAGAAGGTAACACTACTACATTGGGTAGAGGTGGTTCAGATTATACAGGTGCCATTTATGCAGCTGCATTAAAAGCGAGTGCGCTAGAAATATGGACAGATGTATCAGGTATGATGACCGCCGATCCAAGAATGGTGAGCAATGCCAAAGAGATTCCACAAATTTCTTATCAAGAAGCTATGGAGTTGTCTCATTTTGGTGCAAAGATTATTTATCCTCCAACCATTCAACCGGTAATGTATCAAAACATACCAGTATGGATTAAGAATACTTTTGAACCTAATCATCCAGGAACTATTATTGAGAACAACTCACCAAAGGACGATAATTTTATCCGCGGTATTTCTAGTATCAAGGACTTGTGTTTATTAAGTTTGGAAGGTGCTGGAATGGTGGGTATACCGGGATTCTCCAAGAGATTATTTGATGCATTAGCCAAAAAATTAATCAATGTTATTTTAATTACACAGAGTTCTTCAGAGCATTCAATCTGTGTGGGTGTTAATGTACAAGATGCACACCAAGCTAAACTAGCGGTGGATGCAGAGTTTGAACAAGAAATCAATACGCAAAAAGTAGAGCCATTAATTATAGAGAAAGACTTATCTATCATTGCCTTGGTGGGAGAGCAAATGCGCAATCATCCTGGCGTGAGTGGTAAGATGTTTGGTGTATTGGGAAGAAATGGTATTAATGTAAGAGCCATTGCACAAGGTTCTTCTGAAAAAAATATTACTGCAGTTATTGCTAGTGCAGATGTTAAAAAAGCTATCAACGTTTTACACGAAGAGTTTTTTGAAACAACTTACAAGCAATTAAATATTTATGTAGCTGGTGCTGGTAATGTGGGAGGTAAGTTGATTAACCAAATTCAAAAACAAGCGGAGTACTTAAAAAAATCATTAAGACTGCAAATTAATATTGTAGGTATTGCTAATAGTAAAAAGCAATTAATTAATGTAGATGGTTTGGATTTAACAAATTGGAAAGAACAATTAGCCAATGCAAAACCAGGTAGTATTACAGATTATGTACATGCTATTTTGGAAAATAATTTAAGAAACAGTGTATTTGTGGATGTAACAGCCCACGAGACAGTAGCTAATGTATATGCACAGTTATTAGAGAAAGCAGTTTCTGTGGTGGCTTGTAATAAAATAGCTTGTTCATCGCCATATGAGAATTATGCTAAATTAAAGTCATTGGCAAGACAATACAATGCCGCATTCTTATTTGAAACCAATGTGGGCGCAAGTTTACCTATTATTGGCACATTGAATGATTTAATAAGAAGTGGAGATACTATTAATAAAATTGAAGCAGTTTTATCTGGTACTTTAAATTTTGTGTTCAATAATTATGCTGGCGGTACAGATGGAAAGAGTTTCGCACAAGTAGTAAAGCAAGCACAAGACGAAGGATATACAGAGCCAGATCCAAGATTGGATTTAGGTGGAACCGATGTAATGCGTAAGATTATGATCTTAGCGCGTGAAGCAGGACAGAAAATAGAAATGGAAGATATTAGTAATAATGCTTTCTTGCCATCATCCTGTTTTAACGGTTCGGTTGCTGATTTTTATGCAGAGATGGAAAAACAAGAAGCACATTTTAAAAAATTATACGAAGCTGCAGCGGCAGAAGGATGTAAATTAAAATTTGTAGCTTCTTATGAAAATGGAAAAGCAAAAGTAGGTTTACAACATATACAACCAAGCTCAGATTTTTATCATTTATATGGTAAGGATAATTTAGTATTATTTTATAGTATGCGTTATCCTGAATTACCTTTAGTGATTAAAGGAGCAGGTGCTGGTGCAGATGTAACAGCATCGGGTGTATTTGCAGATATTATAAGAGCAGCAAGAGTTTAAAATAAACGAGTCCCCATAAGGAGACTCATTTAGAAAAATTAATGAATATGAATCAATGGATACAAATCAAATCACCTGCTACCGTGGCCAACATGGTATGTGGTTTTGATATTCTCGGTTTTGCCGTAGAGAGTCCATTTGATGAAATGGAAATGCGCTTAGTGCCAAGAGCTGCAGGACAAAGCGCTGCTGAAGCTATCAAGATTATTAATATTGATGCTTATAATTTACCCACAGAGCCAGAGAAGAATGTAGCGGGTGCTGCATTGATTGCACTGATAGAAGAATATGAAGAAAAGAAATTAGGTGCAACGCCATTGGCTTTTGAAGTAAAGATTAATAAACACATTAAACCAGGTTCTGGTGTAGGTTCAAGTGCGGCAAGTTCTGCAGGAGCTGTAGTGGGAGCGAATCATTTATTGAATAATATTTTTTCTAAAGATGATTTAGTGCGATTTGCGATGAATGGAGAAAAAGTAGCATCCGGTGTAAAGCATGCAGACAATATTGCTCCGTGTATTTTTGGTGGTGTTACATTGGTAAGATCTATTTTTCCTTTGGAAATTATTGCATTGCCTTCACCAAGTTTACATGTGACCATTGTGCATCCTCAAATTGAAGTAAGAACTGCAGACGCAAGAAGTATCTTAAGACAGAATGTACAATTAAAAGACGCCATAAAGCAATGGGGAAATATTGCAGGTTTAGTTGCTGGATTAATGAAAGGAGATTATGATTTAATTGGAAGATCATTGGAAGATGTAATCATCGAACCAGTTAGATCTATTTTAATACCCGGCTTTGATGAATTAAAGAAAGCTTGTATTGCTGCAGGTGCTTTAGGTGGAGGTATATCAGGATCAGGTCCATCTATCTTTTTCTTAAGCAAGGAAAAAGAAACAGCATTAAAAGTAGAAGAAGCAATGAAAGCATTGTATACGCGCATAGAATTAGCACATCATACTTATGTAACCAGTATCAATCAAAGCGGCGTTCAAATTGTTAGTTAATTATGCATTATTATAGTTTAGGAAAAATATCACCCAATGTAGATTTTAAAACTGCTGCTATTACTGGACAAGCACCAGATAAGGGATTGTATTTTCCATCAGAGATACCAAAGTTTACTAAGGAACAAATTGAAAGATTTAAAACCTTAGATAGAGCTACATTGGCTTTTGAGGTAATGAAGCCTTATGTGGCAGGAACTATTGATGATGCTAGTTTACAAACCATTTGTGCAGAGACAGTCAATTTTGATTTCCCTTTGGTTGCGATTACGGAACAAATTATTTCTTTGGAATTATTTCATGGTCCAACCCTAGCTTTTAAAGATGTGGGTGCAAGATTTATGAGTAGATGCTTGGGTTATTTTGCAAAACAATCTACCATCACCAAAGACACGACTGTATTAGTAGCTACATCAGGAGATACAGGTGGAGCAGTAGCGAATGGATTTTTAGGAGTTGAAGGGGTGAATGTGATTATATTATATCCAAAAGGAAAAGTAAGCCCTATACAAGAATTACAATTAACTACCTGCGGACAAAATATTACTGCTTTAGAAGTGGAAGGAAGTTTTGACGATTGTCAGTCCATAGTGAAAGATGCTTTTATGGATGCAGATTTAAATGCAGCGTATAATTTAACCTCAGCTAATTCAATTAATGTTGCGAGATGGTTGCCACAGCAATTGTATTATTTCTTTGCATGGCAACAATGGGTGAAAGAATACGGCGATAATACACCTATGCATATAGTTGTGCCTAGTGGTAATTTTGGAAATATCTGTGCAGGTATGATGGCTAAAGCATCGGGCTTGCCATTAGGACATTTTGTTGCTGCATGTAATGCCAACAATGTAGTCACAAGATATTTGGCAACAGAAAAATACGAAGTAAAGAAAGCAGTGTCTACCATATCTAATGCGATGGATGTAGGTAATCCAAGCAATTTTGTGCGCATTATGGAAATCATGCATCAAGATTTCCCCGCTTTAGTGAAAGCATTGAGTAGTTATAGTTATGATGATATAAATACACAGGCAACTATTACAAGAGTATACAATGATTATGGATATACATTAGATCCACATGGAGCAGTAGCTTTTTTGGCTGCTGAAGAATTTATACATGATCACGAATATCAGATCACACATTTTAATCATACCACAGAAGCCAGTCCAGTTCGTGCAATTATATTAGAGACGGCACATCCAGTAAAGTTTCCAGAAGTAGTAGAAGAAGCTATTGGACAAACTATTGAAGTGCCTGCTTCTGTTCAATTCTTATTAGACAAGGAAAAAGTAGCTATCCCAATGGGTGCAAGCTTTGGTGTCTTTAAATCTTGGATGTTGAATAAGGTTGGGGCTTAATTTGCAGAAATTCTTTTTAAAAATGAAGATGCATTTAATATGGGCATAGTTTCACTTGAAGCTTTTATTAATTGCTTATCACTTGTTAAAAAATAATCCATCTTATAAGTTAAAGCAGTTTGAACTTGAATTGCATCTTCAATATCTTTAAGATTCATAAATAACGCTTTTTGAATATCTTCTTTAGGAAGATCTACAATAGATATAAATGAAAGCAAATTCAATAAGATTTGTTTTGTTTTGTCGATATTATATTTCTTAATCAAAAAATAAGATATGGTATGTATGGTTGCTCCACATACAAAACCCCTTAGAGTGCCTTTTTCTACTTCTTTGATTACTATTTCAATATCGTTGTGATTATTTCTAAGAAGTGTAAGATCTAAAAGAGCATTAACATCAAAATATATTTTATAAGCCATATTTTTTCATTTTGCCTTTATAATATTCTTCTTTCCAATCAAAATTCTCGTCAATATCTGGTTTTGGTAAGGATCTTAATAAATCTACTAAGGATTGTTTCTTAGTTTGAGTTATTACTTTAAAGTATTCCTCCACCAGTTCAGATACACTAGTATTTTTTCGGTTAGCGTATAACTTCACCTCCTCCAATAGGGATTGCTCAATGGTTAAATTCAATCTTGCTTTCATAGTATTGATTGCTAGTACACTACAAAAATACGCATATATTGAATTTGTGCGCATAAATCATTAATTTTTGAATGAAGATTAAATATATTTGATCCATTTGCCTCAAAATCAGGTATTTATACTCCATTTAGATATACATTTTAGACAATATGTTCAATAAATAATTAGGTATATTTAAAGATCAAACCAGCACTATGAAACGATTGATCTTGCCTGTAGTATTATGCCTATGCTTTCAAATTGGAACGAGCAAACAAGTAAAAGCTCAAACAGCACCAACCGCTGCGAACCGTCAAGCTACATATTGTAATCCTATCAATATAGATTACGGTTATTGTCCGATTCCGAATTTTGTACAAAATGGAAAGCATCGTGCAACTGCGGATCCAATCATAAGTGTTTATAAGGACAAGTACTTTATGTTTAGTACCAACCAATGGGGTTATTGGTGGAGTAATGATATGAAGGATTGGAATTTTGTTCCAAGAAAATTTTTAAGACCATGGAACAATGTGTATGATGAATTATGTGCACCAGCAAGTTTGGTATTGGGAGATAGTTTATTGGTGATTGGTTCAACTTATGAAAAGAATTTTAGTTTATGGTATAGTACTAATCCAACAAAAGATGAATGGCATGTTGCGGTAGATAGTTTTAAAGTGGGTGCTTGGGATCCAGGATTATTTGTGGATGATGATAATCGTTTATATATCTATCATGGCTCAAGTAATTTATATCCTATTTATGGACAAGAGTTAGATAGAAAAACATTTGCACCAATTGGAGAAAAAAAATCATTGATCCGTTTAGTAGATAGTGTGCATGGATGGGAGCGTTTTGGAGAACATCAAGACAACACCTTTTTAAAACCATTTATGGAAGGCGCTTGGATGAACAAGCATAACGGAAAATATTATTTACAATACGGAGCACCAGGTACAGAGTTTAGTGGTTACGGAGATGGTGTGTATGTGAGCGATCAACCTTTAGGACCATTCACTTATCAAAAACACAATCCTTTCTCTTATAAGCCAGGCGGCTTTGCAAGAGGTGCGGGACATGGAGCGACTTATCAAGATGTTTACAAACAGTGGTGGCATATTTCAACAATAGCGATAAGCGTGAAGAATAATTTTGAAAGAAGAAACGGTATCTGGCCAGCACAGATAGACAAGGATGGCTTATTATATAGCAATACAGCTTATGGAGATTATCCGCATTATATTCCTAATGCCAAAGCGAATCATGATGAATCACAGTTTACAGGATGGATGTTATTAAACTATAACAAGCCTGTGCAAGTGTCTAGTACATTGAGTGCCTTCACAGCAAACAATGCAGTGGATGAAAATATCAAAACATATTGGTCTGCCACGACTGGTAATAAAGGAGAGTGGATCCAAACAGATTTAGGAGCGACTAGTACAATTGAAGCCATACAAATTAATTATGCAGACGAAGGTTCTGAATTAATGGGAAAGTATACCAATATTTATCATCAATATCAAGTGTATGCATCCAATGATGGAAAGCAGTGGACTTTGTTAATCGACAAATCAAAGAATACAAAAGATGTACCTCATGATTATGTTGTTTTAGAGAAACCAATACAAGCAATATTTGTGAAGATGGTGAATATCCATGTGCCAGATGGAAAATTTGCGATTAGCGGATTACGCATATTTGGAAAAGGCAGTGGTAAGGATCCTGGAACAGTGAAAAATTTTGTGCCATTGAGAGGAGATAGTGAAAGAAGAAATGTTTGGTTAAAGTGGGCACAAAATCCAAATGCAACAGGATACCATATTTACTTTGGAACGGATCCTAATAAGCTATACAATAGTGTGATGGTATATAGTGCTAGTGAATATTATTTAAATGCATTAGAGAAAGATCAAACTTATTATTTTCAGATAGAAGCATTTAACGAAAATGGTATTGGTCCAAGAACACCTGTGTTAAAAGCAGAATAGGTTTAATCTTTTTTTCTGTTTAAATAGAGCACTATCAATAGTAGTGTTATATTAGTAATCACATAGGCATATAGTCCTCTATCAGTGGATATGATCAACCTTAAATTGATAGAAGATACAATCACATACACTAATAAGATTAGGTTTAAAATTTGTTTCATATTTTATTTATTAAAGTCACAATAACTATTCATGCATTGTGCACCAGCTGCTACTTGAATGGTACCACAAAGCAATAAGCATACAGGTGCACCAAATCCAGCAGTGCCTCCAATACAACTTGAGTGACAAATTATGGCACCAGCAGTTACGCCGGCAATACATAAATCATAACCCCAACTACAATGGTTCATCGCGTTTGCTTGTATACTATTGGATTGAATCTTATTTTCATTTATAGCGAAAAGCTTTTCTTGTTGAAAATAGGTTTTGCTAGCATCTTTAATGTCTTGCTCATTCATATTGCCATATCTGTTTTTTAACTTATTCCAGGCTTTATAATATTCAGTATTGAATTGGGTTAAATATTTGACTAGCTTAGGATCATTCATAGAGCTTGAATTAATTTGTTCTGCTATTATTTTATCTTTTAATGCAATTTCAAGTTGGACTAGTACTTTAAAATTACTATCTCGAGAAAGGGATTCAGGTATATTGATACTTGCAGGCAACCCTACTTCCATTTTCTTACAACCACTTAGAATATATCCTAAGACAATGATGATTAAAAGCGTATTAAAGTTTTTCATAGAATACTTTTATGATGGGTCTAATGTATTCACTCTTGTTCATCATAAATAGAGTATTTATACGCTATTTCTTAATACAAAAAAGAATGGCGGCCCGGAGGGCCGCCACATCATTCATTCCAATTGCTTGCTTAAGGCAAAGAGTCGCAGACTCTTTGAGGAATATTATTATGAAGAGTCCCGAGAGACTCTTCATTGAATTATTTTTTAATAAATAATTTCTCTGCAGTGAATCTAACTTTCTTTGCAGCAGATAAATAATCATTTGCAGCATCTCTAAAACCTAAAGTCATTGCAACAGTTGCATGTAAACCATGTGCAGCTAATCCTAATTCAGCATCAACAGCTGCAGGATCAAAACCTTCCATTGGTGTAGCATCTACCTCTTCGCTAGCAGCAGCGACTAAACCAAAACCTAAAGCAATGTATGTTTGCTTAGAAGCCCAGATCGCTTTTTGCTCATCAGACTGATGTGCTAATGAACCATTAATGTATCCTGCAAAATCTTTTAATGCATCAACAGGTACACCTCTTTGATCTGCAATTTCTTGCATGTACTCAGCAACTGTAGCTTCATTAATAGTTGTCTTAGCTGCAAAAATGACTAATGCAGAAGATTCTACTACTTGTGGTTGATTGTAAAAATGAGGAGTTAATTTTTTTCTAGTCTCTTCGTCTTCAATTACCAAAACTTGGTAAGGAGTTAAACCAAAAGAACTTGGCGCAAAACGAATTGCTTCCAAAATATTGTTCAATTTCTCTGAAGGGATTTTAGCACCATTCATTCTCTTAACAGCATAACGCCATTTCAATGCATCTAATAATTTCATAATATGAGATTTTTTAATGTGATTTAAATCAATGTTTGAACATCAAAAATAGTCTTAAATACCCATACCACCAAATATTTTGGGTTAACTTTGTGTTGTGAGGATATAGAAACCCATGAGAGCCATCTACTTATTCATATTAGCCAGCCTATTTAGTACCCAATTTGTTGAAGCACAAAAAGGTCCCAAAACCTATGTTTTAAAAGGCATTGTTACCGATGGCACAACCGGTCAACCCTTACAAGGGGCATCGGTATATATTCCAGATATCAAAAAAGGTGTGGTCACCAATAATAAAGGTGCGTATCAATTAACCATTGCAGAGGGAAGTTATGTGGTGGAAGCAAGTTTTATTGGCTATGCGATAACTGCTAACACTGTAGAGATACATAATAATATCAACCACGATTTTAAATTAAGTAGAACGGCAGTGGAAGCTTCTAATGTAACTGTTACCAGTTTTTTAAGAGCAACTTCAACTAAGAGAACACCCACTCCTATAAGTATATTAAAGAAAGAAGATTTATTCAAAGGCGCTGCTACCAATTTTGTAGATGCTTTATCTAAAACGCCGGGTGTTACACAATTAAGTACAGGTCCTGCTATTTCAAAACCAATTATTAGAGGACTTGGATACAATAGAGTAGTTGTATTGAATGATGGTGTAAGACAGGAAGGACAACAATGGGGAGATGAACACGGAATAGAAATAGATGAGTACAATGTAAGCAGAACAGAAATTTTAAAAGTACCAGCAAGTATCATTTATGGAAGTGAAGCATTGAGTGGCGTGATCAATGTAGTGTCTAATGTGCCAGTGCCTGAAGGTGCAGTGCGAGGAAATATTTTTGCAAACTATCAATCCAATAATAATTTAAAAGGTTCGCATGTAGATTTTGCAGGAAATAATAAAGGATGGGTGTGGGGTATTAATGGATCCTTCAAAGATGCAAGTGCCTATAAAAACAAATACGACGGATATGTTGCTAACTCACAATTTAAAGAGTTGAATGGAAGCATGTATACAGGCGTAGAGAAAGAATGGGGATACACACATTTTTTTGTAAGTCAGTTTAATCAACAACTTGGCGTGATTGAAGGAGAAAGAAATACAGATGGAAGTTTTGTAGAGCAGTTTACAGATATCCCTTATCAAAAAGTAAAGCATACCAAATACACATTGGATAATTCTATTAAGTGGGGTACTGGAAGAATCAAGGCCAATATGGCTTACCAAAGAAACGAGCGAATGGAATTTGGTAATGTAGAAGATCCAAAAGAGAAGAGTTTGTATTTTGATTTAGGCACGCTTAATTATTCATTTCAATATTTATTACCAGAAAAAAATAATTGGAAGCATACTATTGGTGTCAATGGAATGCAACAAGAAAATAAAAACAAAGGAGTAGAAGTGTTGATTCCTGCTTATAAGACAGTAGATGCAGGATTGTTTTTCTACACACAAAAAAGAGCGCATCAGCTAACTTATAGCGGAGGCGTGAGGGTGGATAAAAAAGCAGTGGAGTTTGTACAAGATGGGTTTAAAGTACAAAAAGATTATGGTGCGATGGCAGGTTCTTTTGGTATGACTTACGAAGCCAAAAATAATTGGGTCTATAAATTAAATATCGCCAAAGGATATAGAGCACCCAATATGGCCGAGTTAGGAAGCAATGGTGCGCACGAGGGAACTAACAGATATGAATTAGGTAACACTAGTTTAAAATCAGAAAAAAGTATACAATTTGATCTAGGCACAGAGTGGAGCAATGAGCATGTCTCTTTTGCAGGCAATGTGTTTTACAATATGGTGAATGATTATATTTTTTATCAAAAAATATTGACGGCCATACCATTAAGAGTGGATCCAAATTTTATACAACATAATCAAGGATTCCAATTTTTCGAGTTCCAACAAAACAATGCCAAATTGTATGGTGCAGAAGCAAGCTTGGATTTGCATCCTCACCCATTAGATGGATTGCATATTGAAAATACCTTTTCTTATGTAAGAGGAAGATTTGATCAAGCAGTGGACAATAGTTTTAATTTGCCAAGTATTCCTCCATTTAGATGGATCGCAGAATGCAGGTACGAGTTGGATCATTTTATCAAAGACACAAAGAATACTTATTTCAGTATACAGTTTGATCAGGTAGCTGCACAAAACAATGCCTTTACAGGATATAATACAGAAACCAATACCCCAGGATATACCTTAATTAATTTGGGTGCAGGTACACAGATACAACAAAATGGAAAAACTATTTTGTCTATCTCCTTGGTGGCGCAGAACCTAACCGATATAGCTTATCAAAATCATTTGAGCAGATTAAAATACACATCCATTAACGAAGCAACCGGAAGAATGGGCGTATTTAATATGGGACGCAACTTTAGTATAAAAGTTAACGTACCCTTGGTATTTGACTAGTGTATAGTCATGCCAAAATTCATTAACTTGTAGTGCAATTCTAAGTTTATTTTCTAAACTCATTTTATGAAAAAATTACTAGTAGTTATTTTAGTAGCATTGTCTTTTACCAATGCGCAGGCGCAGTTAACGAAGGAAGAGAAAAAGTTGATGGAGTATATTGATGCCAATATGCCAAGAGCGATTGAGCTATTGAAAGAGTCGGTGAATGTAAATAGTGGTACTTTAAATATTGAGGGGGTTAAAAAAGTTGGCGCTATCTATAGAAGAGAATTAGAGAAAGCAGGTATGCAAACAGAATGGATTAGTATGCCAGACTCTTTAAAGCGTGCAGGTCATTTGGTAGCGAGTACGCCAGCAGTGAATAATTCAAAGAAATCAAAGGGTAAGAAATTATTTTTAATTGGTCATTTGGATACGGTGTTTGAACCAGATATGCCTGCGAATCCTTTCACGATGATCAATGATTCAACTGCTACAGGTCAAGGAGCTAATGATATGAAGGGAGGAGATGTGGTAATGATTATTGCTTTACAAGCATTGCAAGCACAGGGATTATTAAAAGACGCAGCGATCACTGCTTACTTTACCGGAGATGAAGAACATGCTGGATATCCTAGAGAAGTGAGTAGAGGAGATTTTATTGAACGAGCTAAAAAAGCAGAAGTAGCATTGGCTTTTGAAGGAGCGAATGGATTAAGATCAGTGGCTACTGCAAGAAGAGGTGCTAGTGGTTGGAAATTAGAAGTAAATGCAAAGACGGGTCATAGCAGTGGCGTGTTTACACCTTATGCAGGCTATGGTGCGATTTATGAAGCTGCTAGAATTTTAAATAGTTTTAGAGAACAATTGAGTCAAGAAAAATACTTGACTTTTAATCCAGGCTTATTTATTGGTGGATCTGATATGCAATACGACGATGCTAAATCTTTTGGAAGCACTATTGGTAAAACCAATATCATCGCACCCAGCACGGTAGTGATTGGAGATTTAAGATTTTTGACAGAGGAACAAAAGAATAAGGCGCGCGCGGTGATGAGTACTATCGTTAACAATAATAATCTAACAGGCGCGCGCGCCAAAATCACTTTCCAAGACGGCATCCCTAGCATGGCCCCAACAGAAGGCAATGACAAAATCTTAAATATCATTAGCGGTGTAACTGTGGATATGGGATTGGGTGCTACTGTAGCTGGAGATCCAGGATCTAGAGGAGCTGGTGATATTAGTTATATCGCAGCTTATGTAGATTGTATAGATGGACTAGGCGCCTCTGGAAAAGGAGCGCATGCAGTAGGAGAAACGATTAACTTAAATGAATTACCTTTTTTAATTAAGAGAGCAGCATTAACGATGCATCGATTGACGAAGTAATTATTTTTTAGAAAATAATTCTTTCAAATTGAGTGCGATAAATCCTGGCACTACTTCAAAGTATCTAGAAAATAATCTGCGAGGTTCTTTTAATAAACGATAGAACCATTCTAATCCTATATTTTGAATCCAACGCGGAGCGCGTTCTAAGTTGCCTGTGAAAAAATCAAATACTGCACCAACGGTGATTATATAATCTACTGAACAATGTTTTGCGAGTGATGTTGCAAATACTTCTTGCTTTGGAGTGCTTAATCCAATCCAAACTACATTGGCACCACTAGCATTAATTTGTTGCCCAAGTGCAGCAAACTCTTCTTCAGTCATTAATCTAAATGGAGGACTATAAGTTCCTACCACATTGGCGTTACCTAAATCTTTTGCGGAAGCTTTTTGTAATTGATCAGCTACGCCTTCTTTGCCTCCACAGAAAAAATGTTTGATATTATGTGCAGCAGTTTTCTTCATTACTACTTCAAACATATCTACGCCAGAGCATCTTTGCATTTGGCTATGGCCTTTCAATCTACCCACCCAAACAATGGGCATGCCATCTGGAAGATTATAATAAAATTGCTCTAAGGTATTTTTAAAATCTGGGTTTTTGCTTGCAAATACCAAGCCGTGTGCACTTGTTGCGCTCACCTTGCGGTTCGCGCCAGCACTCTTGCCCGCGCTATCAATATTTCCTACAACACTATCAATCAACTCCGCGGCAAACAAATCATTATTCCCCACAAAAATATCAACGCCCGTAATTTGAACCGTTGATTTTTGATGAGACATCATAATTGTAGTTTAAAGAAATTGTAACTAAGTATTTAGAATTATTTCGCTGAAGCAGCAGCAGCATCCACTTGCTCCTTAATCCATGTATAAGTCTTGCGCATTCCTTCAATCAATGGTTCAGAAACTTCCCAACCCATTTTCTTGCGGTATAAATCGTTATCAGATCTTCTACCTCTAACGCCTAAAGGACATTTGAATCCGTACTTATCAATAAATTCTTGACCAGCAATATTGTGTATACCAATTTTCTTTCCAGAAATATCAATGGCCATTTGTGCTAATTGATTAATAGTAACCATTTCTTCAGAACCAATATTTACTGGGCCAACAAAATCAGTTTTCATAAAACGCTCTACCGCTTCTAAACATTCATCAATATATAAGAAGCTTCTTGTTTGTAAACCATCTCCCCATACTTCAAACTCACCACCCTCAGCAGTTTCAGCTGCTTTACGCAACATAGCTGCAGGCGCTTTTTCTTTACCACCATTCCAAGTACCCTGTGGTCCAAAAATATTATGAAATCTGGCTACACGCACATTTAAATTAAAATTGCGATGATATGCTAAGAAAATTCTTTCACTAAATAATTTCTCCCAACCATATTCAGAATCTGGATTAGCAGGATATGCAGAACTCTCTACACAATTAGGATTGGTTGGATCTAATTGATTGTGCTCTGGATACATACATGCAGAAGAAGAATAAAAAACCTTTTGTACTTTTTTCTTCACCGCTTCTTTTGCTACATTCAAATTAATCAATGCTGAATTGGTCATTACATTGGCATCGTTTAAGCCAGTAAAAATATAACCTGCACCACCCATGTCTGCAGCTAATTGATATAATTCATAACAATCTTCAAAAATCACTTCTTCCACTGCACGAGGATCGGCTAAGTCGCATTGAATAAATTCATGACAGATATCTTCATGCGCCATGTATTCATGCTTCTTAATATCGGCCACGCGAACAAAAAAACCTTGGTTCTTTAATTTCTTGGCAAGATGCCCACCAATAAAACCTCCTCCTCCTAAAACGATAACTTTTTTCATTAAATAATGCTTTATTCGAACAATTGTGGCCAAAATTACGCTAATAGGCCTAAAAATCAGTCATATAGGTGTTTTTTTTGATCTATTTTGGGCTTAATTTGTCTGATTTTCAATAGTTTTGAGCGAATGAAAGCTGCAATTTCAAATTATTTTAGGGCCAAAAGGTTTGGATTTTTTAAAGCCCTATTGGATGGGATGCTCCAAACGCAAAAAAAGGTTAAAATACTAGATATTGGGGGTACTGAGGATTATTGGAAAAACCAGGGTTTAGTCTTGGGAGATCAGATAGAAATAGTGCTTTTGAACCTATATAAAGCCGAAGTAAGCACCCCTGGTTTTACATCCATCAAAGGGGATGCAACCAATTTAGAGGGAATTGCAGATAAAAGCTTCGATTTGGTCTATTCAAACTCGGTAATAGAGCATTTATTTACCCTAGAACAGCAGGAAAAAATGGCCAAAGAGACTATTAGAGTGGGCAAAAGTTTCTTTATTCAAACCCCTAATAAATACTTCCCCATTGAACCACATTGGGTATTTCCATTCTTTCAGTTTTTGCCTTTTGGCTTACAAGTTTTATTAACACAGCATTTTAATTTAGGACATATTCCAAAAGCGAAAAATAAAGAAGCAGCAATTTCGTTAGTAAAGGAAGTAAGACTTTTGTCAAAAACAGAGTTTACTCATTTATTTAAAGGAAGCATGTTATATACCGAAAAATTCTTAGGGCTCAATAAATCATTTGCTGTTTATCAAATAGAAAAATAATGGGAAAGAACTCCAATAGATCGTTGATAGTTATTACATGGGATGGGGTCTCAAAGCCTTTAGAATATGTATTACAAGACACTCAAAGAAATTTTGATTTATTGATATTTGATCATAGTGCTAAAGCTTCTTCAGACTTAATCAAACACTTATCACCAGAGCATTTTGTCTCTACTAGAACAGAAAATAAAGGGCAGGTATTTTATGAAGTATACAAATATTTATATCCAAACAATGAAGAGAGATACGAATATATTGGGGTGATAGATGATGATATTTACACTAGCTATTCAGATTTAAATAAACTATTGTTTATTGGAAAAATCAATCATTTAGATATTTTCCAACCTAGTATCACACACGATAGTTATTTTGATCACAGACAGTTTACCCATAAAACAGGCTATCAAATAAAAAAAGAAAACTGGGTAGAAATTATGTTCCCGGTATACAGAGAAGAATTGTACAAAGCGGCTGGTAAATATTTTAATGAAACCATCACTGGTCAGGGGATAGATGTATATATGATGCCGGTATTGCAAGTGATTCATCAAATGACCAATACTGCTGTTGTACATGCTATTCAAATAAAACATTGCAGACCAGTTCAATCAGGTGATAGAACCTATTCAGATGGCAAGTCTAATTTTGATAATATCAACCATATTAGATCAAGGGCAATAGAATTGATAGAAGCCAATAAGGCATTGTTTGATCAAGATTTTATGAACAGAATCATTGCTGTAAGATATTATAGAGGTATTTCCATTTTCAAGAAGCTAAAGAGAGTAAAAGGCATGCTGAAGAATATCTATAAGGAAATAGTAGATCTTAGTTATAGATAGGTCAAAGGGAATATATTTTATATATTTGCAATAATAAAACCAATATGGCGAATACGGGTCCACAAACCATTAAGTATCCTGAATTGAAAGAAATCATCAAGCGTTTCATATCCTATTTTATAGGTCAATGGAAGCTTATTGCCATCATTACTATTATCACTAGCTCGGTTGGTTTAATCTATGGCAAATTGCAACCCTCTTCTTATAAGGCAACTGCTACTTTTATAGTGGAAGATAAATCTGGAAGTAGAGGTGGAGGCTTATCGGGATTGGCTTCTCAATTTGGTATTGATGTGGGTGGATTAACTGGTGGTGGTGCAGGTTTATTTGATGGAGATAATATTCTAGAAATTATGAAATCTAGAGCAATTATCGAGAAGGTTTTGTTGTCCAAAATAGAAGAAGACATTCCACAAAAAGGCCAAACTATAGCGGATTATTATTTTACCATTTCTGGAATGGATAAATCATTTGCCAAAAAGAATATCACTTCTAAAACTTTAAATTTTTCAGGATTAGAAGAAAATAGTAAGCATACATTAATTCAAGATAGTGTTCTGTATTTGATGTATACTGCTATTAATAAAAATTTGAATGTAGAAAAGAAGAATAAAAAAAGTTCTATTATTACTTTAGAAGTAAGCTCGAGCGATCAGGTTTTTTCAAAAATATTTGAAGAAAGATTGATGAAGAAAACAAGTGATTTATATATAGATATTAAAACGGGGAATTTATCTAGAAGCATAGAAAAGATTCAAAGAAAGGCAGACTCTCTAGAAAGCAGTTTAACAGGCATTTATAAAAAATCATTTGAATTAGACAATTCATTAAAATTACTTAATGCAAATACGGGCATTAAGTTAAATACTTCATCTAGTGAAGCAGCTACAAGAGATAAAACAGTTTCTAATACTTTGTACGCAGAAGTTGTTAAAAATTTAGAAACTTTAAAATTGTCATTGATTAATCAGATGCCTGTAATTCAGGTTTTAGATGCTCCAAAGTTCCCTTTATTTGACCAAAGAACTCCTGCTAGATATTTTATGCTAATCGGCTTTGCTGTTGGCTTTGTGATTTCTCTTTTTTATGCTTTGTATAAGTATACAGAAAACTAATTCTTAAATGCACCGCATATTTGTATTAAGGGCATATGGTGATTTTACAATTTTATTACAATCACTATTAAGAAGTAATAAAAAAAGCCAATACAAATTAGTAGCATCTTCTCATCTGCAACCATTGTTTATTTCGCTACAGCAATTTGTAAACTTCGATGCTATACAAATTAAATTTGTAGATTTCGGAATAGATAAAACACTTCTAAGATTTTTTACCAATAAGTTTTTCTTTAGCACATATTGCTTCGATGAGATTCAATCAATTAAGACTTATTTAAAAGTAAATCCTAATAAAGAAGGGCAAGATTATATAGAACAAGATAAAAGAATTACTTGGTTCAATTTCTTTGTTGGGAAAAAATTCAAACATATCATCGAAGATCAAAAAGTATACAATACTTATGATCAATTTTTCGAAAATTCAACATACGAGCATCTAGAAATATTAGAAAATAATACCATTAATAAAAACAAAAAACTGTTGATATTTCCGGACTCAAGGTTGCCTGCCAAAAATATTCCTTCAGATGTATTGGATAAAATAATTCAGGATCAAACCAACAAAGGACATATTGTTCAAGTAGCATATTTTAAAACTCAAACAAATAAGCATTCTGTTTCATATAATAATTTTGATGAATTATTAAAAATGATTCAAGATGCAGATTTTATCATTGGAGCAGATAGTTTACCTATACATTTAGCTAATTTGTTAAATAAGCCACATTTTATTTTGTATCCAAAGGGTTTTAATCAATTATTTATCACTCCATTTGCATTAGCCAATCAATCATTTGGTACTTTTGAGGAATATAAAATAGTTTTATAGATTCATGGAAATTGCCAATATTCAAACCTATATATTATACTCTCCTAAAGAAAAGGACAGAACTGAGAGGGTAGAAGCAATGAGTAAGCAATTTAGCAGTTTTACTATTTCTGAATCTATCTATCCTAATTCAACAAGAATCCCATTTTTAGATAAACTCATACAAAAATCAAAAGAAAGAACTGGAAATGCCTTAATGGCCACTGAAATTGCTTGCCTAATTGGACATCGAAATATTTTGAGAAAAATAGTTAAGGCGGCCAACAATGATCAAGAACATTTTTTGGTTTTAGAGTCAGATAGTAGAATACTCAATTTTGAGCTATTGTCTAGCCAGTTTAAAAAAATGAGCGAAGCTTATGATATTTTCTTCTGGGGAGCTTGGGAAGGAAATGCAAAAATTAAGAGATCAACTATTCAAGAATATATTGAAGCATATACTATTGGGGAGCCCCTAATTAATACAATTTATTGTGCTTATGGGTATTCTATTAATAGACCAACTGCAAAGTATTTATTAAAGCAAACCAATAAAATTTCTACTCCTTTTGATATATTCAAGCAATTTATTGATCCAAATCAAATTAAAGTAGGAACTATTTGTAGAGAGATTATCACTACTTGGGACAAGGGCAGTTATATAAGAAAGGATAAGTTTGGCTATCATTTTAAAAGAAGTATTATCTTATTTGTATTGAATATAAGAAATAGCATAAAAGCTTATTTTTCTTAGATTTTCATTAGTTTTAAGCCATGTCTGTAAAGAACAGTATTTTTTATAATGTATTGCTAGCCATTTCACAGGTTTTCTTTCCTTTGATCACTTTTCCATATTTGGCAAGAACCTTGGGTCCAGAACATGTGGGTGCATTAAACTTTGCAGAAAGTATGGCCAAGTATTTTGTGATGTTGGCCGCATTGGGTATACCCATTTATGGTATTAGAGAGATTGCCAAATTACAAAACCAATTAGCAAAGCGAACTAAGTTATTTACAGAGATTTTTACCATTAATTTGATTTGTACCATTGGACTTTCTGTGTTGTTTATTGCAAGTATTCATTTTGTTCCTCAATTGATGGAGGAAAAAGAACTGTTCTATTGGACAGTGATGTATTTTGTATTGCAGGTATTTTACTTAGAATGGTTTTTTAATGGAATGGATCAGTTTAGGTTTATAGCCATTAGGCAATTCATTATTCGTTTCTTCTTTATCATTTTTGTATTCATATTAATTAAGTCAAAGCTTGATTATGTGAACTATATGAGAATGCAAGTGGGTCTGAATGTTTTAATTGCTATGATTAATTATCAGAGTCTTAGAAAGCTTATTACGATTGATGGTAATATTTACAAAAATTTAGATTTAAGAAAACACTTAAGACCATTATTATATTTGTTCTTAACTATTTTTTCTATTAGTATATATTTTTCACTAGATACTATTCTATTAGGTTTCTTAGCTAATAATGAAAGTGTGGGTTATTATTCTACAGCTTTAAAATTGAACAAATTAATTATTGCAGTATTTAGTGCAATAACAGTTGCTATTTTTCCAAGTTTAATTGGATTATTTCAAAATGGAGAGATAGAAAAATTTAAAGAATATATTAGACAGGTCTTTTTTGTATTAATTAGTATCTCTATTCCGGCAGTTACTATTTTAATATTGTGTGCACAAGAAATAGTGCACCTATTATTTAGTACCAGTTTTGATCGAGCCATACTGCCTTTGCAAATAACAGCCCCTTTAATTTTAATTGTTAGTCTTTCTTCTATATTTGGTTTTCAAATATTGAGCGCTTTCTCAAAAGATAGACAGATATTGTATTCTGCTATTATAGGTATGGTGATTAGTATTATTTTATCTTTATTATTGGTCCCTCAATTTAAAGAAGTGGGAGAAGCCATTACCATACTTTTTACAGAGCTATCTGTTTGTTTAGCATTTATATATTACACTAAACAATATTTTAAAATTGGTGGTTTGACTAAAATGTTTGTAAATGCTTTAGTATCAGTAATACCTTATATTTTATTTTCACTTATTTTTAAAACCATTATTGCAGATGCTGTATTAAGACTTACCACAATTATCATTATATCTGCAGTATGGTTTTTTATATACCATATGTTCTTAGTTAAAGAGAGTTATATCAAAGTATATATCAACGATTTTATCGAGAGAAAGTAGGACTGAATATTTTCTTAATAGATCTCAAGAAAGTTAATAGAGGAAATTTCTTATAGGCATACTGCAAATAGACAGCATGCTTCTCTTCTAATATTTTAATCCAATCTGTATTATTGTATAATTTTTGAGAGTACTTTTTTATCTGATATTGCACATGCATATTAATTTCAATTCTGTTTAAAATATATTTCATGTCTTTGAAATTATCTACATGAATTTGGTTATTTAATAAGTCCCAATTCATTTGAATATACTTTTGCATCTCCGATTTCTTCCCACCCGTTTCTTGCTTAGGATGTAATCTATATTTAATTAATTTATCTTCTATATATCCCAAACTATTATCATTGGATAGATTCATTGAAATCCATCTATCGTGAATTAAAAATTTAATAGAAGGAAAAGGTTGGTCCAAGAAAGCCAAGTTTCTTCTAAACGCCATAGCAGCCCCAGTAGCACAATTTTCGTTGGTATTAATATATTCTATTAAAAGTACTGGATTATTTTTTAGTTGCTCAAAAGGAAAACTCATTGAATCCCATAAGGCATTTTGGGTATCAATTTCAGACTGAGCATTCATTAAGTAACCATTTGAAAATACCCCATACATTTTGGGGTTTTGTTCAAAATACTCAAGAGTTCTTTCCACTTTATTGGGAAGCCATTCGTCGTCATGGTCTGATAAGAATACAATATCTCCAGTACAATGCTGTATGGCTTTTTCTGCGTTTTTATTGGAACCCAGGTTGTGGGTATTGTGTAATATTTTGAATAAGCCAGGGTTGGATTTATTGTACTTCTCCAAAATTTCCCTTGTATTGTCTGTTGAATTATCCTCACATACCACAATTTCGTCTACTTTAACTGTTTGGTTTAAAATAGAGTCTAATTGCTGCTCCATAAAGTTGGAACCATTGTATACAATAAAGGCAACCGATAATTTCATGTAAATTTGACTATAGTGGTAAAGGTATTAAATTATTTGAACACAAATATTTCAAAAAAAAGCTATTTGTAGTGAATAGGTTTTAACTTTGTTAAGTGATTAGCATGCGTTTTAAAAGCCCCCCTTTTTATAGTTTTATATTCATACTACTAGTGGGTTTGCTAGCAAGTAAGCCATTGTCTGCTCAAAAGAAATTTAGTTTGCCCAATATTCATTTTGGCATGCCACATTTTAAGCCTTTATTCAAAAAAGATAGTACCAATAAAATCTTTAATCCCAATCATTGGTTTAAATACAAAAAAGAGCAACCTTTTACTAAGAATGAAAATGCAATGCCAATTGCGGTGGGCTATACCGATTTTGATGAAAATATCAGAGACCTTCAATTATTAGGTAAATTACCAACTGACAATTCTTTAACCATAAGACCGTATATCTTACCGAAAACGGTTTCTTATGATAGTTTGTTAAAAGCCATTGATCCAAGTCTAGTAAATAATGGACACTTAGTTCATAAAAAACATTTTGATATTCAATTACTCCCAGTAAATTTTCTACAAAAATACAATTCACATCATCCTTATGGGTGGAACGATGGCCCACTGAGTTTTTCTAATGGATATCAATACTTGGCAAGTGGAGGTTTGTATATGCATTGGAGAAATATTCATTTGACATTAAGACCAGAGTATTTTCAAACAGGGTCTAAAAATTATGAATTTGGAAATAATTGGGGGGAAGTAACACCAAGTTTGAATAAATTAATTTTGGGTCAAAGTAGCTTAAGAATAGATTTTGGACCATTAAGTATTATTGCTGGATCAAATAATATTTGGCGAGGTCCAGGAATTATTAGTTCTTTATTGATGAGTAATAACGCCCAAGGTTTTAAACATGTCGGTTTAAATAGTATTAGACCAATTAGAACTATATTGGGAAGTTTTGAATTATCGATTTATGGAGCAACATTAACACAAAATTCTACACAAGGATTTGAAAATAAAAATTTAAGAAAAGATGAAATTAGTCAAAATACAAGGTATATCAATATGTTAACTTTAACTTATAGTCCCATATTTTTAAAGAATTTTTATTTAGGGGCTAATAGGGTATTTCATCAATTTACTAGAACAACTCCTAGTAAAAATTTTATCAGAGATTATATTCCAGTAACCCTACCGTTATTTAGAAATGTATACCAAGATAATGCAGAAGCTATTGATCAGATTTTAAGCGGTTTTGTAAAATATATATTTCCAAAAGAGCATGCTGAATTATATTTTGAATATGGCTGGAATGATGGCAAATCAAACAGTAGAGATTTAATTTTAGATAATTCACATTCTTCATCTTCTGTTATTGGATTCAGAAAATTAGAATATATCAATTCTAAGACCTATATAAATATTGAATTTGAAGCTACTAGAATGTCACAGACGCCAAGTTATTTGCAAAGAAATGCCGGTAATTGGTATGTACATGGACAATTGAAAGAGGGGTACACTAATGAGAATCAGATATTAGGTGCTGGTTCTGGTTGGGGTAATAATATTCAATCATTTTGCGTTAGTTTTAATAATTTTAAAAATAAAATAGGGTTTAAATTACAGCATTTGGATCATGCCCCAACCGGTTATTTAAATTTATATTCAAATACCAAGCCAATTAATTGGAGTGACTTTTCATATGGAATATTAGTTAAACGTAATTATAGAAATTTATTATTTAATTTAAACATTGAATTTGTACAGTCAAATAATTATTTATGGAAAAAAGATTTTGCAAGTAAAAATATATTTATGTTTTTTAATACTATTTATTTATGGTAGTAAAATTTGTTTTTATTTTTACTATTTTAATTTTTATATCTAAATGGAATACTGCTCAAAATAATTTTTTTGACGAAATTCATTTAATGGATTATCAAAGAATGCTTCAGCTAAAAGAAGATTCTACAAGAATAATTGATAATTCATTTTTGATAAGATCTACTAGTTCTTTTCAACATATTCAAAACAGATTGAATAGTAAGCCAAAAAATATAATCAAATCATTGATGATAGGCTATGATTTTCAAAATAATTCATTATTGCCACAAAGTATGAATGATGGTTTGATGTATCCTTCTAGAGGATGGCAAGAAAGATATAGTATTGGAATAAATTTTCAATTAGGAATTCTAGATATCAATTATCAACCAGAAAAGTTAGTTGTTCAAAATATCCCACAAGAATATTATGCTGGTAATCCTGAGGACGGTAATTTTATGTTTAAATATTTTGGGATGGTTGCTAATAATATTGATCATTTTCGACAATTTGGATTTGAAAGAATTGATACAACAAGTTTTGGGCAGTCTAGAATCGGGATTAAAACAAAGTTTCTAACTTTTGGTTATGCAACAGAAAATATATGGTGGGGACCTGGAAGAATAAATAGTTTAATTTTTACAAATAATGCAGGAGGTTTTAGGCATTATTATTTAAATAGTGTTGATCCAATTAAAACAAATATTGGAAATTTTGAATTTAGTGCTATATCAGGTACTTTAGATACTACTAGGTTTACAGATATTGACCAAGAATTATTAAATGTCTGTCAACCTTGTAAAGTATTTAAGAATTTAGATCAAAGAAAAATTGATGCTATTACAGTTAATTGGCGTCCTAAGTGGGTGCCTAATTTATATTTGGGTTATGCATTTTCAAGACAGTATTATGCAAATACTAAAAATGATTATGATCAGACTTATAGTTTCTTTAGTAAAGATAGAACCCAACAAATAATTGGTTCTATGATGTTTAGATTTTCATTGCCTAAGGATCATGCTGAATTTTATGGAGAATTTGGGTTACCAGATGAAGCAGCATACCCATGGAAATTCTTTAAAGATAAAAATCCAAGAACAGGTTTTATTTTTGGAGCTAATAAATTATTTTTGATTGGAAAGGGAAGGTCTTATTTAAACCTAAACTTAGAATTTACACAATTACAATTAATGAATCCTGAAAATATTTTTTATTTAGGTAGTCCATTTGTTGGAGGTCAAGCGAATAGCTGGTATTTAAATAAAAATATAAAACAGGGTTGGTCAAATAATGGACAACTAATTGGTGCAGCAATAGGACCCGGCTCAAATGGACAAAGTTTTAATTTAAGTTGGCATAAAGGCTATAATAGAATTGGCATTGTTATTGAAAGAATTGCGCATAATAATGATTTTTATTTTAGTGTTTATTATTCACCAAATTCTGAATCTGGATATGGGTATTATAATCGATATTGGGTAGATATTAATAAAAAAGTTTTACTTCAATTTATGCCTATAAAAAATTTATTGCTATCTGCTAGTTTTTCAAATACTAATGCCATGAATTATAGATGGATTAGGATTGAAGATGGGTCTTTGTATGACGAACCATCTAAATTTTCAGATAAATTTAATCAACAATTTCAATTATCTATAAAATATTTGCTTCATGCAGTTATTAAATAGAATATATATAAGAACTTATTTTATAATTATGATGATGTATGCATTTTTTAATAAAGGTATAGCATACTCTTATTTAGCAGAAGTTCTATTGATTGCTGGGGTTATTTTAATATTTTTGAATAGAAGGCTTTTTGAAATACATCTTGATAAAAAAAATATAATCATAATAATTTTAATTACTATAATATTTATTTATATTTTATTTGGATTGATTAAATATGATACATTTAATGTAATAAGAGATTCTTTAGCTATTCAGTATGCTTGGTTTGCTATTATATTATTTTATTTCAAAGATGAGTTAAATTTTATTTGGGAAAGTTTAATACAAATTTATAAATGGGTTCCTTTAGTTTTATTTTTAAATTTTTTATTATTTTATTATGTGATTTTAAAATTACCACCTATTGAAATCTTTGGAGGGCAACATATTCTTCTTTATAAAAATGGAGATAAATCTCTTCACTTATTGATTAGTTCAATTTTAATAATTCTTTTTACAGAAAAATATTCCAGGAATTGGCTAATTCTAAATTCAATTTTAATCTTCATTAATTTATTGATTTTATTAGCTTTTACAAGGTCTGGAAGTCTTGCATATTTAGCTGGCATTTTCTGTTTTTTCTTTTTCTCCAAAACAAGCTTAATAACGGATGGTTTAAGGAAAGTTTTGAAATTTATTCCTTTTCTATCAATTATTGTTTTTGGTGTATTTGCTGCTATTGAAATTGAAGGAGATGCGCAGGGAAGAACGATTAGTTTATCACAAATAACTAATAATTTTAGTTCGATCGTAAGTAGTGATATTGATGGTAGTTTAACAGACAATAAGGTTTGGCGTTTGGTATGGTGGGCCAAGCTATTGAATGAAAGTTTTACCCTAGAGCATTTTTTTATTGGTAAGGGTTTGGGAATGAGTTTAGCAGGAAATGAATTAATCAGTGTGGATGAAAACCTTAGATCACCTCATAATTTTCATTTAACCATTATAGCAAGGTTTGGCTATATTATTTTCTTTATATGGTTATATTGGTTATGGTTATTATTTAAACCATTGTTTACTAAAAAATTATCTGGTAAGATTTTAGGTCTTACTTGTATCTTATTGGCTAATATTATTAATGGAAGTTTTGATGTATTTTTTGAAGGACCCATGGGAGCTTTCCCCTTTTGGACAATGGTAGGTCTTTTATTAATAGAAGAGTATTACAATGCTTATAAACCAAATGAAATACCGAATTGATAGGTATTTTTGCTTAGTCTTCTTTCAATTGATGTATTGAGGTAAAGGTTGTTAATCCATTCGTATCTTAATTGAATCAACCAATCTGTTTTATTATATTGTAAATTATTTAAAATAGCTGGTTGTGGTTGCATTACATATTGTTCATAAATGGTCCCGTTTCCCCCTTTTCTGATTTTTTGAACTCTTCCATATAATTGTAGTTTTGGCAATGGGTTATATCTTGCATAAAGAATTGTTCTATCAAAATTATTACCCATCCAATCACCCAAACTAAAACCATAGGATGTGTAAGTTTGAGCTGGAATTAAATTATTATACACAAAAGGATTAACTCTTGTGTATTCTGTTCCAATGGTTAAATAGGGTATAAAAATATCTGTAATTGAGGCTCCTATTGTATAACCTAATTGATTTCTTTTCTCTTTTTGATTCAAGAGGGCACTTACTTTTATCTCATCTATAAATAGGGTTCCATATAGATGTGTATTTTTTATTTGGTTTCTAGAATTGATGGAGAAAAAGTATTGTCCATTAGAACCGGCTTCAATGAGATAATTACTTCTATTGTTATCGTAGAACTTGAAAAGATTTACAGGAATTAAAAAACCAGGGTCCATTTTGTCACTATAAATGATAGATTCTCCAATTGCCAGACTTAATCCTTTCATTGGTTTAATTTGAATACTATGGGTTGCCAGAAATTTTTGGACAAACAGTATCCTTTTATCATTCTCTAATCTTCCAGAATTATTTAAATAAGACAAACTAGAATCGGTGATATTTGAATTTAACCAAGCGTGTGTGTAATTAAAATTGAGCCATTTAATTGGATTATAGTCTAATCTAATATATGGATAAGATGGTACTTTGTTGGATAGAACAATATTACCATTTTCTCCATAGCCCCATATTAAATTATCTTTTCCCACACTAATATTTCCATATTTAAATTGATAATTTAAACTTGCTCTAATATCAGAATAGTTGATAGAATTACTATTCTGAGCCCCTACTAATATTCTTCCAGGTAATGGAGATTCTATTAAACTATTTGAAGTGATATTTCCAGATTCTGTATTGTCTCTGTAATACACTTGATAACCCCAGTTTTTATTTTTACCCATGGAGCCCCAAATCTCAAAACCGCTACTTAATTGGTTAGTATTTTTATTATCTGTACTTACTCTATTAATTCCAATAACAGGATCTGCGTGTAATTCAAAATTTGAATTTACGATATTAAAAAAACGCCATCGATTATTTTTATCTTTTTTAATTACTTGTAAAGTAGAATCATTAGTTTTTAATGGCTTAAACTCTTGTAAATAGAAATTTAATTCTAATTTTTCAATTGGGGTAAGTAGTTCTGATTTTGAAGTCAATTCATGTAAGGCATATTGAATATCGACTCTATTGATTGGTTTGATTAGATCATTTAATTGAATCAAGCCTTTTTGTGCCATTCTATTCAAGTACCCATTCACTTGGCTATTTGGGTTTTCCCAAATATTTTGAGCACGCACATATATGAAAAATGTACAACTAAATAAACAGAAAAGAAGTAGCTTTTTCAATTCAAATAAATTAATAAGCGTTTTGGTCACCTCTAAATATATTAATCACCGTTTGAATGATTATTTGAAGATCTAACCAGAAGTTCCATCTTTGAATATAGTATAAATCAAAGTTTACTCTTCTTTGCATGTCTTCTGTAGTTTTAGTTTCTCCTCTACATCCATTTACTTGCGCTAATCCTGTTATACCTGGAATTACTTTATGTCTAAGCATGTAGTTATCTACAGTTTCCATGGATTCTAAATTTAGTTGTGTTGGATGTGGTCTTGGTCCTACTACAGACATATTGCCAATTAATACATTCCAAAACTGAGGTAGTTCATCCATGTTTGTTTTTCGAAGAATTCTTCCAATTAAAGTAATTCTTGGGTCATCTTTTTGCGCCTGATTGTATCTACCCTCTTCATCTATATCACTACTTTCTTTGATCATAGATCTAAACTTGTAGCAAATTATTTTTTTATTATTGATACCCCATCTTTCTTGTTTGAAAAAAACAGGTCCTTTAGATGTTAATTTTATGATTAAACCAATTAATGGAAAAATCCAAATTCCAATTAGTAAGAAAAATAAAATGGAGAAGAAAATATCGAATCCTCTTTTTAATAATCTATTTTCCGTTTTATCTAATGGTAAATCGCCCACATTAACTACAGGCAATAAACCAATATTATTAATGTAAACTGAACCAGAAGTGATTTCAGTCAAATTAGGCAATATTCTTACTTTGATTTTGTATTGATCACAAATTGAAATACAGTTTTGTATTTTTTGATTTTCATTAGTTGGTAATGCAATAAAGACTTCATCAATATTTTTTGATTGTAGAATATTACTTAAGCTCTTTAATGAACCAAGATAATCGGCATCTAAGGTTTGTTTTTTTTGATCATCAATATATCCAATACATTTATAACCGTAATAGTAGTATTTTCTAACAGCTTGAATAAAATCATCCGCTGCTTTAGTCGAACCTACAAGTAAAACATAGTCATAAAAAATACCTTTGTTTAGATTCGCATGAACTTTTTTCCTAATACCATATTTGGTCACAATGGCTAAAAAAGCCAAAATGTTAATGTATACTATGATAAATTTGGAAGGAAATTTGTGATTTAGGTTTAAAAAGAATAAGAGAGAAGTGAGGCTTACAACAAATAAAATGGAATGATAGATAATTTGAACCATCTCTTCCGAAAACTTATTAGATCTTTTTTCAATATAAATTTTTGAGAAGAAAGACATTGAAAACCATAGAACAATAGATAATAATAAAAAATTATAATTAAATCCTTGTAAACCAATATTTAATGTGATTTTTTTTGCTAAAGTATATGCAATTAGTATTATGATTATATCTAATGCATAACTAATATTTCGCAGAAACTGTTGCTGTTTCTTCATTTCCTAATAGAGTTAAAGTTGAACCTTGTTTTCAAAGTTAAAGGTATTTTATCAAGAAAAAAATTCATAAAACAATGGCCTCAAATTCATTTTTTTACGAAAAATATTACCTATTTTTGTAATAGAAGAATTAATTTAACACTCTTCTCAAAATCTAAGTCTAATCTTGTGACTTAGAATGCGTTAGCTTTAATTAAATTTTACCTAAACAGATAAATTCTTACTATGAAACTAGTTAAGTTCCTCCTTTCTTTTATTCTTTTATTGACTTTACAGTTGACAGCCATTGCTCAGGATCCTTTAGGGGGTCGTGATTTAAGTACTGTAAAAGTAGAGGCATTGACTGATAATCAGATCTCAGCTATTCAACAAAAGTTGAAACAATCTGGCATGACGATTGATCAAGTAGAGTCACAAGCGATTGCAAAAGGAATGTCTCCTGCAGAATTTGCCAAGTTAAAAGATAGGGTGAATGGAATTTCTGGTATAGTCATGGCCAAGTCAGTTAAAAAAAATGTCAGTGCTGGCTCTTCTGCAAATCAAGTAGCGGGTAAGGATACTGTTAGTGTTGCTTTGAATCCATATTTAAATACAGCTGTATATGGCGCTGAACTTTTTTTGCCATCTAATTCAGGCAATGCAGCCAATAAAGCATTGGCTACTCCTACCAATTACGAAATTGGACCAAATGATGTTTTGAAATTAGTTATTTATGGTGTACAGGAATATTCTGCAGATTTACTTGTTTCTAAAGAGGGTAAAATATTTATTGATAATGTAGGTGCTGTTAAGATTGGTGGACTAAATATCGAAGCGGCAAAAGTGAGAATCAAACAAATAATGTCTTCAACAGCGTATTCAAGCTTAACTAGAGGTGAGTCTAAAATAGATTTAACATTAGGAGATATAAGAACAATTCATGTAAATGTGATTGGAGCATTTAAAAGTGGTACAATGAATGTATCTTCTTTGTCTAATGTGATCAGTGTATTGAGTGAAGCTGGTGGACCTAATGCTATAGGATCATACAGAGAAATTGAAGTGATTAGAGATAATAAATTATTCAAGAAAGTTGATTTATATAAGTTTATGCAATACGGGGACCAATCTCAAAATATTGGTTTAAAAGATAATGATATAATTCGTGTGCCAGCTTACAAACAAAGAGTAGAAATAAAAGGTGAAGTAAAAAGACCTGGTATTTTTGAAGTTATTGGAACTGAAAGTTTTTCTCAAATTTTACAATATGCAGGCGGATTTACGGATATTGCTTATTCTGCATGGGTGAAAATCATCCAAAAAAATGATAAAGAAAAATCAGTTAAAGATTTAGCATCTATTGATTATACTAAATATATACCAAAAGGAGGTGATCAAATTACTGTTTCTAAAATTATTAATCGTTTTCAAAATAGGGTTACTTTATCTGGAGCAGTTTATAGACCAGATGTTTATGAATTAACTCCAGGAATGAGAATTGCTGATTTAATTAATAAAGCTGATGGTTTAAAAGAAGATGCATTCATTGGAAGAGCTCAATTAATAAGAACCAAGCCTAATTTATTGAAAGAAATGATTAGCATTAATTTAGCAAGTGCATTGAAAAAAAATAATGCAGATAATATTGAATTACAAAGAGAGGATGAATTATATGTTAATTCTATTTTGGAATTAAGAGACTCATTAACGTTGGAGTTATTGGGTGAAGTAAGATCTTCAGGCACATTCAACTATATAGATAGTATGACTGTGAAAGATTTGATTTTAATGGCTGGTGGTTTTACTTATGCAGCGAATAAGAATATTGAAGTGGCGAGATTAGTGAAATATGGAGATAAAGTTGAAAATACAGAAGTCACACAAATTTTAAAAACGGAGATTAATGGGGATTTAAGTTTTAATCCAGGACAAGAGAATTTTGTATTACAACCTCTAGATGTTGTTACTATTACTAAGAAAGTAGGTTATACTTTGCCAGAAGTGGTAACTATAAGTGGACAAGTTCAAAGTGCAGGTAAATATACTTTAAGTTCAAGAGTAGAAAGAGTAAGTGATATTGTTAAAAGAGCAGGAGGTTTAATTGGTGAAGCATATGGAGAAGGGGCATTTATTAAAAGAAGAAGATTTGATATTGATTCTTTAAAATCTGATGAAACAAAAACATCTATTGAATTAGCTTACACAAGAAAATTTAAAGCTAAACAAGAAGCTGATAGAGCAAGTATTTTAAATACCGCAAATGCTACAGCCATTACATCAGTGTCTGATATTAATTTAAATCCTGAATCCAAGACAATCAAATTAAAAGATACTTTAAATGCTTTGTTTAAAGAGTTAGACGAAGATTACTATCAAATTGCCATTGATATCAATTACATTATGAAAAACCCAGGTTCTGAATTAGACTTGGTACTAAGAGGAAAGGATGAGATTGTAATTCCTAAAATGGACAATAGAGTGAAAATTAGTGGTGGTGTTTTAAGACCAACCAATATAGTTTACAGAGATGGATTGACCATTGGAGAATGTATAAGTGCAGCTGGTGGAATTTCTGAATATGCAAAAAGAGGTAGAGCTTATGTAATATATGCAAATGGGAAATCTGACAGAACAAAAACATTTGGTTTATTTAGGATAAATCCAAAAATAAAGCCTGGAGCAGAAGTTGTATTACCTGAAACCGATGCCAAAAAAGAAAAGGCAATTACAACAGTAATTCAATTTACAACTGTATTAGCACAAGTTGTTTCAGCATTAGCTACAATTAGTCTATTACAGAGATAAAATCGAACGAATTCAATTCAAAAAATAACTATGTCACTAGAACAAAACAAGATAAATCAAGATACTTCTTTCAATGAAGAAATATCATTGAAAGAGTTAATTATTAAGATCAAAGAGTGGGTTGCTTATTTAAAATCTAAATGGAAGATCATAATTCTTTCGGGTATAATTGGGGGATTAATTGGCTTAACTATTGCATTTTTTGAGAAGCCAACTTATAAGGCAACCCTCACATTTGCTATGGAAGAAGATAAAGGTGGAGCAGGAGGTTTAAGTGGAGCATTAGGTTTAGCTAGTAGTTTTGGAATTGATTTGGGTGGAGCAGGAGGAGGAGGAGCATTTGCAGCTAGCAATTTAACAGAATTAATGAAAAGTAGACTGATTGTTGAAAAAGTTTTGTTGAGTCCAATTCTTTTTAATGGTAAAAGAATTTCAATTGCCGAATATTACATACAATTTAATAATTTAAGAAAAAAGTGGGATAAAAAACCTGCATTGAAAAACCTTCGATTTTTACCAAATTCAGATCGTAGTAAATTTTCTCTACAACAAGACTCTATTTTGCAAAAAATACATAAATCCTTAATTGATAAAGATCATCTTAGTATCAAGCAAATAGATAAAAAAGTAACTATTTTATCTATTGATGTGATTAGTGAAGATGAAATATTTTCAAAAATATTTTGTGAAAGTCTCGCAAAAGAAACATCAGATTTTTATATAGAAACAAAAAGTAAAAAAGCAAGAATTAATACAGATGTACTACAGAAACAAGTGGATAGCGTAAGATATGAATTAAACGGAGCTATAACAGGTGTTGCAGTTGAAGCGGACAATGTATATAATTTAAACCCTGCATTTAATGTTCGAGGGGCAGCTTCTAAGAAGAAACAAATAGATGTACAGGCAAATACTGCTATATTGACCAATTTGGTTGTTCAATTAGAATTAGCCAAAATCACACTTAGGAAAGAGACCCCTTTGATTCAATTAATTGATAGACCAATATTACCATTAACTGTGGAAAAATTCGGAAAATTATGGTCAATGATCTTTGGTGGATTTCTAGCTGGATTTTTAACAGTGTTATATCTTGTATTTACCAAGTTATTTAATGAAATCTTTGCTTAACTTTTAAATAATTAAAGTACTCTAAATTTGTAATTTAGAGTAATTGTAAAATATTATATTTCATTGATAATTTGAAAATCAAGCATTTTAATGTTTTATGGTTTATCACAAAAGGTTGAAAAATAGGTTAAATGTGCGCAGTTTTTTTGCGTAATTTTAGAAAATATTACATGAAAAAAGCGGTTGTTTGAACTGGATATGTTGGCTTGGTTACAGGAATATTTTTTCTGAAACATGCAAGAAGGCTACTTACTGATATGTTGAAAAAGTAAAGATGTATAAATTAAGTGCTCGTCAAATAACTATTTACGATCCAGGCCTAGAAAATTTTTTTAAAGAAATATCAAACACAATCGCCTAGCATTTACATCAAATTTATGAAAAGCCATTGATGATCCAGAAATTTTAATCTAAGCATTGCAAATACCACCAGGCTCCGATGAAAATGCCTACTTAAAATATGTATTGAGAGTAGCGATTATTTAGGAAAAATTTTAAAGGGGGGTATAAGGTCTCATAGTAAACAATCGACAAAAAGAGGTCGTAAGATTATTTGAAAAGCAATAATGTATCATTTAAAGGTAATATCATATTAGTAATAATTGAAAAATAATATAATATTTAGAGTTGAAGGTAACGTAACTATAGGTCTTGGACATTTAGTGCGTTGTATATCATTGGCAGAAATGCTGGCAACATTTTTTAAAATTACTTTTATGAGTGTTGAAATGCCAATATCAATTGCCAATAATTTAATAAATGCTGGGCATGATATAATTTTTTTAGACAGTAATGACGACGATGATTTTGTGCAAATATTAACATATGGTGATATTGTAGTCTTAGATGGTTATGATTTCGGATTTACACTACAGAAAAAAATTCGTGAAAAATCCTTAAAACTGGTAGTTATTGATGATATTCCTAGGGGCAATTATACTGCAGACATAATTATCAATCATTCTCCTAATGTAAAATCAACAGACTATAAAGTTATAAATGATGATTGCTTTTTTGCATTTGGATTTGATTATGCGTTGTTGAGAAATGCATTTATTCAGCAAGCACGTCTACCTAGAATTTATAAAGAGATTGATTCACTACTTGTTTGTTTTGGTGGTGCTGATAAATTAAATCTTACCGAAAGAGCTGTAAAAGTGGCAACAAAATTTGAAACTTTTAAAAAAATAAATGTAGTTACCGGACCAGCTTATGAGAACACTAAATCTTTAAAGGATTTAATAAGGAAAGATTCTCGAATTAATCATTATATAGATATATCTGATGAGAAAATGAAGAATCTGATGTTGGAATCGGAAATTGTAATTTTACCAACGAGTGGTCTTCTTTTTGAAGCGATAGCTTGTAAAGCAAGAATTATTTTTGGAATGTATTCTGAAAATCAAAAACTATTGTATAATCTGATAAGAGAAACCAATTATGGGGTAGATGCAGGGCGTTTTACAGAAATTGAAATTTCAAAGGCCATACAAGAATCATTTAAATATCCTTTTTCACCCAACTTACATTCCATAGATGGGAAGTCACCAAAACGGATAACTAAAATTTTTCTTGAACTATTGATTACATTAAGGCATGCAGAGTTAAGGGACGCTGAAATACTGTTTAAATGGGCAAATGATTCTGAAGTACGAAATAATGCTATAAATAAAGAACCTATCAAATTTAATAATCATATAAAGTGGTATAATCAAAAATTAAACTCTGATTGTACACGTATTTATATAATGGAATATGGTGGATTACCTGTTGGTCAAGTGCGTTTTGATAAATGGGAAGGATGTTGGCTAATAGATTTTTCAGTTGCAAAAGAGTATAGAAAACTTGGTTTTGGTAAAAAATTAATTCAACAGTCGATAAATTTATTTACTAATTGCATATTAGTAGCTAAGGTTTTAAATTCTAATATTGCTTCAGCTATGGTATTTAAGAGCTGTGGATTTAAAGAAGAAGGAACAGAGGAAATATCAAGTAACCACTACAATATATTTTCACTACATATTAATTAATTGTGAGTAAAATCTCAAGATGAAAAAAATTATAACAAAATTTAGCGTAATTAGTGACGATTCTCCATGTTATATTATCGCAGAAATAGGAAGTAATCATAATGGTAGTTTTGATCTAGCTTGTGAGTTAATTGAAAAAGCTGCATCTTCAGGGGTAAACGCAGTAAAATTCCAAACATTCAAAGCAACAAATCATTATTCAAAAAACACCAAAAAAATAAGCTTATATAAAGAGAGTATTTTTGAACTCATAGAAAAATTAGAAATTGATAGAACCTGGCACATAAAGCTTTCTTCAATTTGTGAAAAATTGAATATTGATTTTCTTGATTCGCCTTGTGATTTTGAAGCGATTGATTTAGCACTTCAAGTTGACATGCCACTTATGAAAGTTGCATCATTCGACATGGTAGATAGTAGGTTAATTAAGCGTATAGCTGAAACTAAAAAAGGTATTGTCTTTTCTGCAGGAATGGCTACAATGGGGGAAATACAGAATGCGGTTAATACTGCTCGTAAAGTTGGTAATGAATCTATTGCTATCTTGCAGTGCACATCTTTATATCCTGCGCCGCCAGGGATTACAAACTTAAATGCAATGCAGACTATTAAGAGTGCTTTTGATGTTATTGTTGGATACTCAGATCATACATTAGGTGATCACATTGCATGCGCAGCAGTATCAAAGGGTGCGCGAATTATAGAAAAACATTATACACTAGATAGAAGCTTAGAAGGCCCTGACCATAAGTTTGCAATTCAACCAAAAGAACTCGAACAAATGGTTCTTAAAATAAGAGATATTGAAAGTGCTTTTGGAGATGGAATTAAGAATGGTCCACGGTTTGAAGAAATGGAGTTTTACAATCATGCTCGAAGAAGTCTTATTGCGAAACGTTTCATAAAACAAGGAACTCTAATTACTGACGATGATATAATTATCAAAAGACCCAATTATGGTATACATCCATCAAATCTTGAATTAGTAGTTGGCCGTATAGCTAAAATAGACATTCAAGAAGACGAACCAATTACTTGGGATATGATTTAAATATGCAAAAAATATTACTATCAGGTTTGGGAGGTAGTCTTTTCCCTTATCTACATGACAAACTAAGCTCAAAATATCAATTGTATTATGTTGATAGTGACTTTTTATTAACCTCATTATATCCTACATACTCTTTTTTTCCAGCACCATCGGTCGGTGATCCATCATATATAGAATTCATAAAAGAAATAATTTTAAAATTTGGAATAGATGTCTATGTCCCACTTATTGATGAAGAACTAATTAAAGCAAAATTAGAGGTTGATGGATTTAATAATGTAAAAGTTCTAACTCCTACACCAGATTTTTGTGAGTTAAGTTTAAATAAATTTCAGTTAATGAAAAAATTGAATGAAAAAGGAATTTCAACAATTAATTCATGGATTGGTAATGATTTAAGTGAATGGAGTTTCCCAATTTTTGTTAAGCCAATATCAGGAAGAGGAAGTAGAGGTATTAAAAAGATCGATAATAAACAACAACTCAATGCATATTATTTATTAGAAGGATATTCTCCTAATGAAATTCTAATTCAAGAATTTATTTCTGGAACTGAATATACAATTGGTGCAACTGTGAATAATTTAAATAATCTAATTTCGGTGAGTATAAAGAGAGTTATCAGAAAAAAAGGAATTACACAAATCGCAGTAACTGAAAAAAACGAATTTATTACTAATTTAGTAAAGCAAGTTGTTAAAGAATTAAAACCTTGTGGCCCTATTAATATTCAATTATTTTTAACTGCAGACAATCAAGTCAAATTATTTGAGATAAATCCAAGATTTTCTACAACGACAGTTATGAGTTATGCAGACGATATTGATGAAATAGGGCTTTTTCTGGAAAATTTTAATATCGAATTTTCTCAAGATCCAATACAGCCAAGAGCTGGTATTACACTACATCGTAGGTGGGAAAATGTTTTTTATGTCAAATAAAGTTTTATTAGTTGGCGGAAGTGGTTTTATCGGACAACATTTAAAAAAAAGTCTAAGTAACCATTATCAAGTATATATAAGCGGATCTTCTGAGAGAAATCTTGAAAATTATTTTCATTTAAATTTTTCAGAACCATCAACTTTTCAATCAATTCAGCACATACAGTTTGATATAATTATTATGTTAGCAGCCTCTATGAGGGGGACAGGAGATTCAAATCTTACTAATCCTGATCTTGAAATTAATACAATTAGAACATCTTATTTTCTTCAATTCATAGCAGATAATAATATTACAAAACGTATTGTACACATATCTTCAATGACTGTTTATGCAATTCCAGAGATATTACCTGTATCTGAAACTTCAAAAAGAATACCTTTAAGCATTTACGGATTGAGTAAAAAAATAAGTGAGGATATCACTGAATTTTTTTCTATTTCGAATAATATCAATGTGATGGTTTTACGAATGCCTGGAATATTTGGGGGTAACAGGAAGTCCGGTTATATTTATAATACAGTAAAAAATGCGGTACAACATAAAAAAATTGAATTAAATACAGAAGGATTAGGATATTGGGAGTGTATGTATGTTGAAGATTTATGTAAAATAATTATAGATCTATTAGGATATTATAATTGGAGTAAGCCATTTGAGACGTTTAACTTTAGCTACGGAGAGAAAATTGATTTTGTTAATGTGGCGAAAGATATCATAAGGCTAACTAAAAGCAAATCAGAAATATTTGTTCAAGGTGAGAAAGGGTATGTTGATTTTTGGCTAGACAATACTAAGCTAAAAAGTACAATTCCTTTTCACTATACATTTAATAAAGCCCTTGAAAATTATGTACACAAAATAGTAGATGATTTACATAGTAGGTGATATACATTCTGAGATTAGCAAATTACTTTTGCTTGTAGATTTTATATGTAAAAAAGATAAATCTCCTACTTTTGTATTCATAGGCGATTATATTGATAAAGGAGAAGATGCTAAGAAAACACTTGATTATTTAATTTATATTAAAAATAATTTTCCTAGTATTTATTTAATGGGTAATCATGAGTATGCATGGCAAAATGCGAGTGATTATGAAGAGTATCTATTAAAGTTTGGCGCTTTGAATACAATCAAATCTTTTAGATGTTCTAGCATTTTAGATACACAAAAATTATTATTAGAACAATATGGTGAAATATTTAATTCTATGGTTAACTATTACATAGTGCATAATTATTTTATTTGTCATAGCGGAATTAAACCTGATGTATATGATAGACCTGATTTAGATAATAGAAATTCAAAAGAATTTTTATTTAATAGGTATGATTTTATAAAAGAATCACGACTTTTTGAAAATTATTATACTGTAATTTTTGGTCATACAGGGTTCTATAGGCCATATTACGATGGATATAAAATAGGTATCGATACAGCGGCTTGTTATTTGCCGTCACAACCAATTAGTGCATTCTGTATTGAAGACTCTTATTTTCTTAATTCAGATAAAGAAATTTTTTACTTAAAGGATATGTCTAGATCATTATGTCCTAATATCATAAGAAACGAACCCTGGAGAAAAATATGCTAGAATTATTAAAAAATAAAAAAATAATGATCATTGTAGCCCATCCCGATGATGAATTACTTGGACTAGGTGCAACAATGAATCGTTTAATAATGGAATATAATGTTATTACGCATGTTGTGATACTTGGAGAAGGTGTCACATCCCGTTCCGAAAATAGAAATACTGAGGCATGGAAAGAAGAGTTGATTAATCACAAAAAAAATATTCTTGAAGCTCAAAGTATTATCGGGTATCATACAGTTAGCATATATGATTTCCCTGATAATAGGTTCGACACAGTTGCATTACTCGATATCATTAAAATAGTAGAAAAAGAGAAGACAGATTTCCAGCCCGATATTATTTTTACTCATCATGGTGGAGATGTAAATATAGATCATCAAAGAACATTCGAAGCTGTTATAACATCTTGTAGACCTATGCAACAAGAAAGTGTTAAAACAATTATAACTTTTGAAACAATGTCTGGTACTGAATGGCGTGCATCGACTGATCCGAAGCACTTTGTACCTAATTTTTTTATATCATTTTCAAAACAAAATCTCGATATTAAAATAAATGCAATGAATGCATATATATATGAAAAGCGCAAATATCCACACCCACGTTCTGCTGAAGCTCTTGAAATAGTAGCAAAAAGATGGGGTGTGTCAATAGGAAAAAATTATGCAGAAGCGTTTTGTCTTGTAAGAAATATTTCAAATTAATTTTAATATAAAAAAACGATTTTAGTGCTGATAAAGCTTTGGAAAACAAATACCATAAATAAGAATAAAATTATAAATAAATATGAATATGCATACTTTTATGCATATTCTTTTAAATGATTATTAAAACAAAACTTATAAATATGCTTAAAAACTCTTCAATTTTAATTACTGGGGGAACAGGTTCATTTGGTAACACTTTTGTTCCAATGACTCTTGAAAAATATAATCCACAAAGGATTCTAATATATTCTCGAGATGAGATGAAGCAATGGGAAATGGCACAAAAATTCACAAATGATAAAAGAGTTAAATTTGTAATTGGAGATGTTCGAGATAAAGACAGATTGTCACGTTGTTTAGATGGTATTGATTATGTTGTCCATGCTGCTGCAACAAAAATTGTTCCTACTGCCGAGTATAATCCATTTGAATGTATTAAAACGAATATAAATGGTGCAATGAATTTAGTAGACTCATGTATTGAAAGTGGTGTAAAAAAAGTTGTTGCATTATCTACTGATAAAGCAAGTAATCCAATTAATTTATATGGAGCTACTAAATTAGCATCTGATAAGTTATTTGTAGCTGCCAATTCCAATGTCAATGAACATCAAACTACTTTCTCTGTTGTACGATATGGAAATGTAATGGGATCACGTGGCTCGGTTATTCCCTTTTTTAATAAGCTGGCAGGTAAAGGAGAGCTTCCAATTACTGATCCTCGAATGACTCGTTTTATGATCACCTTAGAAGAAGGTGTAAAATTAGTATGGAAGGCTTTTGATGACATGTTAGGTGGTGAAATTTATGTAAAAAAAATACCATCGATGAAAATTGGCGATATTGCAAAGGCAGTAGATTCAAACGCAAATCAAAAAATTATTGGAATTCGTCCAGGTGAAAAAATTCATGAACAGATGATTGGACTAGAAGATGCTCCTCATACATTTGAATATGAAACTTATTATAAAATTTTACCTGCAATCCATAATTGGTCATCAGACCTTTTGCGTATAAAAGAAGGTAAATCAGTGCCAGATGATTTTACATATTCGTCTGATAACAATTCAGAGTGGATGTCTGTAGAAGAGTTGAAATCTTGGATTGAAAAAAACAAAAGTAAGATAGGTCAAATATAATGATTAAAAAATCGTCAATTTTTCTTACAGGAGGTTCTGGGCTGTTAGCTTTAAATTGGTTCTCTTTAAAAAAACAAGATTATTCCATTTTTCTTGGCTTAAATGAAAGGATTATCAATCTTAAAGATTCTAATATAATTTTTATTAATTTTGATTCAGTTGATAGTTTTAAAAATCAATTAAAAATTATACAACCTTCTTTTGTAATACATGCAGCAGGTTTAACTAGCGTAGAAAAATGCGAGTACAATCCCGATTTAGCCTATCAAATAAATGTAGAATTGTCAAAATTAGTAGCGCTAGTAACTAAAGAATTAAAAATTCCGTTGGTTCATATTTCTACTGATCATCTTTTTAATGGAGAATCATCCATGTTACTTGAAGAAGCGCCAACTTGCCCAATTAATATTTATGGTGAAACAAAAGCTTCAGCTGAAAAAGTAATAATGCAAATAAATCCTAATGCTTTAATAATTCGAACTAATTTTTATGCTTGGGGAACAACGTATCGTAAATCATTTAGCGATTATATAATTGAATCACTTCGAAAAAAAGAGGTAATTTGTTTATTTGATGATGTTTATTATACGCCAATTTTAGCAGAAAAATTAATCGAAACCGTTCACGAATTATTACACAAAAAAGCAATAGGAGTTTTTAACATTGTTAGTGACGATAGAATTTCTAAATATAATTTTGGAATTTTGATTGCAGAAGAATTTGGCTTAGATAAGTCATTAATACATAGAAGTACTCTAAAGGACAAGCCAAATTTGGTTAGAAGGCCAGTTGACATGAGCTTATCAAATAAAAAAGTTAAAGACTTAATAGGTAAAAATTTAGGTACAGTAAAACAACATATTGCTAAATTACATCAACAAGAGATTGAAGGTAAAATTCAAGAAATACAATTATTATGATACCATATGGTCGTCAAGATATATCTGAAGAAGATATAAAAGAAGTAGTCGATATTTTAAAATCTGATTTTCTTACTCAAGGTCCTGCTGTGCCCGCTTTTGAAAATGCGGTAGCTGAATATTGTCAAGCAAAATATGCTTTTGCCGTAAACAGTGCAACCAGTGCACTTCATATAGCATGTTTATCATTAGGTGTAGGGAAAGGTGACTTGGTTTGGACTAGCCCGATTACGTTTGTTGCTTCCGCTAACTGTGCATTGTATTGCGGTGCTGATGTAGATTTTGTTGACATTGATTCTAAAAGCTTTAATATGTCAGTAGTTGCATTGGAGGAAAAACTTATAAAAGCAGAAAAACATGGTCGATTACCTAAGGTTGTTATACCAGTTCATTTGGCAGGTCAATCCTGTGAAATGGATAAAATATATGCTTTAAGTAAAAAATATGGCTTTAGAATTATAGAGGATGCTTCACATGCAATTGGTGGAAAGTATAAAAATAAGGCTATTGGCGGATGTCAATTTTCAGACATCACTGTGTTTAGTTTTCACCCCGTAAAAATCATAACTACTGGAGAAGGAGGAATGTGTTTGACAAATGATCCTCAATTAGCCATCTCTTTAAATCGCTTTAGAAGTCATGGAATTGTTAGGCATCCAAGTGAAATGACTAATATTCCTCATGGTCCATGGTACTATGAACAAATAGACCTTGGTTATAATTATCGTATGACAGATATTCAAGCTGCTTTGGGTTTGAGCCAAATGAAAAGATTAGATCAATTTGTAGCGGCACGTCATAATATTGCTTCACGCTATAATGAACTATTGCAAGAAGAATGGCTAGATTTACCTTGGCAGCATCCAGATACTTACTCAGGCTTACACCTATATATTATTCGTGTAAAGAAAAATAAGTTAGGAATTACCCAGCGTCAACTTTTCGAAAAACTCAGAACTGCTGGTATTCTTGTTAACATTCATTATATCCCTGTTTATTTACATCCTTATTATGCATTAAAAGGTTTCGATTGTAAAGAATTTCCTCAAGCTGAATTATATTATTCTGAAGCAATTAGTATCCCAATGTTTGCAAGCTTGACCGAAAATGAGCTGAAATTCGTGGTCGATGCAATTAAAAAACCATCTGGTCATCAAAATCTCTTTTAATGGATAACCCCTACATAACACCAGAACTTTACGGAAATAGAATTATACTTAAGCCTATCTCTTCAAATTTCTGTAATGAAAAGTACCTTTCTTGGTTAAATGACCCAGACGTATATGCCCATCTAGATTCTGGTGGAAATTATACAATGCAAGATTTGCATAATTTTGTAAACAAAAATGTTAAGGAAGGTATATTATTCTGGGCAATAGTATTAAAAGAAGAAAACAAACATATTGGTAATATAAAAATTGATAAAATTAACAAAATTGAATTACATGGTGAATATGGGATTATGGTGGGTGAAAAAAATTTATGGGGGAAAGGATATGCTGGCGAAGCATCAAAAATAGTTATCGATTATTGTTTTAAAACTATTGGGCTTAAAGCAATCCGCCTAGGGGTAAATTGTAAAAATATTTCTGCATTAAATTTATATAAAAAAATAGGGTTTGATATAGTATCAAATGAGTCTTCGATTTCAATAAATGGTCATAAAGATAATTTTTATAGAATGGTTTTATTAAAAGAAAAATTCTGTGAGTAAAACTATTATCCTAGGAACAGTTCAGTTCGGCATAAAATATGGGATTAATAACCATTCAGATAAACCAACAGATAGTCAAGTTTTTGAGATACTAGAAACAGCTTGGGAAAACAGTGTTAATACACTAGATACAGCTGATGCCTATGGAGACGCGATTAGGATTATATCGGCTTATCATCGATATTCTGGTAATTTATTTAATATAAATACAAAATTCAAGAATCTTGATGGTATAAGTATTAATTCTAAACTAAAATCTGATTTGATTTCATTACATTGCCCCCAAATTAATACATTATTTTTTCACTCTTACGCTGAATATAAAAATAGCAATCATATTTTATTAGAATTACTAAAAGCAAAAGAAGATGGTTTGATTTCATCAATTGGTGTTTCAATATATTCTAATGAAGAGCTTTTACACGTAATAAATGATTTTAATATTGATGTTATACAGCTCCCATTTAATTTACTTGATAATGATTTTCAACGTGCCAAACTTTTAAAAATAGCCAAAGAAAAAAGAAAAAAAATACAAGTAAGATCTGTGTTTCTACAAGGCTTGTTTTTTATGAATACAAAAAAAGTACCTGAAAAAATAGCAGTATTGAAACCATGGTTAGAAAAAATTGATAGATTATCAGAATTGTCAAACATATCTAAAGAATCGCTTTGTTTGCTTTATGCTAGTTCTCATGAATACATAGATGAAATTATAATTGGAGTTGACACACATAGCCAACTTATTACAAACCTGAATTCATTAAAATTATTTCTTCCAGACTTATTAAAAAAAGAAATTGATCAAATTTCGATTAGTCCGTCATCTATTTTATATCCGCCTAATTGGTCTTAAAAAAATTTATGTTAAAAAATGGGAAGCGATAAAAAAATTGTTGCTATAGTACAAGCGAGAATGGGTTCTACAAGATTCAAGAACAAGGTTATGAAGCCAATTCTTGATATTCCAATGATAGAAATATTACTTAAAAGATTATCGGTAAGTAAAAAAATAGACGAAATTATACTAGCAACTTCCGTTGAAGAATCAAATAACTCGCTTGTTCATTTTGTAGAAAATTTAGGTTTCAGAATTTATAGAGGTAGTGAAGATAATGTCCTTCAAAGGTTTTATGAGGCTGCTAAGTTTTTTAAAGCTGACATAGTTATTCGTATAACTGGTGATTGCCCATTAGTAGATGGCATATTAGTAGATAGTGTTATTGAATCATACATAAACGAAAAAGTAGATTATTGTTCTAATGTGCTACCTCCTACTTTCCCAGATGGATTAGATATTGAAGTTTTTAGCTTTTCAGCACTTGAACAAACCTATTTTAAAGCAGAAGAAAAATTTGAGAAAGAACATGTAACACCATTTATACGTAATTCTGGAAAATTTTCTATCTATAATTTTAACAACGACATTGATCAATCTCATTATCGTTGGACAGTGGATAATCCAGAAGATTTAATAGTTATCACGAATGTATTTGAGTATTTTAAACCCAAAATTGATTTTAGTTGGCGTGAAGTAATAACACTCACTATTGATCACCCAACTTTATTTGAAGCAAATGCAAGTCTAATCAGAAATCAAGGAGCCAATATGAATAAAGGTCAAAAGCTCTGGGAAAGAGCTAAAAAAATAATTCCAGGAGGTAATATGCTATTATCTAAACGTGCCGAAATGTTTCTTCCAGATCAATGGCCAGCCTACTTTAGTAAGGCAAAAGGTTGTACAGTATGGGATTTAGATAATATAGCTTACACCGATATGTCAATCATGGGTGTTGGTACTAATATTTTGGGCTATGGACATGAGGAAGTAGATAATGCGGTGCGATCAACTATTAATTTAGGAAATATGTCAACTTTCAACTGCCCAGAAGAAGTTTATTTGGCAGAAAAGTTAATTGAAATTAATCCTTGGGCTGATATGGTGAGATTTGCACGATCTGGAGGCGAAGCCAATGCAATTGCCATCAGAATTGCTAGGGCAGCGTCCGGAAAAGATAAAGTAGCAATTTGTGGTTATCATGGATGGCACGATTGGTATTTAGCTGCTAATCTTGGAGATGAAAAAAATTTAGCTGGACACTTGATACCTGGATTACAACCGAATGGCGTTCCTTCTAATCTTCGTGGTACTGTCTTTCCTTTTAGTTATAATAATTATGAGGAGCTACTTTCCATTGTAGATAGAGAAGATATAGGAGTAATTAAAATGGAAGTTTCCCGAAATCTTGGACCTGAGGATGGGTTTTTGAATAAGGTAAGAAATTTAGCAACTCAAAAAGGAATAGTATTGATTTTTGATGAATGCACTTCTGGTTTTAGACAAACTTATGGTGGCTTACATAAAATGTTTGGAGTTGAACCTGATATTGCGATGTTTGGAAAGGCCATGGGAAATGGATATGCGATCACTGCAGTTGTGGGCAAACGCTCTGTAATGGAAGCTGCACAAACTTCATTTATCAGTAGCACATTTTGGACAGAACGTATAGGCCCAACTGCAGCTTTAAAGACTTTGGAAGTTATGGAAAGAGTTAGATCATGGGAAACAATAACTGAAACAGGCAATATAATAAAAAAGAAATGGCAGCAATTGGCAGATTCACATAATTTAAAAATTGACATTTCAGGACTTCATGCTCTTTGTAGTTTCAGTTTTCAGAGTGACAATGCACTTGCGTATAAAACTTTTATTACTCAAGAAATGCTTCTAAAAGGATATATTGCAGGGACAAGCGTTTACGTTTCTACAGAACACACACCCGAAATTGTGAATACATTTTTTGAAATGCTAGATCCTATATTCTTAAAAATAAGTAAATGTGATAACGGAAAGGAAGACATATTAAATTTATTGAAGGGGCCTATATGTCATTCAGGATTTAAGCGCCTAAATTAAATATAATTTTACAAATTATAAATTTTTAATATACTATTTGATAAAATTTACTTTTATTTATAAAAAGTCAAATTATTATTTTATAAATTTTAATTCAATGTTGATTATTAAATGTTAGAAATTTTAAAAAATAAACTTAAATATGTCATTAGTCGAGTAGCTGAAAAACGTGCCTTAAATGTAATGAGAGGCTATAAAATATTACAGCAAGGTGATCGAATTCATCAAATAGAATCTATTAAAGAGACTCTTTCGACAACGCAATTATTTAAAAAGACTACTGAACATAAAATATTCAAAAATATAGAAGGCTTTTCATATGAACTATCTGTAAGACAATTTATATTGCATCACTTTTGCCATAGAGTTTCTATTTCAAATTCATTTATTGGACTTACAAAAGCTCTTCTAATTTGCCTAGGTGGCAATAAAAGATTTGTTTATCCGATTCCACATCAATGGCAAAATATTATTGAGAATTATAAATTTTCTATACATCGGATTAAATCTTCATTTCTATGGATTTTGGCAGTTCTTTTTTTTTGGACTTATGGTGTTTTTTTCACATTTAGGATTTTTTGGGAACTTCTTTCAATAAAAAAGCATTTCAAAAATAATCAAAATTTAAGTGCAGTTTTTATAAAAGACCTGTCTGTAAAAGACTATCTATCGCATAAAAACAACACTACTAATATTATAACAATTGCGCTAAAAGATGCAAAAAAGGATACTTTGATATTACACGATAATAAAGACATTTTAAAGTATACAGGTAACAGTAGTCAATTTCAGTATTCATTTCTTCCAATAATAGAATCTCCGAATATTAAAAATATTATTTGTTTTTTTTTAAGTTCACTTTTTTTAATTATTAGTTCTTTTGGCAAATTATTATTAAATAAATGGGAAGATTCAATTTTATTGAAAGAGTTGATTTTAGCTAATTTTATTTATATAATTCCTAAAACAGCTTTACCTCAACTTTTTTTATTTGATCATTCAAAATTTGTATATAGACCTCTTTGGACTTACATTGTGGAGAAAAAAGAAGCAAAACCAGTTTTGTATTTTTATTCTACAAATAACGAAAGTATTATTTTAAATAAATCAATTAAGAGAAGTAATGCAAAGTGGTCTGTAATGACTTGGTCAAACTATTGGGTTTGGAATGTTGAACAATTTGATTTTATTAAACAACTTACTTCATTTAGAAATAATATAACAATTACAGGCCCAATATTAACAGGTAATATTTTACTTAATGAGAAAATAAACCTTCCTAATAATTCCGTTACAGTATTTGATGTACAGCCTCAGAGGGATTTTAAATATGAACTTCTTTGTGAACCTTATGAATATTATATTCCAAGCATAACAAATCAGTTTTTGGATGATATTTTTGATATTGTAAAATCAAAAAAGGCTACTATGGTGTATAAAGGAAAGCGAAATATTGGAAAGGTTGCACATTATAAGTATAGATTGAAGATTCTTGAATTTTCAAAAGAAAATGATTTCATGAATATTGAAAGTGATATTAGCGCTAAAGATGTTTGCGATATATCTAATTGTGTAATCTCATTTCCATTTACCTCTACCGCTTTAATTGCAAAATTATATGGAAAACCAACAGTATATTATGATCCGACTGGAAAAATAGACAAGCATGATCCAGCAGCATATGGTATTTCTATAATTTCAGGACGGTTAGAGTTAAAAGAATGGCTTTCAAAGCACTTAAGATAATAAAAAAATGGTTTCATCAAATTTATATAAAAATTTAAGTATTCAAATACTAATAAGCATAGTATTTATATTTACAGTAATTAGTCCAGCAGTAAATTTTCTACTAATTGATTATCAATTTTTTAAGCTATTAATTCAAGTATTAATAGCTATAATTCTAATATTACTTTTTTCATTTTATAGGGTAAATGCAAATGGTTTTTATATTATTATATTTTCAATTTTAATTGCAGTAATTTCACTTAGTCCAATTACAGTATTAAAAAATACAAGCTGTTTATTTTTCATTTTAATTTTTTCAAATCAATATAAAAACACTTTTAGAAATATTATAATTTTTATATTTCTAATAAATGCTTTTTTAATTATTGGACAACTTTTAGGTATTGACGATTGGTTCTATAAATTTCAAGATTACGCTAATGACACAGAACCTACAATAGGAGAATTCAGTTTTGGAAAATCTATCGATACTGCTTTTGGATATCTTCCACAGATAAGGCCATCAGGTATATTTCCATCACCAACTTACATATCATTTTTTTGTATTTTTTTTTGGTATTATATCTTAATGAATACAAATTTTAATAATAAATTTATATTTTTCTTTTTTGGTTTTATTCTGATGTTATTAGGTTCAACACTTGCTTTATTTTTATTATTATTAAGTGTTTTTTTAATAAATTATAAAAAAGAAATAAAAATATTTTTACTAGGAGGAATTATAGGTACATTATTTTATATTTATTTTTTTCCTAGTACATTTATTTATAATTTTAATTTTGAAGAATTCATAGCTAGTTTCTTAGTGAGACTTATAGATTCTGGCGAAAATGACGAATCAATTTTAATCAGCAATCCTTTTTTATTTTTTATTATTGTTTTTCTTTTAATTAGCTCTACAGTTTTTTTAAGAAAAATCGGTGCTATCACCATTTTATTAAAATCAATGATAGTTGTTATATTGCCATTGATGATTCATGAAGCAATATCGTCAATTCAATATTGGTTGACAATTTCATTTTTTGTTTCTGATATTCTTAAAAAGCAAAATATTCAAGTCACTTATTTTAAAAAATATTTTCTTAAATAGTATTTTATAATGGATATTTCTGTAGTAATACCAACTAAAAATAGAAAAGTAGATCTTTTTAAAGCTATAAAGTCTATAGGTTTTCAAAGTGCCTTACCAAAAGAATTAATTATTATTGATCAAAGTAATATTCCTTTATTAGATGCTGATATTTTATCAATAAATAATATTTTACATAATAAAGTTAGATTTGTTTACCACCATGATATTTCTATATCTGGTTTAGTTGAAGCAAAAGATTTTAGCTTAAAATTAACAACATGTAATCTGATTAGTTTTTTAGAAGATGATGTTATAATTGAATATAATTATTTTGAAGAAGTTATAAATGGTTTTAAAAGAAAACCACAGATGAAAGGGTGCTGTGGAATAGTTGTAAATAAAAATAATACTAATAAATTTTATGTTCTTTTGCATAGAATAACTCACCAAGGAATTTTTAAAGATATAAGACCATATGTTTTTAAAAAGTCTCAAAAAAATTACTATAAACATCTTATCAGGTCTCAAGCAATTTCTGGCGGCATTTCAACTTGGCGTAAAGATGTTTTTGATCATATTAAATTTGATAAAAAAAATGGATTCCATTTATTAGAAGATATTGTTTTTTCTACAATGGTATTTAAATTTTATAGTAAAGAGTTATATATTAATCCTGCTGTTAGATTAATACACAATTCTAGCGTTTTAGGTAGAGATTTCGAATTCACTAAAAATAAAAAAAAAGCAAAGGAGTTAATTTTATTTTATAAAAAAAATAACTATGCCAAATTTGCACTTATAAATATTATATGGCTTTTAATGTGCTTAATTGGGCAATCCATTATAAATGACATTTTATTAGGTAAATGGAATTCATTAAAAGGTCTTTTTGCTGGGATTACCGAAGGGTATAGAACAACTTTAAAATATGATTAGCATAACATTTGCATAAGAACATACAATAGATTTTCATTTATTTAGAAAAATTTATTAAGCTACTTACAATAACAAATGCCTAAAACAAATTCGTTTAAAAATACTTATTTTTATTTACTTCCTGTAATTATTGGTGGTCTCATACCAATAGTTACATTACCTATTTTCACGCGAAAATTAAGTCCTACTGAATTTGGTATTTTAACACTATCTCAAGTATATGCAATTTTCATGAATGGGATATCAAATTTTGGATTAATAACTGGTTTTGAAAGAAATTATTTTGAGAATAAAGAGATTTCAAAAAGAACAGCCTTGTTGTATTCAATTGTAGCATTTGTTATGTTTGTTTCTTTATGTTTTGTCTCAATTACTTTTTTTATAGAAGAATTTGTATTAAAAAACATTTTACATATATATGGCTATGTAAATTTATTAACACTAGCATATGTTGCTACCGCTATATCAAGTTTAAAATTATACTTTTTATCTTATTTCAAAAATGCAGAAGAAGCTAAATCATTTGCAATCTATTCGATAGATGAAACATTACTTTCTACTGTTTTCTCATTAATCTTAGTATTAATTTTTAACTTTCATATTTATGGTATAATTATAGGGCAATTATTATCTGCTTTTTTAGTTTTTATGTTATTATTAGTGAAATTTACAAGAAAGCATCCAATATCGTTTGATTTTGTAGCTTTAAAATCAGCTCTTAAAATAAGTTTGCCATTAACGCCTAAAGTTTTTTTCGGAGTTTTAAATAGTCAATTAGACAAATACTTAATTGGCGTATTAAGTACTTTAGGCGGAGTTGCGATTTATAATATCGCACAGAAAATAGCGAATATTACATTTACATTTATGACTGCAATACAGAATGTTTTTTCACCACAAGTATATACAAAGATGTTTGAGTTGGAACCTAAGAATGCAGCAAAATCCATTGGTTTGTATCTTACCCCTTTTTATTATATTTCTATTTTTGTTGCATTACTTATTTCACTTTTTTCCGAAGAATTTATTATTATACTTTTTCCTGTTGAATACTATTCAGCTATAAATATCACGAGTATTTTTTCAATTTTATATGCCTCTTATTTTTTTTCCAAACATCCACAATTAATCTACGCAAAAAAAACATGGTTATCATCTATTCTTTTTGTTTTTTCAATCATCATAAACATAGTAATTGGTATCCCATTTGCTAAATTATGGGGCCCAATTGGTGTAGCATTCGGCTCATTATTATCAGGTTTGATCTGGGGGGTAGTATATTTTTATGTTAGCCAAAAGTGTTTTTATATTGAATGGGAAAAGAAAAAATTAATAACAATTTCAACATTATTTTTCCTATCATCAATTATTTTAATCTCAATGAGGCATTTTCAATTCTCATATATTCTTCGTTTAACAATTAAATTTATTGCGGTAAGTATTTTTTTCGAACGAGGCATAGCATATAAGATTATATCTAAAAGTACTTTTGTCGATATAAAATCATTTGTTTTTAAATAAATTTTAGCTGTATCTTATTAATTATTTTACGTAATATTGTTTTTTTATTTAATATTTTTTTATGAGTAAATATATACTTCTAAGTGGAGGTGCAGGTTTCGTAGGTCGATGGTTATTTGAAAAACTCAGTAATGATGGTTATAAAGTTGTTGTAATCGATAATTTATCAAATGGGAATATGACTAATATTATTTCTGGTACTGAGTTTTACCAAATTGATATTTCTATTGAAAATTCATTAAATGAATTACCGAATTACGAATTTGATTGTGTAATCCATTTAGCTGCTCAGGCATCAAATGCAATTTCATTTTTAGATCCAATGTTAGATTTACAAGCAAATCAGATTAGCACATATAACTTATTGAATTTTTGTAGAAATAGAAACATTAAAAGAATAATATATTCAAGTTCGATGAGTGCTTATGGACAACCATTAGAGCTACCAACTCCAGAAAATAATCAGATGCTTCCAGATTCATTTTATGCTGTTCATAAATTAGCAGGAGAACATTACTGTAGAATATTTCAAAAAGAATATGGTGTAGATTTTACCATATTTCGATTTTATACTGTTTATGGGCATGGTCAAAATTTAGCTAATGTTAATCAAGGTCTTTTAAGTATTTATTTAAGTTATATTTTTAATAAACAGCCTATTGTAGTAAAAGGTTCTAAAGACAGGGTACGTGATCTTATTCATGTTAGTGATGTAGTAAATGCAATTTCAATGTCATTAAATTCTGAAGTTGCAAAAAATAAAACATATAATCTTGGTTCTGGAGAATCTCATACAATAGAAGAATTAATCAATATGATTACTAATGAGTTTGGTTATACAACCGGGAAGTATCCGGTTATTTATGAGAATGGAACTCCTGGAGATCCTTTTCAAACAAAAGCAGATATTAGCAAAATAAGTAAAGAATTAAACTGGAAGCCTCAAATTTCAGTCATTGACGGAATTAAACTAACTATAAAATCTTATAATTCAAAATAAAATGAAAGAATTTGAAATTAGACCACGTAAACTATTCTCTGAATATCTTGAACTTTCAAAACGAGATATTAATATATTTTTTTCTGATCATACAGGTTTTAAAATTATTAATTGTCCAGGTTGTAAGTCAGATAATTCTCAAATTGCATTTATAAAACATGGGTTCACATATAAAAAATGTATTGATTGCTCAACACTTTTTGCTTCACCTAGACCAAGTAGTGAAATGATTTCAGATTTTTATCGTCGATCTGAATCAAGTAAATTTTGGGCTGAACATTTTTATCCTGAAACTGCTGATGCAAGAAGAGAGATGATCTTTAAACCAAGAGCAGAGATTATTAATACACTTTTAAGTGAATTAAATATACCTGAACCTAGATCAATAGTTGATGTTGGAGCAGGATATGGTATATTTCTTGAAGAAATTAGAAAGTATGGTTTTTTTAAGGATGTTATAGCAATTGAACCTAATAAAGATCTTGCAGAATGTTGCCGAAAAAAAGACATAACTGTATTTGAGAATGCTGTTGAGGATATTAAAGATGATGAATTAAAAGCTTCTGTTGTTTGTTCTTTCGAAGTGTTTGAGCATTTATATGATCCTGATAATTTTATAATGAGTATGAAGAAATTACTTAAGCCAGGTGGTATATTGTTATTTACAACCTTAACTTATAGTGGATTTGATCTCTTAGTACTTGGTAAGAATTCGAAAAGTATTTCTCCCCCACATCATATAAATTTTTTGACTATTGAAGGAATAAGAGCATTAATTAATAGATGCGGTTTGACTGAGGTTTTAATTGAGACCCCTGGAAAATTAGATTTAGATATAGTTAAAAATATGTATGATGAAATCCCTGATTTAAAACTACCTGAATTCATTGAATATTTAATTAAGAATCGTGATGGTGAAACACATAATGAATTTCAGAAATTTTTACAAAAAAACAATTTAAGCTCACATATAAGAGTAATAACAAGGAATAATTAATAATCAAATGAATAGTCAAAGTTTTTTGAAATATTCTAATATTTTTATTGATTGCGATGGAGTAATTATAGACAGTAATAGCATTAAAGAAGACAATATAAGCAAGGTTCTTAAAAAATATTTGTCTAAAGATATATTAAATAATTGTCTTTTATATTTTAATTCAAATCCGGGGATGCCTCGTGAAAAAAAATTAAATAAGTTTATTTTTTCAGAAAATCTTTTAAACAGTATTTTAGATGAGTATAATAAGCTAAATCTAGAATCGCTGAAAAATTCAAAATTAGTAGATGGAGTCATTGATTTTTTAAAAGTAATGCGCAGTGAAAATAAGAAAATATTTATGGTCTCAGGAGGTTTAAGAGAAGAACTGGTAGAGATATTTTCATACAAACAACTAAACTCATATTTTGATGCAATATTGGGGGGACCTTTTACAAAAGAAGAAAATATCAGATCAATAATACATCATGGCGAGTCAATTTATTTTGGAGATAGCCAAATCGATCTAGAAACCGCTATTTTATTTAATATGGATTTTATTTTCGTTTCTGGTTATACTAAATATGATTTAAATAATTCACACCAAAAATTAGATTTTAAAACTATCAAAAATTTTAAAGATATAAACCTAAAACATCATGATTAAAATTGGAATTAACGGATTCGGAAGAATAGGGAGAGCTCTATTCAGGATTAATCTATTACACAAAAAATATAAAATTGTTGCAATCAATGAGATTGATCCCGATATCGATAATATGGCGTATTTGCTCAAATACGATTCCACTTATGGGAAGCTGTTTAATAATAAAATTTCTCGTGAAGGCGATTTTTTAGTAGTTGATGACGAGAAAATTAAAGTTTATCATGAAAAAATAATTAAAGACGTAGATTGGGCAAGTCATAATGTTGATGTAATAATTGATTCTTCTGGAGTATTTGAAAATGTTATTGGTGGAAAGTATATTACTAATAATAAAACTGTAAAAAAGGTAGTTGTTACACATTCTCCTAAATCAGATATTGATTTAACTTTAATGATTGGAGTTAATGAAAAAGAATACCTTAAAGATATTCATAATGTAATTAGTAGTAGTATCTGTGATGCAAATGCTGTAACTCCATTTTTTCATTTAATCAATAGTCGATTTGGAATCGAGATTGGAGAAGTTACCACATTACATCCATGGTTATCATATCAAAATGTTCTTGATGGAAATCTAAGATCAGTTTCAAGTCCAGGACATTTTTGGAATGATTACGCACTTGGCCGAAATAGTACTGTTAGTTTAATACCAAAAGACACCTCACTTGTCTCTGCGATGCAAAAGGTAATACCAGGAGTAGAAGATATTGTTGATGCTATGTCATTTAGAACACCTACAGCTATAGTTTCAGCTGCTGATGGTTCATTTTATTTAAAGACCAAAACAGATATTAAAGAGGTAATTGAATGTATAAAAGCATATGAAATTGAATATCCAGGTGTTTTACAATTAGATAACAAATCTCTTGTTTCAATTGATTATATGGCAAATGAAAATGCTGCTATTCTTGATGCTCGTTGGTTGAAAGTTTTAAACGGTAGACTTTTGAAATTTGTTTTATGGTATGATAACGAATGGGGTTATGCAAAACGTACCTATAACATAATTGAATATATACTAAAATAGAATTTACTATGAAGATCGTTCGCTTTCAAATTTCAAATGGTTTAGTACACTATGGAGAACTTATAGAAAATAAAATATATCAAATTTTAAATTTTTCATATCAACAAAGAGAATATGTTTTTGGTGAAGAATTCCCAGTATCTCAAGTAAAAATTATTGCACCTGTAAATCCTGGGAAGGTTATCGGCCTTGCTTATAATTATAAAGACTTAGTTGGTGAAAAAGAAAAATTTGAAGAACCATTAATCTTTCTAAAATCAACTGAATCTATAATTGGACCAAATGAAACTATTAAAATTTTAGAGGGAAGTAAAACTTGGGCTGAGGTTGAACTAGTAGTTGTGATTGGTAAAGATTGCAGTAACGTAAGACCCGAACTGGCTTCGGAATATATATATGGATATACCATTGGTAATGATGTAACAATGGCAAATTTATATAATCGCGATCATCATTTGGCCAGATCAAAAGCATTAGATACATTTTGTCCTATAGGGCCTTTTATCGAAACTTCTTTAGATGTAAAAAATCTTTCTTTGAAACATAAAATAAATGGAATATTATTTCAAAATGGGAACACCAATAATCGAATTTTAAATGATGTTGAAGCGGTTTCATTAGTATCTCGCTTCATGAAATTGAATCCGGGTGATATAATTCTTACAGGTACGCCAGCTAATGCTATGAATTCGCTAATAACTGATGGCGATCATATAGAAATGGAAATATCTAACTTGGGAGTTTTATCTAATCAAGTACAATTTAAATAGGAAAAAAATGAAACAAGTAATCATAATTCCTGCAAGAATGAAAGGGACTAGATTGCCAGGTAAACCCTTAATTTTAATTAATGGAATACCGTTAATTAAACATGTGTGGAATAGATGTATAAAAGTCCATGATGCAGATAATATTTTTGTTGCTACAGAAGATGATGAAATAGTTGATTATTGCAACAATAATTCAATACAGTGTATAAAAACTGGTAAAGCTGAAACTGCAATTGATCGTATAAAATTAGTTAGTGATATTATCTCGGCAGATAGTTATATTAATGTTCAAGGTGATGAACCAATTGTAAATACTAAAGACATCTCAACAATTCTCACTTATAATATAAAATATCCTGATAGAGTTGTATTTGGTAAAACAAAAGCAACTGAAATTGAGTTTAATGATTTTTCTAAGGCTAAAGTTGTTTGTGATAAATATGGTAAATTACTTTATTCTTCCCGAGCGGGTATTCCAATTAGTAATAAAGGGAAATTTGTAGGTGCAGAAAGAGCTATTTGGATTTATGCTTTTAATAAAAAAGCTTTAGATGAATATTATATTAATTCTGGTGAAACAGTTTTAGATATTGCCGAAGACAATGAAATTATAAGGTTTTTAGAAATTGGAATTCCAGTATTTTGTACAGATTTAATAGGGGACAGCTGGGCAGTAGATGAGTATAAAGATCTTGAAATTGTATCTAAAAGATTACTTAACAATAAAATTTAATTCAATATGTTTAAAATTGTAATTACAGATTATGTCACAAATCCGGAAATAGAAAAAAGTATTTTTGGAGAAGATATACAAATTGTTTGTCTAAACCAAGAAGAAGAATCTAATTATGGTAAAGAAATAGAAGATGCTGATGGAATACTAGTTTGGCATGGAAAAATGACTTCATATACTTTAAAGAAATTAACCAAGTGTAAAATTATTGTTAAATATGGAACTGGGTACGATAATATAGATTATAAAGCGTGTATAGAATATGGTATACCTTTTTGTAACACACCTGATTATGGAGTTGAAGAGGTTGCTGATACCGCATGTGCTTTGATCATGAATTTTATTAGACAAATATCTTTATATAATAATAATGCTAAATTCATAAATAATGGATGGCAATTACATAGTGAAATGCCAATTAAAAGAACGTCAGATCATAAACTTGGAATTATTGGGATCGGTAGAATGGGAACTGCTGTTTCGATTAGAATGAAAGCATTAGGTATTGATGTAGGTTTTTATGATCCATATGTAGTAAGTGGTTATGAAAAAGCAATAGGGATTAAGAGATTTAATAATTTAAAGGAGCTACTTGAATTTTCTTCAATTGTAACTATTCATACGCCATTAACGGAATACACAAAAGAAATGATTGATAATGATTTTATTAATCATTTAAATGACGGAACTATTTTAGTTAACACTGCTCGAGGAAAATTAATAAAAAATTTAGATGTAATTTATGAAGGTCTAATAAATGGCAAGCTGTCTTTTGTAGGACTAGATGTACTTCCTGACGAACCACCATCTGAGGATGAAAATTTAATAAAAGCCTGGAGGGATTCGAGCCACAATTTATATAACCGAATCATAATAAATCCACATTCTGCCTATTACTCTGAAAAAGCATGGTTTGAAATGCGAAGTAAATCAGCAACAAATGTATTAAATGTATTAAAGGGGTTAAAGCCATTGAATCAAATTCTTTAAATTAAAGGCTGTAAATAAAATTGAAAATAAATTTTTCTCATTTGTTTTATATATAATGAACGAAAACTATAATAGCAAAATTGCCACTTATTTGTTATTGATGTGATTATTTTTCAAAACATCTTAGAATCTATACCTAAAATGTAAAAAATGTTTTATAATAATTTAAAAAAACGAAAAAAAGTTGGATAAAATTAAAATCATTTTTCTTGATTCTCTTCCAAGTGGTAAAAGTGGTTCTTGTATATTTTATGATTGTAATATTTATAGGACTTCTAGTTGGAATGTTATTGACATAAGTGAAATATGCCGTGCAAATCAGGAGGAATGGAGTAATTCTTTGTGGGAATGGCATTGTAATCTTACGTCTTTAGCAGCAAGGAATGACAAATACTCTTGTTTATTGCCTGGTTCCCGCATTCATTTATGGCAGACTCATGTGAAAACATTAATTTTCTGTTTAGGGCTTAAAATATATTTACAATCTACAAAAGAAAAAGAATTATTTATAGTTGGTGCACCAGATGAAGCAACTTTATTTCTTAATGATTTGTTTGACGGTGGTTTTATAATTATAAATAAGATTGGTCGTCGTTCAAATTATTCTATAATTAAATTAATCCACATTTTTTCTTTACGTTTAAGAAATATTGGATCTATTATTTTACGTTGGAAACCTTTTGCTTGGTCACGTGCATATAAATATGATTGCGATGTGCTGGTTTTTTCATTATTTTTAACTAACAAGAGTGTTAATTATTATAATGACCATTATTTTGGTAAAATATTTGAACAAGTTCAATCCAAAATATTTTGGCTTTATAAGCCATCCGGCAATTTTAATGAAAAAACTGCTAGAAAATCATTATCCAAATTAAATGGACAATTCGTATTTGATTATAAGTTATTGAATATTTGGGACTTAATATGGTGCCTAAAAAACTCAATTCTGCTTAGTAAACACATGAAAAATTTAAGTAAAGATTTGCCTAAATTAAAAATTGGAAGTGTAAATTGTAATACTTTTTCTAAAAGATATTTTGAGAAACATTTTTTAGAGCCTTTATGTTTTTCTGAATTTGGTCTTTTAAGGGCTACTCAAACTCTGCTTAAATATATTAAGCCAAAAATTATATGTTTTCCATACGAAGAGAAAGGCATAGAGCGTGCAATAATAATGGCTTCAAAAACTTATCTACCAAAAGCCAAAGTCGTTGGATTTGCACATTCGGCTTACAATAAAGCCTATCTTTATCTTGGTGAATATAAAAATTCTCCGAAATTACCTCGCCCAGACATAATTTGGGCAGCAGGAAACGGATTTAATTCTTGGCTTCAAAATTTTTGGAAAAGATTTGATCCAGTCGTTAATATTGGAAGTAATCGATATATATCAGAATCTAATGAAATTTCTACAGGTATTGAAAAACCTATTTTGCGTGTTTTGATAGTTGTCGGTAATCCTTCAGAATTATATGTATTTAGAAATTGGATAATTTATTTTCCGAAATTATTACATAACTGTATTGTAACTATTCGACCGCATCCACAAGGATGGAATAGAGAGAATTATAGAATCGGCAATGAATTAAAAAAACTTGGGATAAGTCGAATTGATAATCAAACATCCTTGAGTAGTCAATTGAATGTATCAGATCTTGTCTTATATAGTTCAAGTTCGGCGGTAATAGAGGCAATTCAAAATGGTAAACTTGTCGCTCATGTTGCATGGGATGAATTATGGTGTGCTGATCCACTTAGATCAGCTTCAAATTATATCCATAATTGTAATACACCAGAACAATTATGTGAGTTTATAAATGAGGTTATTTCAATGCCCCCTTTAGTTTTGCAAGATTTAAAGAAAAATCAACGGAAACTTGCCAATAGTATTTATTCGAAATTTGATTCCAAAATGTTTGATAATCTATTAATAATTGATTAAAATATGCAACCTAATTCTGATCTTACTGTACTGATGTTTCATGGATTGAGACGCGAAATACCGGAGTATGCAAAATATAGAGGTTACAGTTCTTATATAATTCAAGATAGGGATTTTGAGAAATGTATTTCGTGGTGTCATAATAATGCTAAAGTTATTTCGCTAGGTGATGTTCAAAAATATTTAGATGGTGAAGCTACCGAACCTGGAATATTAATAACTTTTGACGATGGATTACGTTCAGTTATTGACATTGGATGTCCAATACTCAATCATTATAATGTGTCTGCACTTGTTTTCCTTACAACCGGCTGGATAGATAATGGTATTGAGCCATCTATTTTTGGCTTAGAAAGACAATTATGGCATACATGTCCTTTGAAAATTGGTTTCCGTCGAGGGGATTTTGATTTTGAAGCTAAATTGGGGTCACTAAGTGCAATTCCAAAAGTAATTGATGCATTATGGCGATTCTGTTTTAAGAATCAAATATCACCACTGTCAATTCGTCAAGAAGAATTTATATTTGATGGACAAAATTGGCAAGCAAGTCTTGATGTTAATGTTGTACAAGATTGGGAACCAGCAAATTGGCGAGAAATACAAAAGGCAGTAAAAACTGGCACAATTGAGATAGGACTACATGGGGTTAGTCATACACCTTGGGCTTGGATGACTGAAGAACAACTAGAAAATGAAGCTTCAGAATCAATTAGTCGTGTCAGTCAAGAAATTGGCATAATTCCTACTAGTTTTTCATTTCCACATGGTTCGACTAACGAACTTTCATTTAAATCGGCGAGAAAGTATTTTGATTTATGTTTTACAAGTGAAGCGCAAAAAGTAAAATCTAGAATTGATTTAAATAAAGGAATTCCTAGGTTTAATGTATTTAGTGATAATCCTGTTAATATAAATCTTGAAATCAATTACCCAAAGATAGCACGGTTCCGTCGCGCACTCATTAATTCAATCAAGAGTAGGGCTTAAATTTTTTTGAAAAATAATGTTCAAAGAAACCAAGAATATAATCGGTAAATTTTAATTAGATTGTAACTCTGAATTGTAGTTCTAAAAATGTAAAAATTTAGTTTTTATTTATTATAAATTTAATTTATTAAACATATGTTTGAAATAGCTTGGTCAAAATTTAAAGCTAACCAATTAAATAAAAAAGTAATTATTGAAGAAACTATTGATGTTTCACAAATGATTTCTAAAAGTGCTTTTCTTCAATGGGAGGAACATTGTGTTGAATGTTCTGCGCCTGACTGTTACACAACTTGTCCTTTATATGTCAAAAGAGCAGATTATAAATGTTCTCGATTCGTTGATGGAATAAATAAAATTTCTGAAGTTCCTGGTGGTGATGGTTTCTCTGTATATATCGAATTTAGGCGATGGGCAAAACTAGAAACTCAATGGCCTCAATCTCCACGCCTCTATACACTTTCTTTTTTAAGGAAGCTCACATATTTATTAAACTCAATTGAAAAATTTATAAGTTTTTTATCTGGGATGTTGATTATAGTTTCTAAAAAACGGAAGTTAAATGAAATTTTATATTGGCTTTTATTAAAGAGTTATCCTCTTTTTTCAGAGACAAAAAAAGAGGATAAATATGATGGATTATTCTTTCAGTTTTATTCCCTAAATACAGAATTGGCAGGATTTCAATTTGAGATATATAATAAAAATGGTGTTCAATATCGAACCCGTTTCGAAGCATCTCCTGGATTAAACCAATACTTCATACATCAAGAATCGTTACCGACTGGAAATAATTTTCGTGCACGACTATGGAATGAAGGACAAACATCTTTAAAAGTTGTTATATCTTGGTTACATATAGTGAAGTTTAATAGTAGTGGATACGACCTTATTTTTAATAAAGTCAAAAAAGAATCACAAATGCAATTTGAAGTTACAGATAACTTCAAATTAGCACATTCTGAAACTGAACAGCATATAAAGTGTTTGGTTTTTGATCTTGATAATACATTGTGGGAAGGAGTTATAGGTGATGCTGGTGCGGATGGCGTAAAGGTTAATGAACATATGGTTTCTCTTATTATGGAATTAGATTCAAGGGGAATTATATGTTCTGTTTGCAGTAAAAATAATTTTGAAATTGCTTGGGAGAAAATTAAACAATTATCTTTAGATGAGTATTTACTTTTTCCAAAAATAAATTGGCTTCCAAAAAGTGAAAATATAAAAAGTATTGCACGTGAAATGAATATTGGTATGAATACAATTGCTTTAATCGACGATAGTTTATTTGAACGAACTGAGGTCTCTAAAAATTGCCCAGAAGTGCGTTGTTATGATGCTTTGGAAGGACTAAATTTATTATCTTTTCCAGAATTCAATCCTCTATTATCAAATCTTTCATCCAAACGTAGACTTTCATATTTAACTGAGAGCAAGCGATTAAGTACCAAAACAACCTATACAGGTGATATAGATGAATTTTTAAAATATTGTGAAATGAAACTTATAATTCTCGACCCTCTTCAGAATAAAGATAGATGTTATGAACTTGTTATGAGATCGAACCAATTTAATATTTCAGGAATTAAATATAATAAAGATGATTTTTATAATTTACTTACAATAAATCAATCAATATGCTGGTCTGTCTCTGACCGATTTGGAGATTATGGGATAGTGGGTTTTTTGAGATGGGAACATTCGGGATTAAATACCATTATAATAGATTTTGTAATGTCATGTAGGGTTGCTGAGAAAAGAGTAGAAGAAGCAATTTTTTCTTGGTTTTCAGAAAACATTTCTTTAACAAATACTTTTCAAATAAAATTTGTTAATACAAATAGAAATAAACCAATTTTAGAAAAACTAACACAAATAGGTGCAGTATTAGTTGGGCCTATCGATAACACAACTAATCTAACATTAACAAAGGAAATACTTTCAAAAAATCCTTCCCTTCTAAAAATTTTCAATGAGTCTGGCTTTTGAAAAAAACTCATTCAGATATTTTAATTACATACCAAAGTAGTATTCTGACAAATTATGTAATGGTCTATTAATATGAAGTTTTCAAACATTTACATATTAAAGTTATAAATAGATTTATGAAAATAGCAATTGTTGGCACTATAGTTGGCTCTATAATTCAATTTCGACTTCCATTAATAAAACAGCTAATTAATGAAGGGCACACTATTTATATTTTCGCAATTGATTTTTCAAATGAGGATAAAATATATTTTGAAAAAATCGGAGCTGTAACAATTGACTATAAATTATCTAGATCAGGACTTAATATTTTAATTGATTTAAAAACTATCATCGAACTTAAAAATCATTTTAAACAAATAAAACCTGATATTGTTTTTAGTTTTTTTGTAAAACCTGTCATTTATGGAACAATTGCTGCGAGATTAGCGAAAATTAAAAAGATAATAGGCATGCTTGAAGGTTTAGGGTATGCTTTTACAAACCAGCCAAATGGAATTGCATTTAAAACTTGTTTAATAAAATACACACAAATATTTCTTTATAGTATTTCTTTACCATTTACAACAAACTTAATTTTTTTAAATAAAGATGACTATCATGATCTAATAATCAAAAACAATATCAAAGTTAATAATTCATTTATACTAGGAGGAATTGGAGTAGATTTAAATGCTTTTCCTTACATTGAACCGTCAATAATTTCTATAAAATTTCTATTTATAGGCAGATTACTGAAAGAAAAAGGAATCAATGAATTTATAAAAGCTGCCTTAATTGTGAAAAAAAAACATCCCCTTACCGAATTTATAGTTTTAGGAGGAACTGATAATACAAGTCCTAATTCTTTAAATTTAAAAGAATTAGAAGAATTAGTTAAAAACAAAATTTTAGTGTATCCTGGTGTTGTTAAGGATGTTTTATACTGGTTAAATTTATCTTCTGTTTTTGTTCTTCCATCATATCGAGAAGGTGTTCCTAGAAGTTCACAAGAAGCACTCGCAGTTGGAAGGCCTATATTAACAACAGATGTTCCAGGATGTAGAGAAACTGTTAAAGAGGGTGAAAATGGTTTTTTAATTCCGCCATTTGATTTTGAAAAATTAGCTGAAAAAATGATTTGGTTTATTGAAAATCCAGATTGTATAATATCAATGGGATTAGAAAGTCGAAAAATTGCTGAAGACAATTATGATATCAAAAAAATAAACAATAAATTGATTAAAATTTTAAATTAAGCTAAAAATTGTTGATTCTTTCAACTTAATTTATTAGATGAATATATTATTTAATATTAAATTTGTAAAAATTATAAAATATGAATGAAAAATTAAAAACCTACAACTCTGTATTTAAAGAAACATTTGGCATAGATGAATCTAAATTAATTGATTTAAAATATCAAGATATAATTGAATGGGATAGTGTTGGACATATGGGTTTAATGGCTTCATTAGAAGACGCTTTTAAAATAGAAATGGAAATTGATGATATTATTGATTTTTCAAGTTATAAAAAAGGTATGGAAATATTATTAAAATATAATATTTCATTTAATGAATAGTGATAGTCAAAAATTAGGATTATTTTACGATATACCTGAAATCAAGAAATGTCAACAAAATAGATATCCACTATTATTTGTAGATAAAGTTTTTGATGTTAAACCTGGTATATCAGCAAAAGGAATAAAGTGTTTTTCATATAATGAATGGTTTTTCCCTGCACATTTCGAAGATGAGCCTAATGTACCAGGATTTATACAAATTGAAACACTCGTTCAAACCTTTATTATGACTTTTTTAACACTAGAAGAGCATAAAGGTAAAAAAACAAATTTTTTAAGTATTAATAATGTTAAATTTAAAAGAAAAATTATACCTGGAGAACAATTAATAATTCATGCGAATTTAGATTCATTTCGAAGGGGCATTGCAAAAGGTTCTGCAGCTGGTTTTATAAATGAACAACTAACTTGTAGCGCTGAATTTATAGTAGCAATTCCTGATATACTTAATACCTTTAAACCTTCTATATAATGAGAGTTGCAGATTACATAATTAATTCAATATACAATTTAGGTACTGATACAATTTTTTCTGTTTCAGGTAGGGGAGCTCTATTTTTAACTGATGCAATTGCTAAGCATGGTAGAATCAGGAATATTGCTGTACATCACGAGCAATCAGCTGCATTTGCGGCTGTAGGTTATGCGCAATATTCAGGAAAAATTGGAGCTTGTCTGGTTTCTACTGGTTGTGCAAGTACAAATACAATCACAGGAGTTTTGTCAGCATGGCAGGATAACATACCATGTATATTTATATCTGGACAAAACATATTAAACGAAACAACTAATTATACTGGATTAAAAATAAGAACATTTGGCCAACAAGAAGCAGATATAATTCCTATAATAAAATCTATTACTAAGTATTCTGCCATGTTACATAAAGGAAGTGATATAATTGAAGAAATGAAAAAGGCACTTTTTTATGCAACAGATGGTAGGCCAGGACCAGTTTGGTTAGATATTCCCCTTGATCTTCAAAGTGCAAATATTGATATCGAAATTTGTAATACAAAAATAGATAAAAATAATACTATATATAGTGATAAAGATATTTCAGATCTAGCAAATAAGTTAACAAAAGCTAAAAAACCAGTTGTATTAATTGGTTCGGGTATTAGATCAGCATCAGCAGAAGAAAGCTTGCGTTTATTTATAGAATCACAAAATATTCCATTAGTTTATTCAAATTCTGCTCCTGATATATATGGGTCTAAAAATAAACTGTCAATTGGCTCAATTGGTTCCATGGGTGCAAGTCGTGCAGGAAATTTTTGTATTCAGAACAGTGATTTTGTGTTAGTACTTGGCAATAGATTATCTACTTATTCAACTGGTGTTGAATTTTGCGATTTTGCAAGAGATGCTGAAATAGTGGTTGTTGATATTGATCCTGTTGAACACAGTAAAAATGGAATTAGAATTGATAAATTATTAGAGATTGATGTAAAATTATTGTTAACAAAATTAAATGATTTAGAATTTTCATGTAAAGTTCCCGATTGGGTAGAAAAGTGCTTACATTGGAAAAATAAATTTTCACAAATTGAACAAACCTTCACTCAATCAGATAAGATTGATCTCTATGAGTTAACTAAATCCCTTTCTGAAATTTTACCTGAAACATGTTCTATTGTTACAGATTCAGGATTCATTGAGGTTATTATCCCAACAAATTTTAATTTCGGTAATAATCAGAGAGCAATTCATCCTATCTCCCAAGGTGCTATGGGATTTGCACTACCTGGATCAATTGGAGCATATTATGCTTCGCAAAATCCCGTATTCGTAGTAGTAGGTGATGGATCAATAATGATGAATTTGCAAGAGTTACAAACAATAATTCATAATAAAATTCCGGTAAAAATTATTATTATTAATAATAATGTTTACGGAATTATTAGAAGAAGACAAAGTGAATTATTTAGAGGTAGAGTTATTGGAGTAGACCCAAATAATGGCGTTAGTTGTCCAAATTTTGAAAAAATTGCATTAGCATTTGGTTTTAAATATCAATTAATACAAAAGAAAGAAAGTTTAGATTTATCATTGAAGGAGTTAGTTGATACAGAAGGACCTGTTATTTGCGAAATTATTTGCAGAGAAGATCAATCTTATATAGAGGTAGGTACTATAAGAGATCAGAATAAAAAAATGGTACGAAGACCGTTAGAAGATCAGACACCATTTTTAGAAAGAAATATATTTTTATCTGAAATGTTAATTAAGCCAATCAAACAATAAAAGATTAATAATGGAAATTAGACTAAACAATAAAAGATTAATTGGAGATAACCATAAGCCATATTTTATTGCTGAATTAAATACAAGTCATTTTGGGGATATTTCAAAGGCAAAAAAAATGATTGATATGGTAAAAGACTGTGGTGGAGATTGTGTAAAATTTCAATCATGGTCTGAAGAGACTTTGTATTCAAATGATTATTATAAAGAAAATCCAATAGCAAAGAGATTTGTCAAAAAATTTTCTTTAAATCAGGATCAATTAAAAGAGCTTTCCTTGTATGCTCAAGAAACCGGGATAGATTTTGCTTCAACCCCATACTCAAATAAAGAGGCAGAATTTTTAATTAAAGATTGCGACGTTCCTTTTATAAAAGTAGCATCAATGGATATAAATAACTATCCTTACTTAAAATATCTTGCAAAATTAAATACTGCAATTATTTTATCTACTGGAATGGCTGACTTTGATGAGATTGTGAAAGCCATACAAGTTCTTGAAGATGCCGGAGCAAAAAATGTTTGTGTATTACATTGTGTATCAATTTATCCTGTTGATTCTGAAAATGTTAATTTAAAAAATATAAAATTACTTAAGAATTCATTTCCATCTCAAGTTGTAGGTTACTCCGATCATACCCTGGGAGTAGATGTAGGGATAGCTTCAATAGCATTGGGTGCTTGTGTAGTTGAAAAACATGTAACCCTTGATAAAACCATAATTGGAATGGATAATCAAATGGCTATTGAACATAGTGAATTAAAATTGATGATCGATGGAATAAATAATGTTTTCAAATCCCTTGGATCAGAAGATAGAATTGTTAGTAATGATGAATTAGCCCAAAGATTAAAAATGAGGCGCAGTCTAATAGCCAATCAAGACCTAATTGTTGGCTCCATATTAACGGAATCAAATTTGGCCGCAAAAAGACCAGGGACAGGTATTTCGGTAAGCGAATATGATTCTTTTTTAGGTAAAAAACTTTCCAAATCAGTTAAAAAAGACTCATTATTAACTAATGATGATATCATTCTAGATTAATAAATAGAATCAATATAATGAAGCTATTTAATTATAATGGAACTGTAATTGATGATAATGGTTTTGAAATTAAAGTAAATCAAATTTTACGAAATGGGGATGATGTTTTTTCTAATATACCATCAGGATCATTAGTATTATTATTGTGTCAAAACAACATTGACTCACTTTTTTTTTATATCAACTGTATTGAACGAAGAGTTGTACCAATTCTAATTGATTCACAATCTAATTATTCCCTTATTGAAAATATTATTGAAAAATATTCTCCAGATTTAATATTTGCACCATCTTTAATCTCAAATCATTTCATTAATTATCGTCCTATTTTAAATTACAATAGTTATACAATTATTTCAAATGGACAAAATTTTAATAAAAGATTTGACTCTTCATTATCACTTCTTCTTTCAACTTCAGGTACAACAGGAAGTCCTAAATTAGTAAGGCTATCTTATTCAAATCTAGTTTCAAATGCATCATCAATTTGTATTTATTTAAACTTGTCAGAAGCAGACAGGGCAATAAGTAATTTACCAATGAACTATTCATTTGGATTATCAATAATAAATAGTCACCTTTTTGCAGGAGGTTCCGTTATAATGACAAGCGAGAGTATAACACAAAGAGCATTTTGGAATTTATTTCAAAAATTCGAAGTAACATCATTATCTGGTGTTCCTTATACATTTGAAATATTAAAAAATTTCAGATTACTTAATATTGATTTGCCAAGTTTAAAGAAAATTACTCAAGCTGGGGGAAAATTATCAAATGATCTTATTGAATATTTTGCAAATTTTTCCATATCTAAAGGAATTGATTTTTTTGTTATGTATGGACAAACAGAAGGAACTGCTCGGTTAAGTTATTTGCCACCTCAGTCTGTTAAAAATAAGTTAGGAAGTATTGGACGTCCAATACCTGGAGGTAAATTTCATTTAATTGATAGCGAGAATATTAAAATAAATGTGCCAGGTATTAAAGGCGAATTGATATATACAGGACCAAATGTTATGCTTGGATATGCAGAAAGTAAAGAAGATTTATTATTGGGCGATATAAATAAAGGAACTTTAAATACAGGTGATATTGCTTATTTTGACGACGATGGATATTATTTTATTGTTGGAAGAATAAAAAGGTTCATTAAAATATTTGGGAATCGAGTAAATCTAGACGAATTAGAATCGATATTAAAAAAAGCATCAGTAGATTCTGCTTGCGTAGGTAAAGACAACTTATTGCTTGTCTACTTATTAAATGAAGATGAAAAATCAACTGTAAAAGACCTGTTATCTAAAAAACTTGGAATTCATAATAGTGCGATTGAAATTCGAATAATTCATGAATTACCTCGAAGTGAATCAGGAAAAATACTTTATTCTAAATTAGGATTATAATGATTAATAGTAGTATAAATTTTGAATTGCCTGAAATTTCACTTTATTCTTTAAATAAAGTTTCTAAAAGGGAATTTTTTCTGAAAAGAATGATTGATTTATTCAATTATCATCAAAAAAATTGTTTAGAATTTAAAAACATGATGTACTCCGTAAATTTTAACGGAGATCAAATTTCAAAAATTGAAGACCTCCCATTTTTACCCGTAAGGTTATTTAAAATGTATGATTTGTTGAGTGTGCCTCGTCACGATGTTGTGAAAACCATGACCTCATCAGGGACTTCGGGACAATCTGTATCTAAAATATTTTTAGATAAGAATACAGCAATGTATCAAACACGTATTTTAAGTAGAATTGTGTCAAGTTTTTTAGGAGGTAGTAGAGTTCCTATGTTGATTATTGATTGCGAATCTACAGTAAAAAACAGAAATCAATTTTCAGCAAGAGCTGCCGGAATCACAGGATTTTCAATTTTTGCTTCAAAAAGAATTTTCGCACTAAATGATGATATGACTTTAAACCTTGAAGGAATAAAAGAATTTATTGAAGAAAATTCTAAAAAGACAATCATGTTATTTGGATTTACATTTATTGTATATCAGCATTTTTATCAAGAGTTACTAAAACATAAAAACGAATTCGATCTTAGTAATGCGGTTTTAATTCATGGAGGTGGTTGGAAAAAATTAATAGATCAAGCAGTTGATACTAATACATTTAAATCACAATTTAAATCTGTTTGTGGTTTAAATAGAATTCATGATTACTATGGAATGGTTGAACAGACTGGCACTATTCATATGGAATGCGAATCTGGATATCTTCATACTTCTGAATATTCTGATATTATCACAAGAAGAACTAATGATTTTTCTGTTTGTGAAGTTGGAGAACAAGGTATAATACAGCTACTCTCATTACTGCCCGTTAGTTATCCTGGCCACTCCATTTTAACTGAAGATATAGGAATCATATTTGGCGAAGATGATTGTACTTGCGGTCGTAAAGGAAAATATTTTAAAATTTATGGACGTTTAAAAAATGCAGAATTAAGAGGCTGTAGTGATACTTATGCAGAAAAAAATTAATTATTTAATTGGAGATTCATCAATCTCTGATTTACAATTATTGAATCAAAATTCATTTGAAATATTTTCAGTTGAATCAATAGAATTTTTGTCAGAGTTGTCTAATATTTTATTAAAAAATTCAGAAGTAAAAAAGTATCCTGATGTTGCAACGTTTGCGTTTTTTATAAGAAAGGCAAATTTAAACTTGTTAAAAAAAAATTATGTAAATAACCAAAATTATCGAATAGGAAGAGGAATCGTTTTTCATATAACTCCAAGCAATGTTCCAGTTAATTTTGCATATAGTTTGTTAGTAGGAATAATTTCAGGAAATATTAATATAGTGAAAGTTCCTTCAAAAAATTTCGAACAAGTTAATATTATAATTTACTCTATTAAAGAAGTTCTTAAATTATTAAAGTTTAAAACTTTATTTGAAAACCGAATTTTTATTGTAAAATATGATAGAGATAGTCAGGGAACTTCAATTTTTTCGAGTATATGCGATGTTAGAATAATTTGGGGTGGTGATATTTCAATAAATGAAATTCGAAAATCATCAATTCCTTCAAAATCTACAGAGATTACATTTGCTGATAGATATTCTATTTCTGTTATTAATGCAAATGAATATTTAAAATCTGAAAATAAAAGAAAAATTGCAACAGATTTCTATAATGATACATATTTATTCGATCAAAATGCATGTACTTCTCCGCAGTCTATCTATTGGGTTGGTTCTAAAGATGAAATTAATGATGCAAAATGTATTTTTTGGAGTACATTAGAATCATTATTAATTGAAAAAAAATATCATTTACAGCCTATAACATCAATTGAAAAATTGACTACATTTTATTCACAGGCAATTGTTAATAGTAATATATTTAAAACTATACAAATCAATAATACTATCTGGAGAGTCAACAATCCCAATGTTCTGAATGGGGTCGAATTTTATAAATGTAGTAGTGGATATTTTAATGAATTTACGATTAATTCTCTTGAAGAATTATTGCCGATGATTAATAGAAAATATCAAACAATGAGTTACATTGGATTTAATAAATCTGAAATTATTAATTGGGTAAATAAATCTAAGCCAATTGGTATTGATAGAATTGTTCCAATTGGTCAAACAATGGATTTTTCATTAGTATGGGATGGATTTGATTTTGTTAGCAATTTGTCCAGACAAATTGAAATTAAATAAGTTATGAAAAATATTTTAATTACAGGTGCTACATCTGGAATTGGTAATGCATTAATAAATTTATTAGATACTGAAGATAATCACTTAATTCTCATAGGACGTGATAAAGTGAAATTAATAAATATTTCAAAAAAATTAGTTTCTAAATTTACTTTAATTGAATTCGATTTAGAAGATGTTGAAAACATTAAATTGTTGTTAAATCAACTACCAATTGAAGTAAATGCTTTTGTTCATTGTGCCGGAATTGATTCGACACTTCCATTGAAAAACATTAATTATACAAAATTCGAAAAGTCTTTAAAAATCAATATGTTTTCATTTATTGAAATAATGAAACTAATTGTTTCTTTAAAAAAAAATGAAAACTATTGGACTAATGTAGTTGCTATTTCCTCTATAGCATCTCAACATGGTGGTATTGCTCAGACTATTTATTCTTCTACGAAAGCTGCACTTGAGGCTTCAGTTAGAGTATTATCTAAGGAGCTCATTAAAAATAAAATCAGAATTAATTCTATAAGTCCCGGTCTTGTAAATACCGAAATGACACATAGATGGATGGATAGAATTGGCATTGATAATATTGAAACATTGTCTAGATTTCAAGTTAATGGAATTGCAGAGCCAATTGAAATTGCAAATGTGATTGAATTTTTAATTAGTTCAAAGTCTTCGCATATTTTAGGTCAAAATATTATTGTTGATGGCGGTGGACCTAAATTAGAAATATTTTAATTTTTCTACAATAATGATTTTATGAATTATAGAATAATTAATAAAAAAGGTAAATATAATGTTATATTAATTCATGGATTATTCGCAACTTCAGGTTATTGGCTAAGCTATTTAGATTTATTTAGAGATTTTAAATTATTAATTTTTGAAATTGATTATTTAGATTTTTCTTCTTTTGAGGAAAAAATTAAAACTTTTGAAAAGATTATTAAAAATGAATTTAATAATAATGTTGATTATATATTCTCACATTCACTAGGTACAATTATAGCTAATAACATTTCAGATAATATATTTAAATTTTCTTTTGAGATTTGCCCAATTTATTGTTCAACTAGGGTTTTCAATACAAAATTCGCTAATATAATTGTTGAAAAATCAAATTCATTGTACTCAGTTGACATTGTAGAAAACATCTTGTTACAAATAGACAAGCAAGTTGATTTGTATAAAAAAAAGCAAAAAAAATCAAGTTTTAGAATTGTTTTCATACCTGATAATGATATTTATTTTAAATACCAAAATAGTTCTATATCTTCGTCTGTGGTTTTCAAGGGGGATCATTTTGATATTAAAAACGCATTATTTGAGGCATTAAAATTTATAAAATGAAAGATCTAATTATAATAGGGGCAGGGGGTTATGGTAGAGATTTGTATTATATAATAAGAGAAAGTAATGGATTTAATGTAGATTTCAGAATAATAGGTTATATTGATGATAATTTAAACGCGTTGAATGGTTATATTGGTTATCCAAAATTAATTGGGAAAATATCCACTCACGAATTGAGTGATAATCAAATTTTCATTTGCTCAATTGCAGATTTGAAGACCAAGTTAAGTATTATTAATAATTTAGAATTAAAAGGTGCAGAATTTGTCAATATTATTCATAATACTTCTAGAGTTACAGATTCTGCTATTTTAGGTAGAGGTAATATTATAGGACCTTTAGTATCAATAGGAGCAGACTCAATAATTGGCAATCATTGTATTTTACAAACTGGTGTTATTATTGGCCATGATGTAACAATTGGTGATTATTCAAGAATTGACAATTATTCTATTTTAGTTGCTGGAGTTACACTAAAAAAACAATGTACAATTCACAGCAATACAGTTGTAAATTCCAAAGTAATAATTGAAGAAAATTCAATTGTTGGTGCTTGTAGTTTCGTTATAAAGAATGTAGACAAAAATGTTACCGTGTTTGGCAATCCTGCTAAACGTTTACTATAATTTAACTTTTCAAAAATAATGAAAGCATTCATTTTTCCAGGACAAGGAATACAAAAAGCAGCTATGGGAAAAGATTTATACAATAATTTTCCTTTAGCAAAAGATTTATTAAATTATGCAGATCAAATTTTAGGTAGATCTATTTCTAAAATTATGATTGATGATGATGAGATTGAATTGTCTAAGTCGTCAAATTCACAACCTGCAATTTTTTTATATGAAGTAATTCTAGCAACAATTCAAAATGATATTGAACCTGATTTAGTTGCAGGTCATTCCTTTGGTGAATTTGCAGCGTTAGTAGTGAATAAGACATTAAAATTTGAAGATGCTCTTAAATTGGTTGATATTAGATCTAATTTAGGTTTCAAATTTAGTAATAGTTTTGAGTCAGCAATGGCCGCAGTTATTGGTTTAGATGATTTAATTGTTGAAAATACAATTAAATCAATTGTAGATAACTCCAATGAAAAAATATTTATAGCTAATTATAATGGACCAGGACAATTAGTTCTAAGTGGCTCTAGAAATGGAATTAAAGAAGCATGTAAAATATTTAAAAATATTGGAGCAAAAAGAGCTGTAATACTTCCAATCGAAGGTGCTTTCCACACCCCATTGATGAAAGAAATTGAACTTGAATATTCAAAATCTATTTCTAAAATTGAATTTTCAAACACTAAGATACCTATTTGTCAGTGTTCTGATTCGAAAATATATTTAAATTCAACCGAAATAAAATCAAATTTAATAACACATATGACAAGTTCAGTAAATTGGACCAAAATGATTCATAATATGGTTGAATTTGGAATAAATGAATTCATTGAAATTGGAACTGATGATACTTTACAAAAAATAATTTCCAGAATGTATCCAAAATTGAAAGTCAATTCAATATTATTTTCAAAAAGCTTAAATGGGAAAGTTCGAAACTATTCCATTTAATTTTATTTTATAACATAAACAAAAAAAAATGGAACTACTTAATTTTGTAGCTGATTTTTCTTCGGAGTTTGTTGAAACCCCTAAAGAAAATTTTAATGAGAAAACAATTTATAAAGATTTACCAGAATGGGATTCTGTTTTAGCTTTGTCAATTATATCTATGATAGATGATAATTACAATAAAAGAATATCAGGCGCTGAACTTAGATCATGCCAAACAATTCAAGATTTATTTGATGTAATTAAAGCTTTATAATTAATTTATTTTATGCTCTGTAATTTCAAAAATTTACAAATAGAATCAATTGCATCTTATTTGCCTGTTGAAAAAAGAAATTTTCATCACTTAGCTAAAGAATTTGGAGAAGAAATAGTAAATCATACAATTAAACATTCTGGAATTAATTCTTTGAGAGTTGCTGATGAAAATCAGACGTCTTTAGATATGTGTTTTGAAGCAGCTGAATTTTTATTTTCAAAAGAAGAAATTGATCGATCATCAATTGATGGACTAGTTATGGTCTCTCAAACTTTTGATTATTTAGGACCTGCGTCTTCTGTAATTTTGCAAGACAAATTAAGACTTTCTAAGGAAACTGTTTGCTTTGACATTATTTATGGATGTTCGGGTTACATCTATGGGCTTTATCAAGCAGCAATTTTAATAGCATCAGGTTCATGTAATAGAGTTTTACTTCTAAATGGAGAAACGAATACTCGACTTATGGATAATTCTATTAAAGAACAATATATGGTTTTTGGAGATGCTGCTTCTGCTACAATAATTTCTAAAGGTGATTCCCAATTAAATTTTCATATTAATTCTGATGGTGGAAGGCACTCAAGTGTTTTAAATTTAGTTAATGGTTTTAGAACGCCAATTTTAATAAAAAATAATAAAATGCCTTTAAATAGTAATGGTGATTATGCAAAGGCAACAAATGATGGGATGGCAGTCTTTGATTTTATTCTACATGAAGGTGTTGATACTATTAAAAAAATTGCGAACTATTCAGAATTAGAATTAGGAGATGTTGATTTTTTTGCTTTACATCAAGCAACGAAAATAACTCTAGATTTTTTAAGACGTAGACTTAAAATACCAGAAAATAAAGCACCTTTTGTTTCCTCAGAATATGGAAATACTAGTTCAGTAACAATACCTTTGGTTTTGACAACCTGTGCGAATAATAGTTTTTATCAATCAAATAACTGGAAAAATGTTGTTATAGCTGCTTTTGGTCTTGGTTTATCTTGGGGAAGTGTTACTTGTGATTTTAGCAAAACTAATTTCTATGGTCCTTTAAATTTATAAAAATATGAGTAATTTTATGAATAAAATCGAACACATTGGAATTGCAGTTAAATCATTAGATCTAAGTATTCCTTTATTTGAGAAATTGCTAGGTTCAAAGTGCTATAAAATTGAAATAATTAAAGATCAACATGTTAAAACAGCATTTTTTAAAATTGGTGATTCAAAAATTGAATTATTAGAATCGATTAATAATCAAGGTCCAATTGAAAATTTTATTACAAAAAATGGTGAAGGTATTCATCACATAGCTTTTCAAGTAAGTGATGTTGATGAGGCTTTAAAACAAACAAAAGAATTAGGTTTTAGATTAATAGATAATACCTCAAGAATTGGAGCTGATGGTTTAAGAATTGGTTTTTTAAATCCTAGATCAACAAATTCTGTTTTAATTGAATTATGTAGTAATGAAAAATAAAATATGGTTATCAACTCCTCATTTAGGTGGTACAGAAATAGATTATGTAAATGATGCATTTGAAAATAATTGGATTGCTCCATTAGGACCTAATGTAAATGAATTTGAAAAAGATATTTCAGCTTTTTTAAGTGAAAAAACCGATTTTCATACTGCTGCATTAATTTCTGGTACTGCTGCACTTCATTTAGCACTTAGAATTCTAAATATTCAAAATGGGGATATAGTTATGACACAAAGTTTTACTTTCTGTGGTACTACTAATCCAATATCTTATTTAGGAGCAGAAATAGTTTTTATTGACTCTGAAATTGCTACTTGGAATATGTGTCCAGCAGCATTAGAGCATGCATTAAAATTATATAAAAATAAACCAGTAAAAGCTATAATACCAGTTCATTTATATGGTATGCCAGCAAATATGAACGAAATTAAATCTATTGCAGATTCCTATGGTATACCAATAATCGAAGACGCTGCTGAAGCACTAGGGTCTACTTATAAGGGCCAACCATGTGGGACATTTGGGTTATTTTCTGCATTTAGTTTTAATGGGAATAAAATAATTACCACAAGTGGTGGTGGCGCTCTTGTATCTAAGGACAAAAGTCATATAAATTATGCAAGATATTTATCAACCCAAGCTAGAGATGAAGCACCTCATTACCAACATTCACAAATTGGGTATAATTATCGGATGAGTAATGTAGTTGCAGGTATCGGCAGAGGTCAAATGGAGGTATTAAATTTGCGCGTAAATCAACGTCGAAATAATAATTTAAGATATCGTAAATTTTTCGAAAATTCTGAAGGAGTATCTTTCCAAAATGAACCAAATTCCGATTACTTTAGTAATTATTGGTTAACTGCAATTTTAGTTGATCCAAAAGTAACTGGAGGCATTACTAGAGAAACTATCAGAACTACTCTAGATAAAAATAACATTGAGTCACGCCCTTTATGGAAGCCAATGCATTTACAACCAGTATATAAGGGTTCTAAATTTATCGGCTCAGGAAATTGTGAAAAACTATTTGATAATGGACTTTGCCTTCCAAGTGGATCAAATCTAAGTGATAATGATTTTCTAAGAATTTTTGAAGTAGTAAAAGAAATTTTTAAAAATTAATTCAATTTGTATATCTATAAAATATTTCTTAAAAGATTATTCGATTTGATTATGTCTGTAATCTTATTCATTGCATTTTCTCCAATAATCTTATTTATTATCCTTATATTATTTTTCACAAATAATGGTAATGTATTTTTTTTACAAGAAAGACCTGGATTAAATGGCAGGCCTTTTAAAATAATTAAGTTTAAAACAATGAAAGATTTATTTGATATAAATCATCGGTTGCTTTCAGATGAATTAAGAATAACTAAAGTTGGTAAATTTATTAGAACTACTTCTCTAGATGAACTCTTACAATTAATAAATGTAATTAAAGGTGATATGAGTTTAGTTGGTCCAAGACCATTAATGATGCAGTATTTAAGTCGATATTCTTCAGAACAATCAAGACGACACAATGTATTGCCAGGAATAACCGGTTGGGCGCAAGTAAATGGAAGAAATTCAATAAGTTGGGAAGAAAAATTCAAATTTGATGTTGAATATGTAGACAATCAATCCTTTTATTTAGACTTGAAGATTTTGTGGCTAACATTTATTAAAGTAATTCAAAGAAAAGGAATCAATGCTGCCGAAAATGCAAATATGGAAGAATTTAAAGGATAAAAAATTTTATGAAAATAGTATCAATTAACGAACCTCAAATCCCAGGTGTAAAACTGATAAATTTTGAGCGTTTTACAGATAAGCGTGGTTTTTTTACTGAAACATTTAGAGTATCTGATTTTATCAATAATGAATTAAAATGTTTCCCGAATGGAATTATGCAAGCCAACGAGAGTTATTCTCGTCGTAATGTTTTAAGAGGACTACATTTTCAGTGGAACCCTAATATGGGTAAATTAGTAAGAACCATTTCTGGTCATATGGTAGATTTGGTCTTAGATTTAAGACAGGGTTCACCCACTCAAGGCAAGATAATGGCTTTTAATATGCCAGCCAATTCAACAGATGGAACCACTAGTTGGATCTGGGTACCTGAAGGATGTGCACATGGTAATTTCTTTTTAGAAGATTCATATATAGAGTATTTCTGTTCTGGTTCTTACAATGGAGAATGTGAAGCGGGTGTATCACCTTTTGCTGAAGATATTGATTGGAGTATCTGTGATCCTAAATTAAAAAACCTATTTGCTGATTTAAAAGATAGTTTTATTGCTACTTCAAAAGACATCAATGGTTTGTCTGTAAAGCAATGGTTAGATAGAGAAGACTCTAAAAACTTTACTATCTAATGTGTAGTACTATTTTAATTACAGGTGCTGCAGGTAAATTAGGGTCAGCAGTTCTTTCATTGATGCCTGAAGGGATTGGAGCTACAAGAGCCGATTTTGATTTATCCAATGCTGCACAAATGGATGCTTTTTTAGACAAGCATCCTGGTATTACAACTATACTTCATTGTGCTGCGATGATTTCTCCTCCAAAGATTAATGAAGATATTGCTCAGGCTATTCAATCTAATATAATTGGAACATCTTTATTAGCTGCTGCTTGTTATAAAAGAGATATCCGTTTGGTATATATCTCAACTGACTATGTATTTGCTGGAGAAAAAGGTATGTATAAAGAACAAGATGAGTTATTGCCTCAAAACAAATATGCTTGGTCTAAACTAGGAGGGGAGTGTGCAGTTCAAATGCTAGATAACTATGTGATTATTAGATTGTCATTTGGCCCAGATATTTTCCCTTATAAAGCAGCTTTTACAGATCAGTACACTTCTAGAGAATCTGCCACTGTAATAGCTAAAAAGATTAAAAATATCGTAGTTTCGGATTTCAAAGGGGTAATTCATATAGGTGGAACTAGAAAATCTGTATATGAATACGCTTTGAGCCTTGGCGCAGAGAATATCGATAAAATTAGTATTAAAGATATGTCTGTTAAAATGCCAACAGATACTTCATTAGATTGTAGTTTATATGAACAACAATTTAATCAAGATTAATAAAAGAGAAAACCAAAGATGATGAAGAAAATATTATTAGCAGGTGGTGCAGGATATATTGGAACAGAACTTTGTAAGCGATTATTAAGATTAGATTATAAAGTAACTGTAATTGACGACCTATGGTTTGGAAATAATTTAGATCCTAGAGTAGAGCTAATCAAAAAAGATTTATTTGAAGTAACTCATAATGAATTAAAGGGCTATGATACGGTAATTTTCTTAGGAGGTGTATCCAATGATCCAATGGCTGAATTTTCACCTTCAGAGAACTTTGTACAAAATGCTGCTTGCCCTGCATATTTATCTTACGAAAGTAAAAGAGCGGGAGTAAGAAGGTTTGTGTATGCATCTTCTTGTTCTGTTTATGGATATACAGTAGATGAATTGTACGATGAGAAATCTCCTACCACCTGTGCATATCCATACGGTATTTCAAAACTACAAGGAGAAAATGGCGTAATGCATTTAGCAGATGACAACTTCTCTGTAATAGCTTTAAGGCAGGGTACAGTTTGTGGCTATAGTGATAGAATGCGTTTTGACTTAGTAGTTAATACCATGTTCAAGAATGCCATGACATTAGGAGAGATTACTGTTAATAACCCTTCTATTTGGAGACCAATTTATCATATACAAGATGCTTGTACAGCATTCATTAGATCAATTCAAGCACCAGATAATATTTCAGGGGTATTCAATGTAGCTTCTGATAATTATACCTTGGGACAAATTGGAGATATTGTAGGTGCTGAAATGTCTAAGAACTTAGGCAAAGAAGTAAAAGTACATATTAACGATGTACAAGATTTCAGAAACTACAAAGTATCTATTCAACACGCAAGATTAGCTCTAGGTTTTACCCCACAATATGGCATCAAAGATATCATCAATCAATTATTTGAAAACAAAGACAAATACGGTAATTATGATGATGATAAATATTACAATATTAAAATATTCAAAAGTCTTGGAAAATAAAATATTCTAATAAAAAAAGAGTCCCAATTTTTTGGGACTCTTTTTTTATGCTTTATGATGAGCCAAGACCCATCCATTTTTATCGCTTGAATTTATAATAGTGAAATTTCCTCTGTTTTTAATTATATCCAATCCTCTAAAATGTTTTAAATGATGAGTGTCGTCCAACAATAAATAATAGTTCTTGTTTTTCATTAACTCATCGGTTAATTGAAATTCCATATGACCTACTCCGCCAGCGGAATCTAATACAATTAATAAGTTGTGACTATTTAATTCTTTAATTAAATCAGGAAGTAGATTGTATTTTGGTTCTGTATTGGCATCTCTACTTGGTCTTAAAAGCTTTTTCAAAAACTGTTTGATAATATTATTACTTCCCTCATTTAGTCTTCCCTCTAATTCATTTACATAAAAATTGATAGGATCTTTGGCATTATCTATAAATACATCTGGATAATTTTCGTGATGTAAAATAGCTTCGTCTTTTTTCACATATTCAATAGCGTCATTAAGATCTAATGAACAACCATACAAACAGTTCACAAAATTAAAATGACTCAAATTCTTTTTAGCTGTTGAAAAGTTAGAATAGTCTATTTCTATTGTATAAAGACTCTTTAAAGAAGTAGAATTCCTAAAAGCATTACCCAACATAGTAGTTGAACCAAGTCCTCTGTGGGTGCCAGTTTCTATAATGTAATCTATATTGTTTTGCTCAGCTAAATTGGTCAAGCTTTTAATTAAATCTTGATCCTTATTCATGGATACCGATGTAAACTTATAATCTCCGTATTCTTTCACTATATATTTTTTTTAAAGGTAATAAAAACCTCATAAATACATAATTAAATTATAAAATTTCCTTATATTTTCTTAGTTTGCAATTCAATTAAGATCAATGTTCATTTTAATAGAAATAATCACTTTTCTCATTCTAACGATCTGTTTTTTTGATGCAAATTCAAAATCAGGCAAAAAGGGAATAATCTATAATATTAGGTTGGCCTTATTACAATCTTTTATTGGAATCGCACTCATATCTTATGTATTGGTGGAAATTTTATCCTTATTCAATGGGTTGAATAAGGATAATGTAATTCTTTCTTGGGTTTTGGTTTTATTAACTATCTATGTTATCAATAGAACAAGACCTTTTAAACTTTTGCTTTTACAAATTATCACCTATAAATGGGGAATTACTTTAGGAGCCAAGAGACTTTTATTTGGGGTATTTGTTTTAATTATTCTTCCCTTGTGCTTACTTTCCATATTTATCCCCCCAAATAACTGGGATAGTATGGCTTACCATCTACCTAGGGTAGAGCATTGGATTCAAAACGGGAATATTTATCCATACAATACCAATATCGTTAGACAAGTACTAACCTCTCCATTGTCGGAGTACATGTTGGTAAATATTCAATTATTATCAGAAACAGATTCTTTTTTCAATATAGTTCAATTTGCTTCTTTTCTATTAATTCTTATAATTGGCACTTTAATTTTTAAAGAATTTAATATCAATTATGAAGGTCAGCTTTTATTGGTTTTTGCATTAATGAGTTTGCCCATGATGATTTTTCAATCAACAACAACTCAAACAGATTTATTAGCTAGTATCTTCTTTTTATCATTTATCTATTTTGCATTATTGACATATAAAGAACTTGATAAATTTAAATTCAATATAATTTATCTTATTATCTCTTTGGCATTAGGCATTTTAACTAAGTATCACATTGCTATTTTTGCTTTCCCAATCTGTCTGTATTTGGTTTATTTTATTATAAGTAAGAAAAAAGTAAACAAATTTTACTTTACAATACTAATTGGAATAATAATTTTTTCAGTCATTTTACTCCCATTATTTGCAAGAAATATTTATTTCTTCGGCAGCATTACTGGGAAGGAGGTTTTTGCAGAAAATGCTACTATAGTTAATAGTACATTGAATATAAAAAATATGTTATCAAATGATTTGAAGCATATATTTGATTTTATATCTCTACCAGTTGATTTTTATAATAAAATACTATTTTCTATTAATCATTCAATTCATTCTTTGATTGGCATTTCTGAAGATGCCCCTGGAAATAATTGGGCAGGAGAACCATTTATGGTAAACAATCACTTAACGGAGGATACTGCAGGTAGTTTAATTCATGCTATATGGATAGCAATCCCATTTGTTTTTATTTATAAAATGAAAAATAAAATACAGCTTACACTATTAATATTTTATTCTTTTATAGCATTATCTCTATACTCATTATTTTTTAGATATACACCTTTTGATATTCGATTATTATTGCCAATAATTTTATTGTTAATTATCATAAGCACTTTTATACTTGTAACACAAGTAAGAAGTCAATTAGTTATTAAATTTTTTATCGCTTTTCTTTTCTTAATTGCTTTACTGCCGGTTTATTTTAATAGGGCAAAACCCATAATCATCGATCCTTTTTATTTAAAAAGAATTTTAGTGCATTCTCCAAAAGCAGAAACTAAAATTAAAAACATATTTGAAAAATCTAGACTTGATAATTATTTTACTCAAAATCAGGTGGTTCAAAAAAATATAGATAGTTTATTTAGAAGTATTCCAAAATCTTATAATAGAATCAATCTAAAAATAGAGTTTGACTCTTATGAGTATTTGATTTGGGTATATGCTAAACAAAAATATGATTCTTTCTATATAGGTAATTCTGATAGTTTGCCATATAAGTCTTATTCAAAGAATATTAAACCCAATGATTATTATAATATAATCATCCAAGATCAAAATAAATACTGGCAGGCTAAATTTCTCCCATAATAATTATAATTTTGTATTCATGATTAATAATAAAAGAGTCACAGTTGTTTTGCCAGCATATAATGCCGCTAAAACCTTGTCTAAAACGATTGCTGAAGTTCCAATGAATATTGTGGATGAGATTATTCTATGTGATGATAATTCAAAAGACAATACTATTGAAGTAGCTAGACAATTGAATATTAATCATATTATAAGTCATCAAGTAAATAAAGGATATGGCGGTAATCAGAAATCCTTGTATGATAAAGCCATTTCAACCAATGCAGATATTGTTATCATGTTACACCCAGATTATCAGTATACGCCTAAATTGATCACAGCAATGGTGTCTATTATCTCAGAAGGTTTATATCCTGTAGTATTTGGATCTAGAATTTTGGGTGGTGGTGCTTTAAAAGGTGGAATGCCATTATATAAATATATAGCCAATCGTTTCTTAACTAGCTTTCAAAATATACTATTGGGTCAAAAATTAAGCGAATACCATACTGGATATAGAGCTTATTCTATAGATGTATTAAAAGCGATTGATTACAATGCTAATTCAGATGACTTTATTTTTGATAATCAAGTAATTGCACAAATTTTCGAAAAGGGATATGAAATTGGAGAAATTACCTGCCCTACTAAGTACTTTGAAGAAGCGTCTTCTATTAACCTTACCAGAAGTATTCAATATGGTTTAGGAGTTGTTTCTGTTTCATTAAAATATGGATTTAAAAGACTCTTTAATTAATTGTTATTGATTTTCAATTAGTTAGGTGAAATGAATTCCTGACTTTGATTTAAACCGTATTTTCCAATCAAACTAATTCTATAACTTTGTTGAAGTGTTTTAGTCTTATATCGTATTAAGACTAAAAATTTATTTAACCAATTCAACTCCCCCCAACTTGAATGAATTGAAAACAAATATGTTTAAGATTAAGAATTTCAGTATTGTACCAAAATTCGTGATTCTATTGTTGGACTTGGGAGCAACAGTCACTGCCTTATTTATTGCTATCCTTATTCAACAAAATGTGGCATTAAGAGCTATTAATTGGGATCATGTGGTGAATTCCATTTTCTTAATACTACTAATCAATAGTCTTGTATTCACTACAACCAAATCTTACACAGGTATTGTTAGATATACAGGGGTACAAGATGCTGTAAGAATTGCAGCAGCAGTAGCAATTTCCTCTTTCATTATTTTAGTAATTAATACAGTTGCACTTGGATATAGTACGATCTTATCACTTACTACGTTAGTGATTACTTTATATACTGTTTTTACTTTCTTATTTTTAATTAGTTATCGCGTATTGGTAAAATATTTATTTGCCTATGCGAAGAACTATAAGATGAAGAAAAAATCGGTAGTTATTTTTGGCGCAGGAGATACAGGTGTAGCAACACAAAGAGTTTTAGAAAATGATGGACAATCCAATATTCAGATTGTAGCGTTTATTGATGATGATAAAAAGAAAGGTAGTAAAAATTTAAATGGAGCACCAATTATGACTTTTGCTGCATTTAAAGAACTAGCCAATGTACAACCTATTGATGAATTAATTATTGCCAGCTATTCTTTACCTACCAAGCGTAAAAATGAAATTGTAGATTTTTGTTTGGATCATGATATTAAAGCTTTAAGCGTTCCTCCTTATTCTAAATGGGCTGAAGGTAAGTTTACGAGTAGACAATTACAATCAATTAAGATTGAAGATTTACTAGAGCGTGATCCTATTCAGATTAATAATAATCAAATTAAATCTCAGATTAAGGGTAAGCGTATTTTGGTAACTGGTGCTGCTGGTTCTATTGGTTCAGAAATTGTAAGACAATTAATTCCGTATGCACCTGAGTTAATTATTTTGTGTGATCAGGCCGAGACTCCATTACATACTTTAGAACTAGAGCTACTTGAAAATGGGACTAGAGCGAATTGTGTGAGCTATTTAGCAGACATCACTAATAAGTCTAGAATGGAGAGCTTATTTGAGGAGTTCAAGCCTCAATATGTTTACCATGCTGCTGCATATAAACATGTGCCAATGATGGAACTATGTCCAACAGAAGCAGTTCGTAATAATGTGGTGGGGGTTAAATTAATTGCTGATCTTTCTGTTAAATACAATGTAGAGCGTTTTGTAATGATCTCTACCGATAAGGCGGTAAACCCTACCAATGTAATGGGTGCTAGTAAGCGTATGGCAGAAATGTATGTTCAAGCCCTATCTAATCAAGAAGGTATTGGAACGAAGTTCATTACCACTCGTTTTGGTAATGTATTGGGCTCAAACGGTTCGGTTATTATTCGTTTTAAAGAGCAAATTGAAAAAGGTGGTCCAGTTACTGTAACCCATCCTAATATCACTAGATACTTTATGACCATTCCAGAAGCTTGCCAATTAGTATTAGAAGCAGGAAGTATGGGTAATGGTGGTGAGATATTTGTATTTGATATGGGACAGCCAGTAGCCATTGCAGACTTAGCCAAAAAGATGATTCGTTTATATGGCTTGATTCCAAATATCGATATTAATATTACCTATAGTGGTTTGCGCCCAGGTGAGAAATTATACGAAGAGTTATTAAACGACGAAGAAAACACAACTCAAACCTATCACGACAAGATATTGATTGCTAAAGTGCGTGATGTGTCTTTTGATTTAGTATATCAATCAACCATCGAATTAGAAAATATCTTAAATACTTCTAACGACGAGATGCAATTAGTAAGTAAGATGAAAGAATTAGTACCTGAGTATATTAGTAATAATAGTATTTACGAGAAGTTAGATGCAAGTGTGATTTCAATAGCAAAGTAATTCATTAAAGAGTCTCAATAAGTGGACTCATTTATAGTAAACATATTAATAGGGCCCGCGCAGCGGGCCTTTTCTTTTCACAAAAGAGTCTTCTAAAAAGTGACTCTTTTAGTAAGTTGAATTAATCAAGCTTCCAATATCTTGTACAGATCTAATTTTATTTAAGTCATAACCTTCAAAACCATAATAAGCGCTAAAGCTATGGTGTGGGTTCGTGATGGATTGTCTTAACCCATGATCACCTGTTAAGATTATTCTGTATCTATTTACCTTATTTAATTCCGATAATAAGGCTTGTAGCTTTTGATTGGTAAATTTCCAATAAGCTATATATCGTTTTAAATTATCTGTTTCTGGATTACTAAACTCAGGAGCTAAACTGAATGGATTATGTGGCATATACAAATGCGTATATACAAAAGACTTATTGTGTAATTTCTCTTCTTTTAATTTGCTTGGCAGATGATTTAATATATCAATATTATGATCATTGATATAAGAGGGTGGATTTTTAAGGTACTTGGCTTGAAAACTTCCTGTTTTGGTTTTCTCTGCTAAATAGGTACTATGTAACAAGAATGCTTCTATAAAATTTCTTGGGTATAAGTACAGTCTAGATTTTGGTTTGGTATTCCCTAAATCAAAGATTCCATAATTATAAACGGACACCCCTTTTTTAGATAAGCTATCTGCTAATGCTGCATGGTATAATTTACTGACTACTATCTTCTCTTCAGATTGAGCCGAATAGGTTTTTTGTTGGGATAGATTAAAATTAAATAGAGAACTCATACTATGAATAGTAGATAGCTCATAGCTATAATTTGTAGTCTTGGTTTGCCAGCCTTTTTCTTTTAACCAATTATTGAAGCTGTAAATACTCCTATCTTTTGTTAATTCAAATAGATTATCTGGTGAATTGTATTCATCTAAAACTATTAAAATAACTGGCTTAGTTTCTTGCGATGGGTGAGTAATTGGCTGATAATTACTTTGAATAGATTCTAGCGCAACTGCTTTGCTGGGTTCTTTAGTTAAGCTAGAGCCTAGCGCTACAACTGATAAAATCAATAAAAATATATTGAATGCTTTGTAAGAGAGCTTCTTTCTGGTGAATATCAATTGCAACCCAACAGTAAATACTAGTGCTATTACTAATAAAATCTTTTCTCTTAAATCTACAGAGAATAATTTTTGAGTAATAGTATGAAGTGGAATATTTAATGCAAAGCCGTAGAAGAATTCAATACTAATGGTTACTAAAAGAATGGAAAGTAGCTTTTCGTATGTATTGAATGTATGAATACTCCATTTACTGATAAGTTCTATTGCTAATAATGCCAAAAGTAATAAAGCTAAATTAGCATAACTAAAAAAAGGAGAGTTGGATAGGCTAATTAAGTTAGCTCCTAAATAGGGGAGTGCTATTAATAGAAACGATGCATTTTCTATACTAAGAACTCGCTCTTTAAAAAATTCTTTAAAATTCATTTATTTTTTCTCTAACAGGTATAGTATTCTTTCAGATCCTTTTAATTGAATTCTTTCCTTGGTCTGAAAGTATTGCTCTAATGCTTTTGTGAAGCCTTCTTCTGTATAATCTGCGTAATCCCTTTGTTTATCTTTTATTAAGAACTGTACTTTCTCGTCTGTAATTGGGATATATTCTATAATCACTTGCTTCTCTGAAAATTCATTAAACATAGAAGCAATCTGATCAAAGTTCAATTGATTGCTTATAAACAAATGATGTATTAAAGCAAGTCCCATTACCATGGTAGATCTAGCCCTAGTATAGATACTGCTGAACTCTTTTTCTAAGACACCCATATTTGGGGTGGTTTCTGCTAAGTCTATTCTAAGACAATAGATATTATTTCTCTTTTCACTAACTATTGCTTTATCTATGGCATCCACACAGATATCGTCATATTCCAAGGCAATTACTTTTTCTGCATAATCACTTGCTATCAAACTAAACTTACCGGTATTGGCCCCCAAATCTAAAATAGAGAAAAGTTTGTTTTGTTGTGTTAATTGAGATATCCAGTCTTTAATGTCAGCTTCTTTGTGTTCTAGGTATTTATCTGAAGCAATATCTTTTTTGTAATAATCAATCCAATGTTTCTCAAAAGTAAATGGTTTCTTCCAATCTACTATGGTCGATTGTAGCATCTTCATTAAAGAGACAATTTTCTCTTTGCTAAATCCTTTTTGTTTATCTACTAATTTTTCAGTTTTTTCAGATCCTTTATTGTTTGAATTTCTTAAAGAACTATTTTCACTATCATTAGTTGCATATTTCCCATGCATATGTATATGCAATAAACAGGTCATATTTAACCAAGACTTTAAGGGCAATTGCTTGCTCACAAAATTGAGTGGCATGCCTCTTAAATGAGATTGTGTAATTCTAGCCCATCTCTGTCCATTATAGTGCATTAAAGCAAATGGACTGAGCATTTCACTGCAAAATTGTCTGTAAGCTATCCATGGATCTCCTTCTTTGAAAAAATCAAAAGAGCTGGTATCTAATAATACCGCTCTGCCTCCTTCAAAATAAAAATTATAAGGAGTAGCGTCTTTTAAGATCATGCCATGCGCCAAAGCAATTTGATTGATTTGTAAATACGCATAAATTACTTTTCTCCACTGTCCATATGACCATTCAAAAGGATAACTCTGAAAAGGAATTTGCTTAGGATGGAGTTTTTTGTAAAAATTAGATTGACTTTGCTCTATTTCTTGATGCGTGATCATTAAACCTTTCTCGGTTAATGCCTTGTATAAGCCTGAATGTATCAAATGATCATATTCAACTTGATACTCATTAAATATATACCTGTAGTAAATGCCTTCCTCCAGCACCACTCTTGCAGCTGTATCTTTATAAGAGATGTGATTAGGCATCTTTTTGGTCTATTTGATCTAAGGTATCAGCTGAGTCATCTGTTATATGCTTCCCAAACTTAAACTTGATAAAAGCTACTATTCTTTTGAAAAACACCAAGACAGTTAATATGCCCGATAATAAGGCCTGAAACAATAAGCTACCTGATCCTGGATCTATATATAATAAATACATCGTCTTAATTTAAGGTTGAATGAATTATATATTAAAGATATAACTATTTCACCTTTTATAGGAGTATCCCTCAGGGGACTCCTATTTTACTTTACTTGCTTCAATAACTCCTGCGGACTAGTCAAACGCATTTGGTCCAATATATCCACCAGTGCCATGGTCTTTTGTGTCTTTAAGTCACTTAATCCCTTGATTAAGCTATAAGAGTCTTTGATTAAGTAAAAGACATTAGTAGTAAGGTTGATATTTCTAGTTCCTTGTTGACTTTCTTCCGACGGCATTTCATTGATAAGTGAAAAGGATGGGAGATAGATCGTACAGATGGCCTCTATTGATTCAAGTGTTTGAAAATCTAGCCGACGAAGCAATTTAGGACTATTGGCGGCGACAAGGTCGCCGCTTAACTGATACACCATCCCATCTAAATTCCATCTGATAGTATTATACACTGCTAGCGCTGAATCTATTATCTCAGGCTTATTCAACTTAGCCGCTTCTTTAGCTTTGATAATTAAATAAAGCTCCGAACTGTACTTGATTTTAATCAAGCGTTGAAAAAGGCCCGGTTTATCTGCTGCCTCTGAATGACAAGGTATCATCAACAGTATCGCTACTATTAAAATGAGTTTTAATGAATCTTTCATAGGATTAAGTTTTAAAGAAAGAATAATTTGTTTTCTAGCAATCCCTCGCTTTGTGGTCTTTGATCATAATCATTAGCTGCTAAATCTTTTCTAACTAACTGAATGATTTGATTCATTGGTGTGGTAGTAGCATACTTTTTAAGATTCTTGATGAGGTAATGCGTAAACGCTCCATTATATCTATTGTCAATGTATGCATCGGCACTTAGTTCGTGAGATGCACAGGCACTGAGTAATGCACCGTTGAGGTTGGTGGCGGCGACGCGCTTCGCGCCCGCCGCTGAAGAACCAATCATATTTTCGCGTAAAAGACCTCCAGTATAATTTCTATATCGCAAAGTAGATTCATCACCAAGCATGAAAGGGTCCCTGGATAAATCTTCTGCATGACATGAATCAGATACCCAAATAAAATGCACTCCCTTAGGTATACGCGCAAACAATGCTGCAAATTCATTATCTCTAATGGCAGTGGCATTGCTGCCATCAAAATCATAAGGACAAATGATTTCATCTAAGCCATCTTTCTCTTCCCAAACATCCCCTGCAATTTTTTGACAAGGCAATTGTGCACCATGACCACTATAGTGAAACAAAATTTGATCACCAGCTTCTATACCTTCTAATAACCATTCTAATTGCAAAAGAATTCCTTTTTTAGTGGCAGCTTTATCTGTTAGTAGTTTGATTTGTGCAGTCGAGTAAACTGGATTTGTAACAGATATAAAATGCTGCATGTCTACAATATCATTGATACAACCTCTTAAAGAATTTCGAGGATCAGGATATTGATTAATACCAACCAAGAGTGCTTTACTTTTCATAAAAAATGGTGTTTGTTTATTTGAAAGTAGAAATAAAATAGTTAGTTCCAAATTAAAATTTTACTTTTAACCAAGTGCTTCAAACGCTTTGCTAGAAAGGATTCTAAGACATTCAAAGCAAGTGCTTGATAGCATTCAATCAATAAAAAAGTACACTTAGAAAACTTTCTAAAAAATATTTTTATGAGAAAAAGAGAACCACATAGCTTTTTAATGAGTTTCCTACTTTTTTGTGTTGCACTGCTATTAGTGATCACCACAGCACCTATTGGTTTTTTGTATGCAATTATTAGACAAGCTTTTTCCTCTAAATCAAAATCACTCAATGTTTATTTTATAGAAGTCGCTTTAGTGTTAGATGAAGTAGGTAATGTAATGATGCAACATTTTCTTAACGATACTTTACTTATTACATCATCCGCAACATATTACTTTGGTAACAAGAGTGAAACCATTAGCAGTGTGATAGGAAAGAATAGTTTAACCAATACACTCAGCCCATTAGGCCGTGCATTAAATAGTTTCCTCAACTTCCTCGACAAAGACCATTCATTCAACTCCATCATCTATGATGTAAAAGCCTGGAAGGATAAAATGATATAGTCCCCTCTGGTTTTCACTTATAAGTAAATAGGGTATTTATACTTAGTTAATGCCCCTTTATTTTATTCAAATTGCCCTTGTGAATCTCTAATAATTAATTTTTCTAAAAGTAGTAATTTTACTACCTTTAATTATTGGATTAAAATTCACAATTGGTGAAATGAAATCCAGTGAATTACATAGAAAGATCAAAAGAAATAATTGGCATCATATTAAAACCGAAGGGAGCCATTATATCTATGAAAAGAATGGTGTTAAATATCCAGTACCATATCATGGTGCTAAGGAGATAGGCACTGGGTTGTTAAATAAGATTATCAAGGAAATGTCTTTAAAATTATAAAGAATGAAAACTGTTAAAATAATAATAGAAAAGACCAAAAATCATTATTCTGCTTATGCTGAAAATGTGGAAGGGGTATATGGTGCTGGTGAAACAGTGGCAGAAGCTAAAGAGTCCATTTTTAAAGCCATTAAACTTTTGAAGAAACATAATAAATCTAATTACCCTAAAATTTTAAATGGTGACTATCAAGTTAGATTCAAGTTTGACACACAAAGTCTCTTAAATTATTATAAAGGTATTTTTACAAATGCATCATTGGAAAGAATGACAGGTATCAAACAGAAGCAAATACAACATTATGCTTCGGGTCTAAAGAAACCAAGAGTTGATCAAAAAATTAAAATTCAAAATTCATTACATCAATTAGCAAGTGAATTGCTTGCTGTTGAACTATAATTAAGCTTATGAATAATCCTCAACTACAATCAGTTCATCATATTGCTATCATCTGTTCGAATTATGATGTATCAAAAAAGTTTTACACCGAAGTATTAGGCTGTACTATTGTCAAAGAAACCTACAGGGCCGAAAGAGATTCTTATAAATTAGACTTAGCTATTAATGGAAGCTATATTATTGAATTATTTTCTTTTCCTAATCCTCCCTCTAGACCTTCTCAACCAGAATCTTGTGGTTTAAGACATTTAGCATTTAGTGTAAAAAATATTGAAGCTTCTATTGCAGCATTAGCATCTAAAGGTGTTACATGTGAACCAATTCGAATTGATACACTCACCAATAAGCGCTTTACCTTCTTCGCCGACCCTGATGGATTGCCTTTGGAGTTGTATGAAAATTAGTAGTCCCAGCAAGAATCGAACTTGCATCTGGAATTTAGGAAATTCTTATTTTATCCATTAAACTATGGGACCGCCCTGATTTGACCGCTACGCGATCAGAGGACGGCAAAAATAGCCATTCTTTTCAAGTGACACTATATTTTGGTATCTTTACGCCTCCTAAACATTCAACTATGGGTTTTTATAATATCATCATTAAGTACAGATTTTGGTTAAGCCTTTTAGCGGTAGCTATTGGCCTCGGATTGGAATTAACGGATGTGGCAGGCTTTTGGCCTGTATTCCCATTGTATTTCCTTGGATTGATTGGTATTTTAAGTCATTTCTTTATCGGCCCTCTTCGTTTGGTACAAGCGCCGATGGAAGCGGGTGATACGGAAGAAGTAGAGCGTATCTTGGCAACTATATGGTGGCCTCAATTATTATATAAGCCTGTTAGAAGCACTTACTATACTATCAAGGGTAACTTGGCAATGGTGAAGCAAGATTTTGATACTGCTGAAAAGCATTTGAAAAAAAGTAGTGATTTAGGTTCTGCAATGCCAGAAGCAGAAGGTGCTAATAAATTACAATTAGGTATGATGGCCATGCAAAAAGGTGACATCAAACAAGGTGAAGCCTATATCCGTGCTGCTATTCGTGCTGGTATTCCTGATAAAGAATCTGAAGCTGTTGCTTTCTTAAGCATGTGTCAGATTTTTATGAACAAGCGCGAATTCCGTGCTGCTAAGGATTATTTCAGAAAAGCGAAAGCATGTAAACCAACTACTAAACAAGTAGTAGATCAAATCAAAGAAATCGAGAAATACATTTCTCGCATGCCAGGATAATTTTTGTTGTCGCGACAATTGATGTCGCGAATTAAAATATTCACATTCTATAAGGAGTCTCGCGCAGCGGACTCCTTTTTTGCTTTTCACTTATAAGTGAAATCATTTTAGGGAGAGATTCTTTCAGCTGAAATTCATAGATAAAATATAAATTTCCTTGTAATTAAAAATGTACGTAATTTTGTACAAATTTATTTTATGACAAAAGTTCTATCTGTGACTGAATTCAGAAGTAATCTAGCGTTAGAGCTTGAACATGTTAGTAAAAGCACGAGAAACCAATTGATCATTAAAAGACCAAAGGGTAAAGGGAATATTGTTGTTTTATCCCAAGAAGCATATCAATCAATGGAGGAGACTTTATATTTATTGTCAAGCAATAAAAATCGTGAACATATTTTGAAGGGTATAAAACAACTAGATAGTGGGAAAGGAAAAAAAATTAAAATAGAAGATATCTGGAAATAATTTTTGCAAAAACTGCTCAAGCTGATTTAAATTATTGGAAACTTAAGAATGAAATTAAGATACAAGAAAGAATAACTCTTTTATTAGAAAATATTCTCATAAACCCTTATCAAGGAATTGGGAAGCCTGAAGCATTAAAATATGAGTATACAGGCTGCTGGAGTAGACGTATTGATCGCAAACATAGAATAGTTTATAGGATTATAAATCCTGAAACAATAGAAATTATCTCATTAAGATTTCATTACGATAAATAATATTAGAAAAGAGAGATTCTTTATCCTATCAATAATTTTTCTATCACTGGAGCAAAGTGTTGATGCTCTAATGCATGAATTTTTTGTGCTAAGACTTCTGGTGTGTCGCCAGATTCAATAGTGCATTCTGCTTGGAAAATAATATCTCCTTCATCATAGTTCGCATCCACCCAATGTATGGTGATGCCTGATTTGGATTCGCCTGCTGCAATTACTGCTTCGTGCACGCGTGAACCATACATTCCTTTACCGCCATAATTTGGTAACAAAGCTGGATGAATATTCACAATCGCTTTTGGAAAAGCGTTCACTAATACTTCTGGAACCTTCCATAAAAATCCAGCTAATACTATAAAGTCAATGTCGGCGTTTTTTAAACTTTCTACATATCCGCTAGAAGCAAATTCTGTTTTATTAATTAAAAGGGTAGGGATGCCTTTTTCTTTGGCAATCTCCAACACCCCAGCAGTTGGAACATTACACACGATTAATGACACTTTTATAGGTCTAGTTGAAATTGTAGCATTTGGAATAGTGTTTTTGCTTGCAGCAAACTCACTAACATATTGATTTTCAAAGTATTCAATAATCTTTCTAGCATTAGATCCAGCCCCTGAAGCAAAAATGGCCACATGTATTGGCGTCGCGCCAGATCCAGAAGCACCCACGCTGCTTGATGAGCCAACCCCAGCCCCAAGCCCGCCTACTAATTTCGCCCCTACACGACCCAAATACCCCTTAAAAAAGCGAAATTGTCCGGTAAGCAAACTCACAAAAAGTACCGAAAATGGCCATAAAATGGTCAAAATGATGGGATAAACGAGCCAAAATGCCCAATTTTTCTCCGAAAACACCATTTTTAGCAAAAAGCTACAAAGTCTACCGCTGAGGCTTCCGCCCAGGGCAAAAGTGAGGATCACTAGCCAAAACTGCACCGGAGCCAAGCCCCATTTTTCTTGTAATTTCTTTATTCCGCTCATTGAACAGCAAAGATGCCCTTTTTTCCTAAATCCCCCACCTCAAAACCACAATTTATTCGGCTGTTGAACCAGCAATGACATTTTTATGACATTCGTCAGTCAAAACCCTCCCAACACATTAAAACTCAATATTTAAAAAGAAAAAAAACTTGCAATATTTGTTACTATGAAAGCGTTTCTTAGTTAATTTTGCACCCGTTCAAGGATATTTTTCCACACTAGACACTGTTTGTGTATATGACAATTTTAAGAAGCCTAACAAAGATCCTTTCGATCTTTCTATTTATCACCCTTAGTACATCTATCGGTAATCAAGTTAATGCGCAAGATGGTAAAGCATTGTTCTCGCAGAACTGTGCCTCTTGTCACGCCGTTAATAAAAAGTTAACTGGTCCTGCACTTGCTGGTGTAGAAGATCGTTGGCCAGAGAAAAAGAATTTGTACGCATGGATTAAAAACTCTGCTGCATTCTTAAAAACAGGAGATGCTTATGCAAATAATTTGTACAACGAGTACAACAAAACTGCAATGAATAGCTTCCCTAGTTTATCTGATGCAGACATTGATGCGATCTTAGCATATATTAAAACAGTACCTGCTCCAGGTGCAGCGCCAGCAGGTGGTGCAGCGGGTGCAGCAGCTCCAGCAGAAGATGATTCTGATAGCACTTTAGTGTTTGGTATCCTTACATTAATCTTAGCAGTAGTATCATTAATCTTGTTGCAAGTAAATAGCAACTTGAAAAAATTATCTGATGATAAATCAGGTATTCCTGCAGTAGAGCCTGTTCCTTTTTATAGAAACAAAGCTTATATCGCTTTCATCGCGATCATCTTATTTATTGCAGGTGGTTATATGACTACAGTAGGTGCAATGAACTTAGGTCGCTCTAAAGATTATCAACCAGAACAACCTATCTATTATTCTCATAAAGTACACGCTGGTGTAAATCAAATTAACTGTCAGTATTGTCATATTGGTACTTACCAAGGCAAGCAAGCCACTTTACCAAGTGTAAATGTTTGTATGAACTGTCACATGGCTATCAACGAATACAAAGGCGAACCATTAGTAAGAGAGAACGGTGATGTAGTAGATGGTACTGCTGAAATCAAAAAATTATACAAGTACGCTGGATATACAGAAGGTCAACCATGGGATGCTAGCAAAGCTCAACCAATTGAGTGGGTTAGAATTCACAACTTACCTGATCATGTTTACTTTAACCACGCACAACATGTGAATGCTGGTCAAGTAGCTTGTCAAGAATGTCATGGTGAGATTCAAAAAATGGGTGAAGTGAAGCAACAAAACGACTTAAGTATGGGTTGGTGCGTTAACTGTCACAGACAAACTAAAGTTCAATTTAAAGACAATGGTTTCTATAGCATCTACGAGAAATTCCACGCTGATATTAAGAGTGGTAAAATCGATAGCACTAAAGGAATCACTGTAGAAAAAATTGGTGGTACTGAGTGTCAAAAATGTCACTACTAGTTATCAAAGAAAAAAAGAAGACCTAATATTTTATATACATTATTATGGAGCAAAAAAAGCACTGGCAAAGTTTTGGAGAATTAAATCAATCTGAAGCTTTTAATAAAGAAGTTAAAGATGAGTTTACAAGTGAACTTCCAATGGTGGAAGATCATAGCGGTTTCTTAAGCGCTAAAGCACCTCGTCGTGATTTCTTGAAATATGTTGGTTTTAGTACAGCTGCTGCTGCAGTGGCTGCTAGCTGTGAGATGCCAATTAAAAAGGCGATCCCATTTGCAAACAAACCTGAGGATATCGTTCCTGGTATTGCAGATTATTATGCAACAACTTATGTGCAAGATGGTGATGTGGTGAGTGTGATTGCTAAAGTGCGTGATGGTCGTCCTATTAAATTAGAAGGTAATGATTTAAGTCCTATCACAGCAGGTGGTACTTCTGCAAGAGTGCAAGCTTCTGTGTTAGATTTATATGATACAGCTCGTTTAAGATTCCCTTTAATCGCTGGTAAAGAAGCAACTTTCGAAGCAATCGATACTGCTATCGCTGGTGAATTAAATGGCAATATTGTTATTGTAACAAGCACAGTAAATTCTCCTTCAACTAAAGCAGTGGTTGCAGAATTTTTAGCAAAGCATCCTGGAAGCAAGCATGTAACATACGATGCAGTTTCTTTCAGCGGTATGTTATTAGCAAACGAAGCTTCTTATGGTAAAAGAGTCATTCCTTCTTATCATTTTGATAAAGCAAAAGCAATTGTTTCTTTAAGTGCAGATTTCTTAGGTACTTGGTTAAGTCCAGTAGAATTTGCTAGACAATATGCTGTAGGTAAAAAAATTAATGAGAAAGCTCCTGCGATGAGCAAGCATATCCACTTTGAAACAGTGGCTAGCTTGACTGGTTCTAACGCAGATGAAAAATATTTATGTCGTCCTTCTGAAATAGGTGCGATCGCATTAGGTTTATTAAACGCTGTTAAAGGTGCTGAAGTAACTGGTGTTGATGCTGCCACTAAAAAAGGGATCAAAGCTGCTGCTAAAGCATTGACAGAAAACAAAGGTGCTGCAGTAGTAGTTGCTGGTAGCAATGATGTGAATGTTCAAATTATAGTGAACGCTATCAACGATGCTATTGGTGCTAATGGTACAACAATTAATTTTGGTGCAATAGTAAACTATCGTCAAGGTATTGATAGTGAATTTGCAACTTTAGTAGATGAGATGAACGCTGGTAAAGTAAACGCTGTATTATTCTACGGTGCTAACCCAGTATATACTTGGCCTGCTGCAGAGGCATTTAAATCTGCTTTAGCAAAAGTTAAAACAACGATCTCTTTCAGTGGTAAGTTAGATGAAACTGCTACTGTTTGTAAATATGTAATTCCTGATCATCATTTCTTAGAAAGCTGGGGTGATGCAGAACCAGTATCTGGTCATATCTCTTTTATTCAACCAACTATCTCTCCTTTATTTAAGACGCGTGCTTTCCAAGACAGTTTATTGAAATGGTCTGGTAACACAACAGAATACATTAATTATGTTAAGAATTTCTGGTCTACTCAATTAGGTTCTGAGAATGCATGGAACAAAGCATTACAAGCAGGTGTGATCAATCCTGAAACACCTTCTATTGCTGGTGCTAGCATTAACGGTGCTGCTGTTGCTGCTGCTACAAGCGCAGTTGCTGCAAGCAAACCTTCTACAAAAATTGAATTAGCATTATACCAAAAAGTAGGTATCGGTGCTGGACAAGGTGCAGCTAACCCTTGGTTACAAGAATTACCTGATCCAGTTACTCGTGCTACTTGGGATAACTATATTATAGTATCACCTGCAATGGCAAGAACATTGTTGAACATTGATTTAAACAATGGTGGTCAAGCAGATGCTTACGAAGTACAACCTCCTAAGAAAGTAGTTAAATTAACTGCAGGTAAAGTAACAATCGAATTACCTGTATTAATTATTCCTGGTACACATCCTAACACAGTGGGTATCGCTGTAGGTTATGGTCGTATCGATTCTTTAGGTAAGTCTGTTATCGGTACAGGTAAAAATGCCTTCCCTTTAGCCAACTTTAATGGTCAAACGGTTTCTTTTGATAACAGCAATGTTACATTAACATTGACTGATCAAACATATCCAGTGGCTTTAACTCAAACACATTTCCGTTACGATACAACTCAAGGTAATCGTACTGAAGTGATGAAAGAATTATCATTGGCTTCTTTCATTGCACATCCAACTGAAATCAGAGAAGAGCGTGCTAATGAATACAGAGGTCAAATGGCTGGTGGAGATAAAATGACTAACGAAGAAGTATTAGCGAACTTTGAAAAAGACGCTACTATTTATCCAGTATATGATCGTCCAGGTATTAAGTGGGGAATGAATGTTGACTTAAATGCATGTAATGGTTGTGGTGCTTGCGTGGTAGCATGTAATGCAGAAAATAATGTTGCTGTAGTAGGTAAGCCTGAAGTATTACGCGGTCATGAAATGCATTGGTTAAGAATTGACAAATATTTCAGTGGTGATATGGATAATCCAAATGTGGTATTCCAACCATTGATGTGTCAACATTGTGATAACGCTCCTTGTGAGAATGTTTGTCCAGTGGCTGCAACTAACCACTCTTCTGAAGGTTTAAACCAAATGACGTATAACAGATGTATTGGTACTCGTTATTGCGCGAACAACTGTCCTTTCAAAGTTCGTCGTTTTAACTGGGCTGATTACACTGGTGCTGATAGCTTCCCTAATAACCAAGAAGGTGAAGTGAACGATGTAGTAATGAACATGAACGATGATTTAACTAGAATGGTATTAAACCCAGATGTTACTGTTAGATCTCGTGGTGTGATTGAAAAATGTTCTTTCTGTGTTCAAAGATTACAATCTGCTAAATTGGAAGCGAAGAAAGCTTCTCGTCCAATGATTGATAGCGATATCAAAGTTGCATGTCAACAATCATGTCCTACTAACGCGATCAGCTTTGGTAATGCAAATGATAAGCACAGTGCGATCACCATGGTGAGAGCAGAGAATCCTAACAGAAACTTTACTGTGTTAGAGCAATTACACGTGTTACCAAATGTTACTTACTTAGCGAAAGTTAGAAACAATGGTGAGAAGCACGAAGCATAGCGAGTGCTGATGGGCGAAGAAAATGATGCAGTGCATCATTTGATGAGTGCCAAAAAATAAAAAAGAAGAAATTAAAAAAATTGAAATAGACGACAATGCATATAAAGTACGAATCACAACTGCGCGAACCTTTGGTGTATGGTAATAAAGATTACCATCAAGTAACTGAAGACATCGTGCGACCTATTGAAGCCAAGCCTACTCGTTTGTGGTATATTGGTTTTTTCATCGCTGTTACCTTATTAATGTTTGGTGTGTACAGTGTGTATCGTGAGGTAACTTACGGTATTGGTCAGTGGAACTTGAACAAAACAATTGGATGGGGTTGGGATATCACCAACTTCGTTTGGTGGGTTGGTATCGGTCACGCTGGTACTTTGATCTCTGCTGTATTGTTATTGTTCCGTCAAGGTTGGAGAACAGGTGTGAACCGTGCTGCAGAAGCGATGACTATCTTCGCCGTAATGTGTGCGGGTCAATTCCCGATCTTCCACATGGGTCGTGTTTGGATGGCTTTCTTTGTAATGCCTTATCCTAACTCTCGTGGTCCATTATGGGTGAACTTTAACTCTCCTTTATTATGGGATGTATTTGCGATCTCTACTTACTTCACTGTTTCTTTATTGTTCTGGTACTCTGGTTTATTACCTGACTTTGCAACAGTGCGTGATAGAGCTTTCACAAAATTGCGTAAAAAATTATATGGTATTGCTGCTTTTGGTTGGACTGGTTCTACTAAACATTGGCAAAGACACGAGAGTTTATCTTTAGTGTTAGCAGGTTTATCTACTCCATTAGTATTGTCAGTACACACTATCGTATCTTTTGACTTCGCTACTTCAGTAATTCCTGGATGGCATACTACTATCTTCCCTCCTTACTTCGTTGCTGGTGCGATCTTCTCTGGATTCGCGATGGTACAAAGTTTATTGGTGATTGTAAGAAAAGTATTTGGATTAGAAGACTATATTACTATTGGTCATATCGACTTAATGAATAAAGTAATTGTATTAACAGGTTCTATTGTGGGTATCGCTTACTTAACAGAATTGTTCATGGGTTGGTACTCTCAAAATAAATATGAGGGATACACTTTCTGGTATTCTCGTGCTTATTTATTCAGCCCTTATGGTTGGAGCTATTGGGGTATGATGGCTTGTAACGTAATCTCTCCACAAATTTTCTGGAGCAGAAAAATGAGAAGAAATGTATTCGTTACTTTCTTCATGAGCATCATCGTGAATATCGGTATGTGGTTTGAGCGTTTTGTAATTATTGTAACTTCTTTATATCGTGACTACTTACCTTCTAGCTGGTCTGTGTATTACAGTCCTACTATTTGGGAGATTGGTTTTTATATGGGAACCTTCGGTTTATTCTTTACATGTTTCTTCTTATTCGCTAAATACTTCCCAGTAATTGCGGTAGCTGAAATTAAGTATGTATTAAAACGTAGTGGTGAATCTTATAAACCAGGCATGACAAAATTAGAAGCAGAAACTGCTGAAGAGTTTGCACATAATCACGCTCATTAATTAAGAATATAGAAATAGAAATATATGGCACAAAAGAAATTTGTAGTAGGTTGTTTTGATGATGAAGCAACTTTATTTCCAGCAGTAAAGCAAGTGCGTAACGCTGGTTATAAAATCAAAGATGTGTACACACCTTTCCCGGTGCATGGTTTAGACCACGCTTTGGGTATGCGTGAAACAAGTATTCACACTGCGGGCTTTATCTATGGTATCACTGGAACCACTACTGCTATCAGCACAATCAGCTGGATCTTCACAAAAGATTGGCCTTTGAATATTGGTGGTAAACCACATTTTGCTTTACCAGCTTGGATTCCCATCATATTTGAATTGACTGTATTATTTGCAGCAGTAGGTATGGTGTTGACTTTTTGTTATTTGTGTCAATTAGCACCAGGTGTTAAGAAACATCATTTCCATAAAAGAGCAACTGACGATTTATTTGTAATGGTAATCGAATGCACAGACAAAACCAATGCAGACGATTTACAAGCCTTATTAAAAACAAATGGTGCTGTTGAAACAGAAACACAAGTTGCAGAAGACGGATGGTGGTTTGGAACATACGATAAAGAAGATGATTTGTATAATCAAAAGCAATTAGCATAGTTCAAACCCAACTAAAGAAAATTATAAAAGAACTCGAATGAATAAATTTTTAGCAATCACATTTTTAACTGCAGTAGTTGTGTTAACTAGCTGTAGCGATGTTAAGCGCAAGCCAGGTTCTATCTATATGCCAGATATGGCTTATAGCCGTGCGTATGAATCTTATGACGATCATAGCAAATTAAAAGAAAAAGGTATTCACTATGACGCACGTCCAGTAGCTGGAACCATTGCTCGTGGTAAAGAAATGCCTTTCCCTTACGCGCAAGATGCTGCAGGTGATACTACGAATTATACTTTGTCTAAGACTGTTCCAAATCCTATTGATTCTTTATCAGTAGTGGATGCAAAAGAAGCAGAGCGTTTATATTTAATTAACTGTGGAATTTGTCACGGAGCTAAATTAGATGGTAACGGTCCTTTGTATAAAGATGGTAATGGTCCTTATGCTGCTAAGCCTGCTGCTTTAGTAGGGGATGCAAAATATGAGAACATGCCTGATGGTCAAATGTTTTATTCAGTAGCATATGGTAAGAACTTAATGGGTTCTTATGCTTCTCAATTAAGCAAGCGTCAAAGATGGATGGTGATTAAATATATCAAGAACAAACAAGCAGTTGCAAAAGCTTCTAAATAAAAATTTTTAAAAGAGAAAAGATGGCATCTATTAAAGAGCAATTTGAAATTCCTGGTACACTGAAAACTTGGGCCTATGCTTTAATCGGCATTGGCGGAGCTGCCTTATTGTATGGTATGTTTACAAAAGGCTTTAGTACCGATGAGCATGAGCAAGCGCATTTTTGGGGTACTTTAATGTACAACACTATTTTCTGGACCCTTGTGTGTAACGCTGCCATGTTCTTTATTTGTTTTAGCACCATGGCGCAAGCTGCTTGGATGCAATCTTTCAGAAGAATTGCAGAAGCAATTTCTACATTAGTGCCTGTATTTGGTACCATCACTTTTGCAGTGTTAATGTTTGTAGTGTTAGGACACAAGCATCATATCTACCATTGGTTAGATCATGAGGCGGTGATGAAAGATCCTATCTTAAAAGGTAAGGTTGGATTTTTGAATCCTACTTTCTTTATTGTGTGGACTACATTGACCATTACATTATGGTCTTACTTTGGATATAGAATGCGTAAAATTAGTAGCGAAGCAGATGTAGCTCCAATGGATGCTGACACTGCAAAAGCTTATAACATCAAGAGCATGGTGGGCGCTGGTTTCTTCTTAGTATGGTTTGGTTTAACAGTGGCTTCTACGATTCCTTGGTTATGGTTAATGAGTATCGATGCACATTGGTATTCTACTATGTATAGCTGGTATACTTTTGCTAGCTCTTTCGTTGCAGGTATGTCTTTAGTAGCATTATGGTTAATCTACATGAAGAACAAAGGATATATGGAATTGTCTAACAGCGAGCACTTACACGATATGGGTAAGTTTATGTTTGCATTCTCTATTTTCTGGACATACTTATGGTTCTCTCAATACATGCTTATTTGGTACGCTAATATTCCTGAAGAAACAGTTTACTTTAAGCACAGAGTTCAAGGTGCTTATAAGCCTATCTTCTTCTTAAACTTAATTGTAAACTTCTTAGCGCCTCTATTAATCTTGATGAAGCGTTCTGCAAAGAGAAACTTTACATTAATGGCTTTAATGGCTGTGGTAATTTTATTTGGTCACTGGATTGATTTTTATCAAATGGTGATGGGAAGTTTAATGAAAGAGCATGTGAGTTTAGGTTGGTTAGATTTTGGTGTGTTAACTTTCTTTGTGGGTGTTATGATTTTGATGACTGCTCGTGCATTGGCAAGCAAGCCTTTGATCGCGAAGTATCATCCTTTCTTGAAAGAAAGTATAATTCACCACACTTAATTTTAAAAAATTTATAAGAATACAATTATGAGTTTATATTTATCCATAGCAATCATCGTTCTAATCTTTGTGGTGATTTTTCAAATTGCCAAGGCGAGTGAGTATGTTTCTATTTTGAAAGGTGAAGAAGCAAGTCGTAAACAAAACAACAAGATCAATGGTTTCTTGATGATTGTGTTTTTAGTGTTAGGATTCGTGGGTGTATATGTTTGCAACGAATACCTATACGATAAAACTTTATTACCACAGGGAGCTGCGAGTGTTCAAGGAGAGAAAGTAGACCAAATGCTTTGGATTACTTTAATCATCACAGGTATTGTATTTGTGATCACACAGGTTTTATTATTCTGGTTTGCTTATAAATACCAAGAAAGTGATAACAGAAAAGCGTTCTTCTTTGCACATAGCACAAAGTTGGAGTTAATCTGGACGGCGATTCCTGCCATTACTTTAACTGTACTAGTAATCTTCGGTTTAAGAAACTGGTTCTTCTTCACAGGCGAACCTCCAAAGAATGCCATGGTAGTAGAAGTAACTGGTAAGCAATTTGGATGGATCTTCCGTTACCCAGGTCACGACAATATCTTCGGTAAAAAGTATTATAAAAATATTGACCCAGCTACTAACTCTGTTGGTATTATCTGGGATGATAAATATGCACAAGACGATATCTTAACAGAGCAAACCATGTATGTTGTAAAAGGTCAACCTGTTAAATTAATCATTGGTTCTAGAGACGTGGTACATGATGTAGGTTTATCTCATTTCCGTTTAAAGATGGATGCTGTACCAGGTATTCCAACTACGATGTGGTTTACGCCTAAGTACACAACAAAAGAAATGAAAGAGAAAACGGGTAATCCAAATTTCGCTTATGAAATTTCTTGTGATCAAATGTGTGGTAATGGTCACTACTCTATGAAAGGTATTATTGAAGTAGTAGATCAGGAAGAATATGATTTATGGTTGGCTAAACAAAAGCCTCAGTATTTCACAGCATTCCCTGAAGAAGCTGCGAAGGCAGCTGATGGAGAAGCCAAGCCCTCTGCAGCTCCAGTAGTAACTGATAGCACAGCAACAGCAAAAAAATAATTAAAGAAAAATTTTATAAATAGAACGGTATGAGTCACGAAGCAACTTTACATGGACACGAGTTACACGAACACCATGATACATTCTTAACTAAATATGTATTTAGTCAAGACCATAAAATGATCGCGAAGCAATTCTTGATCACTGGTATGGTATGGGCGGTACTAGGTGGTTTAATGAGTGTACTTTTCCGTTTGCAATTAGGTTATCCTGATGCAAGTTTCCCTTGGTTAGAATCTATCTTGGGTAAATGGGCAAAGGGTGGTCAAATAACTCCTGAAGCATACTATGCTTTAGTGACTACGCACGGTACTGTATTGGTATTCTTTGTATTAACTGCAGGTTTATCTGGTACTTTCGCGAACTTCTTAATTCCATTACAAGTGGGTGCAAGAGATATGGCATCTCCTTTTATGAATATGTTATCTTACTGGTTCTTCTTAGCAGCTAGTGTGGTAATGTTATCTTCTATGTTTGTAGAGACAGGACCATTCAGTGGTGGTTGGACGGCTTATCCTCCATTGTCTGCATTGGGTGATGCATCTCCAGGTTCTAAAACTGGTATGGACTTATGGATTATTGCAATGGCTTTATTCGTAGTATCTTCTTTATTAGGAGGTTTGAACTATATCGCTACTATTTTGAACATGCGTACTAAAGGAATGAGCATGACTCGTTTACCTTTAACTATCTGGGCATTGTTCTTTACTGCGGTATTAGGTGTATTGTCTTTCCCAGTATTATTATCTGGTTTGATCTTATTAATTTTTGATAGAAATTTTGGAACATCTTTCTATCTATCTGATATTTTCGTGAATGGTGTAGGTGCATTGTCTAACGAAGGTGGTAGTGCTATTTTATACCAACACTTATTCTGGTTCTTAGGTCACCCTGAGGTGTACATTATCTTATTACCTGCGATGGGTATGGTGTCTGAGATTATGTCTATCAATTCTCGTAAACCAATCTTCGGTTATATGGCGATGTTGGGATCTTTATTTGCTATCGCAGCATTGGCCTTCTTAGTATGGGCGCACCATATGTTCGTTACGGGATTGAATCCTTTCTTGGGATCTATCTTCGTACTATTAACTTTATTAATTGCCGTTCCTTCTGCTATCAAAGTATTTAACTGGTTAACTACTTTATGGAGAGGTAATATTCGTTTCACTCCAGCAATGTTATTCGCAATTGGTTTTGTGAGTTTATTTATCTCTGGAGGTTTAACAGGTATTTGGTTAGGTAACGCTGCATTGGATATTCACTTACACGATACGTATTTCGTAATTGCGCATTTCCATATTGTAATGGGTGTGGCTTCTATGTTTGGTATGTTCGCAGGTGTGTACCATTGGTTCCCTAAAATGTATGGACGTTATTTAAATAACTCTTTAGGCTATATCCACTTCTGGGTAACTATGGCTGGTGCTTATTTAATCTTCTGGCCTATGCACTATGAAGGTTTAGCAGGTATGCCTCGTCGTTATTTTGATTTTAGTATTTGGGAGAGCTTCAAACAATTTGCTGAATTGAACCGTTTCATCAGCACTGTATCAATGATTGTTTTTGCTGTTCAAATTTTATTCTTGATTAATTTCTTCTACTCTATATTCAAAGGTCGTAAAGTAACCACTACCAATCCTTGGGAAGCGAATACTTTAGAATGGACTACTCCAATCAATCCTGGTCACGGTAACTGGCCTGGTGAGATTCCAGAAGTTCATCGTTGGGCTTATGATTATGGTAAAGATGGAAAAGACTTCATCCCGCAAGACGTTCCTGTAGGTGCAGATGAATCTAGCCATTAAACCGTGAAAGAAATTTTAAAAAATTACGCGCAGTTGATGAAGTTCACCCTCAGTTTTACTGTGGTGTTCACATGCGTAATTTGTTATATGCTGGCTCCGAAAGTGGCTAGCTATGACTGGAAGATGATTTTGTTATTAACTTTCGCAGGTCTTTGTATTACGGGTAGCGCAAACGCAATCAATCAAGCAGTTGAAAAAGATACGGATGCACAAATGAAACGCACAGCGAATAGACCGGTGGCTGCTGGCCGCATGTCTCAACAGCACGCGTATCTTTTTGCATTCATCACAGGTTTATTAGGTATCGCTTTAATGTGGTATTATTTTAATCTATCTTCTGCCTTGGTGTCCGCATTTAGTTTGTTCTTATATGCTTTCATTTACACGCCACTTAAAAAAGTAAATTCTATTGCTGTTTTAGTGGGAGCTTTACCTGGAGCACTTCCATGTTTAATTGGATGGGTTGCTGGTAATGATGATTTTAGTTTTGCGGGTTGGTCATTGTTCTTGGTGCAATTTCTTTGGCAGTTTCCTCATTTTTGGGCGATTGCTTGGGTAGCACACCAGGATTATTCTAAAGTAGGTTTTAAATTATTACCTGCTAAAGAAGGTCCTACAAGATTTACTGCTGTACAATCTATTATGTATGCAGTGTTAATGATCCCTGTTGGATTCTTACCGCATTACTTAGGCATTACGGGTGAATGGAGTATGTGGGTTGTGTTAGTAGCCAACATTTTTATGGTGGTTCAATGCGTTAGATTATATCAGAACATGGGAGTGCCTGCAGCACGCCGTGTGATGTTTAGCAGTTATATTTATTTACCGATTGTTTTCTTAGCCTTATTGGCTGATAAAATATAAATGTGTTAGTATGAATAGTTTAGTTGCTGAAAAAAAGAAATTTACTCAATACCAGGTTTTACTTTGGGTAGGTATTGGTAGTATTATTATGGCTTTTGCTGGTTTAACCAGTGCATATATAGTGAAGAAGAGTCAAGCCAATTGGTTGGATTTTGATTTGCCTTCTGTTTTTTGGGTATCTACTGTAGTGATTTTGGTGAGCAGTTTCACCATGCAGATGGCCGCTAAAAAACATAAAGAAGGTCAACAAAACCAGTTCAAAGGTTTTATGACAGTGACAACGATTTTAGGAATTAGTTTTTTGATGTTGCAGGTGCAAGGTTTTATGGCTTTAGAAGCCAACAATATTGCACTTACAGGTCCAAGAAGTAATTCAGCAGGTTCTTTCTTATTAGTGATTACAGGTTTTCACATGTTGCATATGTTAGCAGGTGTGATTGCATTATTAATCATTGCTATTAAAGCGCCTAAAAAAGGTGAGAGTGTAAGTTTAGTATCTACTTATTGGCATTTTGTAGATGTGTTATGGATTTACCTTTTTGTGTTTTTAAATTGGATTGGATAAAGCATATTTTTGAAACGTAATAGTTATTGAACATGTCAAATGTAACAACAGCTTCTTCAGAAGCAAAATGGTGGGGAGGCGGTAAGAGCCCCTTTGATGTAGAATACGGTAAAGTAATGATGTGGTACTTCTTAATGAGTGACGCATTTACTTTTGGCGCATTCTTGATCTCTTATGGTACCGTTCGTTTTTCTACGAATGGATGGCCTGACCCAAACAAAGTGTTCAAGAGTTTCCCTTTTGCACCAGAAGGAGTGAACGCTCCATTGGTGTTTGTGTCAATCATGACTTTCATTTTGATTGTTAGTTCTGTTACCATGGTATTAGCCGTGCATGCAGGAAAAATGATGGATAAGAAAGGCGTTGTAAGAAATATGATTTGGACAATCATTGGTGGTATCGCTTTCTTAAGCTGTCAAGCTTGGGAGTGGAATCACTTACATCACGAAGGTGCATGGTGGGGTGTGAATCCTTTCATGAATGCTGATGGTACAGCTTCTTCTACCAACTTCACCAACTTCTTCTTTACGATTACTGGTTTCCACGGATTCCACGTATTTAGTGGTGTGGTAATTAATATTATCATGTTAATTATGACTTTGATGAATAAGTTTGAAGAGAGAGGTCATTACTTAATGATTGAAAAAGCAGGTTTATACTGGCACTTTGTAGATTTAGTTTGGGTGTTTGTATTTACTTGTTTCTATTTATTATAAAATATTCTTACGATCGAAAAATATTAATTATGTCAAATCACGATACACATAGCGCAGAACATCATCACGATGCAATTGCAGAGATTAAAAAAGTTACTATCATCTTATCTGTATTAACTATTATTGAGTTAATCTTAGGTTTCTGGATGATTGGTATGGAATCTCAAGGTTTAAGATTAGCGGTGAAAGGTGCGATTGTTATTTTAATGATGGCAAAAGCTTTTTATATTGTTGCTTACTTTATGCACTTAAAGCATGAAGTGAAGAATTTAATCATGACTATTGTAGTGCCTTTGGCATTGTTTATATGGTTTATCGCTGCTTTCTTATCTGATGGTAACTCTTTCAGAAACTTGCGTAATACGTATGATCCTCATTTTAAAGAGCAATCTACAATTAAGGTTCAGGAGAAGCACGAAGGTGGCTCTGAAAAGCATGAAGAAAAATCACATGAGGAGAAATAATTTCTCTTAACATGTCTAAAAAATCAATATACAGCCTCTTTATCGCTTTAGCGATTCCTGTTTTCTGTTACTTATGGTTAAAATCCGCGAGTGACTCTGCTGTAGATATGCCTAGGCATTATTTATTGGATACAGCTTACCAGACTGTAGTAGATGGAAAAATTAAGTCAGACTCTATCTGGCATACTACTAAGAATATTCATTTAGTGAATCAGTTAGGGGACTCTGTAAGTTTGTACGATCATCAAGGTAAAATCATTATTCTCGATTTCTTCTTTACTAGCTGCGGAAGCATTTGTCCTAGGCTAACCAATAACATGTCCAAACTTCAAAGAAGCTTTTCTAGAGGTGGAGACGAGCATAAGAAGATTGACACCAGTGTAGTTCAGTTTATTTCTATTTCGGTAGATCCTGAAAGAGATTCTGTAGCTGTTTTAAGAGACTATGCTAATAAAATGAATTTATCTTCTGATAACTGGTGGTTATTAACGGGCAACAGAGATTCTATTTACAAATTTGCTTTCGAAGAAATGAAAGTGGATTCTTTCAGCATGGAGCCAGTGAATCCAGACTTTGTACATACTAGCCGCTTTATTTTATTAGATAAGAAAATGCAAGTGCGCGGTTATTATAATGGATTAGATTCTACTAGCCTTTTAAAATTGGCTAAAGATGTGGGTTATATTATGTTAGAGAAAGACCACACTAAAAAATCTGAAGTGTTTCAACAAATTGTTGATCTAAGTTGGTTGTGGTTGGTGGTAGCGGTTGTGGTTGCAGGCTTTGTATATACTTTTAGCAAGAACAGACAAAAAAATTAGTTTTATGTTAGCACCTTCTATTCAAAAAAATGACAAGCAAGCAAAATTAATCATTGGTATTTTTTCTGCAGTGGTATTTATTGCTGTAAGCTTTTTAAGCAAATTTACTTTAGAAATAGAATTACCTTTTGATGTACACATTTTTGCATTAATCAATGCTTTGATTAATACAGCTGTAGCTATTTTATTAATTGCTGGTTTGGTGGCTATTAAAAAGCGTAATTATCAAGCACATAAGAATATCATGATCTTAGCGATGTTCTTATCAGTGTTATTCTTGGTTACTTATATAGCACATCATTTATTAGCAGGAGAAGCTAAGTTTGGTGATGCCAACCATGATGGTATTGTATCTGAAGCAGAAGGCGTATTAGTAGGCAATACAAGACCTTTATACTTAATCTTATTATCTACACATATTGTTTTAGCGGCAACTAGTTTACCTTTTATTTTATTTACTGCCTATAGAGCTTTGACTGCAGAGTTTGAAGATCATAAGCGTAAAGCAAAACGTATGTGGCCTATTTGGTTTTATGTAGCGGTGACTGGGCCATTAGTGTATTTGATGATTAGCCCTTATTACAACTAGCACTATAATAGTTCTGTCATAGGATCCCAAAATAATTTTTCAAAGTCCACTACGGTTTCGTTTTGGACTTTTATTTTTTCTTTCTCTAAGAGTTCTTGCATTTTTGTGGGGGTTTCAAAATGCGCTTTCCCACTAAGCATTCCATTTCTATTCACTACTCTATGAGCAGGCACTTTAGGCTTCACGCCATGAGAGGCGTTCATGGCCCATCCCACCATTCTTGAACTTCCTCCTGTACCTAAATAATTTGCAATAGCGCCATAGCTAGTAACCCTTCCTTTTGGAATAAGCCTTACTACATCAAATACATTTAAGAAGAAGTCTTTTGTTTTTGGTGTGTACTGCATAATGTATCTCTAATTAATAATGCTCTTGTCTTAATAGGTTCTGGAACCGATTCATAATCAAAAGGGCAGTGCTTGCAAGCTTCTCCGCAACAATACCCTCGCTTTTCATGGTATGCAGCCGTAAAGACCCAACGGCCTTTTGCGTCAATATAATAATCCTCTTGCTCCTCTTTATTCTCGCTCATAAGTTTGCATTCTTAATAATTCACCTGCGTCTAAGGGAATATCCTTTATAGCTTCTTTTAAGACCTCATCCAGTTCAATGGGTAAGTCTTTATCTAAAGTAAACTGAATGTAGTGAATTTGGTTGCTTTGTGCTATGTCTTTACCCTCGTAATAGGTTTTGATTAAACAGCGTGGATCTATTACTGCTTGGGCATATAAGTTATCTGTTTTGTAAAGAAGTTTTAAGCCATACAATTCAATCACTTTTAAAGTAAATAAGTAAAGGTTAGGGCTATCTGTTTTAAGATGAATAATTCCTTTTCCATTTGCTGCATCTGCTTTTTGTAAAAATTGTTGATACAGTCTTAAAAATTTGGGATGTGTTAATCGCTTCTTTGCTTTTGACCATCTTAATTGTGGATCTGGAAAAGTAATCCATATTTCACTTACTTCGTCTTTTGCAAAATAATTGGTTACCTGATCTATCTGTGTTCTAACAAAAGCAATATTTTTTAATCCTTCTTTATTAGCAATACTTGCCCCTTTCCAAATACGATTGCCTTTAATGTCTAATCCAATAAAATTTTGTGAAGGAAACATTCTACCCAAACCCACTGCGTATTCGCCTCTACCGCAAGCCAGTTCTAATACCAAAGGCTTCTTTGCTTTTTCTCCAGAAAGATTTTCAAAGAATGTGTTCCATTTGCCCTGCATATCCTGCGGATATTCTAGCACATTCTCATATTCTTTGATTGCGGCAAATTTGATTAATTTCTTTTGACCCATGGGGCAAAGATACGCTTTGAAAGGGAAGATGTAAAAGTCTATCCCTTCATTAATTTAACAACTCTTTCTGCAACAATCGGTGCTATGGCAACACCCATACCACTCATGCGCACTGCACAGAATATATTGGGTTGTACTTCTTCAATGATTGGCTTTTTGATTTTGCCCATACCCATGGTGCCACTCCATCTTAATTCAATCTTGGGTTTCTTGGATCCCTTTGGTAATATGCGTTTCATCATAAAGGTTTCCAATGTTTTTTGTATGATAGGGGAGGTTTCAAGTGAATAGGTTTTTTCGTTTTTGAAATCCTTGTTGCGTGCACCTCCTAATAATAATCTGTTGCCAACATTTCTGAAATAATAAAATCCTTCATCAAAATGAAAAGTGCCTTTGAATTGCAAATTAGGAATAGGTTCTGTGATAAATACCTGACCTCTTGCTGGCACTACATCTAAGCTTGGAATTAATTGTTTTGCAAATCCATTGGTGCAAATAAGTAATTGCTTGGTCTCTAAAGCAGCTTCCAAATTGGTTTCTATGGTAACACCTTTTTTATGCGATTTGAATTTCTTTACTTCAGTATTAAACAATATTTGTACTCCTTTTGATTGCACTGCTTGTTGTAATGCTAAAACTAATTTTGCAGAATTTAATTGTCCTTCAAATGGACTAAAGGCCAATGCTTCAATTGCTTGAAAACCGAATTGTTTTATTTTCTTTGTTTCGTTGGAATAAATAGGCAAATACTTTCCGTTCTTCTTGGGGGTTTTTAAAGCGGGCGCTAATACTTTATTTAAATAAGCAATATCCTTGTCTAATTGTTGAATATCGTAAGGGCCATTCTTTTCAAATAATTCGTAGCCTCCAAACTGATTATAGTCAATGGTTTTCTTATCAAAGGTTCTTTGAATTTTTTGTAATCCATCATAACGCATCTTCACGGTTTCTAGCATATTGGCTTCACCCATTAACTGCACATCATACATTAATTCAGACACGCTTCCAAAGCAACTAAAGCCTGCATTACGGGTGCTAGCACCAGAAGGTATAATGCCTCTTTCCAAAATGGTGATTTGCATTTTGGGATATTTATGTATTAGCTCATAAGCTGTCCATAATCCCACAAAACCGCATCCTATAATCACTACATCTTTTGGTGCATAATAGGTAGATTGCTCCCATGCTGAAATTGCCATAATACTTGAATTATTTATCAAATATATTCGAAATTAATAACTCTCTTTGCTTAATTTCATGTTTACAAAAGGAGATTTATTTATATGCCTATTCGCCGTTTTTTGATTGCCACTTTATTACTACTATCAAGCTCCCACTTAATAGCGCAGCCTAAGAAATTCTCTTTAAAAGGCTTGTTCCATAGAACTCATCCCAAGCCCACTATTATATCTTCAGTAAAGACAGATAAATTGTATAGACCATCAGTTCATTTCACTCCTAAAGCTGGATGGATGAATGATCCAAATGGTATGATTTATGTAAAGGGGATTTACCATTTGTATTACCAGCATAATCCAAATGCTTCTGTTTGGGGACCCATGCATTGGGGTCATGCCACTAGTAAAGATTTGATTCATTGGAAACATAAAAAGATTGCTTTATATCCTAACGCACTAGGTACTATATTTTCTGGTAGTGCGGTGATAGATTCAAATAATACTTCTGGATTTGGAAGAGGTAGAAGAGCGCCCTTGGTGGCTATCTATACTCAACATAGTATGGAGGGTGAGAAAGCGGGTAGAGATGATTTTCAAAACCAAAGTATTTCTATTAGTTTGAATGCCGGTAAAACTTTTAAAACATACAGAGGTAATCCAGTGATTAAAACACCTCATCTACGTGATTTTAGAGATCCTAAAGTTTTTTGGTATGAACCCACTAGTAAATGGATTATGACATTAGCAGTAGGAGATCATATTGAATTTTATAGTTCTCCTAATTTGAGAGATTGGAAAAAAGAATCTGATATAGGTGGTCCAAGTATGGGCGTGCATGATGGTAATTGGGAATGTCCAGATTTAATTTCATTTGATCTTGCAGGTAAAAAACATTGGGTACTCATTGTAAATGTAAATCCAGGCGCTCCTGCTAAAGGTTCAGGAACCCAATATTTTGTGGGTGATTTTGATGGTCATTATTTTACACCTTATGATAGAGCTGCGAAGTGGTTGGATTATGGCGCAGACAACTATGCAGGTGTTACATGGAATAACACAGGGGATAAAAAAATATTAGCTGGTTGGATGAGCAATTGGTTATATGCACAAGTAGTGCCCACACAAAAATGGCGTTCAGGTTTAACCATTCCAAGAAATCTTTCTTTGACAAAAACAGCTGATACTACTAAAGATGAATTTTTAGTTGCTTCTACACCTATTGAAAGAGTGGAGAAACTAGAGAAATGGTGGGGTAGTGAGCGTGAGAAAAAAATAAAATTATCTAAACCATTTATCATCAAAAGAAAACAGGGTATTGCGCCATCTAGATTGCAATTACATGTAGATACTGCTAATTCTTTTGAAATTGTTTTATCTAATGCTAATAAAGAACAATTAGTTATTGGATATGATCATTTGTCAAAACAATATTTTATAGATCGTACGAAAGCAGGGGTAAGTGTTTTTCATCCTGATTTTGCTGCAAAACATACTGCTCCAAGATTTGCCAATACTAAGGGCTTAGACATGGATATTATCTTGGATAAAGCTAGTATTGAGCTGTTTGCGGATGCTGGTTTATCTGTAATGACAGAATTGTATTTTAGTAAGAAGCCTTATACTACTATAGAAATAAGGTCTACCACACGAACAGTTGTATCTAAATTAGCCTTCCACCCACTCAAGTCTGCTTGGTAACGTTTGCGGTTTTATAGTGAAGGGTTACTGAAAAATAGAGTTAACTTTGAATTCATTATCTAACTTCAATTTAGACCTATGACATTTCAAGATAAACTAGATCATTTAATTACTACCAAAGAAGCTATTCCTTCCGAATATGCTTTGAAAGAATTAATCGATCAAACAAGTTATTTATCCAATGGAGAAATGATTGAATGGGAAGGTGCAACACATGAAGTGTATTCTCCTATCTGTATTCAAACTGCCAATGGAATTGAAAGAGTTAAGATTGGCTCTTATCCTATTTGTACAGAAAAAGAAGCTATGATTGCTTTAGATGCAGCATGTGCAGCTTATAATGAAGGAAGAGGAGAGTGGCCTACTATGAGTGTTGCACAAAGAATTAATTGCGTTGAACATTTTATTAAAAAGATGTTGGAGCAAAAAGAGATTGTGGTTAAATTAATCATGTGGGAGATTGGTAAGACTTATTCTGATTCTGAAAAAGAGTTTGATAGAACAGTGGAATATATCTATGCAACGATTGATGCATTAAAAGATGTCGATAGAGATTCTTCCAGATTCACCATTGAGCAAGGTATTGCTGCACAAATTAGAAGATCACCATTGGGTGTTGTATTATGTATGGGTCCGTTTAACTACCCTTTAAATGAAACCTTTACCACTTTGATTCCTGCAATCATCATGGGTAATACTTTATTATTCAAACCTCCTAAACATGGTACTTTATTACACTATCCTTTATTAGAAGCTTTTAAATCTTGCTTCCCTAAGGGTGTGGTAAATACTATTTATGGTAGAGGTAATGCCATTGTTCCAGCATTGATGGAATCTGGCAAGATTAATGTACTTACTTTGATTGGTTCTAGTAAAGTAGCTAATCAATTAAAGAAATTACATCCTAAAGTAAATAGATTAAGAGCCATCTTAGGATTGGATGCTAAAAACGCAGCCATCATTACGAAGGATGCGGATATTAAATTAGCGGTTCAAGAAACTGTTTTAGGATCCTTATCTTTTAATGGTCAAAGATGTACAGCCTTAAAAATTGTATATGTTCATAAATCTGTTGCAGATCAATTCATAAGCTTATTAAATGAAGCTGTGGGTAAATTACAATTTGGTTTACCATGGGAGAAGGGTGTCACATTAACGCCACTTCCTGAACCAGGAAAACCTGCTTATTTAAATGATTTAATTGAAGATGCTATAAAGCATGGTGCTAAAGTAATGAACGAACATGGTGGTACCATTAAAGAATCTTTCTTTTATCCTGCAGTGATTTATCCTGTAAACAATAAAATGAAAGTATACAGCGAAGAACAGTTTGGTCCTATCATTCCTGTAATTCCATTTGATGATATCGAAGAGCCTATTCAATATGTGATTGATTCAACGCATGGTCAACAAGTAAGTTTGTTCTCTAAGAATAAAGAAGAATTAGCAAGTTTGATTGATCCATTAGTGAATCAAGTAAGTAGAGTGAATATCAATAGTCAATGTCAAAGAGGTCCAGATACTTTCCCATTCACTGGTCGTAAAGACAGTGCTGAAGGGACTTTATCGGTGGTGGATGCTCTAAGATCATTCTCTATTAGATCTTTAGTAGCTGCTAAATTAACAGACGATAATAAAGAGATTATCAATGATATTGTTTCTTCTCATCATTCTAATTTCTTGAGTACGAAATATATTTTCTAAAGATTGGGTTGTAAAAGAGTAACTTCTTTTACAACCTTTTTTATTTTTTCTTTAGAGTAATAGGCTGGGAAATATTGATCATTGGCCCAAGTTTCAAAAAGATTTCTGTAGTAAGGACTATCTGGATTACTTGATTGACCTGGCGTATTAATCATTAATGCTTTGTCCCAGTCCTTGGTATCTATTAATATTCTAAAACTAGCCCCACTTAATTGATTATCGGTACCACCTGTAGAGCCTGGAGTTTGTCCGCTTCCTCCTCTTGGTAATGGGCCTAGATTAAGTTGTTGTTTTAATTCATTATTTACAATAGATGATAATGGGTGTTCCATAGTAGAATGCTTGTATTTGGCTTGACCATATACCCATTGATCCATGGAAGGCCCTAATTTTTTATTCAAATTATTGATAGCTTTTACAAATGCTTCTTGTAATAATTGATTTCTTTTATCTATTGCATGCTCTCCAAAATGTGAACTAGGTTTTTCTAGTCTTTCAATGATAGTACTTATTTGTAAACTGATATATGATTTTACTTCGGCTGGAATTAATAAACTTCCCATCATAGTAGCAATTTCTTTTTCCCATGCAACATATATTCCCGCAGCAATACTGTTCTTGTCTAAAACAAAATTCCAATTAGTTAAATAGGCTTTTGCTTTTTGTAGTTGCTCTTCTTCTAATGATATGTTATTTAACAAGGGTACTATTTTACTTGCAGGAATAGAATAATAATCCGTTTGTAATGCTGCCATAGTAGCTAAGTCAATATGATTATTAGGATCCAGCACTTGATTAATTCTATTCCCTCTAAAAGGATCTGCCCAAGTGTAGCCTATAGCATCCCATCTAGTATAATTTTCTGGTGTTACATTTTGATTGGCTGTTGCAAAAAATCCTTTGGAAGGATTTAATAAGTGTGGTCTTTCTTTGATAGGTAAATAACCAGCCCACTCAAATCTTCCATCTCCAGGAACAGGTACATAACCACTAAAATTTTTACGAATAGGAACGATGCCCACTGCTTGCCAACCTATATTTCCTTTTTTATCTGCCCAAATCATATTCTCTCCAGGGATATGACTATAAGAACATGCTTCTCTAAAGCTTTCCCAATCAGTTGCTTGATCTATTCTTAAAGATGCTAAATAAGGGGCGCCTCCTGGTTCCATCCAAGCAGCTCTCACTGCATAAGCTTTATGATTCGCTGAATCTATAAAACAGATAGGTCCATGTACACTATATCTATGCGTTATTTTTACATCAGCACTATTTTTCACATGAATACTGTCTTGTATTAATTTCATGTCTTTCCATTGACCTTTGTACCAATATTGATTTAAATTCTTTTTATTTAAATCATACACATATAAATCTTCTCCATCTGTTTCAAAAATGGTTAAAGCCCAAGCGCCTTTTTCATTATGTCCAATAGACACTCCTGGAATTTCAGGTTCTCCTCCTCCAATGACATTCCAACCCGGCGCAACTAAATGCACTATATATCTTAAAGATGGTACGGCTATTTTTCTGTGTGGATCATTGGCTAGTAATGGATAGCCGCTTGCAGATTTAGATCCTGCAACAATCCAGTTATTACTTCCTTCCATTTCTTGGCTCTGTAGAAATAAATCTTTTTCTGGTAAGTTATGGGTATTCATTACCGCGTCTTCATCTTTTTCTCCAAAATCAGTTTTTTGAAAAACCAATTCGTTTCTATAGGCATTGTATAATGCTAAAATATCTTTTTCTAATAAAGCAGGTTGGATACTACTATCCATTGTTAAATTGGGTTGCTTTGGATGAAACCAAACAATGTCTTTTACTTTATCTTCTCCAATTTTACCAACAGCTCTTGCAATATTTAATTCTTGTGTGATATTTCCTAATAAACCTTGGTGTCTTGATATTACTACAGCAGCAGTCCATTCTTTTGGTTGGATATGTAATAATTTAAATTCTATAGGTAATGCGCTTGGATTTTGATTAGCTTCTTTGATATAGGCATTTACTCCTTGAACATAAGCATTAATAATTGCCACTCCTCTTGGATGGTATCTTGCTAAATCTTTTTCAATACTTCCTCTGTATTGAAATAATCTTGTTCCAATATCTCTTTTGATTTCTCTTGCACCTAAAATTTCTGCAGTGGTTCCTGTTGCTTGTCTTCTCCAAATTTCAAATTGAAACAATCTATCTTTTGCAGCACAATAACCTTGTGTGAAAAATAAATCATGTTCATTATTGGCATAGATATGATTGACTCCCCACTGATCTCTTAAGACTTCCACTGGTTGTTGAAGACCTTTTACTTTAAGTGTACTTTTTTGAGCATTAGTGCTTATTGAAATTGCAGCAGTGCATAGCATTAAGAAAAAAATGCAGATAGATTTTTTCATAGCAGTCGTTTAATCACTATTAAATTAGTGAAATAATCTGGCTAAAATGAAAAAGCCTCTCACCAGAAGGTAAGAGGCTTGTTGCTGTAGGGGAAGGGCTCGAACCTTCAAGGGGCAGTTAGCTATAACACAAAGTTTCAGTGGTCGACCCTGGTCACCTATTGCTAGGTGGCTCTATGTTACGTTTATCCCGTGATCCCCACCTCCGAGACAAGGAGGCATGTTTGCCAAAAATTTCATCACCCCACAGTATTAAGAACTCATCATTTGAGTATAGTTTCAGTTAGATTCCCCTCATTTGATATATCAAAACTAAGCTTATCGCCCATATGTTGCAAATATTTTAATGAAATATTTTAAAATATAGATATTATTCAATAATTTGCTTTTATATTTAAAATCATACAAATATGGACCCAAAAAATACCCCAAAATTGAACATTGACAAAAGCCTTGATAAGCTGGATTTGCAGATTATTCAGTCTATGATGCTGGATGCCGAGATTTCCTATGCCGATTTGGGTAAGCAATTATTTGTTTCGGGGGGTACCATCCATGTGCGTATTAAAAAATTGGAAGAATTAGGGATTGTAAGAGGGAAGCGTTTAGCCGTGGATATGAAAGTACTGGGTTATGATGTGATTGCTTTTATTGGTATTTATTTAGAGAAGAGTTCTTTATACGATAGTGTTGCAGAAGCATTGCAAAAAATTCCGCAGATTGTTCGTTTGAATTATACCACAGGTAACTATAGTATGTTTGCTGAAATTGTTTGTAAAGACATTCAGCAACTTCGTTTTGTTTTACACGATGAGCTGCAAAAAATAAAAGGGATAGAACGTACTGAAACGTTCATATCCCTTGAAGAAAGTTTTTCTAGAAATGTTAGAATAGTCTAACTATAACTTATAACCATTGTCTGCTACTAGTTGCGCACAGATTCTTCTGCGAGCATCTTTAGTATTAAATGGTTCGACTTTAGTGAAACGCTTTAAGCCAATATTCATCATTCTTAATTCATCTCCCTCTGCAAAAGAGTTCAATGCATCTTTACCTGCTTTGTTAATCGCATCAGCAGCATCGTAGATATATGTTTTCACTATATCTGCTTGAACACTTGTTGCTGCTTCACCTTTTAATGCAGTTAATTTTTCTAATCTTAATAATGCAGATTCTGCATGATAAGTAATGATAGCCATGTCTGCAATATTCATTAAGATCTCTTGCTCTTTGCTTAATGTCATCATTAATTTTTGCACTGCTGCACCTGCTACCATTAAAATACATTTCTTGAAATTAGCAATCGCTTTTTTCTCTTTTGCAAATGAGCCTTCTACTTCTGAACCAAAATCTGGAATACTCATTAATTCTGATTGCACGCTCATTGCAGGTCCCATTAAATCAAGCTTGCCTTTCATCGCACGCTTCAATACCATATCCACCGTTAACAATCTATTGATTTCATTGGTTCCTTCATAGATTCTATTGATACGGCTATCTCTATAAGCTTTAGAGATTTGGTATTCATCACTGTATCCATTACCTCCATGTACTTGTACTCCCTCATCCACAACGAAGTCCAATACCTCTGATCCGAATACTTTTAATATAGCACACTCAATGGCATATTCTTCTGCAGCACCTAATAAAGCTTCTGATAATGTTTTGCCAGCTTTCAACATTTCTTGTTCTTGCTCGTCAATGTTTTTAGATACTCTGTATAATGCAGTTTCTCCCACCCACATACGAATAGCCATTTCAGCTAACTTATGTCTAATGGCACCAAACTTTACAATTGGCAATTTGAATTGCTCTCTTGTAATAGCATACTGAACTGTAGTTGTTAATGCTCTTCTAGCACCACCCAATGTTGCAGCACCTAATTTTAATCTCCCAATATTTAAAATATTAAAAGCAATTACATGTCCTTTTCCAATTTCACCTAATACATTTTCAACAGGCACTTTGCAATCTTGGAAATACAATTGTACTGTACTTGAACCCTTGATACCCATTTTATGTTCTTCTGGTCCTTGAGTGAATCCTTCCATACCGCGCTCTACAATAAATGCTGTGAATTGCTCTCCATCAATCTTTGCAAACACTGTATATACATCTGCGAATCCACCATTGGTGATCCAACATTTTTGTCCATTTAAAATATAGTGCTTTCCATCATCACTTAATTTAGCTGTAGTCTTTGCACCTAATGCATCTGATCCACTATTAGGTTCTGTTAAACCATAAGCGCCTTTAAATTCACCACTTGCTAATTTCGGTACATACTTTGCTCTTTGTGCTTCTGTACCAAAATATAAAATAGGTAAAGTGCCAATACCTGTATGTGCTGCATTCGCTACAGAGAAAGAATATCCTCCCCCTAAATATTCTGCTACAATAGTACTAGTAATAAAATCTTTTCCTAATCCACCATAAGATTCTGGAATAGATACACCTAATAATCCTTGTTCACCTGCTTTCATTAATAATCCTGGCATCAAGCCTGGCTCTAATTTGTCAATACGATCAATCACTGGTAATACTTCTGTGTCTAAAAATTGAGAACACATTTCTTTCACCATCAATTGCTCTTCGTTAAATTCTTCTGGAATAAAAACAGATTGAGCATCTACTTCTTTAATGATCCATTCTCCTCCTTTGATTGTTGTTGAATTGTTTTCCATACCATTATATTTTTAATACGTTATTTATCTAAATCTGGATGTGTCAAATTATCATACACTCTTTGAAACACACTTTTTACTACTTCGATTTCGTCTTTATTAATATTTTGCAAAGCCTCGTTCATTGTTTGATTCGCTAAATGATAGGTTTGTTCTTGCAAAGGTTTTGCAGCATCTGTTAGGCAAACTAAATTGATTCTTCTATCTGTTGAACTGGCAACTCGTGTTACCAATCCTAATCTTTCTAAATTATCAATTAGTCTTGTGGTACTTGCTTTGTCTCTAAAAGTTCTGGTTCCTAATTCTTGTTGACTTAAACAATCTTCTTTCCATAAATGGTATAAGATGGACCATTGTTCAATAGTGATGTCTAAGCCAGCATCACGAAAATTTTTTTGTAGACGACGAGCAACAGCAGTAGTGGCCATGCCATTAATGACGCTGTATAATTCTCCTCTTTTAAATTGGTTGTTTGACATATAGTTAGTTATGCAACTAATTCAAAGCTACAAGAAATTTGGTTGATTTGACCAAAAAATAGGGGGATTTTTAGAGGGCTCGGTCTAGGTGTACATAGCCGCCGTCCACATGGATCAACTGCCCGGTGGTGTGGCTGGATTTTTCAGATAATAGGAAACTTACTGTTTGTCCAATTTCTTCAGGGGTGGTAAATCGCTTACCCAAAGGGATATTTGCTTTGATGGATTGTAGCTTTTCTTCTGGATTTTCCTGGGTTTGAATCCATTCTTGATACATTGGGGTGTAACATTCAGCCACCACCACAGCGTTTACTCTTATGCCAAATGGCAATAATTCAACAGCCCATTCTCTGGTCAGAGCATTTCTTCCTCCATTGGCTGCTGCATAGGCAGATGTTCCGCCCTGTCCAGTTTCAGCAGTTTTTGAACTGATATTGACAATGGCACCTTTACTTGTTTTTAAATAGGGTAGTGCATGATGAGCTAATAAATAATAGTGCACTAAATTTTTATGTAGACTATCTATAAATGCTTGATAATTTCCGTTCGCTAAATTCACTCCATCATTCACCCCTGCATTATTCACTAATCCATCTATGCCTCCAAAATCTTTTGCAATTTTTTCAATGGCAGTTGCGCATGCTTCAGGATCGGTTAAATCAGCTTGTATTGTTTTAACTCCTTCAATGGAAGACACTCTTTGATCAATCACCACAGGGATGGCTTTCTCTGTTAATAAAGTTTTTACAATCCCTTCACCTATTCCTCTAGCACCTCCACTAACTATGATTACTTTATTTTCAAGGGATAAATTCATAATGATTGATTTATGCTTTCTCTAATGTATAAAAGCTTTCGCAGTTTAAAGCAAATATTTTCTCTTGTTCTGAAATAGTAAAATTGTTGAAATAATCTTTTATCGTATTTAACCATCTTTCATAACTACTGGCTACCAAGCATACTGGCCAATCCGATCCAAATAATAATCTATCTACTCCAAATGCTTCCACCACTATATCTAAGTAGGGTCTTAGGTCTTCTTGTTTCCATGTACTCCAATCTGCTTCAGTTACCATGCCGCTGATTTTGCAATAAAGGTTTGGATACTTTGCTAATGATTTAATATCTCTTTTCCAATCTTCAATGCTTTTTGTTTTTATAGAAGGCTTTGCAATATGATCTAATACGATGGGTAAATCTTCTACAGCTTTAATTAGTTCAATAGCTTCTTGTATTTGATTAGCGTAAATCAATAAATCATAGGTATAATGATGTTTTGATAATTGCTTTAAACCATTGATAAAATTGGATTGAAGCATAAAGCCCTTTTCAGCGCCTTGTAAAATATGTCTAAAACCTTTTACAATTTTTTGTTCATTATAAATCTCAATATCTTTTTCTAAAGATGGATTCATTAAGTCAATCCATCCAACAACTCCTTTGATAAAAGGATTGTGACCAGCGCATTCAATTTGGAAAGCGGTTTCTTCTTTTGTTTGATCTACCTGAACTGAAATACATCCTTCTACATTTTGAGTAGATAAAACCACAGCAAGGTCTTCTGGTAAAAAATCTTTTTGAATAATTTTCATGTCATCATTGATCCATGCATGATTTTGTGGATGGTATTTCCAAAAATGTTGATGTGCATCAATGATTTTCATGTACTAGTGTTTTTGATAAGCAATCACTTCTTGCTTACTTGTTCCTAATCCATCTATACCTAATTCAACTACATCACCAGCTTTTAAATATATATTAGGGTTAAAGCCTAAACCAACGCCTGCTGGTGTTCCAGTGCTAATTACATCTCCAGGAAGCAAAGTCATAAATTGACTTGAATAAGATATCAGTTGAGGAATATTAAAAATTAGATCGTTGGTATTTTCGTCTTGCATCATTTTGCCATTTAAACTTAGCCACAATCTTAATTCATGAGGATTTTCAATCTCATCTTTGGTAACCAACCATGGTCCTAAAGGTGCAAATGTATCGCAGCCTTTTCCCTTATCCCAAGTGCCACCTCTTTCTAATTGATAAGCTCTTTCACTTACATCATTGTGTAATACATAACCAGCTACATAATCCATAGCTTCTTCTTCAGATACATAAGAAGCTTTTTTGCCAATAACTACAGCAAGCTCTACTTCCCAATCTGTTTTTTCTGAACCTTTTGGAATCATGATTGGATCATATGGTCCAGATAAAGAAGTGGTTGACTTCATGAATAGTATTGGTTCGGTTGGGATAGCTGCACCTGTTTCTTTTGCGTGCTTTGCATAGTTTAATCCAATACATAATATTTTAGAAGGTCTTGCAATTGGAGATCCAATTCTTTCACCCGCTGGAACCTCAGGGAAACTACTAGTCTTTACCAATGATGCTAAAGATGCTAATCCTCCATTTGTAAAAAATGCCTCATCATAATCTTTGATATGTTTACTTAGGTCATAATTTTTTCCATCAATATGTATCCCTGATTTTTCGTTTCCAATACTTCCAAATCTGATCAATTTCATTGTACTATTTTTTAATTAACTATTTAATGTTACATATCCGCCATCTATTGCATAATCACTTCCCGTGATAAAGCTTGCCTCATCACTACATAAATACAATACCTGTTTGGCAATTTCTTCAGGTTGTCCCATTCTGCCTATAGGTTGTGTCTTGGATAATTTCTCAAACATTTCTGCTTCTTTACCTGGATAATTCTTTTTCAAAAATCCATCTACAAATGGTGTATGCACTCTTGCAGGAGAAATACTATTGCATCTAATATTATCAGATAAATAATCTTTAGCTACACTTAAGGTCATAGCATGTACTGCTCCCTTGCTCATGCTATAAGCGAATCGATCACTTAATCCAACTTTAGCTGCTATAGAACTAATGTTTACAATAGCACCTCCTTTACTTTTTTGTAATTGTGGAATGCCTGCATGTAAACAATTATAAACTCCTTTCACATTTACTTGAAATACTTTTTCAAAATCAGCTTCACTCGTATTGATAGCATTACCAATATGAGATATGCCTGCGCAGTTGACTAATATATTAATGGCACCTATCTTTTCAAATAAGGCAATTGTTTCTTGTTGATTGGTTACGTCTAATGCATGAGCAGTAGATTTTTCTTCACCAATTTCTGCAACAGTTGCTGAAGCTTGTTCTAGATTGATATCAATAACATGAACTATTGCACCTTGTTGCGCAAGTATTTTACAAATGGCTTTGCCTATTCCGCTTCCGCCACCAGTCACTACTGCTTTTTTATGATTTAGTTGAAACATAGTTTTGTTTTTATAATGATACCCCTCTTTTCCAAGGAATAAAATCGTCTTGTTGTAATTGAACTGCTTTTGGAATAATTTCTCCACTGGCAGCTTTAATACAGTAATCTAAAATTTCTTCTCCTACTTCTTCAATTGATTTTGTCCCTTCAATTATAGATCCAGTATTGATATCTATAATATCTGACATGCGATTCGCCAGTTTAGAATTGGTTGCCACTTTAATCACTGGACAAATAGGGTTGCCTGTAGGTGTGCCTAATCCTGTGGTAAATAAAATTAAGGTTGCTCCACTTGCAGCTTTTCCTGTGGTTGCTTCTACATCATTGCCTGGAGTACAAACCAAATGTAAGCCTGGATGTATAGCAGGTTCTGTATAATCCAACACATCTACTACTGGAGCTGTTCCTCCTTTTTTACAAGCACCAGCACTTTTAATGGCATCTGTAATTAATCCATCTTTTATATTTCCTGGAGATGGATTCATATGAAATCCACTTCCCACAGCATGGGCCATTTGATTATAACTTTCCATCAATCGAATAAACTTGTTGGCAGTTGCTTCATTCACACATCTATCAATCAATTCTTGTTCTGCACCACATAGTTCAGGAAATTCTGCTAATAAAATTTGTCCACCCAATGCTACTAATAAATCTGCAGTATGTCCCACTGCAGGATTAGCTGATATACCGCTAAATCCATCACTTCCACCACATTTCACACCAATATTCAATTTGCTTAAAGGGGCAGGAGCTCTTTCTATTTTATTAACTACTATTAATTGTTCTAGTGTTTGTTGAATAGCATCTTTGATTAATGCCTCTTCACTTTTGGTGCTTTGTTGTTCAAAGACCAAGAGTGGTTTATTGAATTTTGGATTGCGTTCTAATAAGTCTTTTTTAAAATCTTCTATTTGTAAATGTTGGCAACCTAAGCTTAACAAAGTGATACCAGCAACATTGGCATGATCTGCATAGGCTGCTAATAATTTACTCAATGTGGATGCATCCTGTCTTGTTCCTCCGCAGCCTCCATTATGATTTAAAAATTTTATACCATCAATGTTTTTAAAGACTCTTTTATCATTGGTCTTTTGCTCAAAAGCTATTTCTTCTACTCCAATATTTTTTCCTTCCTGAATTTGATCGACCAACTTTGCTGTGAATTGCTTGTATTTATTATCTACTGCATAGCCCAAGCTTTCATTCAATGATGCTTTGATGATATCTAAATTTCTATTTTCACAAAACACCGTTGGAATAAATAACCAGTAATTGGCTGTACCTACTTTGCCATCTGAACGGTGGTATCCATTGAATGTTTTGTTTTGGTACTTACTAATATCAGGTGCCTGCCATTGGTATTGAAAATTTCTATAAGCGTATGGATCGGCTTCGTGTACTGTATTTTGAGTACTCATTAATTGTCCTGTCGCAACCGAATCGGTCTTTATTTTTCCAACTGTTATACCATACATGATCACCCTTTCTCCTTTTTTTAAGGGGGTAATAAAAAACTTATGCTTTGCAGCGACATCTTCTACTAAATGGTATGATTGGTCTTGATGAAAAATGTCTATTCCCTTCTTTAAATCAGTCAAAGCCACCAAGACATTGTCAAGTGGATGGATCTTTATTACCAATTGTTTATTCTCTGACATGAGCAAGCCTATTTAACCCTACAATTTATACAAATCCACTAAATTTTCCTAGTAACTTTGTGTTATGATTCAAATGCTTGATTACTTAGTTACCATATTGACTATTCTATACGCTGTGTTATTGATGGCTTATAGGTATTGGTATAGTAAATTAAGTGTTTTCAAGCCCAGCGATATAGTCGCACCGCCTACTCAATTTTCGATTGTCATTCCTGCAAGAAATGAAGCAGCTAATATTAAAGCCTGTGTAGAATCTATCTTAGCGCAGGATTATCCTAAAGAAGCTTTTGAAATAATTGTGATGGATGATTTTTCGGAAGACGATACTGCTTTTATTGTAGAAGCTTTGCATCATCAATATTCCAATGTGCATTTATTAAGACTCTCGGATTATTTTAAACCCAATGAATTAACTGCGTTTAAAAAGAAAGCGATTGAAAAAGCTGTTTCTCATGCTAAAGGGAATTGGATTATTACAACTGATGCTGATTGTAAAGTGCCGCCGCAATGGTTGTCTTTGTATCATGCTTATATTATTAAAGAGCAACCCGTTTTTGTTGCAGCCCCTGTGATGTTTATTAAAACTGCTGGCGTGTTGAATCAATTTCAGATTTTAGATTTCTTAGCATTACAAGGTATTACAGCAGCTTCTGTGGGTGCAGGTAAACACAGCATGAGTAATGGCGCCAACCTTGCTTTTGAGAAAGCTGCATTTATTGCAGTGGGTGGTTATCAAGGGGTGGATCATATTGCGAGTGGTGACGATATGTTCTTAATGCATAAGATGAAAGAAACCTTGGTTAAACCCATTGGTTATTTATTTCATCCGGATGCGATTGTATTAACAGATGCGATGCCAACATGGAAGCAATTTATAATGCAAAGAATTAGATGGTCTAGTAAAGCAAGATACTATGATGATCGCTCTATTTTTTGGGTTTTGCTCTTGGTGTATTTGTTTAACCTGAGTTTTTTATTGATGTTCCTTTTAGGTGATTTTAAGAGCCTCATTATTGCATTGGCTTTTAAAACATTTTTTGAGTTGTTTTTCTTGGATCCAGTGGCCCAATTCTTCCACAAGAAAGAAGAGCTGCGCTATTTCCCGCTGTATCAGCCCATTCATATCCTTTACAACATAGTTGCAGGGCTTTTTGGGCAAATAAAAATGTATACTTGGAAGGGTAGAAAGGTGAAATAACCCCCTAATTTTTGTAATTTTGCCTTCTAATACAGAACTATGTCCACTGAATCAATACAAGCTACAGTTGCCTCTTTAACCTCCAAAGATTTTGCTACCGATCAGGAAGTGCGTTGGTGCCCTGGTTGTGGTGATTACTCTATTTTGGCGCAGGTACAAAAAGTAATGCCAACCATTGGTGTTCCTAAAGAGGATATTGTAATTATTAGCGGTATTGGTTGTAGTAGTCGTTTCCCTTATTATATGAACACTTATGGTATGCACTCTATCCATGGTAGAGCAACTACTATTGCAAGTGGATTAAAAGCATCTCGTCCTGAATTAAGTGTTTGGATTGTGGCAGGTGATGGTGATGCATTGAGTATTGGTGGTAACCATACCATTCATATGATCAGAAGAAATTTTGATGTAAACTTTTTAGTCTTCAATAATCAAATCTATGGTTTAACAAAAGGACAATATTCTCCCACTTCTGAAGTGAATAAAGTAACCAAGAGTACTCCAATGGGAAGTATTGATCATCCATTTAATCCTGCAGCTTTGGCAATGGGTGCAGATGCAAGTTTTGTTGCAAGGAGTATGGATCGCGATCCAAAACATTTACAAGCTATTTTAACAAGAGCTGAAAAGCATAAAGGCACTTCTTTTGTAGAGATCTATCAAAACTGTAACATCTTTAACGATGGAGCTTTTGAAATTTTTACAGAGAAAGCTACCAAGCCTTTACATGCATTATTTGTAGAGCAAGGCAAACCATTGGTATTTGGTGCAAACAATGAATTTGGTGTGCGTATTGATGGTATGCGTCCTCAAGTGATTACACTAGGAGACAAGTATAGTGCAGATGATATGTGGATCCATGATGAAAATGATTTTTACAAAGCGCAAATCTTAACGCGCTTATTTGATAATCCTAATGAAGAAGGTGCAGTATTCCCTCGTCCATTTGGTGTGTTTTATGCTGCTGACCGTCCTTGTTATGAAGACATGATGGCTTTGCAAATTGAAGAAGCTATTGCAAGCAAGGGTGCTGGCGATTTAGATAAACTAATTCGTGGCAAGGAAGTTTGGGAGATTAAATAATCATAAAGTTGATAATTTAAGGACTCTAAAGAGTTTCATAAATCAATATAATTTCTTTTAAGGGCTGTCATTACCATGGCGGTCCTTTGTTTTACTTGGAGTTTCTTAAACACTCTATCTCTATAACCATAAATCGTATTTACGCTTTTTTGTAGGGTTGCTGCGATTTCTTCATAGCTTAAGTCTTTGGTGCATTCTTGCACAAACCTGATTTCATTATGGGTGAGCGGTTTGTTATTGTATTGCAATTCTTTCACTTGTATTTCTCTAGCAATATTATTGGTGATCAGTTTGGTTTTGTCTGCTGATAAATGAAATTTGGTTCTGGTTCTGACCATTTGTTTTAAATCTATCATAGGTTCGTCTGTAAAAAACATGCCATTTAATCCATTACGCATTAGATAGCAAATAGCTTTCATAAATTTTGCATCCGATTTTAATAATATATAAGTATGATTACTTTTTGATTTTATGGCTTTAATTACTTGTATGATTTCTTTGTAATTATAACTATCCGAAATAATACAAAGGTCTGGATGCCTTGATTCCATTAGTATGTATTGACTAAAAGATTCAATGCTTCCACTGCTATACAATACTTTGCATTCTTCTTGTTTTTCAATTTCTAAAATGAATGCACTGCGCGTTAATACTTTTTCTTCTAGATAAATAATACTAAACATGGGGGTGTTTTTTCTTTTAAATTAATACAAGTGCTTTGTAATAAAAAGAGGTACTTTTATACCAAAGTAATTATGCTAATTAGTATTCATCCAGATAATCCGCAACCTAGACAGCTTTCCATGGTGAAAGATTGTTTGGAAAAGGGTGGGATCATCGCGTATCCTACGGATACCATTTATGGATTGGGTTGTGATATTTTTCATCCAGAAGCCATTGAGAAAATTTGTGCAATAAAAAAAGTGGCTCCTGAAAAAGCGCAATTAAGTTTTATCTGCGCTGATCTAAGTAATTTGAGTAATTATGCGAAGTCAATTGACAACAGTTTGTATCGCATTATGAAAAAGTTGTTGCCAGGCCCATATACTTTTATTTTACCTGCTAGTAAAGAAGTGCCTAAGATTTTACAAAACAAAAAGAAAACAATCGGACTTCGTATTCCAGATAATAAAATTGCTTTAGGTATTATTGAAACATTGGGTCATTCTATTTTATCTGCAAGCTTTCCGGGAGAACAGGTAGAAGATTACACAGACCCTGAACTAATTCAAGAACACTGGGGCCATTTAGTGGATATGGTGATCGATGGGGGGATTGGTGGTATGGTTCCTAGTACCGTTATTGATTGCACTTCGGATGAACTATCGGTGATTCGACAAGGAGCAGGTGTTTGGGAATATTAATACTTGCTTATTAAAGGTCAAGCATTATTTGCAAATTCCTTTTTATCTTTTTTATTTGTTCGTTATTAAGTCTGGTTAATTTTTTGATTAATTTTCTATTTTCAATTGTTCTTATCTGATCTATCAATATATCACTCTTTTTATCTAATTGATCTTTTAATAATTGAACTCTTTGATATTGTATATTTTCAACAACATTAGAAGTAATTGGACAAACTATACAAGTATCAAGATCATTATTATATAGATTACTTTGTATAATTACTACTGGTCTTATTTTACCAGGAATGGGTCCTCTAGCAGGATGTAAATCTGCTAACCAAATTTCATATTGTTGTATCTTCTCTATGAGTTAATTTTTATGGATTAAATTTTGCATCAAATTCATTATCTGCATCTTCCCAATCACGCATTATTTCGAAAGAACTTTCTTTACAAGTTTTAATTTCTTTTTTTATTTGCTTTTCAAGAAGTAATCTATGATTGAATTTATTGTACAACTCTAATGCATCATTGATGTATCTGTTTCTAGCAATTTTCAATTCTTTGGTGATTTCTTCAGTATCATCAAATACTTTATCGTCAAGCTTTAAGGATAAACTCTTCATAGTAAAGATTTTTACAAAGGTATATACTTTCGGTATATACCAATTAAACCTATTATGATGATATTTATTCATATGCGTATTAAGCACAACATATGAATTGTAATTATATGATAATTAGGTATTTATACTCAGTTTGAGTATGTATAAAAACACTATAAGTCTGGAAGAATTTTAAAGCTTTTGCGATGATGTTCGCAGAGGCCGTGGAGGGCGATGGCTGCACGGTGCGCAGCGGTGCCGTATCCCTTATTTTTATCCCAGCCATAATGAGGGTATTGTTCATGTAACTGCATCATGTATTGATCACGAGCCGTTTTGGCTAGGATACTGGCAGCGGCAATATGGGCATATTGCCCATCGCCCTTCACAATGGTTTGATGTGGTATTTTTTTATAAGCGTAAAATCGGTTCCCATCCACTGCAATAAATCCTGGTTTCTTTTTTAATTGATCCAATGCCAGGTGCATGCTTTTAATGCTGGCTTTTAAAATATTGATTTGATCAATTTCTTCCGGACTCTGTGATCCAATGGCCCAAGCAATGGCTGCTTCTTTAATAATGGGTGCCAATTGATCTCTTTGTGCTTCGCTTAGTTTTTTACTATCATTGATTAAGGGATGATAAAAATCCTTGGGTAAAATAACGGCTGCTGCAAAGACTGGTCCTGCATAACAACCTCTTCCAGCTTCGTCGCAGCCGGCTTCAATGAATTTATCTTGATAAGCGTTTAATAACACCCTGTAAATTTCTTCTTTCTTTGGCACAAACCAAAATCAATCTGATTACTTAGTACCTTTGCGGTATCAATATTTAGATAGTTCATGCATACAGAAGACCATAAATCTAAGGCCGTTGCCAACTGGTTATTATTAGGGGTGGGTATGACCATTATTCAAATTGCACTAGGGGGCATTACCAGATTAACGGGTAGTGGTTTATCTATTACAGAATGGGATGTGGTAACAGGTGCTTTGCCTCCAATGAATGAAGCTGCTTGGCAAACCTTATTTGCAAAATATAAAACTACTCCACAGTTTCAATTACTCAATTTTGATTTTACTATTGAGAATTTCAAATTCATTTTTTTCTGGGAATGGTTTCACCGTTTATGGGCTAGAACTATTGGATTAATTTTTGCCATTGGTTTTATTTATTTCTTGGTAAAAAAATATTTTCAACCAAAAATGATTCAACCTTTAGTGATTCTTTTTTTATTAGGTGCTTTACAAGGAGCCATTGGTTGGATTATGGTAGCAAGTGGTTTAGAAGGTGATGCAGTGTATGTTAAACCAACAAGACTGGCATTGCATTTTGTTTTTGCATTAGGATTGCTTTCTTATACTTATTGGTTTGCCTTATCACTTAAAGTGAAAACATTAAAAGAGCAACCATCTTTAGAAGCATCTTATAAAGACTTAAAGTTTATCAAACATATTCGTTCTATTAAAAGTTTGAGTTGGTTGATTTTATTGGTGTTGTTTTTTCAATTAATCTATGGCGCATTAATGGCGGGACATAAAGCTGCAAATGTGGCTGCAACTTGGCCAACCATCAATGGTCAGTGGATTCCTGCTGGCTTAACTAGCAAGGATAGTTTTTTATTAAACGCTGTGAACAATACTATTTGGGTTCACTTTATTCATAGAGGTTTAGCGTATTTATTATTGGTATTGATTGTGGTTTATAGTTTTAAATTATTCCGTATCAATGGAAATGCTTTTTGGAATTTAATGCGTCGGATGCCATTAACTTTTGTGTTGTTTCAAGTAGCATTAGGTATTTTTACTGTACTAAGTAGTGCGCAAATTGTACCAGGTGTATGGGCGGGTTTTGAATGGTTGGCACAATTGCATCAATTAGTGGGTATGTTATTATTACTAAGCGTGGTGAATATTATTTATATAACTAAAGACTAGGTTATGAACAGAGATATTGCAAGCATTAGAAGAGATTATCAGTTAGCCTCTTTAGAAGAAGCTACCTGTGGCGCATTACCAATGGATCAGTTTGAGAGATGGTGGGAAGAAGCCATTGCTAGTAATATTGATGAAGTAAATGCTTTTGTTTTATCTACTATTAAAGCAAGTGGTGCACCAAGTTCTCGTGTGGTATTATTAAAAGGCTATACACCCGAAGGTTTTATTTTCTTTACCAATTATGAAAGTGCGAAAGGGCAGCATATTGAATCGCATCCCAATGTTGCCATGAACTTTTTCTGGAAAGAATTAGAAAGACAAGTGCGTATTACGGGTACCATTGAAAAAATTAGTGCTGCAGATAGCGAGACTTATTTTAAATCCAGACCTAAGGATAGTCAAATAGGTGCTTGGTCTTCTCCTCAAAGTAGAATTATTCCAGATAGATCTTTTTTAGAAGAAATAGTTGCCGAACATAAAGAGAAATTTAAAGAAGGAGAAATTCCTTTACCACCACATTGGGGTGGATATATCATTAAACCTATTGAAATGGAATTTTGGCAAGGTCGTAGTTCTCGTTTACACGATCGCATACAATATAGTCTGCATGCAGACGGACATTGGGTGCGCGTTCGCCTCGCACCATAAAAAAAGAGTCACCGATGGGAGACTCTTTTTGGAATTCTTTAAATGAGTCTCAGAATGGACTCATTTATTATTTTACTTTTTTCTTGAAATAACTTTCTTAGCAGCCTCAATAATGTTTACTGCATCCAAACCATACTTGGTTAATAATTGATTGGGTGTTCCGCTCTCTCCAAAAGTATCTTTGGTTCCAATGTATTCTTGTGGTACTGGACAATTCTTTGCAGCTACTTGTGCAACTACATCTCCCATACCTCCAATAATATTATGTTCTTCAGCAGTTACTACACAACCTGTTTTTTGCAAGCTCTTTATAATAGCTGCTTCATCTAATGGTTTGATCGTATGTAAGTTGATTACTTCTACACTGATTCCTTCAGCTTCTAATTGCTTAGCTGCTTCTATCGCTTTCCATACCAAGTGTCCGCAAGCAATAATTGTTACATCTTTTCCTTCTGCTAAAATTTGTGCTTTTCCAATCACAAAATCTGATCCATCTTCTTTAGTGAAGTTGGGCCATTTTGGTCTTCCAAATCTTAAGTATACTGGTCCATGATAAGAAGCCACAGCTTTGGTTGCAGCTTTTGTTTGATTATAATCACAAGGTACAATCACTGTCATACCTGGTAACATTTTCATCAATCCAATATCTTCTAATATCTGATGTGTTGCTCCATCTTCTCCTAATGTTAATCCTGCGTGTGATGCACAAATTTTTACATTCTTATCTGAGTAAGCAACTGATTGTCTAATTTGATCATACACTCTACCTGTACTAAATCCTGCAAAAGTAGTTGTGTAAGGAATTTTTCCTCCAATGGTTAAACCTGCAGCAATACCAATCATATTCGCTTCTGCAATACCCACTTCAATAAAACGCTCAGGCATTTCTTTCATCAATGGTCCTAACTTAAAAGAACCTGCTAAGTCTGCAGTTAATACCACAACCTCTTTATTTTCTCTAGCAATTTCTAAAATACCATCACCAAAGCCTGCTCTGGTTTCTTTTTCGTTTAGTACTACTATATCTTTTGCGTTCATATTTCTTAGTTTTCGAATGTTGAGTAAAAATAAGGTGTTTTTGCTTCAAACTCTGCAGCGCAAGTATCCACCATTTTATATACTCTGGTAATACCTAATGCTTTTCTCTTTTCATACACTGCATCGTCGTTGGTATTACCTTGTAATAATTTAGCAATTTGCATATCGCTGAAGCCATGCTTCTTTGCTTCTTTTAAAATTTCTGTTGGCAAACTTTCAATAGTATGCTTCATTAATTCTTTTTCTATATCACAGATAATTCTGATTTGATATAAGAACCAATTATCAATACCTGTTGCTGCTGCGATAGATCTTACTGTTGAACCTTGCATTAAAGCATCTTTGATTCTAAAAATTCTATCCCATTTTGGTGTCTTGATGTACTCCATTAATTCTTCGTTCTTCATCAAGCTCTTTCCATAATAGCCTAAACCAATGGCTTCGTTTTCTAATGATTGACAAGCTTTTTGAATGGCTTCTGTAAAGCTTCTACCTATTGCCATTACTTCACCCACACTCTTCATTTGTAATCCTAAAGTATCGTTAGCGCCTTTGAATTTATCAAAGTTCCATCTTGGTACTTTTACAATTACATAATCCAATGCTGGTTCAAAATACGCTGAAGTAGTTTGTGTGATTTGATTTTTTAATTCATCCAAATGATAGCCAATCGCCAACTTCGCAGCAATCTTTGCAATTGGATAACCAGTTGCTTTAGAGGCTAATGCAGAAGAACGAGATACACGAGGATTAATTTCCACTGCGATTAATTCTTCTGTTGCAGGGTTCAATGCAAACTGCACATTACATCCTCCAGAAAAATTACCCAAGCTTCTCATCATTAACATGGCTTTGTTACGCATTTCTTGGAATGCGGTATCGCTCAATGTCATAGCAGGTGCTACAGTGATAGAATCTCCTGTATGCACACCCATTGGATCTAAGTTTTCTACAGTACAAATAATTACAACATTATCTGCCTGATCTCTTAATAATTCTAATTCATATTCTTTCCATCCCAACACTGCTTTCTCTACCAGCACTTCATGCATAGGAGAAGCTTTCAATCCTTTTTCTAATGCTGCATCTAATTCACTTGCATCGTGTACAAATCCACCACCGGTTCCACCTAATGTAAAAGATGGTCTAATTACTAATGGGAATCCTATTCTTTGTGCAATTTCTTTTCCTTCTAAAAAACTATTGGCTACCTGACTTGGTGCAACTTGCATTCCAATCTTCACCATCAATTGTCTAAACTTCTCTCTGTCTTCTGCTGTATCAATCGCTGCTACATCCACACCAATCATTCTACAGTTATATTGTTTCCATAATCCTATCTCATCTGCTTCCTTACATAAGTTCAATGCAGTTTGTCCACCCATAGTAGGTAACACTGCATCAATTTGATTTTCTTGTAAAATTTGCTCCAAGCTCTCGATAGTCAATGGCAATAAATACACTTTATCAGCCATCATCGGGTCGGTCATAATAGTAGCTGGATTACTATTAATTAATATCACTTTAATTCCTTCTTCTCTTAATGAACGAGCGGCTTGTGAACCAGAATAATCAAACTCACAGGCTTGTCCAATAATGATGGGTCCAGAACCTACAATTAATACGGATTTGATGGATGTGTCTCTAGGCATGGTACAAAAATATAAATTGCGCAAATCTAAGAAAAAATAAGCATACATTTACCAGAATTCAAGCATTATGGCAGTTATAAAAGAAGGGTCTAAAGCTCCTGC
>JAHEFI010000033.1 GCA_024640255.1 Bacteroidota bacterium | reverse complement strand
GCTTGCATTATTTAAAAAAGGGTGCTAGTTTTGCACCGCAATAAGGGGAAAAAGTTACTCTTTTGCAAACGAAGGTCAACCAGTGGTTGAACTTCCTTTCGGTTCCAGAGTGAACCATTTTATATACCAAGCCTCGGCTTGAATGATTCCGTAGCTCAGTTGGTAGAGCAATACACTTTTAATGTATGGGTCCTGGGTTCGAATCCCAGCGGGATCACTTCTTAGCTAGTAAATAGCACTAAAGACTCCGATTTCTCACGATTTCGGAGTTTTTTTATGCCCTTTGTGGCACGCTTTTGTAGTCTTTTGGATTGTTTTGTGTGGCTCAATGCGGAGGGAAGTCGGCGGAACGTAGTGAAGCCGACAATCCCATCTAGAAAATTGAAAAATTTGAATTCAAGCTCAATGCGGTGAGGGTCGGACGAGCGAAGCGAGGACGACAATCCGAAAATCTATTGGGAACGTATTTGTAGTCTTTTACATTAATTAAGCATATAGGCTTATTACAATAAACGCTCAATGGCAATAAAGTTATTGATATAACTAGGCATAATCACTAATGTTACTCTATACATTCTTCCATTGTCAACATCCATAAAATGGTAAATAATAGTGTCACCTGCACTTCCAAAACTCCAACCAAAAGGAGATCCAGAAGTTGTTGTTGTATAAGCCACTGTAGAAGTAGTTCGACTGGCAGATATACTCCCACCTCCATTAACATAAATACCTTGAACATATAAATTAGATGTGCCAGAAACAGTTGCAATTGCTAAACCCCTTGGCTCAGATGTTGTTACACTAAACTTTAAATTATCTAATGTTAGAAATGTTCCGGCAGTTACTCTTCCTGATACCTTGGTAACCACATTACCTGTTGCATCTCCAACATTTATTTTTCCAGTAACATTTACATTACCACTTGGATCAATGCGTAATCGTTCCGTTCCACCAGTACGCATCACAATGTTGTTACTCATGTCAGGGACAGTAGAGTAGCCAGAAATATCAATTGAGCTTTGGGTAATAACATTTGAACCACCGCCTGCAGATAACCTTAAAAATCCATCATCCTGTGTATCCCATTGCGAAGCTCCGCCGCCAACACCTCTAATTTCATAATTTCCAATAGACGTAGTATTTAACGCAGGCCTTGTAGAAGTATTCCCCAAACCAGATGCTATTTTTATACCACCACCCGCAATATTTAATTTTGAAGTTGGCGCATTCGTTCCAATTCCAACATTCCCAGTTATATTGTATGAATCATTACCGCTTAACACCCAAGGATTCACAATTGCAGATGAGCCGATTTGAGTTATAATTGCATTTGTGTAACCACCTCTTAGTGAAATAGTTCCAGCAACATATTCTACATAAACAGATACTGTAGTATTGGCAGATGGAGTGTAAATAATATCTGCCACCCCTTGACCCGAAGCGTTTAAATTTGAATTTTCAGAAAATAAGATTGCATAGTTGCCAATTTTATCTCCTGCCGCATTTTTCCAAACAAAATCAATCTCAGCGCCAGCAGATGAACTCACATCAAGAGTTGCATAAGCAGTTAAACGATAGGTTTTACCTGCTGTTAATGTGAAATTACCTGTTGTGCTATTGTAAGGAATATTTCCTGAAAGTGTATTTTGAAATTTAATTGTATTTCCTGTAACAACTGTTTGACCTGAAGATTGAACAGAAACATAATCTACACTCTGCCCAGTGACTGGTGCATTACCGCTTATTACTTGTGCTTCAAACCAGGGATTACCATTCCCTCCCAAAAAATCACCATTGGGGAAAGTTGAAATCGAACCTGTGCTTGTCGAATTTCCAACACTCACCAATTTTAAGTACACCACAGTATTTACGTTGGGCGAAATGATTACTTCAGCAATTCCCCCAAATGCGCCATTCCCTGCAGCATCATTAGGATTAAAAGCATTCACTGCACTTCCAATATTTGTACCAGTAGTTTCATTATACCATGTAAAAGAAGGTCTTGATCCAGAAAAATTAGGAACTGATGCTATTAAACGATAAGTATTTCCTGCTGTTAAAGTAATTTTTCCCGTTGTAGTATTTAAAGAAATGTCATTACCAGAAGAGTTGTCAATACTTGAAAAACCAACTAATCCTCCAACAGTAATTGTTTGATTAGATGTTCTGGAGCCTCTCATAAAGCCTGCCGCAAAACTTCCACTACCTCCAGCAGTAGCTATAGTAGCCCAAGCACTTCCATTCCAGTAATAATATCCTGCAGGCAAGCCTGCATCCCCTTTACAATAAACCAATAATCCTGTTGCAGGAGAAGAAATTGTAGAAACATCATTAATGCCAGTTAAGGAAACTCTTGGAGGTAAAAAACCTTGCCTATCAGAAGCCACTTCCAACTTTGCTGATGCATGAGGTGTAGTTGTTCCAATCCCTGTTTGAGCATTCAATTGAATGAAAGAGAGTAATAAAAATATAACAAGTATTCCTTTCATATATGAGAATCTAAAGATCCGTAAAGTTAACTCTTTTACAGAGGAATTAAAAAATTAATTAAATTACAAATCAAATCTTTTCACCACTTTAATTACAACCCGTAATTACTTCTTAGTACTGTAAAATTTGTATTGATCTCATCTGCACTTAAGGCTCTATTATAAACACGCATGCTGTAATAGGTGCCTGGAGATGCATCTGTAAAAGAAGTTCCTGAATTATTATGTCTTGCTCCAAAATAAAGACCATTCGTGCTAAGTCCTCCAGAAGGTGCAGTAAACGTTCCAGTGGAAACACTCACTCCATCTTTATATAGAGTATAACTTGTTCCATTAGCTACAAAATCCCAAATATGAACAGTATTAATTCCTGATACAGCAATACTGGCTTGTCCAGAAGGACTTCCAAAATTCAACGTACTACTTGAACCTAAATAAGCAATATAACCCTTAGCTGCACTCCATGATTCATTTCCCCAGAGTGTCGCCCAAAATGAAGTAGGATTCAAGGCACATGCAACACTTACAGTAAAAGTATTTGGCAAATTATAAGGGACTGAAATGTATGAACTTGACGAAGTTGTAGGTAATACTAAATTCTAGTTTATTAATATTATAATTAAAACTAATATTAATTTACGCTCAAACTGTTGCCTCCCACCCTTTTTCTTGGGAAATTCCCATAGAATTCGCTCAAATGGAGATAGATTTTAGCCATATTTCAGGCTATTTACCTTGATTTAGAGCTATTTATTAATAGAAAAAGAGAAGTTATGGTAAAGATGTATTTTTTGTGCTGTTCTTACAGAACCAGGATTAAGGACCATGGAATCATTAAGTTGCGTATTGCAGGTTTAGACAAACAAGTCAATCACTCTACCCGTATTTGCATCCCTATTGCAGATTGGGACTCCAAAAAGGTCCAAGTTAAGCCTAGACATGAACAAGCTTATCTCCTAAACAAACAAATCAGTGATCTAAGGTCCAAAGTAATTGATTGGTTAGAATCAAGAACTAAGAAGGAAGAAATCATCTCAGCAGACTTACTTAAAGAACATTTACTTGGAAAGAGTACATCCACTCAAACTCTACTTGAAATGATTCAATATTACATTGACAATAGCAAGAATAGACTATCAGAAGGTACCATCAAACAATATGAATCTATCAGACGCAAAATCAATAAATTCTTAATTGAAGAACTATTAACTCCAGATTACCCTTTAGACAAGTTGAATTACCGTTTTTTAAACGATTATAAAGTGTATTTAGAGAAAAAGTGTACAAACAGCCCAAACACCATTGACCGTGATATAAAACGTTTAAAAGCCGTAATACACTTTGCCTTAAAATTAGAGATATTAAAAGAAGATCCATTCATAAGTTATAAGTCTTCAACGGTTCCAACTCACAGATCTACATTAAACATGGATGAGATTAATAAAATAGAATCGCTAGTAACATCAAATTCAACGATTCAGCTAGTTAAGGATGCGTTTTTGTTTATGTGTTATACAGGTCTATCGTATAGTGATTTAAGAAATCTATCTCAAAGCGATTTACACACTAGTATGGTGGGTAAAAGATTGATTAAAATCAGCAGAAATAAGACAAATGAATACAGCATGGTGCCTTTAATGAATAAGGCTGAAGCTTTAATTTCAAAATACAAGGACTACCCTACTGTTCAGCTTACTGGGAATATTATACCAACACTTTCAAATCAAAAAATGAATCAGTACCTAAAACTGATTATGGAATTAACCTCTATCAATAAGACCGTTACCTGCCACGTAGCAAGACATTCATTTGCTACTAATTCACTTGAGTATTCCATTCCTATTGAAACGGTCTCTAAAATGTTAGGACACACAAATCTTAAAACCACTCAGATATATGCAAAAATCACAGAAACTAAGCTTTTAAATGACTTTGCTTTATTTGAAGAGGACTTAAAACCCAATTATCAATCATTAATCAAATCAGTAAATTAAAAACCAAAATTTAAAACTATGGAAATTGTAACTAGACAAATGCTAGATGAGTTTAAACGGGATCTAATCAACGAATTATCTCAATTTGTTAATTCCTCCAGTCAAGCAAATAAACTCCTTAAAAACAGTAATTTGATGGAGTATTTAGGATGCTCCTACTCTACTATTGAGAACTTAAGAAATGAGGGGATATTACCTTACAAAAAGGTAATGGGAACTTATTATTATCTGTATGATGAGGTTCGTAAAGTATTTGAGCAAGAAAGACTTAAAGTCTAAGTTTGGTGTTAGCTGAATCTAATTCTTTTTCAGTAAATAAAGGTTTATATTTTTCCTTTGTGACAAGAAATTCAACAGATAGTTCCTTTCTTTCAATTTCAATAAGCCTTTGGTAGCCTATTGAAATACCTTTTTTAACAACAAGTATTTTTGCAGTATTTAATCCCCCATATTTTAAAATCATACCATTAAGCCTTCGGAAATATATTTTATGGACAGCTGCATTTTTATAAATGTTTTGCATTTCCAAATTAAAAGCTTTTTCTAACTCACTCATAAGTTTTGTTTTAATGCAATGTAATAAAATAATCAATATTGTAAATTGATTTTCAAAAGCATTAAATTCTTATGGTATAGGTTAAACCTTGCTTATCAATAACTCCTTGAAAGACACTTCTAGCCTTTGAGTATTGGCTTTCCTTTACAAGTATACTATCATAGATGGGCAAGAATGGTATTTTATGAAGTATTAATTCCTCCATAACAAGCTTCATAAAACCAGACTCTTGTTCGTGTAATAGCTTCGATAGTCTTTTATGTTCTTGATCCACATCAATCTCTAATTCTTCCGTATGTAAAGATTTTAAGAACTTGAGCATGTCATTTCCAAAAAGCTTTACGATAAGTTCCTGCTTATTATAATTCCCTAAACGTCCACTTTCATATAACTTGCCGAAAATCAATCTATATAATAAGGTCTTCATCTCCTCCCTTCCATTAGGTCTTTTAGATTTCCAGCCTAAACCATAGATCTTTGATGCCATTATTTTATAAAGATCTAATCGTTTATCACTCATTTGAACTACTTCAGATAAACTTTGATACAACAATGGGATATCAACCAACTCATTACCCTTAAATTCTTGTTTATACCAATTTTTAAACAATAGATATAAAAAGCTTGGTTGAGATGCTGTAATATCAATCTCCTTCAACCTCTCCCCTTCAATTGTCAAACAACTTCTAAATAGCTTTGGTGTATTGCTAAACAAATGACTTAACCTTCCACCAAACTTGCTTTCATTTAGCCTATATAAAGACTTCTTTTCAAGCATATTATCGCTTGACTTAATATGACATAGATAATTATAATATCCCTTTATAATCCCTTCGTATTCGCTTTTAGACTTGTTTAAATCCTTATGTCGTTTAGTTATTGCCTTTTTATCATCCTTGTGTAAAAATTGATTATTTAAGTCATTGGAATCGTCTATTAGCTTGTTCTTCCACATCTCTCCTATTAACTCATCTACATTCTCAATAATAATATCAGTTCGATCAATTGTAGCCTCAATATTGTCTAAAATGTGATTTGACTTACTTATTGTCTTCTTGTAATGATTTAAGATTGTATTACAATAGGTTTCATCTCTTAAGCAATCAACTTCATATCCAGTATTACTATAAAAGAACGTTTCATTTAACTTAAACTTCCTTGTATACTTAGTTGGATCATAAATCGATGCTTTCTCCTCAAAGCTTATCAAATCTAAATCTATAAGCTTCTCCATTAAATCTTTCCAGTTGTATCCCAAGTATGTTTCTAAATCAGCATGACTCCAGTATACAGATTCCCAATTCATTATTTCTTGATAGCCAATATGTCTTTGATATAATCTTGTTAAGAATAATGCTACCTTCTCTTTTAGCTTATATCCAAAGTCATCTATAATCTTATCAAAGTCATAATTTTTAAAATTGTATACACTTACTTCACTATTTAATAGATATTCTTTTTTACTTAAGCTTTTACTCCATATTCCTTCTAATTCATTCCAATAAAGCTTTGTTATCTTATGTCTTTGTTTATGCATAGGTTTACCCATGCTTTCATCATACCAGTCTACTCCCTTTCTAAGCTTATATGATTGTTTATTCATTTCTTTCATAACCACGTTTTACTACGTCTATTTAATGTTCAACATTATCTTTTAACGTTTATAATGTTTAACATATTAACAACGATATGATATTTATATTATATAGAGAGATTGGACAGTTGAAATTAAACAAACATCGTTAAAAAAAATATTTTATACGTTTTTAAACACTAAATAAGTGTCTATTAAAAAAACGAATACATCGTAAAATATCGAATTAAAAACCCAATGGAATAAAACGGACTATAGGTGTTTATTAAAAATGTTATAGACGTTATCAGTTCCAATGGATCAACGCACTTTTGTCCTTATGGTAAAATATATATTCATATCTAGATATAGAAATCATTACCTATTCCTTTGTTCTTAAATGAGCTATTTATTAGAAAGGATAATATGGAATCTAATAAAAGTGATTTAAAACCGTCTAAAATGAATCAGGTTTATACTAAGAGTGATATCAAGGACTGGATAAGTTTTGGTATAAAGAATGGATATGTAAATAAGGTGAAGAAGGATGAAGTCTTAAAGTGGGTAGACCTTATTTTAAAGCATGGGGTGGTTAAGATGAATAATAAGTTATTGCTGGATGAGGATAAGCCAATTTTGAAGGTTTAAATATGTTTTTGGCTTGATTTTAGTATTGTCTGAAAGTAGTATCGATTAATCAGTTGATTTTAAGTGTATTATAGAAATATATATGATTCTGTAAAGACTATCCGATGTTCAGAATTGATTTTGAATAACCTAAGTTTTTAGAATTGAGTTTAGCAAGATTATGATCAAAAAAAGAGATTGTGGCTCGACTTTGGGTTGAGGAATACCAAATAGCTTATAAATGCGTGTATATGTGCGAGTTAATATAAATTAAAACGCCCCAGCGGGATCACTTAAAATGAAAAGCCTCAGAGAAATCTGAGGCTTTTTTTGTTTAAAATGACTATTCTAATCAGTAGGATATTCCTCTTCGATTTTTTCTAATTCACCCTAAAACTATATATCGAAGAGTAACTTGCTGATTTAGTATCCATAGTTTTTACCATCCAATAATAGATTTTGCCTGATTGAACAGGTGCTGTTAAGCTAGCTGTTTCTGCCTTTAATTTAGGGGTGTCTAACAATGCAACTTTGGTAAAATCTTCACCAAGATAAATTTCATAACTTAAAGATTCAGCTGGGGTGTCATTGTCAGATCCTTTCCATACAAAAAGAAACTGTCCATTTTGAATATCGATAGATTCGCCAGCCTTAGGG
>JAHEFI010000030.1 GCA_024640255.1 Bacteroidota bacterium | reverse complement strand
CTATTTCTGATAATCAATCTGCTACAGATAAAAAGATTACAGATCAAAGGACAGAGTTGGATGCAACAATCACAAAAAACAAGAACGCTGCGGATGATAGATTTGCTGTAACTGATAAGACAATTTCTGGTAACCAGTCTGCTACAGATAAGAAGATTACAGATCAAAGGTCAGAATTAGATGCAACAATTGCATCTAACAAGAAAGCTGCAGATGATAAGTTTGTTGTAACAGACAAGACCATTTCAGATAATAAAACAGACGCAGACAATAAAATAGGTTTAGCGAATGGTAGAATCGATGATGCTAATACTAAGATCAATGCTCATAAGACTGAATTAGATGGGAAATTGCTTGATCATACTAATAAATTATTTGACCATGAAACAACTTTGACAAACAATACCAATGATATCAAGACGAATTCTGATGAATTAAGAGCTCAAAAAGCAAAAATTGCAACACATGAAAATGACATTCAATTAATAAAAAATAAAACAACATTTGATGGCACAACAGTTGATGCCAACACTATTACATCTAATTCATTTATATTGAAAAATGGAACTAGTAGTCAATTTTTAAAAGCTGATGGATCTATTGACCCATCTGTATACTTAACTGATGAAAGTTTGGGATCAAGTCTAGTTAGATCAATTAAAGGTACGGGTAGTCAAGTTATAGCGTCTGCGAATGGAGGTATAATTACCTTGTCATTGCCTGATGATGTAACAATATCTAATACATTAAAATCAACAAAATTAGTATCTAATTCGATTGATGCGATAAATTTGAGTGCAGGTAATACTAGTTTAGGGAACACATCAGTTACAGGTTCGGTTTCTGCAAATAAATTTGAAAAAGTAGGTGGTACAGCTGCTCAATTCTTAAAAGCTGATGGTTCAGTTGATAACACTGTGTATATAACTGAAGATGTATTAAATACTAATTTGGTAAAATCTATTAAAGGAACAGATAATCAAGTAAAAGCTACTGCAAATGCAGGTGCAATAACATTATCATTACCAGAAAGTGTTACAATCGCAAATACTGTAAATGCAAATAAACTATCAGCTAGTTCAACTGATGCTGGTATATTAACTGCTGGTACAACTACATTAGGAGCAACTACATTAACTAGTGGTTTAAATGGATCAACCGCAAATTTTTCAGGTGCTGCTACTGCTTCATCTTTTGTGAAAACAGGAGGTACAAGTTCTCAATTCTTAAAAGCAGATGGTTCAGTTGATAACACTGTGTATATAACTGAAGATGTATTTAATACTAATTTGGTAAAATCCATTAAAGGAACTGATAATCAAGTAAAAGCAACTGCGAATGCTGGAGCAATAACTTTATCATTACCAGAAAGTGTTACAATCGCAAATACTGTTAATGCGAGTAAATTATCGGCTAGTACTACAGATGCTGGAATATTAACAGCAGGAACATCTACTTTAGGAGCAACAACATTAACAGGTGCTTTAAGTGGATCTACTGCAAATCTTTCTGGCGCTGCAACTGCTTCATCTTTTGTAAAAAATGGCGGTACAGCTGCTCAATTCTTAAAAGCAGACGGTTCGGTTGATGCATCTGCATATATAACTGAAGAAGTTTTGAATGCTAATTTTGTAAAATCAGTAAAAGGAACAGATAATCAAGTAAAGGCTACTGTGAATTCTGGAGTTATAACTTTATCATTACCAGAAAGCGTTACGGTTCCTACAGTAAATGCAACAAATACTAATGCTGGAACATTAACAGCAGGAACCTCTACATTAGGAGCAACAACATTAACTGGAGGTTTAAGTGGGTCTACTGCAAGTTTAACAGGTGCTGCAACTGCATCATCTTTTGTGAAAGCAGGAGGTACAAGTTCTCAGTTCTTAAAAGCAGACGGTTCGGTTGATGCTTCTACATATTTAACAGAATTAAGTTTAAGTGAAAGTTTTGTAAAAACAATAAACGGAACTGCTAGTCAAATTAATGCACAAGCTAGTGCTGGTAAAATTACGTTGTCATTGCCTGATGCTGTTTCTGTAAACACAAGTATTACTGCGCCAACATTAAATGCTTCAACTACAAATGCTGGTACATTAACAGCAGGGACATCTACATTAGGTGCAACTACATTAACTGGTGGTTTAAGTGGTTCTACAGCTAATCTTACAGGAGCGGCAACTGCTTCATCTTTTGTAAAAACTGGAGGTAAAAGTTCGCAATTTTTAAAAGCGGATGGAACTTTGGATGAAAGTGTTTATTTGACAAGTTCAACAATAACATCAACATTATCTAATACTTATGTGACATATAGTGGCGCTATTGATAATATTGATTTAAACAATAAAAACATTTCAAATATTTCAACTATTTCTGCTGCAACAACAAATGCAGGAACATTAACCGCAGGTACAACAAGTTTAGGTATAACTACAGCAACGAAATTTAAAACTGCAACTGGAACAAGTAGCCAGTTTTTAAAAGCAGATGGAAGTATCGATGGAAGCACATATTTGACTTCTGCAACTTTAAGTTCTACATTGTCAAATACATATGTTCCATTTACTGGAGCTGCTTATGATATCAACCTAAATGCAAAGAGTATTACTAATGCTGGAACTTTATCAGGTACAATTATCAATGCTGGGACTTTAACTGCAGGTGCATCAACTTTGGGAGCAACTACAATTGGTGCTTTAACGGGAACTAATGCTTCATTAAGTGGTACTATTACTGCTTCATCATTTGTAAAGTTAGGTGGTACAAGTTCACAATACTTAAGAGCGGATGGATCAACTGATAATACAGTAGTTACTACAGCAAACGCAAGTTCTACTTTATCAAACACTTTCGAATTAAGCTCTAATGTTGAAAGTGGATTGTATAGCTCTACACTTACTGCAGGAACAAATACTTCCAATTTAATTTTTTCTCAGGCTACTTATACAAAAATTGGTAATATTGTTACATGTTCAGTAGGCTTTACTTTAACTAGCGGAAACTCTGGTAATGCCTCGTTTACTTTATCATTACCAATTTCTACAACCGCTCTCAAGGCAACTCAAAATTATGTGGGAGGGGTGTCTATTTATAATGCAAGTGGCGGTTATGTAAGCATAACTAGTACAAATACCGCGACTGTTACATTTAGGTCAGGGGGTAGTTCAAGCTACAATGGTAACGCAACCTTCTCTTACACAACTCAATAAAATGAATAAAACTATTTTAAACTCTATGGGCGTATAATCCATAGCCCCCAAAACTCTCAAAACCCATGCACATTTTCACAACGGTTAATGTTGTATGGGTACATTGAGAGGATTTTAAAAACTTAATGATTGTTTTTTGTTTTTGGATGTTTTGTAGTTAGTAAGAGCACCTCGGGGGAGGTGCTCTTTTTTGTACTATAACCCTAAAATTGCTGAAAATCTATCTGATAGATAACATTAGTAATTAATTTCTAATAGGCTTACCAGCCGTCATTACTGATTGTATTCTTTCCAATGTTTTCTTCTCCCCACAAAGGCTTAAGAAAGCTTCTCTTTCTAAATCTAATAAGTATTGTTCGTTCACTAATGTTTGCTCACTTAAATCACCACCACACATAACATAAGCTAGTTTTTTTGCTACTAATTTATCGTGGTCAGTTGCGTAGCCGCCTCTCCACATAGCATTAATACCTGCGTATAAAGCACCAAGGGCAGACTTACCTAAAACTTTAATATCTTTTCTTTGTGCAGCTTGTGTATAACCAGCGTTGTATAATTTTAATACTTCTTCTTTTGCTTTGGCAATTCTTCTAGATTGATTTAAAACAATATGATCTTGTCCTTTTCTAAAAATACCCATCTCCATCGCTTCGTGCGCAGAAGTAGCCACTTTCGCTGTAGCAATTTGTAAGAACCTATTTTTTAAAGTAATACTATCTGGCTCATCTATATGCATTTCATCAGAAGCGCGTAATACCAATTCTTTGGTACCACCACCTCCTGGAATTACACCAATACCTAATTCCACTAAGCCAATATAAGTTTCTGCTGCAGCAGCAATCGTATCAGCATGCAAGTTTAACTCACATCCACCACCTAATGTTAATCCATGTGGAGCTACGCCTACTGGAATAGAAGAGTAACGCACTCTCATCATACTATTTTGGAAAGTACGAATAGCCATATCCAATTCTTCATAGTCTTGTTCAATGGCTAACATAAAGATCATGCCCACATTGGCACCTGCACTAAATAAATTGCCTTCATTGGCAATCACCAAGCCATGACACTTTTCTTCAGCAATGCCAATGGCTTTATTTAATCCTTCTAAAACCTCACCACCAATACTATTCATTTTAGTGTTCCATCTAAAGCCCGCAATACCATCTCCCATATCAACCATTGTGCAAGCACTATTCTTCCAAATGGTTTTCTCTTTTAGATCTGATAAAATAATAAAGGAATCAGCACCAGGTATTAATTTGTAATCACTAGAAGCAATATCATAATAATAACGCTTGCCTTCCATTACTTTATAGAAGCTTAAGTCTTTTGAAGACATTGCCTCTACCCAAGGAGCAACTGCAATGCCCGCAGCTTTCATATCCGCCACCACTGAAGCAACACCTAATGCATCCCAAGATTCAAAAGCACCAATCTCCCAACCAAAGCCAGCTTTTAAAGCGTCATCTAATCTGTATAGTTCATCACTAATTTCTGGGATTCTAAAACCGATATAAGAAAACAATGCATGATGAAAAGCGCGCACAAATTCACCGCCTTTATCCGTTGCCTTATACAATACTTTTAATCTTTCTGGTAAACTATCAATTGCTTTTGCTGCAGCAATAGATGCAAACTTTGTTTTATTACGAGGCTCATACTCAAAAGTTGTTAAATTCAATGTTAGAATTTCTTTTGATGTAGCTGTTTTTACTTTCTTAAAAAATCCTTCTCCTGTTTTATCACCCAACCAATTATTCTCCACCATTTTCTCTAACCAAGTAGGTAAAGTGAAAACAGCTTTTGCTTCATCATTAGGACAATTGTCTGCAACACCTTTTGCCACTTTCACTAAAGTATCAATACCTACCACATCGGCTGTTCTAAAAGTAGCAGATTTTGGTCTTCCCATAATGGGGCCAGTTAGTGATTCAATTTCATCAATGCTCAAACCAATCTTTTCCATAATATGCACCACACTCATCATGCTAAAAACCCCTACACGATTGGCGATAAAGGCTGGTGTGTCTTTACAAAGTACAGTAGTCTTTCCTAAGAACACATCTCCATAATGCATATGAAAATCAATTACCTCTTTAGCTGTTTTAGCAGTAGGGATAATTTCTAGTAAACGCAAATATCTTGGCGGATTAAAAAAGTGGGTTCCACAAAAATGTTGTTGAAAATCTTCACTTCTTCCTTCAGCCATTAAATGAATAGGAATACCCGATGTATTAGAACTTACTAGTGTTCCAGGCTTTCTATATTTTTCAACCTCGTTATAAATTTGTTGTTTGATATCCAAACGCTCTACCACCACTTCAATAATCCAATCTGCTTTAGCAAGTTGTGCCATATCATCTGTGAAATTTCCTGTAGTAATATTAGAAGAAAATTTTGCAGAATAAATAGGAGAGGGATTTGATTTAATCGCTGCAGTTAAAGCATCATTCACTAATTGATTGCGTTCTTTTTTATTTGTGCTCTCTTCTTTGCCCGGCGTTAATCTATCCAATAATAATACTTGCACACCAATTCCAGCAAAATGACAAGCAATTCTGGAGCCCATTACTCCACTACCTAAAACCACCACATTTTTAATAGCTCTTTGCATAAATAAAGCGTTTGTGTAAAATTAGTTAGTTATGCAACTATTTTCAAAAAAATCTTTAAACAGCTTATGGGGGTGTGGATTTTTGCCAATAATGGGCACTTTAGACCATTTAACAAATCCGCCTTGGGTATCAAGGTCTTTGAAGTACATTTGTATTATGCAAGTGGACGAAAAACTAGTTAGTCATTTAGCGCATTTATCTAGATTAAATGTGGCTCCCGAAAAAATGGGCAAATTGGTGGCAGATATGCAAGATTTAGTGGGCTTTGTTGAGCAACTAAATAACTTGGATACTACTGGCACTGAACCATTGATGCATATGGGTAGTAATGTAAATGTACTTAGGGAAGATATCGTTGCTGGCTCAATTACAAGAGAAGAAGCATTGAAGAACGCACCTAATACAGACGGGGTTTTCTTCAAGGTTCCAAAAGTCATCAGAAAATAATTCAACATGTCATCTGTTATTCAATTAAGAGGGATTCAAAAAAACTATTATATGGCTGGTCAAGCTATTCCTGTTTTAAAGGGGATAGATTTAGACATTAACAGAAACGAATATGTTGCCTTAATGGGCCCATCTGGTAGTGGTAAGAGTACCTTAATGAATATTCTAGGTTGTTTGGACTCTCCAACAGGAGGTACTTATAATTTAAATGGTCATGATGTGAGCACCATGACGGATGATGAATTAGCAGGTATTAGAAATATTGAAATTGGATTCGTATTCCAACAATTTAACTTGTTACCAAGATTATCTGCTGCAGAAAATGTGGCTTTGCCATTGGTATATGCAGGTATCTCTAAAAAAGATAGAATTGATAGAGCCATGGTGGCTTTGGAGAAAGTTGGTTTAGCAGAAAGATCACATCATAAATCTAATGAATTGAGTGGTGGACAGATTCAGCGTGTGGCTATTGCTCGCGCCTTAGTAAACAATCCTTCCATTTTATTAGCGGATGAACCTACAGGTAACTTGGATTCTAAAACTTCTGTGGAAGTGATGGAATTATTTGGTAAAATTCAATCTGCTGGTAACACGGTGGTATTGGTTACCCACGAAGAAGATATTGCTCAATATGCACATAGAGTAGTTCGTTTAAGAGACGGTTTAATAGAAACCGATACTTTGAACAAATCACCTAAATAGTTGTTATAAGTTGTAGTTTTACAATAACACTATGAAAATTTACACTAAAGCAGGAGACGAAGGAAAGACATCATTGATTGGCGGTACTAAAGTGCCTAAAAGCCATATCAGAATTGAATCTTATGGAACAGTAGATGAGTTAAACTCCTATATTGGTTTAGTGAGTGATATGTGTGCAGATGCTTCTATTCAAGCAGTGTTAAATGAAGTGCAGGATAGATTGTTTACAGTAGGTTCTTCATTGGCTTGTGATCCTGACAAAGAACCACATTTAAAAATTCCTGATTTAAAAGAAGAAGATATTGCCAACTTAGAAAAAGAAATGGATAAGATGAATGAAGTGCTTGCACCCATGAAATCTTTTATTCTTCCAGTTGGTCATGTGGCTATTTCAACAACGCATGTTGCAAGATGTGTTTGTAGAAGAGCAGAGCGTTGGTGCGTTAATTTACAAGAGGAATCATTGTTTGTAGATCCTTTAGTTATTAAATACCTTAACAGATTAAGTGATTACTTATTTGTACTAGCTAGATATATTGGACACTTAAATGGTGTGCAAGACAAACCTTGGAAAGCTAGAGTATAATTCCATCTTTCATTGTTAACTTTCTATTGCATCTATCGGCAAGAGATTCGTTATGTGTAACAATCAAAAAACTTTGATTCATGGTGTCGCGTAACTGAATAAATAGCTCATGCAAGGCAATGGCATTTTCACTATCTAAATTACCTGTGGGTTCGTCAGCAAAAATTAAATGAGGATCATTGATCAAAGCTCTTGCCACTGCAATTCTTTGTTGTTCCCCTCCTGACAAGCTGTTTGGTTTTTTTGCAGCTTTATCTGCAAGCCCCATAAAATCCAATAATTCTAAAGCCTTTTTCTCTAATTGCTTTTTGGCTTTTTTACCTATCCAACCTGGAATGCAAATATTCTCCAAAGCAGTAAATTCTGGTAATAAATGGTGAAACTGAAACACAAAACCAATATGCTCGTTTCGGTATTGAGCCAAGGCTTTATTGCTTAATTGGGCAATATCCTGCCCCTCGAAAAATAAGCTGCCTTTATCGGCTTTTTCTAGGCTACTGACAACATATAAAAGAGTCGATTTTCCGGCACCTGATGCCCCAACCACAGATACTAGCTCTCCTTTGGAAATCTCCAAAGAAACCCCCTTTAAAACGGGAATGGCGCCATAGTTTTTATATATATCCTTGGCTACGAGTAGTTTTGGTGCTGCCTCCATACCACAAACCTAAGATAACCCTGTCAATTTTGACAAAATTTAACCAATTGTTTATAGGATGTAGAAAAAACAGATTTGCTGGTATCATTTATACGGCTACTTTTGCAAAAAAACCATTACTATGTTTTGGACATTAGAATTAGCTAGCTATTTAGAAGAAGCTCCTTGGCCTGCAACGAAAGATGAATTAATTGACTACTCCATTAGGAGCGGCGCCCCTATAGAAGTAGTGGAAAATTTACAAGAGTTAGAAGACGAAGGAGAAGTATTTGAAAGTATTGAAGATATTTGGCCTGATTATCCAAGCCAAGAAGATTTTATGTTTAATGAAGATGAATATTAGTTTCATCTAGTTGAATTAAAAAAAAGAGGTCGCAATTTGCGACCTCTTTTTTTTATCTAAAATTTTTTCTTAGAATGTTAATTTAAAATATAATAACATTAAGCTTAAAGCCAATACAATACTATTGGCAATTAATACTGGGCGACTTTTAATTAAGTATGCATAAGTCAACCATACAATACAACTAAAGTTTACAATTAATACCATTAATAAACTTAGGTCACCAACACTATGTGATTTCCAAGATAAATAAACTTGAGGCACAAATGTGATACAACTTAAAAGTGATCCAAGGTAACCGATGGATTCAACTAGTTTTGGATTGATTTCTTTATTGCTCATGTTGGGGGTTATGTATTATCCTTCGGTAATACCAGCTTTTTGCATAATCAAGTCACTTACTCCAGTTGTAGAGTAACCTCCATCATGGAATAAGTTTTGCATAGTCACCATCTTCGTTAAATCAGAGAATAAAGTGATACAATAGTTAGCACAATCTTCTGCACTTGCATTACCTAATGGTGCAATCGCATCTGCATAATCAAAGAAATCACCGAAGCCTTTGATACCCGTTCCAGCAGTTGTTTTAGTAGGAGATTGAGAAACCGTATTTACACGAACTCTTTTCTTTAAACCATAATGGTAACCAAAGCTACGAGCAATAGATTCTAATAAAGCTTTGATATCTGCCATATCTGTGTAGAATGGATAAGTTCTTTGAGCAGCTGCGTAAGTTAAAGCAACCACACTCGCTTCTTCATTCAAAGCATCCATATTATATGCAACGCTTAACATTTTGTGTAAAGACATTGCAGATACATCTACACCCTTAGCATAATAATCGTAATTCAATTCAGGGTAAGCAATTTTCTTTCTAATGTTTACACTCATACCAATTGAGTGTAATACGAAATCAATTTTACCACCTAATATTTGTTGAGACTCTGTAAACAAAGTCGTTAATTCTTCTACGCTAGTAGCATCAGCAGGAACAATCTTAGAATTGGTCTTTTCTGCTAAGCCATTAATTTCACCCATACGCATAGCAATAGGTGCATTGGTTAATACAAATTGAGCACCTTCTTCGTGTGCTTTTTCTGCTACTTTCCAAGCAATGGAGTTGCTATCTAAAGCACCAGTAATAATACCTCTTTTTCCTTTTAATAAATTGTAAGCCATATTGGGTTATTTAGTATTGTAAAAATAGTATAATTATGCTAAAAGCTCTTTTGCATTTTCCAATGCAGTTTTAGATGGGGGATTCCCGCCAATCATACGAGCTATATGTTGCACACGCTCTTCTTGAGACAAAATTTTAAGATGTGTATTGGTGGTACTCCCTTTTTGCTCTTTGTATACATATAAATGACTATGTCCTTTAGCGGCAATTTGTGGTTGATGCGTAATACAAAGCACTTGTCTTTTCGCACCCAGTTCTTGTAATAATATACCAACTTGTTTGGCAGGTTCGCCAGAAATACCGGTATCAATCTCATCAAAAATCATAGTTGGCAAATCCATGGACTGAGCCACCAAAGATTTTATACAAAGCATTAATCTACTTAATTCACCACCACTGGCAACTTTGCGAATAGGCTCATATTTATTCATATTATTTGCGTCAAACAAAATATCTACTTTGTCTTGTCCGTAAATAGTATAAGGAATAGTCTCAATCACTACTTTAATAGAAGCATTCGGCATGCCCACTTGCTTTAATAAGCTATTTACTTTTTTAGTGAATGGTTCTACTTGTTTATTTCTTTGAGAAGATAAATCGGTAGCTAATTTTTTCACTTGTAAAGATTCAGCAATTACTTGTTTTTCTAAAGCGGCAATTTCTTCTCCAATATTTAATACAGCTTGCAAATCTGTTTCTAATTGTTTTTGAATAGCTAGTAGTTCATTACTACTTTGTACCTTATGTTTTTTCTGCAAACTATAGCCAGCAGATAATCTTTCTTGTAGGGTGATGATTTTATTTTCATCAAAATCAATTTTATCCTGCCATCTTTCTAATTCAGAAGCAATATCTGCTAGTTCTATTTGTGCTGCTTTTAGTCTACTCAATAAACCATCAAATTCTGGCTGCCATTTACTAATACCTTCTAAATTATTAGCAATTTGTTTGATTTGCTGAACAATAGGATTGTCTGAACTATCTAGTGCTTGCACACTCGCATCCAATTGTGATTTTATAGTAACAGCGTTTTCTAAAAATTTTAATTCCTGTTCTAGGTTTTCTAATTCGTTTTCTTTTAAATCAAGTGCAGCTAGTTCTTCTAATAAATGTTGCTTATAACTTTCTGTTTGATCAAAAGCGGCTTTTTGTTCTACCAATTGTTGCAGCTTTTTTTCGTTTTGTTTCCAAGTAGAAAAGCTTAATTGATAAGGAGCTAAATCTTTGTGTAAACCAGCTAATGCGTCAATCACAGATCTTTGAAAATCAGTATCACCCAAACTTAAAGTATCAAATTGTTGATGAAGGTCTACTAACTGACTAGTTAATTGTTTTAACTCGTTTAAATTAATAGGCGTATCGTTGATAAAAGCCCTAGATTTTCCTTGCGCACTTATTTCTCTTCTAATAATTAGTTCGTCGGATAAATCAATTTCATTGGCTTCAAAAAAGGCTTTGTATTGTGCGACATTGGTTAAGTGAAATGCGCCTTCGATAAAACATTTCTTTTCGGGATTTCTACAAACAGTGCTATCTGCTCTGTCTCCTAAGATTAATCCAAGTGCACCCATGATAATACTTTTACCTGCACCCGTTTCACCCGTGATAACAGATAATTGCTTGGATAAATCAATGCTTAATTCATCTATTAAAATATAATTCTGTATGTCTAATTTCTGTAACATCTACTACTGCAAGATACTATTGTTTAAGACATCTTTGAATACCTGATTTTGCTTTTTGATCCAAGGAATTCTTGAATGCGTGGTTTTTCATCTCTATGCAGGTATTAAAGTAACTAATGGCTTTAGAAAAGTTGTTTTTTTGCTCATAAATCAAGCCAATTTGAAGGGCAGCTCGGGCAGCAAAATAATCCGTCAAATCTGCACCTTTCTCAATGGCAGAGCTATAAAATTTAATAGCCAATTCATCCTGACCCATTAAATCATAAATGCGACCCAATCTATAAGCAAATTCTGTTTTCTCAGATTCTGAAGGGAAATCAATACTGGTTTTACCAGCCAAACTATTTAAAGCCTGTGCTTGATATCCTCCGTCACTTAATAATCTTGCTTTTAATAAAATAGGGTTGGGCCATTGACCAGATTTAGCATTTTGATATGCTTGTTTATCTGCGTCTGTTATTTGGTTACCATATTTTAAAACTGCTGCTCTATACGCGTTGGCTTTTTTCATATCGCCTTGCAAATATGCAATCCAACTTAATCGCTCATAAGAATCCTTGATATAAAAATTGCCTTTAAAACTATTAATGAACTCTGCAAAAGCTCTTTGTGCTTTATCTAATTTTAATTCATTCAAATTGGCATAGCCTAATTCAAGCTGCCAGAAAGGAAGTTTTAAATAAGCATCACTATCGTTTAAATCATTTACAATAGCTAATGCCTTGGCAGATTGCTGGTGATTCAGATACAAGTTAGTGGCCATATAGGCATGCATCTGATTGTTTTTAAAATCGTAATTGTTCTTGGTAATAAAATCAAAAGTCTTTTCTTTATTGCCTTCAAAATTCATGATCAAATAAGGGTATACCAGTAAAGCTTCGTTTCTAGCACGCTCACTTAATTCGTCTTTACTATTTAAATACCTTAAGACCATCGCATTGCCATCACTGATTCTACCTGACAAACCTAATACATTGGCCATCCATTGATATCCCTTAGGAATAGTACCAATCACAGTAGTTAAAATGCCCAAGTAAACATCGTTTGGAGAGAATTTGGGATACTTCTTTTTGTTATCCTTAAAGTATAAATAGGCTTTTCTAAAATCTAATGCTGCTTCCCAGTTTTTATCAAAACGAATAGCCACCAAAGATTTATGTAAATGCACTAATCCTAAGCAGTATAAATAGTAGGGAGAGTTTTGAGGTCCAGATTCAAATAATTCAATCCTGTTTTTAAAATTGGGATAAAGCTGATTGTATTCTAGGGTATTCTCATTCAAGAATAGCTGATAAAAATCTGCATAGCTTTCTAAAAGTGGGTAGGATAAATTATTGGGATTGTTTCTCTTGTCTACAGCTATCCATTTTCTAGCTTCTGGAATTCTTAAAGAAGTGATGGATTCATAAATATATTGTGTGCGATCGTTCCAATTATAATTTAATTGGGCATGACTACTAAGGCATGCAAAAAGGGCAATCAGCAACACAAAACTTCTCATAGTGTAAAAATAAAGAAAGGGTAGCGGTTAGGCTACCCTTTCTGGGAATATTTTAATAGTGTAATACTATTTGCTGTCTTTTTCAGCCATCTCAGATTCTACCAAGATACGACCACAGTTTTCGCAAACAATGATCTTCTTGTGTAAACGAATCTCGCTTTGACGCTGAGGAGGGATGGAGTTAAAACAACCGCCACAAGCATCTCTTTCAACTGCTACAACCGCTAAGCCATTTCTGTAGCTATTTCTGATTCTGTCATAGCTATACAATAAACGCTCGTCGATATGAGTTCTTGCTTCGTCGCTATTAGCTCTTAATTCTTTCTCTTCAATTTCTGTATCTGCAATAATTTTCTCTAATTCACTTTTCTTGTGTGTTAAAACACCTTCTTTAGTTGCAATGTTTTTCTTAGCATTTTCTAAAGCCTTCACTTTATCTGCTAATTCTTCGTTTGCATCACGAATATGCTTCTCGGCTAACTTGATCTCTAAGCCTTGCATTTCGATTTCTTTGTTGATTGCTTCAAACTCTCTATTGTTCTTAACGTTGTCACTTTGTTGCTCATATTTAGCCAATAAAGCTTCGCTTTCTTTGATAGCTGCTTTCTTGTCTTCGATGAACTCAGTGATACCATTAATCTCTTCTTCGATTCTTGTTTGTCTGTTCACTAAACCTTGTACTTCATCTTCCAAATCTTTCACTTCCATTGGTAATTCACCACGTAATATTTCGATTTGATCGATGCTGCTATCAACACGTTGAAGACGGTAAAGGTTTACTAATTTTTCTTCTACTGAAAAGTCTTTGACTGATGCCATATTTCAAGTTTATTTAAGATAAGTTACCGGTTGGGTATTCACCAATGATCGGAGGACGGCAAAGGTAGGGAATTTAATGCTTAAATAAGCAACAATTAGGTCAGGAACATACTGTTCACTCTCCCCGTGTCCTATATCCACCAAAAGTAGTTGATTATCAGCCTCAAAAAACTCGTGGTATTTGAGGTCGCTGGTGATAAAACAGTCTACTTTTTGTGCTTTGGCAGTATCTATGAGAAAACTTCCGCTACCACCGCATAAGGCAATGGTTTTCAGTTGTTTATTTATAATAGGAGTATGCTTTAAAACGGATAAATGAAACTTTTCTTTCACCCATTGCAAAAAAGAATGGGCCTCGGTTTCTAAAGGAAGCTCGCCCAAAATACCGGCGCCAATAGGCTGTCCATTTTGATCCAATTTCCCCGAAATGGGTGCCAAAATACTTCGATTGGTTAATTGAAGCTGGTCGGCCAAGCTTTTATTCACCCCATCAATCACATTATCTAGGTTGGTATGAAAGGCATAAAGGCTAATATTATGACTGATGGCTTTAATTAAAGTACGACCAATGAAATGATTGATATTCAGTTGTTTAACACCTTTAAAAATAATTGGATGATGGCTTACAATTAGGTTGCAACCTTTGGCAATAGCTTCATTCACCACTGCCTCGGTACAATCCAAAGAACACAGTACACCTGTACAATTTTGGGTAGGATCTCCACTTATTAAACCCGAATTATCATAAGATTCCTGAAAGTCAAGGGGAGCCCATTGCTCTAATGAATGAATGATTTCTTGAATTTGCATGGGCTAAATTAACTATAAAACCCAACTATTTATGCTTTAAATTGTTAAACAAATATGAAACAGGCAATCTCGGTTTTTTGGTTTAGAAGGGATTTAAGATGGCAGGATAATGTGGGTTTATACCATGCTTTGTACCAGGCCAAATTAGGAGGTCATCAGGTGCTTCCCATTTTTATTTTTGACAAGCATATTTTAGATCAATTAGAAGATACGGCAGATAGAAGGGTGGATTTTATCCATCAGACCCTAACCAGATTACAGGACGAATTGGTTGCCAAAGGCAAGACTTTATGGGTTCGTTATGGAAAACCTTTGGAAGTATTTGAAAAGTTGTTTGGGGAATTTAATATCCAGTCAGTTTATACCAATCATGATTATGGTCCCAAAGCCAATGCAAGAGATGAGGCTATTGAAAAATTGGCCGCTTCCAAAGGAGCCAGTTTTCATCATTTCAAAGACCAAGTGATTTTTGAAAAAGACGAAGTGATCAAAGACGATGGGAAACCTTATACCGTTTACACCCCCTATGCCAATAAATGGAGAGCCACTTGGGCAAAGCAAACTCCCAAGAAACATCCTTCAGAAAAACTATTGGATTATTTTTTAGATAGCAAGCCTTTTAAATTACCTAGTTTAAAAGAGATTGGTTTTTCAAAAACCGATTTAGTTATTCCTCCCATGAAATACCAAGAGGGGCTCATTAAAAAATATTCAGAACAAAGAGATTTTCCTGCATTGGAGGGCACCACCCATTTAAGTGTGCATTTAAGATTTGGAACCATCTCTGCAAGAACATTGGCATTAGAAACCCAAGGTTTGAATAGCACTTTTTTCAACGAATTAATTTGGAGAGATTTTTATCATATGATTCTTTGGCATTTCCCGCATATTGCTCAAGGAAAATCTTTCAAGCCAAAATATGATTTTATTAAATGGAGAAATAATGAATATGAATTTAAAGCATGGTGTGAAGGCAAGACGGGCTATCCAATTGTAGATGCAGGTATGAGAGAATTAAATGCCACTGGTTTTATGCATAATAGAGTGAGGATGATTGTGGCTAGTTTTTTAACTAAGCATTTATTAATTGACTGGAGATGGGGCGAAGAATATTTTGCACAAAAATTATTAGACTTTGATTTGGCAGCGAATAATGGAGGATGGCAATGGGCTAGTGGAAGTGGATGTGATGCAGCTCCTTATTTTAGAGTGTTCAATCCAAGATTACAAACAGAAAAGTTTGATAAAGAATTAAAGTATATCCGTAAATGGGTGCCAGAATTAGATAGTTTGGATTATCCCAAACCTATTGTGGTGCATGAAGTAGCTAGAGAGAGAGTATTGAAAGCTTATTCTGCAGCATTGAAAGACGAGTAAACTTTTTCTAGTGCAGCAATGGCATTCGCACCTTGAGTTCCCATGTCAATACTAAAATCGTTTACATATAAATCAATATGTTGACGCATTACTTGTTCTGACATTTCTTGTGAATGGCATTTCACAAATTCAGGCAAGTTCTCGTAACTGTTTTTAAAAGCATACTCGACACTTTCTTTGATCAAAGCATCTATTAATGCAATTTCTTTTTGATCATTGTCTTTTCTGGCAATAATACCGCCTAGTGGAATAGGAGCATTAAATGTTTCTTCAAAATAAGTTCCCAGGTCCATCCATTTTTTTAATCCCTTTTGCGAATAAGTAAATCTATTCTCATGAATGATTACTCCAGCATCTACTTTGCCGGATAATACTGCGTCTTCAATTTCATTAAATACTAAAAAGCTTTTATTGTTTGCAGTAGGGAAAGCCAAACTAAATAATAAATGTGCAGTAGTGTTAATTCCAGGTATGGCTACTTTCATTGTAGCTGCATCAGGTTGTTGATCTTTATATATTAACAAGGGTCCAACACCTTTACCTAAAGCACCGCCACTTTTCAATAATTGGTATTGCTCTTTTAATGATGGCCAAGCGCCATAACTAATTTTTGAATAAGGTAGTTTACCCGCTAAAGCCCATTCATTTAGGGTTTGCACATCTTCTAAATGAATATTAAATGTGTATCCTTTGGTATCTATTTTTTGATTCACTAATGCATCAAAAATAAAAGTATCGTTAGGGCAGGGAGAAAATCCCAATTCAATTACTGGCATCTTATGCTATTTTATGCAATGCATCTAAATATTGCAATAAGGTTTCATTCAAATTATAAATCGCATCACGCATTTTCCATTTTGCTTTATCCCTTTCTCCAACATAATTACTCACGGCGCGTAATTGTATAAATGGTATATGCAAATCTCTTCCCATATAATGCAATGCAGCTCCTTCCATAGATTCCAAACTGGCTTTATATCTTCCACTATATAAATCAATAGCTGCTTTAGTGGTAGAAATTGTATTTACAGTAACAGCTTTTTTAGTTGGCAGTTTCAATAAATTAAATTGATTCAAGAATGGATTAGGCAATGACTTCTTTTCATAAGGTGCATCATTAGCTTGATCTAATTTTAAATCAAATAAATCCTTCCAAGTTTTCTTTTCATACACACCAATATCTCCAGCAAAATCGTCTTTAATAGCAAATACTTTACCTAATGGAATTTTTTTATCAAAACTACCTGCCACACCCACTTGAATAATTAAACTAGGCGTTTCTTGCACAAACATTTTCATTAAAGAAACACTTGAAGCTAGAAGTCCCACACCAGATTCATGAAAGCCCACAGAGAATCGCTTGTTTAATTTAACATAGGCTGGATTAATTTTCTGAAAACTTGGCATCCATTCGCCATGAGTTGCAGCAGTAATAATGATTCTCATAAGGTAAAGTTCCATCAAATTTATATCTTTGCAAAAATTACCCGAACCAATGGTGTATTTAACAAGAGTAGAACATTTTAATGCAGCGCATAAATTAGCCCATCCTAATTGGTCTAAAGAGAAGAATGAAGAAGTGTTTGGTGTATGCGCCAATGAGAATTGGCATGGACATAACTATGAACTATTGGTAACTATTAAGGGTGAACCTGATGCTGAAACGGGCTTTTTATTTGATGTAAAAAAATTGAGCACCATCATCAAACAATACGTAATTGATGAATTGGATCATAAGAATCTAAACTTGGATGTGCCTTTTATGGCAGGTAAAATGTGTAGCACAGAAAACCTAGCCATTGCCATTTGGCAACAATTGGTCCCTCATTTACCCTCCAATGTGCACTTACACTGTGTTAAATTATATGAAACTCCAAGAATTTTTGTGGAGTATTTTGGGTAAAATAGCCTTAAAAACCTAAGCGTTTAATTTTTTAACAAAAAGATTAAACAAAATCATTTTTTAGGCGTTATTTATATTGTAACTTCGATATCTTAAATTATTCCATGGCTCAAAAAGTAGCGGTTTTTAGAAAAGAGCATTTCAATGCAGCCCACAGATTATTCTGTGCGGACTGGACAGATGCAGAAAATAAGCGCGTTTTTGGAGCTTGTAGTAATCCAAATTATCATGGTCACAACTATGAATTGGTGGTACAGGTAATTGGCTATCCAGATCCGGTAACAGGATTTGTGGTTAACACCAAAGACCTAAGTAACATTGTTCAAGAAGAAGTGATCTCGAAGTTCGATCATAAAAATTTAAACTTAGATACCGACGCTTTTAAAAATCTAAATCCTTCTGCAGAAAATATTGCAATTGTGATTTACAATTTAATCAGACCACGTATAACTGAGTCATTAGAATTAAAAATTCGCCTGTATGAAACAGAAAGAAACTTTGTTGACTACCCTGCCTAAAGAAGAAAAAATCTCTTTAAGCGAACTATTGATCGAAGAGATGGGAGATCAACATAAAGCAAGCTCAGTAGAAACTCCTTTACGTGCTGATGCATTTGAAAAAACAGATGACGAAAAAATTGCAGCCATTGAGCCGCATTTCAGAGCCATCATGGAAATCTTAGGAATGGATTTGCGTGATGATAGTTTAAGAGGCACTCCTCTTAGAGTAGCAAAAATGTATGTAAAAGAATTATTCCAAGGATTGAATCCTGCGAATATGCCAAGCATGACCTTGTTTGAAAACAAGTTTCAATACAATGAAATGTTGGTTGAAAAGAATATCAATTTCTACACTAACTGTGAGCACCATTTTGTACCATTCTTTGGTAAAGCACATGTTGCATATATCAGCAGTGGTAAAGTAATTGGATTAAGTAAGTTAAATCGTTTGGTAGAATATTTCTCTAAGCGTCCACAAGTACAAGAGCGTTTAACTATGCAAGTAGGTAAGGCTTTACAAACTGTATTACAAACACAGGATGTAGCAGTGATGATGGATGCAAAGCATTTATGTGTTTCTAGTAGAGGTGTAAAAGACGATAGTTCAAACACCATCACTACTTTCTTTGGTGGAAAATTCCAAGATGAAAAAACTAAAATGGAATTCTTACAATACGTTGATATCAACGAAAAATAAATAAGCATAGTTTATAGGGTTTGGTTAGATTAGTATGGGCGAAGGTGGTACTTCGCCCTTTTTTTGTACTTTTGAAAAAATCAAAAGCACATGTCAAAACACGCATACGTTTTTCCTGGTCAAGGATCTCAGTTTTCTGGAATGGGAAAAAATTTATACGAGCAAAATGAAACTGCCAAGCAATTATTTGAAAAAGCCAATGAGATTTTAGGTTTTAGAATCAGCGACATTATGTTTGAAGGAACAGATGAGCAATTAAAACAAACCAATGTAACTCAACCAGCAGTATTTATACATTCTGTAGTAGCTTATTTAACTATGCCTGAAGTGCATCCTGATATGGTTGCTGGTCATAGCTTAGGAGAGTTTAGTGCATTGGTTGCAAATAAAACTTTAAGTTTTGAAGATGCATTAAAATTAGTGAGCATCAGAGCAAAAGCAATGCAAGCTGCATGTGAAATACAACCCTCCACTATGGCTGCAGTATTAGCATTAGCAGATGAAAAAGTAGAAGAGATTTGTGCGACTGTGTCTAAAGAAAGCAATGAAGTAGTTGTTGCTGCAAATTATAATTGCCCAGGCCAATTAGTGATTTCAGGTTCTGTAAAAGGAATTGAAATTGCTTGCGAACAAATGAAAGCAGCTGGTGCAAAAAGAGCATTGGTATTACCAGTAGGTGGTGCTTTCCATTCACCATTAATGGAGCCAGCAAAATTGGAATTAGCTGCAGCTATTGAAGCCACTACTTTCAACACCCCTATCTGTCCAGTATACCAAAATGTGGTTGCATCTGGAGTAACTGATCCAACACAAATCAAAGCCAACCTAATTGCTCAATTAACAGGTGCAGTAAAATGGACGCAAACAGTAGGGGCGATGGTAGCAGACGGAGCCACTCATTTCACAGAAGTGGGTCCAGGAAAAGTGTTACAAGGATTGGTTCAAAAGATCCACAAAGACGCAGTAGTAGCTGGGGTAAACTAGTTTTTAACCCATAACTAAAAAATAACAATACTATACAAGCCTCTGGTACAATTACCAGAGGCTTTTTTCGTTAATGTTTAGAATAGGTCTACCCAATTCATATTAAAAATTTTTAGAATATTTTGAAAAGAAGGATAATATATCTTTTGGTGTTGATGATCTCGCTAAGCAAAGTGGGGATGGGACAGAGTTTTACAATTGTTCCAGGTAATGGTAATCTTGCACCAACTCATACATGTAACAGAGTAATTTTTAATGCTTCTAATGCAAATCCTTCAGTAACACAAGTTTATGTATATTCTTCACCTATTGGTGATGGTGTCAATTTTACAAAAAATTCAACACCGAATTTTTTAGGAAATATTCCAGCTTATAATTCAGGTTTTTACAAAGTTGAATATATTGATGACTTTGGGACAAGTTATGGGTTTTCAACTGAAGTTTATCAAGTATTAATTGATGCACTAAGTGTGTCTGGGACTATTTCAGGTAATCAGCCAGTTTGCACTGGAATAAATTCAAATACTTTGTCATTAACAAGCCAAGTTGGTCAGATTCAATGGCAGAATTCTATTGATAATATTAATTTTAGTGACATTATAGGGCAAACGAGTAATAATTATATCGCAAATAATTTAACAGTACCAACTTATTATAAGGTTAGTGTAAAAAATGGTGTTTGTAATGCTGTTTTATCTTCAAGTGTACTTATTAGAGTGGATCAATTACCATCAAATTCAGTTGCAGGTCAAAATGATGTTATTTGTATTAGTGCAACAAAAAATTTGTCAGCAAATATTCCTTCTATTGGAACAGGTCTGTGGTCTATTACAGGATCAAATTCAAGTAATAGTCAATTAAATTCCACAAATTCTCCCACCGCTATTTTTACACCAATAAGTTCTGGTTCTTATACTTTAACTTGGACAATAACTAATGGAGTTTGTCCAACATCTAACTCGAGCGTAAAAATAGATGTTGATGCATTACCTACTAATTCTAATGCTGGTACTAATTCTTTAATGTGTAATAATGCAACTAAAACATTATCAGCAAATACCCCATCTGTTGGGAATGGTCTATGGTCTATTACAGGAACAAATTCAAATAATAGTCAATTAAATTCCACAAATTCTTCGACTGCAATTTTTACACCAATCTCGGCTGGCACATATACATTAACTTGGTCTATTACAAATGGAGTGTGTGCTTCGTCTGTTTCTAGCATAAATCTTGATGTCAATCAGTCTCCTACATTAACTTCAGTAACTCAGGCAAATGCAGCATGCAGTGGAACTAACACTCAAATTACTTTATCTGGCTTACTTTCAGGCAAACATTTTAATATACTATTTTCAATAGATGGTACAAATCAAACTCAAGTTGATTTGCCAGTGTCTTCAACTTCGAATGATATTTCAACAAGACTATTGGATTATAATAATGATAATGGAAAAATATTATTGGTTTATAGAATTGAAGAAATTGGAGGTGCCAATTGTTTTACAAACTTTAGCACTTCTAATTCTGTTAATTTAATTATTGATCCACTTTCGAATGCTGGTAATATTACAGGGGGTGCTGATGTATGTTCGGGTAATAATTCTACAACTTTGACAATTAATGGAAGTGTTGGAAATATTTTAAATTGGGAGTCTTCTAATTCAAATAGTTTTTCTACAATAACAAATATTGCAAATACAACTTCCTCATACACTGCAACAAATTTATCAAGTACACAATATTTTAGAACTCAAGTCAAAAGTGGTGTTTGTCCATCTGTTTATAGTTCTTCTCCCTCTTTAATAAATGTTATTTCTTTACCAAATACTCCAATCGGTAATGATTTGAATATTATTTATGATGGTATAAATCATGTTGTTACAGTAAATTCTGTTACCGGTGAAAGTAGAAACTGGTTTCAAAATTCAACTGGTGGTATTACGAGTAGTGTTCCTTCAAGAACAAATATTGGTTCAACTTCAGCTTATGTAGAGGCGGTTTTAATAAATGCTCCCTATTGTAAAAGTACAAATAGAACACTAGTGAAGGTTGAAATTACACCAGCACCACTTTCAATTACAGGAATTTCTGGAGTAACAAAAATTTATGATGGCACTACAACAGCATCTGTCAATGGAATTCCTTCATATTCTGGCTTAGTTTCTGGAGAAAGTTTCAATGTTATTGGAACTCCAACTTTTACTTTTAACGATAAGAATGTAGGAACAGCTAAACCAATTACAGTATCGGGATATACATCACCATCAACCAATTATACTTTAACTCAGCCAACTGGTTTAACAGCGGATATTACTGTTGCATCTTTAACAATTAATGGTATCACTGGTCAAAATAAAATATACGATGGGAACAATACAGCATTTATAAATGGAACTGCTGTCTATTCTGGCTTGGTTACAGGAGATAATTTTTCTGTTGCTGGAACACCATCCTTTCTTTTTACTGATAAGAATGTAGGAACTGCTAAGTCAATTACGGTAAGTGGCTATATAACACCAAGTAGTAATTATATTTTATCAGCTCAACCTACAGGTTTAACTGCTGATATAACTCCAAAATCATTAGACATTACTGGTTTAGTTGCAAATAACAAACCCTACGACGGCACTACAACTGCAACAGTAAATGGCACACCTGCATATGATGGATTAGTTACTGCAGATGCAGGTATAGCGACAGTGCAAGGTGGGCCTAGTTTTAACTTTGATACAAAAGATGTTGGTACTAATAAGCCAGTTACGGTAACTGGCTATACTGCACCTTCCGCTAATTATACTTTAACGCAACCAACTGGTTTAACTGCTGCAATAACTCCTAAGGCTATTACCATCACAGGTATTACTGGTAACAATAAAGTATATGATGGTAATACAACAGCTACTGTTACTGGGACACCGGTTTATGCTGGATTAGTAGCGGGAGAAACTTTAACTGTTGTAGGAACAGCTACTTATAGTTTTGCAGATAAAAATGCAGGTAATGCTAAACCAATTACAGTTACTGGTTTTACAGCACCTAATGGTAATTATACATTGTCTTCACAACCAACCGGTTTAACTGGAAATATCACTCAAAGATTATTAAATGTTACATCTACTGGATATGAAAAAGTATATGACGCAACCAAGAATACACCTGGACTTATTTTAAGTATTGATAAAATACCAGGAGATGATGTAAGTATTTCTAGAAATCCACTTTTTGATAACGCCAATGCTGGCGTGAATAAAGATATTATTTTGACTGCAGTGGTTATAAATCCTGGATTAGATGCTGCTAATTATTATTTAGCGAGTAATACTGCAACGGTTAAAGGAACTATTAAACCTCTTCCAATTAATATAGTTGCGATTGATGCTTCTAAAACAGAATTAGATCCTGATCCACCTTTTACCTATCAGCCGGTAAGCTTATTAGGAACAGATGTATTCACTGGCTCCTTATCTAGATTTCCGGGGGAAGCTCCTGGAGATTATCCAATGACTATTGGAAGCTTAAGTGCTGGATCGAATTATACTTTAAACTTTACAACTGCTAATTTTAAAATTAAGCCCTTAGTTACCAATTATATTTTTGAAGTACCTACTGCATTTACACCCAATTTAGATGCAACCAATGATGTTTTAAAAATCATCTCGAATTACAGAGTAACTGGTTTAAATTATTTTAGAATTTATAATAGAACCGGGCAATTAGTTTTTCAAACAAGTAATTTAACAGAAGGCTGGAATGGAAGAAGAATGAATGATCCTTCTGGAAATATATTAGAATCTGATTTATATATATGGATTGCAGAGTTCACCAATATGAATGATGTAGCACCAGTTAAAAAAACAGGTTCAGTCTTATTATTAAAATAACTATTGAAGAATAAATTAACCATATTATTTTGTTTGACATTGTTTACTGCAAATATTCATGCACAAGACCCAGTATTGTCTCAAGCTTATTTATCTTCTCAGTTTTTAAGCCCAGCTTCGGTGGGTTCTGGAATGTATGAACACAGAGTGCAAGGTAATTTAAGGTCTCAGTTAATGAATGGCAATGCTATGTACAAGACCAATGTATTGGGTTGGGATACTAGAATTAAAAATAAATCTTTAGAAGCTTCTAATAATTATTTGGCAATGGGCTTACAGGTAATGTCGGATCAGTTGGGAGGAGGATTATTAAATACCACTTATCTAACATTGAATACGGCTTATCATATGAGCTTGGATAAAGAAAACAAAAGTAATTTATCTGTTGGTTTGGGTGGAACATTAGCACAGACATTTATTAATAAAGACAAATTAAGATTCGGGGATCAGTATGATGGAATGGGAAATTATAATGGAGCAGTTGCTTCTGCTGATTATGCCAATATAAAACCCTCTCCTATAAGATTTGCAGGTAATGTGGGTTTATTATATGCTTATCAAAGTGAAGAAAGTTTTTTCCAAATTTCAGCCAATGCATTTTATTTTGGTAGACCTGATAATACTTACACTGGCATTAATCAAGCCAATGGAGTAAGAGCAGGCTTTTATACCAATTTGGAGAAGTATTTGACTGAAGATTATACTTTTATTTTACATGCTTCTTATATTAATAGAAATAACATTCAGCAAACATTAGTGGGTGGATTAGTGGGTATCCCATTTTTATATAAATACGAAACAGTGAATCGTATTTATGCAGGTTGTTTTGCCAGATTGGGAGATGCTATAATTCCAACTATTAATTTGATGTTGGATAAATATACTTTTGGTATAAGCTATGATATATATAGCAACGATCTAACCAAGGCTAATCTTAGATTAAACGGATTTGAATTAAGTCTTTCAACAGGACTTGGAAAGAAGAGAGCTAATTTATTTAGAACCTTATTGAATTAAAAATCTATCGCGCAGTTTACCCATTCAGGATCAAAGCTGGCATTGTATTTTCTGTAAAAATTGAGCGCAGGCTCGTTCCAATCTAATGCTTGCCAGTTCATGCCTACAAAGTTTTTTGCTTTTGCTTCTTTTATTAATGCATCAAATAATAAACTACCTATTTGATTGCCACGCATATCTTCAGAAACAATTAAATCTTCTAAATACATTCTTTGGCCTTTCCAAGTAGAATACCTAACATAATATAAAGCCATACCCACTACAACGCCTTTTACTTCTGCTACCAAAGCCCACCAAACTGGTTGCTTTCCAAATCCGCTTTCCACAAAATGATCAAAGGGAACCACCACTTGCTCAGGTGCTTTTTCATACACAGCTAATTCATGGATTAACTCCATCATTCTTTGACAGTCTTCTTTTTTAGCTGGGCGAATGAGTATGTCCATGTAATTATATTTTAGCTAAAGCTTGTATTAAATCCCATTCCAAGTCTTCAAAATTTTCAATACCTACACTCATTCTAATTAAACCATCTGTAATACCATATTTAATGCGCTCTTCTCTTGGAATCCCATAATGCGTCATAGTAGCAGGATGTGATACCAAGGTATCCACTGTGCCTAATGAAACCGCTCTGGTACATACTTGTAAAGCATCAATAAACTTTTTACCAGCTTCTATACCTCCTTTTAATTCAAAACTTAATAGGGGAGCATGATGTTTCATTTGCTTAGATGCAATGGCATGTTCTGGGTGAGAAGCATGACCTGTATAGTTTACTTTTTCAATTGCTGGATGTTGTGCTAAGAAATCGGCTATCTTTTTTGTATTGCTACAATGCCTTTCCATTCTAATTTCCAAAGTCTTCATGCCTTGTATTAATAAGTATGCATCAAATGGATTGGCATTGCCTCCTAATAAAACATGCCATTTCCATACCTTGGTTTTCATAAACTCTAAATCCTTACCTAATAATACGCCATGCAATGCAGAACCATGTCCATTTAAGAATTTAGTAGCAGAATGAAATACAAAATCCACGCCCAAAGCAAAGGGTTGTTGTAAATAAGGTGTTGCTACTGTATTGTCTACCGAAACTTTTATGCCATGTTGGTGTGCAATTTTGGTAATGGCTTCTATATCCACACACTGTAAGGTAGGATTGGCAGGGGTTTCAAGGTGTATTAGTTTGGTGTTTGGATTTTCTTTAATCGTTTTTTCTAATAAAGACAAATCTCTTACATCTACTAAAACAGTGGTAATGCCTGCTTCTTTTAGTATTTTTTGCATTAATTCTTGTGTACCACCGTACAAAGAATAATGAGAAATTAAAGTATCACCAGCACTTAAATTACTTAAGAACAAAGTGCTCATCGCAGCTTGTCCACTTGCATGTAAATAAGCAATTAGTTCAAGTGGAGTGCCATCTGCATTTTTAATGCCATGTGCTTCTAATGCAGCAATAACATCCTGTGCTGCAGTAAAAGTGGGGTTGCCCCATCTGGTATAGATTCTTGTTTTATCATCACTTTTAAATCTTTCCATTCCCTCGTCGGTAGAATCGAAAGTAAAAGTAGAAGTTGCATAAATAGGAGTGGTATGAGAGAAATTATCGTTCTCATGATTAGCAGTATGCAATGTTGTTGTGCTAATTCCTTTAAATTTTTTCTGACTCATCATTCCTTTTTTTAATTGTTTTTAATAAGCCCATTTAACCCAAGCTGCTCCCCAAGTAAATCCTCCACCAAATGCTGCTAATATTAAATTATCGCCTTTCTTTAATTGAGATTCCCATTCCCATAAACACAATGGAATGGTTGCTGCTGTGGTGTTTCCGTATTTATGAATATTGATCATTACTTTTTCTTTTGGAATACCTGCTCTATTCGCAGTAGCATCAATAATTCTCAAATTTGCTTGGTGCGGAACCAACCATGCGATATCATCACCGGTTAAATTATTTTTCTCTAAAAGTTCTGCACTCACATCTGCCATTCCTTTTACAGCAAATTTGAAAACTGGTTGTCCATCTTGGAATGCATAATGTTCTCTTGCCATCACAGATTCAACACTTGCAGGTTTTAAACTACCACCTGCTTTAATATGTAAGTATTCTCTTCCACTGCCATCACTTTTTAAAATGGCATCCATAACACCATTGCCCTCTGTTGAAGGTTCTAATAATACAGCACCTGCACCATCTCCAAAAATGATACAAGTGGCTCTATCTGTGTAGTCAATAATTGAACTCATCTTATCTACGCCCACTACAATTACTTTCTTATACTTTCCTGTTTCTACAAATGCAGCACCTGTATTTAATGCAAATAAAAATCCACTACAAGCTGCACCCAAATCAAATCCAAATGCATTTTTTGCACCCAACTTGTCTCCAATAATATTGGCAGTAGCTGGGAAGATCATATCTGGAGTAACAGTTGCACAAATAATACAATCAATCTCTAAAGGATCAAGGTTCTTTTTGCGTAGAATTTCCTCGATGGCTTTTACGGCCATATCGGAACTTGCTTTACCTGGATCTCTCAAAATTCTTCTTTCTGAAATACCTGTTCTGGTTCTAATCCATTCATCGTTGGTATCCACCATTTTCTCCAGGTCAAAATTGGTTAATTTGGTCTCTGGAACATAGCCTCCAACACTGGTAATTGCTGCTTTAATAGCATTCGACATAGATCATTTTTTAGTTTGGTCTACAAATATCCAAAAAAATGGCTAAGAATCCGCCCAAATGCCCCATTTTTAGTTGCTTATGTGTTAAATTTGAAGCTATATGATCGCATTTTTACAAGGAAATTTTGTTCAGGTTACTCCAGCCAAATTGATAGTGGATGTAAATGGTGTTGGCTACGAGGTGAATATTAGTTTTCATACCTATGAAGCCATCTCTAAAAAAGAAAAAGGATTACTACATACTTACTTGCATATTACTGAAAACTCTCAAGTGCTTTTTGGATTTCATGAGCAACAAGAGAAGGATTTGTTTTTGCAATTAATTAGTGTTTCTGGAGTAGGCGCAAGTACAGCAAGAATGATGTTGTCTGGAATGTTGCCTGAAGAAATTATTCGTGCAATTGTAAATGGTGAAGCAAGAAAATTAGAACAGATAAAAGGTATTGGAAAGAAATCTGCTGAAAGATTGGTTTTAGAATTAAAAGATAAATTAGCTAAAATGCCAACTGCTTCTGGAACACATGCAGGGGTGGGCACTTTTACGCAATCATCACCGCATCAAGATGCATTACAAGCATTGGTGGCTTTAGGTATTCAAAAAGCAGTTGCTGAAAAAGCAATTGACAAAGTTATTCAATCAGAAGGATCTGAATTAAGCTTGGAAGGATTGATCAAATTAGCACTTAAAAATTGTTAACCCTTTCAAACTATTCAACACATTTTGAAATCACTACGCAAACTCTTAACATTTTCATGTCTACTTTTAGTAAGTATACAGGGCCTTGCGCAGCAGAAACAATTGTCAAAAGATTCTTTAAGATATCCTATTAAAGATAGAAGGGTTGATTTTTTAAGTCAATCAAGTACCAATCCATTTGATATTAGAGATACCAGTTTGGTTAAGAAAAGGGTGGATTATGATCCCGCAACCAAAACCTATCAGGTAAGAGAGTTTATTGGAAACAAATTTGTACGCAATCCCAATACCTTAAGTTTTGATGAGTTCTTGAAAATTAAAACCAGAAAAGATGAACAAGCTTATTTCCAACAAAGAGCTAATTCATTGGGCGTATTAAACAGAAAAGTTACCAGACCTAAAGTAAAAGTATTTGATAGTTATTTTGATAGATTGTTTGGTAAAACTGGATCTGATTTAAAAGTAGATATCAAACCAGTTGGAGAAATTAATATCAAAGCAGGTTATCAAGGTCAAAGAGTAGATAATCCCACTTTACCTGAAAGAGCAAGAAGTAATGGAGGATTTGACTTTGATGCTAACACTAACTTTAGCATGAATGCAAGTATTGGTGACAAATTAAAATTCCCGATTAATTTAAATACACTATCCAATTTAGGTTTTGATAATCAAATTAAATTAAGCTACAAAGGAAAGAAAGATGAGATTGTAAAAAGTATTGAAGCGGGTAATATCAACTATGTTTCAAGAAGTGTCTTAATTCCAAGTACGCAAAACTTATTTGGTGTTAAAACGCAATTGCAATTTGGTAAATTGTTTATTACTGCAGCTATTGCCAATCAAAAATCTCAAAGACAAAGTATGAATTTGTCTGGTGGCGCTAGTACGCAGAAGTTTCAAAAGAGATTAGACGATTATGAAGAGAATAGACACTTCTTATTATCACAATACTTTAGAGATAATTTCAATAAGTCAATGGCCAATTTGCCTTTGATTAATTCTCAGGCACAAATAAAAAGAATTGAAGTTTGGGTAACCAACAGAAATGGTCAAACCACCAATGCAAGAGATGTGGTGGGTTTAATGGATATTGGTGAACCTGCTCCGCATAAAGCAAATTTTAGAACAAGACCTCTAGGTTCTACTTTATTGAGCGATCAATTACCAGACAATAGTGCCAACGGATTATACTCCAAATTAATCAGTAATAGTAGTGCTAGAAATCCTGCATCTGTTTCAAGTGTGTTAAGCATGGAAGGTTTAAGATCTGCAGAAGATTACGAAAGAACATTTGCAAGAAAATTAACGGAGAACGAATATTTCTTTAATCCTCAAATTGGATTTCTGTCTTTGAATATTCCTTTACAACCAGATGAAGTGTTGGGTGTGGCTTTTCAATACACATACAATGGAAAGGTATTTCAAGTGGGTGAATTTTCTGAAAACATCGCTTTAGATCAAAACAAGGGAGTTCAACAAATTTTGTTCTTGAAATTATTGAAAGCAACTACACAAAGAACAGATTTACCCATTTGGGATTTAATGATGAAGAACGTTTACTCATTAGATTTATTTGGTCAATTACAACAACAAGATTTTCAATTAAACATTTTATACGAAGAACCTAGTGCGGGTTTAAAAAGATATTTACCTGTGACTAGTAAAGCAGTTGAAGGAAGATCTTTAATTAAGCTATTGAATTTAGATAGATTAAATAATAGAAACGATCCACAACCCGATGGTGTGTTTGACTATGTAGAAGGCTATACCGTTATTTCAAGAATGGGAAGAATCGTATTTCCTTTACTAGAACCCTTTGGAAAGGATTTACAAGAAATTGCTTTTAAAGGAATTGATACCAATATCACTAAGAAATATATTTATCCTCAATTATATCGCAATATCAAAGCAGAAGCGCAAACCTATGCGAACTTAAATAGGTTTGTGATGGAAGGGCAGGTAAAAGGAAGTAGCGGTGGTTCTGAAATTAGTTTGAATGCATTTAATGTTCCTCCTGGATCGGTGAGTGTGAGAGCGGGTGGTCAAATTTTAAAAGAGGGATTGGATTATATGGTGGATTATGGATCAGGTACTGTTAGGATTATTAATCCTGGTATTTTAAGTTCTAATATTCCAGTGAATGTTTCTTTTGAAAACAATATTGGATTTGGTTTCCAAGAAAGAGGCTTCAGGGCTTTGCGTTTGGATTATATGGCTAGTAAGAATTTTAATTTTGGTTTTTCTTCTACTAGATTAAGTGAACGACCTTTCTTTACTAAAACCAATTTTGGTTCTGATCCTATCAAGAACTCCATGTATGGTTTTGATTTTAATTACAAAGCAGATTTACCTGGTTTAACCAGAGCATTAAATAAATTACCTTTTTATACCACTAAAGCAAAATCTTATTTAACTGCTTATGGTGAAGCTGCGTTTTTAAAACCAGGACACGCACAACAAATCGGAAGAGGTGGATCTGGTGTGGTTTACTTAGACGATTTTGAAGCAGCAAGAACCAATATTGATTTAAGATTCCCTTTCACTGCATGGGCACTGGCTTCTACACCTATGGATAGATTTCCTGCAGATGCTGTATCGGATTCTGTGAACTATAATTTCAGTAGATCAAGATTAGCGTGGTATACTATTGAGCCCACACTACAAGATAAAAACAGTGGTAATAATCCGGTAGCAGAAAATCTAGCTGACTTAAGTGATCCTAGAGTAAGACAGGTATTTACCAATGAATTATTTCCTCAAAAGACGACCAATATCACCGATGTTCAATTACCAACTTTCGATTTGAGTTTTTATCCAAAAGAAAGAGGCCCTTATAACTATGATTATAAAAATTTAGATGCCAACGGGAAACTAAATAATCCTGCAGCTAAATGGGGTGGTATTATGCGTTCTTTGGATCAAACCGATTTTGAAACAAGTGTGATTGAATATGTAGAATTCTGGGTGCAGGATCCATTTATTAAATCTCCAGCGGGTAAAGGAAAATTAATTTTAAACCTTGGTAATGTAAGTGAAGATATCTTAAGAGATGGAAGAAGATTTTATGAGAATGGCATGCCTACTCCTAAAATTCCAGCAAGTATTGATAGTTCTACTTGGGGTTATGTTCCAGTGAATCCCATTCAAGTGACCAATGCCTTTAGTAATAATCCTGACGATAGAAAATACCAAGACGTTGGATTTGATGGCATGAATGATGCAGAAGAGGCTAAGAAAAGAGCGTATTTAATTAATAAAATCCCTAACGCCAATCTTGCACAGCAGATATTAAAAGATCCTTCTGCAGATAACTATGTCTGGTATAGAGATCCAAGTTATGATGCGACTAAGACAGGTATTTTAGGCAGGTATAAATATTTTAATAATCCACAAGGCAACTCTGCTTTAGCGGGTAATAGTCAGTTTAGTAGTGCAGCAACCTTGCTCCCAGATAATGAAGATTTAAATAGAGACAATACTTTAAACGAAACAGAAGCCTATTTCGAATACGAAATTGATTTACAAAAAAATAAATTAGGTGTAGGTACCACAAGGTATGTGACAGATTCTAAAACAGTGAATGTGACTTTGGCTGATGGATCTAAATCTCAAGAGAGCTGGTATTTATTTAGAGTGCCTATTAAATCATACTCCAATACTTATGGAGGCATTAGAGATTTTAAATCTATTCGTTTTATTAGAATGTATTTAACTGGATTTGAAGATTCTGTGACTTTGCGTTTTGCAAAATTAGATTTAGTAAGAAATCAGTGGAGACAGTTTGCTTATGAAATAGATACTACAGGAGATTATAAAGCTATTCCTGTAAGCAATACTACTACAATGAATACTTTGGCAGTAAGTGTGGAAGAAAATGGAAGTAGGACTCCAGTGAATTATGTAATTCCTCCAGGTATTGAAAGAGTACAATTATTAAGTAATAATGGTATTAACCTTTTACAAAACGAGCAAGCCTTAAGTATTCAATTAAATAATTTACCATCTAAGAGTACAAGAGGGGTATTTAAGACCATGAATATTGATGTAAGACGTTATGGTAAATTGTCCATGTTTATCCATGCTGAAAATAAAAACACCATTGATGTGGTTGAAAAAGGTACCATGACTGCAGTGATTAGATTGGGTCAGGATTTCCAAAACAACTATTACGAGATTAGAATTCCTTTAACCACTACTAAGAGAAAAACCTATTCCACTTCTGAAGCTAATTTGGTTTGGCCAACTGAAAACGAACTGAATTTAAGTTTAAATGATTTGGTGCAACTTAAATTAGCAAGAGATAAAGCTCGTCAATCTTATAATACCATTTATAGAGTACAACAATCTAACGGACATACTTATAGTGTGATGGGTAATCCAAATCTTGGAGAAGTAAGAGGTATCTTAATGGCCATTGAGAATAGCTCTAACATTCAAAACATGAATGCAGAAGTTTGGTTGAATGAATTAAGATTATCAGATTTAGATGAAAGAGGTTCTTGGGCTGCTTTAGGAAGAATGGATATGGTACTAGCAGATTTAGGTACGGTGGCAGTTTCTGTAAACAATAGAACAGCAGGCTTTGGTAGTATCGAACAAAAAATGAACGAAAGAGCGAAGACAGGCTTATCTCAAATTGATTTGGCAACCAATATTGAAGCAGGGAAATTATTACCTAAGCAAGTAAAAGTTTCTTTACCAGTATTTGCAAGTATTAATAAGACCAGTGAAAATCCAGAATTTGATCCATTCAATAAAGACATCTTGTACACAGACAAGATTAAATCTTTATCAGGTGCTGAAAGAGATTCTGTAATAAACGCTTCATCCGATCAAACAACAATTAAGACTTTGAATTTTACCAATGTAAGAATACTCCCTGGTAAGAAGCCAAGCATTATTAGTATCAGTAACCTTGATTTTAGTTATTCTTATTCTCAATTAAATCAAACCAGTCCGGTGATTGAAATGAATAAGATGGTGAAACAAAGAGGAGCCATTGGTTATACTTTCAATAATACGGGTAAATCTTATCAACCATTTGGTAAACTATTAAAAAATGCATCTCCTTGGTTTAACTTAATTAAAGAAGTTAATGTTAATCCAACACCAAGCTTAATTAGTTATAGAACAGTATTTGATAGACAAATGGGTGAGTTTACGCCAAGAGTGATTAACGCTTTTGACGGAACCACCGATAAAGCAGAAACCACTTTTAATAAGTACTTTACCATGAGTAGGCTTTTCAATATGAGATGGCCAATGACTAGGTCTTTGAATATGGATTTTGCTGCTAACTTAAATTCTAGAATTGACGAGCCAGATGGTAAAATAGATACTCAGGCGAAGAAAGATTCTTTATGGAGAATGCTATTGAAAGGTGGTAGAAACACTTTGTACAATCAAAGAATTTCTTTGCGTTATGATTTACCAACTAATAAATTACCATTAACAGATTGGATTTTATCAAGCTATAATATCACTACCAACTACAATTGGATTGGAGCAAGCAGGTTGGCTGTGGGTATGGGTAATACTATTGAAAACACTTTCTCACAACAATTGAATGCACAGTTTAATTTTATGAACTTTTACAAAAAATCCAAGTTTATAAAATCTGCATTGTCTGATAGTAGATATGCTGCACCACCTTCTAATCCAATTAGTACTAAAATTTTAATCACCAAAGAAGAAGCTATTGGCAATAAAACAGGAAAAGAAAGAGCAGAAGCATTGAAGAAGTGGAAGGATGCTAGAAGACAAGAAAGAATTGCTCAAAGAGTTTTAAAAGCGAATCAATTATACAATGTTCCTGGTCCAATTAAATCTTTTGTTTCTTTATTAACCATGGTTCAAACGGGTTCTTTGGATTATACAGAAAACTATAATAGTAGATTACCAGGTTATATGAATGGAGTGCAGTTTGTGGACAAGGGATGGAATGGATTTGCTCCAGGTATTGAATATACTATTGGATATCAACCCGATTCCAATTGGTTGAATCAACAAGAAAAGAAAAAGTATTTATCTAGAGATCCGGCGTTCAATATGCTGTTTAGACAAGGTTTTGATCAAAAATTATCTGCAAGATTATTAATCGAGCCTATTAGGTCAATGATGATTGATGTAAGATTGGATAAAACCTTTACCAAAGAATATGCTGAATTGTTTAAAGACACCAGTTTTAATTTTAATGGATCAAGAGTGCACTCTAATCCTTTGTCTGCAGGTGGATTTAATATTAGTTATGTGGCTTTGAATACTTTCTTTGATAAACATGATCCCAATGTGATTTCTGATCAGTTTAAATTATTCCAAAACTATAGAACCATCATTTCTAATAGGGTTGCGGCTTCTAATGGCTTTCCAACCAATGAAGGTAATTACGCGAAAGGTTATGGAAGATATGCACAGGATGTATTAATACCAGCATTTATTGCAGCCTACACTGGGCAGGATCCAAAGAAAGTGAATTTGTTGAATCAATCTAATACAAGTATAAGATCCAATCCATTCTCAGGTATGTTACCTAAACCTAATTGGTCTGTATTATACAATGGATTAACAAAAGTTCCTTTCTTAGCTGAGCTATTTAGTAATATCACTTTATCACATGGATATAACAGTAATTTATCCATGAATAGTTTCCAAAGTTCATTATTATATGCAGCAGAAAACAGAAATGGAAGATCAGTACCTACTTTCTTAGATACAGTAAGTGGAAACTATATGCCTTATTTCTTAATTCCGAATATTACTATTGCCGAAAGAATGGAACCATTGATTGGTTTAAACCTAACCACACTAACGCAATGGTCTTTGAGATTTGAATATAAGAAGAGCAGAATGTTGGCATTAAGCTTGGTGGATTATCAATTAAGTGAAAACAATAGTACCGAGTGGGTGTTTGGAACGAGCTATAGAAAAAGAGGGTTAAAGTTACCGTTTAATTTACCTGGCTTAAATAGTAATAAGCTAGCCAATGATCTTACATTTAGATTAGATGTTTCTTTGAGAGATGTATTTAATAGCAATAGTAGATTAGATCAAACCAATGCCTATGGAACTGGCGGACAAAGAGAATTAACTTTGCAGCCATCTATTGACTATGTCTTAAATAGTAAGATTAATTTGAAATTCTATTTTGATCAAAGAAGAGCAACACCATATATTTCTTCTTCACCACCGATGACCAATACTAGGGCAGGGGTGAATATAAGAATAGCACTATAAAAGTGCTATTCCAGTTGTATTACTATCAATTAATTAACTTTTCTTAAAGGCCCATTGGAACATGAGTTTCCAAGTTGGTTTCTTTCCATACATTAATATACCAGTTCTGTATATCTTGCCACTTAACCAAGTGGTGAATAAGAATCCAATAATTAAAATACTCATACTTAAGCCAAGCTCCCAATAACTCACAGCACTAGGAACACCATAGGCAATTCTAGCCATCATAACCATGGGTGAACTAAATGGAATAATGCTTGCCCAAAAAGCAATGGGGGTATTAGGATTCTGTGTCACCATATTGGTAATAATATAAGAGAAGATCAATGGCATGGTTACTGGGAACAATAAACTTTGTGCATCCTGTGGATCTTCGTTCACCACACTTCCTACCGCAGCAAATAAAGCAGAGTAAAATAAATAACCTCCTAGGAAGTAAAATATAAAACAACTAATGATTAAAGTCCAATTCGCAGTAGCAAAAGTATGTTGCATCGCATAAATCTGTTTTGCAGATTCACTGGCTCCAGCCATACCTGCGGCCATTTGACCATTGTTTTGTTGAAGGGTAGTTAATTGATATTGAATATCTGCTGGTAAAAAATGAGTTGCAACACTAGTTAAAGAAATAATCAAAGTGATCCATAAAATAAACTGCGTTAAACCTACTGCACCAATACCGATAATCTTACCCAGCATTAACTCAAAAGGTTTTACACTGCTAATAATCACTTCCGCAATACGATTGGTTTTTTCTTCCATCACACCTCTCATTACCATCGTGCCATAAATAAACATGGTTAAATAAATTAAAAAACCACTGGCATATCCAATACCCATGGCCAAACTAGCATTACTTTCTTTACTGGTACTTCCTTTATCCTCATAGGCTTTTAGTTCAGCAAATTGAGAAGCACTATGAATAGAATCCAAAGTGTTTTGTTGGATACCTGCTTCTTGTAACATCTGATCTTCAATCGCACTATTAATTTTGTTGGTAATACTATTTTGTAGCATTAAGCCCATTGATTTTTTGGATCTTAAAACATAGGCTGTTTTTTCATGTCCTTCAAATTTGGGAATAATTAATACATCGGTATAACCCTTGTCTTTATAATTATTCGTATCCACATCTTTGGGGAAATTGAATTCAATTTGATCTGTATTTTTCAATGCTGATTGAATAAATCC
>JAHEFI010000028.1 GCA_024640255.1 Bacteroidota bacterium | reverse complement strand
TGAGAGGCTTTGTAGCGAGACCGGGATTTGAACCCGGGACCTCAGGGTTATGAAGATTTTTTGAGAAAATGAACGGGTTGATTTATAGTTAGTTATGTTTTCACAAAACCGAAATCAACCGATTTCAGTCGATTTCAGGGGGTGTTTTCCTCACGCAGAGGATATTTCAAAAATTATCTAGCTTTTAGCTAATTAGAGACTTAATTGAATAAGTAGTAAATTTGTATCCAATTAGAAATATGAACACGCTATCTGCATACAAAAATGAAATAAATGCGCTTTGTGCTAACCACAAGGTAAGGAGCTTGTATGCCTTTGGGTCAGTCCTAACTCCCAATTTCAATACCAATAGCGATATAGACTTAATCGTAGATTTTAAGGAAATAGATGTGAAGGACTATGCAGATAACTACTTTGATTTTAAGTTCTCCTTACAAGATATATTTAATCGTCCAGTAGACTTATTGGAGGAGCAGGCTATCAAGAACCCTTATTTTAAACAAGTGGTCAATCAAACCAAAGAACTTGTTTATGGATAATGAAATAAAGGCGTGGCTTTATGATATTTTAAATGCTATCATGGAAATTGATAGTTTCTTTATTGATATCCCCAAAGAATTTTCAACCTATAAAGATGATCTTCGAACAAGAAGGGCCATAGAAAGAAATATTGAAATTATAGGAGAAGCATTGAGTAGAATTATTACAAAAGATAAGGCTATCAAAATTTCAAATGCTAGAAAAATAGTAGACACAAGAAACAGAATTATTCACGGTTACGATTCAGTATCTGATGAAATTATCTGGGGAATTGTTATCAACCATATCCCAATACTACAAACAGAAGTAAAAGATTTATTAGGGGAATAATTTAATGAGTTAGTAAAACGTATCTTCAATTTGAATTTTATTTAATAGCGAATTGAACTAATGGCAAATCATTTACCCATATCATATAATGACGGAACACTTTTTCACTTATTGCGGCATTTTTCGATAGTTAATGAAAATGCTATACAATGCTTAATTGATCGCGGATATAGCGAAGCATTAATTGACGAAAACTTACAAATCCCAGGTTCTAAATTTCACAATTTTTTTGCAACAGATATAAAATCTTTAATGCTCCAATGTGATACTATTAAAGAAATAACCTCTTTAAGGCAAAACGGCTACTTGCATGTTAGTTATGAATTTGAATCATTGAAATTTCCAAAAGGAATTGGAACACTAGGAGTCATTTCATTGGAGGCATTAAAATCATTAACATCAAGCCAACCTGTTCTGAAAAAAAATAGGGGACATCTTTTGCTGCAAGCAACAGTTTCAAAACTTCCTACAACAAATTTACTAACACTGGTTTTAAAAGAACAACAAAGCAGTAATTTTTTAATCACTGCGTTTCCGGGGCCTGCAGCGTTGCCATTGCCTTCAACAAAATTTAGTACTGAATTTAATGAAACATGCAAATTGTTTTGGGAGCAACAGATTTTTTTAAGTTTAATTTAATCAATACTATTCCTGCCAATTATTAATTTTTAATTTCGAAAAAAAGAAAAAACCTCACGCAGTTGAATAAATATTATACATCCCGTTTCTTATTACTTCAAAGCTTTAATATCAGTTAATACTCTAGAAATATCATTCATATTGGTAGCATTATAAACACCTCTTATTTGTTGATTCTTATCTATTAAATACATTTTATCTGTATGAAGAAAGGTAGTGCTATCAGTTAACTTATTATTGTCAGCAAAAAATGAAGAACGACCTAGCGAATAAATTATTGATTTATCTCCTGTTAACAAATGCCACTTTGCAGGATTAACGCCATTCTCTTCTCCATATTTTTTTAATTTATTAACGGTATCTATCCATGGCATCACAGAAAAAGATACTAGTTCAACATGATTCATTAAAGAAATACTATCCTGTAAAACCTTAAAGCATTTTGTCATCTTAGGACAAATACCTGGGCAGGTAGTAAAAAAGAAATTAGCAATATATATTTTATCATTTAATAAATTGGATCCAAAGTTTTTCCCATTTTGATCAACTAAATTAAATGCAGTAATTCGGTGTTCGTTTTTGATATTCCAACTAGGGGTTAAGTCCTGTGAATTATAATAAGGTAATATTTCATTATTTGAAAAGACATTACAGCTTAACAAATTCAATACAATCAATACTATTGCAAATAATTTAACGAGCAACTGGCATACAATCCTTCGCAGATAAAGCACCATATATTTTATTGTTTTTCACAGTGTAATTGGAAATTAAATTACCTATTGAATCCCAAATTCTTTGAACGCCTTCTTCTTTACCATTATAGTAATTTTTTTCTTCTTGTATTTTCCCAAAATGAAAATACACTATTTGCTTCCCATCGTATTTATCATGATTATAATTAAATAAATACCTTAGTTTCCCATTTGGCCACCACTGCTTAAAAACACCTTGCTTTTGACCATGTTCGAATTTTCTTTCTAATAATTTTTCACCAGTGTTATAAAATCCTATAGCTAAGCCTTCTTCATTACCATCTATAATGGGCAGTTTGTACACCACCCTACCATCATTTTCAACTTGTACCATGTAGCCATTAAATGGTTGCTTATTGTATATCCAACCACTATCGGTTTTTGATAAAAGCGTGTCATTGTTTTTAACTTCAACTAGCGGTGGCTCATAATTGCTATTACATGCTATTGTTAATATAGCACAAACCGTCAAGATAATAGGTGAGTTAATTTTCAATCTAAATTATTTTACTAAAAACTGACCCATCATTCCGCCATCTTCATGATTGGAGAAATGACAATGATACATATATGGGTTTACCGCATCCGAAAAATCATCAAATTTTGCTATCACCGTGACTGTTTCCCCCAAAGGAACATATACTGTATCCTTCCAACCCGATTCATGATCACCTACTACACCAGAGCTTCTTGCGATAATTTTAAACTGCACATCATGCACATGAAAAGAATGTCCAAATATATTGTTGTTTACAATGGTCCATTTTTCAATAGCATCTAATTTAATGTTTTGATTAATTGTGGTAAATCCATAGGTATTATTATCAAAAGTAAAGGCCGCACCTGCTTGGCCACCAGTAATATTTATAGTTCTACTATTGGTTACATCCGAATTTGTCCAATAAGTATTGCTAGCAAGCTTACTTGGTAATGCCGTAATTGCACTAGTAGTACTTGCCCCCACTTTAATATGTAACACATTAAAATCCTTGTTATTAATTAAGCTACCAAAATCACCAGCACTAGCAGGTTCAGCCCCAGGAAAGCCAAATTTTTGACCTGTATTATATGCTTTCAAATCAATACTACTAGCTACAGCATCATTGCCAAGGTTTATTAAAATTTCAACACGCTCACCAGGCATGATTTTAACTCTCGTAGTTGTAATGGGTGCGTTTAATAAACCACCATCATTTCCAATAATATTAAATGACCTGTTATCACTTAAACCTAAATCATAGCCTCTTTCAATTTCAGCATTCAATATTCGTAAACGTACATACTGTTTAGGTAAAGTTATTTGAGCATCCATAGTACCATTGGCTAAAAGATAATCTCCATAAGCACCTGAAATATTAAAGGAATTGTCTGTATTAAACCTCCTACTAGTTAATACTAAAGGAATATCATCAGTACCGTAAGTTCTTGGTAAAGCCAATGCCGATTCAGCAGGGTCCTTTATAATAATGAACCCACCCGCTCCTTTCGCAAGTTGCTCATAGGTTTTCATATGAAGGTGTGGATGATACCAATAAGTACCCGCATTGTTTTTGATTTTAAAATTGGGTGACCAAGTTGCTCCAGCGTCAATAATTTGATGGGGGCCACCATCCATTACTGCGGGAATATGAAACCCATGCCAATGCACTGTGGTTTGATCTGATAAATTATTTTTTACATTAATTTTTACATCATCTCCCTGATTCATAATAAGAGTAGGTCCCCAAAAACTATTTCCATTATACCCATAGGTTGCAGTTACTGCACCAGTTTTAAATTGCTTTGTGGCTTTATCTAAGGTTAAATTAAAATTTGTTCCAGTGATAGCAGGAGGAACAAAAAGTTCGTTATAGGTGGTAGTAGTGCCGCTATTACTTGTGTCAGTAGGGCTTGTTGTGGTACTTGTCTTATTACAAGAAACAGCAATAATAGCCATTGATATTAGTAATATTCTGAATGTATTTACGATCATAAGAAGATATTTAGCTATTAGATGTTTCAAATGAACTAATCCTTCGGAGAAAAAATATATTAATATTACCGAAGGAATTGAATAGCTTAAACATCTATTATAAGTACATTTTGATTGAAAAAGAGCTCATAGCAAGTTTGAAGCAGGGTGAAGCCTCCGCTTTCAAGGTACTGGTAGAAAACTACCAGGACAGAGTATATTATAGTGTCCTGAATATACTTCATAATGCGGCCGAGGCAGAAGATACAGCGCAGGAGACTTTTATTCAGGTGTATGAGTCTATTAGTGGTTTTAAAGAGGAATCAAGCTTGGCTACTTGGATTTACCGAATTGCGATAAGAAAAGCCTTAGAAAAAATTAGGAAACATAAAAATAGACAACGACTACATTCAATTGTTCCTTGGTGGATGCCTTCTGAAGAAAAAAGTGTAGATGCGGCTTATTTGAACCCTGGTATTAATAACGAAAATAAAGAAAAAGCAACCCTGATATTTAAAGCTATAAGCGAACTCCCCCATAATCAAAGAGTTGCTTTTACGTTAATAAGAGTTCAGGGAATGAAGCATGAGGAAGCAAGTGAAATAATGCAATTAAGTATAAAAGCAGTCGAGTCACTTTTGAGTAGGGCTAAAGAAAATTTAAAAAATAAATTGAAACATTATTATAACTCATAAACATTTTATTATGAAAAATATGTCTAACGAGCAATTTGAACATGAAATGAATATCATTTCAAACTTAAAAGAAGTAGGGGCACCAAACTTTTTTTATACAAGATTAAAAGCCAGAATGGAAAAGGAAAAATTGTCTAATGAACTAGCATACCCCTTGAAGCCAATATTAGTAATCTGCGCTTTAACCTTGTTTTTATTTATTAATAGCTTACTCTTAAAAAATGATTCAAATATAGTTAACACAAATTCGAGTCAAGAAATGGAGGCTTTTGCAGCATCCTATGATCAAACAATTTCAAATTAAACTATTTATTATGAGGAATATATTAAATAACAAAATTGTAGCCTGGCTAATAGGTGTATTAATTCTTGCCAATATAGCCACACTGTCATTTTTTTGGATAGGACATTTGAAAAACCAAAGAGACAATTCTCCAAAAGAGTTCTTAGCGAAAAGTTTACACTTTAGCGAAGCTCAAAAAAACGCCTATTTTGAATTAGCAAAAAATCATAATGAAAATGCTAATAAAATTAGAGAGCAAATTAAAATTGACAAGGAGAACCTTTTTCAATTATTAAAAACCGAGCAAATAGTTGATAGTGTAAAGAATAATGCTGCATTAAAAGTAAGCTTATCAATACAAGCACTTGATATTTTAACTTTTGATCACTTTAAAAAAGTAAGGGTATTATGTACAGAAGAACAAAAACCAAAATTTGATGATTTAATTCAAAAAATGGTCAACTCCGTTAATAACCCGCAAAAAGGCCCTCAAGCACCTATCAAATAATTTCTATTTACATTTTTTAAAAATAAATTAATACTTCAAATACATGAAGCACTACTACACTATTGTCTTTACTTTTATTGCAACCTTAACATTCGCACAAAATAACAAACAAAATATTAGGGGGCTGGTTCTTGATAAACTAACTCAATCACCTATACAGGGTGCGGCAGTTCATATTTCTAATAGTAATAAAACAACAATAAGTGATTCAATTGGGAATTATACATTTAGAGAATTAAACCCTGGCAGGTATGATATAAAAGTTACTTATAGTGGATATAAAGAATCTTATATTCCAAATGTAGTGGTTACCTCTGGTAAAGAAATCATTTTAGACATTGGTTTAGAGGAAGATTTTAAAAGCTTAAAGGATGTAGTAGTTAAATCATCTAACAAAGCCTCTAGCATCAACAAAATGGCTACTGTAAGTGCCCGTACTTTTTCAATGGAAGAAGTAAATAGATATGCAGGAGGGAGAAGTGATCCTGCTCGTTTAGCTGCTAATTTTGCAGGCGTAATTAACCCAGATGATAGTAGAAATGATATTGTAATTAGAGGCAATTCACCTACAGGTGTATTATGGAAGATAGATGGTATGAATGTAACCAATCCTAACCATTTTGCCTCCATTGGAACTACAGGAGGAGCAGTTAGTGCCTTAAATACGAATTTATTAAAAAGCTCTGATTTCTTCACCTCGGCCTTCCCTGCAGAATATGGTAATGCCAATGCAGGTGTATTTGATATTGGATTTAGAAATGGTAATAATACCAAAAAAGAAACCACCTTGCAATTAGGTGTCATTACAGGATTAGAAGCAACTACAGAAGGACCTATTAAAAAAGATAATGGTTCCTCCTACCTTGTGGGTTATAGATATTCTTTAGCAGGTATTGCTCAATCCATGGGAATTAATATTGGTACCACTGCTACCCCATCTTATCAGGATTTGTCATTTAAACTCAATAGCGGTACTACAAAAATGGGAAAGTTTTCATTATTCGGAATATATGGAACTAGTACAATTGCTTTAGAAAGCGGAGGTGATAAAAATTCATTATACGGTAATGGCAATCAAGCAGATTTTTCAAGCAAACTTGGTATTATTGGTTTAAACCATTTTAAACAAATAAATAGCAAATCCTATATTAGTTCTACCATTGGATTAAATTATTCAAAAACAGATATCACTAACTATGGTTTCGATAGATTGACAGAGGTTTCCTTCCAAAGAGACATTTCAAAAACTGCCAAAACAGGATATAATTTTAGCACCTCTTATAATTCAAAAATTAATTCAAGGCTATTTGTAAAGATTGGATTAGATAACCAATTACTAGGATTAGACCTTTACTCCAAAAACAAACAAAGGATTAATGATGATTTTAAACAAGTTTGGGATTATAATAGTCAAACTAATCTTGCTCAAGCCTTTATCCAAACAAAATATAATTTAAGTGAAAAGCTTACACTTAATACTGGAATTCACTATCAAAAGTTTTTCTTGAATAATTCAAGCTCAGTTGAACCACGATTAGGCTTAAAATATGACATTAATAACAATAGTAGCTTCACATTTGGCTATGGCATGCATTCGCAAATGCAACCCATTAACGTATACTTTTTACAAAGCCAAAATACGGATGGAACCTATAGTTACAATAATAAAAACCTAGACTTTACTAAGAGCAATCATTATGTAATTGGTTATAACCTACAACCAGCTCAAGATTGGAGAATTAAGACAGAGCTCTATTATCAAAGTTTATACAATGTGCCAGTTAACACTTTTTCAAGTAGTTATTCCATGTTAAACACAGGCGCGAGTTTCAATACTGAATTGGAAGATAATTTAATCAATAAGGGAACTGGTACTAATTACGGCGTAGAACTTACCGTTGAGAAATTTTTTAGCAAAGGTTATTATGGCTTATTTACATCCTCTATATTTGATTCAAAATATTCGGGAAGTGATGGAGTTGAAAGAAACACTGCATTTAATGGCAAATATGTATATAATATATTGGCAGGTAAAGAATGGAATGTAGGTGCAGGTAAAAGAAATAAAACAAGTATTGATTTTAAATTCACCAACGCAGGTGGCAGGTATTATACACCCATTGATGTTGCAAGCTCACAAACAACTGGCCGAGAACAACTATCAACCAATGTTTACTCAAGTCAATACCCCAACTATACAAGAATGGATATTAAATTTGGATACACATTCAATAGCAAGGTTAAAAAACTTTCACAGACATTTTCTCTAGACATTCAAAATGTCACCAACCATAAAAATGTTTTTTCACAAAGCTATGATGACAGAAATCAAAATGTTAGCTGGAAATACCAACTTGGCTTTTTTCCCAATTTTGTTTATAAAATACAATTCTAATAATTCCTCACGCAAAA
>JAHEFI010000024.1 GCA_024640255.1 Bacteroidota bacterium | reverse complement strand
AGAGTACATAAAGCAGGTGCTAAATTTGATTATGAAAAGGCGAAGTGGTTTAATGCAGAGTGGATTAAGAGAATGGATAATGCTCGCTTAGCAGAATTAGTAAAACCTTATTTGGATAAAGAAGGAATTGAAGTACATGAAGCTCCTTATTTGGTAAAAGTAATTGGACTAGTAAAAGAGCGTTGTATTTTATTGCCTGATTTTATTACTCAATCTTCTTTTTTCTTTCAAGCACCAACGGTTATTGATATTGCTTCTATTCAACCAAAATGGGAAGAGAAAAAGTTGGGCTTTTTCAATGAACTAGTAAAAATTTACTCCAATAAAATAGCGCAAGGTTTGAAAACCATTCCTGCTGAAACCTTAGAAACTGATTTTAAAGAATTGGCTGCTGCACATGGCTTAAAACCAGGTGATTTAATGTTGCCTTTTAGAATTATGTTGGTGGGTGGTAAATTTGGACCAGGTGTATTTGAGATTGTAGAGAACATTGAACTACAAGACGCTGTGTCAAGAATCAACCATACCCTGAGTTTACTTTCATCAAATTAATGTAATTTAGGATAGATGAAACCAATAAGAGTATTAGTAGCAAAAGTGGGACTAGATGGTCACGATAGAGGGGCTAAAATTATTGCCACTGCATTAAGAGATGCAGGTATGGAAGTAATTTATACTGGTTTAAGACAAAGTCCCGAAATGGTGGTGCAGGCTGCTTTACAAGAAGACGTGGATGCCATTGGTATTAGTATTTTATCTGGTGCACATATGACAGTATTTCCAAAAGTGTATCAACTTATGCAAGAAAAAGGATTAACCAATACCCTTTTAACAGGCGGTGGTATTATTCCAGAAGAAGATTCCAATAAATTAAAAGCATTGGGCGTTGGTACTTTATTTGCACCAGGCACCAATACTTCAGATATTGCTACTTATATAAAAGAATGGGTGGCTGCGAATAGAAAATAATTTTTAACGATAAAATTAAATGGTATGTCTTTCCAAACTTTATTTACAAAAATGGAAGATCACACATTGATCATTACCATTAATCGTCCAGAAAAATTAAATGCTTTAAACAGCCAAGTAATGCAAGACTTGGATGCCGTTTTTGAAAGAGTCTATAAATTTCCAGAAATCAAATCGGTGATTATTACTGGCGCAGGCTTAAAAAGTTTTGTGGCTGGTGCTGATATTAAAGAATTTGAAAGCTTAACAAAAGAACAAGCTACCGCATTGGCTAAAAAAGGTCAATCCATATTTGCTAAAATTGAAAACTCACCCAAACCAGTCATTGCTTGCGTAAATGGTTTTGCATTAGGAGGTGGATGTGAACTAGCCATGAGTTGTCATTTAATAATAGCTTCAGACAATGCCATTTTTGGACAACCTGAAGTAAATCTTGGCATTATGGTGGGCTATGGTGGTTCTCAAAGACTTACTCAGAAAATGGGTAAGGCCAGAGCCATGGAATTAATTATTACTGGAAATACCATTAACGCAGATCAAGCATTAAGCTATGGTTTAGTCAACTATGTAGTGCCTCAAACAGATTTAATTACCAAGGCCATGAGTTTACTGGCTGCAGCGCATACCAAAGCCCCTATTGCCATTGCCAATTCTATTAAGGCAGTGAACGCAGCCTGGGATGAAAAACAAGATGGCTATGCGGTGGAAGCCGATTTATTTGGCAACTGTTTTATCACTGAGGATTGTAAAGAAGGAATTCAAGCTTTCATCGAGAAAAGAAAGCCTCATTTTAAAGGACATTAATCTTACCTTTGCGAAATTAAAATACAGCAATCATGGAATATAGAATTGAGAAAGACACAATGGGTGAAGTAAAAGTACCTGCTGATGTTTATTGGGGTGCTCAAACACAAAGAAGTATCGAGAACTTCAAAATCGCACAAGACATTAATAAAATGCCTAAAGAAATTATCAAGGCATTTGCTTATTTGAAAAAAGCTGCTGCATTAGCCAATTTGGATGCGGGCGTTTTACCAAAAGAAAAAGCAGATTTAATTGGTCAGGTTTGTGACGAAATATTAGAAGGGAAATTACACGATCAATTCCCATTAGTAGTATGGCAAACAGGTAGCGGTACCCAAAGCAATATGAACATGAACGAAGTGATTGCTTATCGTGGTCATGTGATTAAAGGCGGAAGCTTAACAGATAAAGAGAAATTCTTACACCCTAATGATGATGTAAACAAATCTCAATCTTCTAACGATACTTTCCCAACAGCCATGCATATTGCGGCTTATCAAATTTTAACAGAAGTAACCATTCCAGGTATTACTACTTTAAAAAACACTTTAGCTGCTAAGAGTGCTGCATTTATGAATGTGGTTAAAATTGGTCGTACCCATTTTATGGATGCAACTCCTTTAACCTTGGGTCAAGAAATTAGTGGTTATGTTAGTCAATTAGAGCATGGATTAAAAGCCATCAATCATACTTTAGCACACCTTACTGAATTAGCATTAGGTGGAACTGCAGTAGGTACAGGAATTAATACACCAAAAGGATATTCTGAAAATGTAGCAAAGCATATTGCTAATTTAACTGGCTTGCCATTTATTACAGCAGCTAATAAATTTGAAGCATTGGCTGCACATGATGCAATTGTTGAATCTCATGGTGCATTAAAAACAGTGGCAGTGAGTTTAATGAAGATTGCGAATGATATTCGTATGTTGTCTTCTGGACCAAGATCTGGCATTGGTGAAATTTTCATTCCAGATAACGAACCAGGATCTTCTATTATGCCAGGTAAAGTAAACCCTACTCAGTGTGAAGCATTAACCATGATCTCTGCACAGGTAATGGGTAATGATGTAGCAATTAATATTGGTGGATCAATGGGACATTTTGAATTGAACGTATTTAAACCAGTAATGATTTATAATTTCTTACACAGTGCAAGATTAATTGGTGATGGTTGTGTAAGCTTTAATGATAAGTGCGCAGTAGGTATTGAACCAATTGAAGCGAATATCAAAAAGCATGTAGACAATAGCTTGATGTTAGTGACTGCATTAAATACCAAGATTGGATATTACAAAGCTGCAGAGATTGCACAAAAAGCACATAAAGAAGGTACTACCTTAAAAGAAATGGCTGTAAAATTAGGCTACTTAACACCAGAAGAATTTGATGCTTGGGTTATCCCAGCAGATATGGTTGGTATGTAGTTTATCTATATTAATGAACTCTCTCTCCGTTGATAAATGTCTTGATTACTTTTACTTTCAAGATACTATCAGCGGAGATTTTCATTAAATCCTTATCCAATAAAATAAAATCGGCTTTCTTTCCTACTTCCAAAGAACCCACTTCTTTCTCCATTCTATTCGCCTTAGCTGCCCAGATAGTCATTCCCTTTATTGTTTGCTCTCTGGTTAATGCATTCTCCATTTGGAAACCTTCAGCAGGAAAACCTTTTGCATCTTTACGCACTACTGCTGCTAAAAATGTTTTGAATGGATTAATTTCTTCTACTGGAAAATCTGTTCCCAATGGAATCCAATTATTTTGTTCTAATAATTGCTTGTATGCATAAGCTCCTTTCATTCTCTCTGCACCTAATCTATCTCCTGCCCAATACATATCACTAGTGCCATGGGTTGGTTGCACACTTGGAATAATACTGTACTTTCCAAAATATTGGAAATCGTCAGGATGTACAATTTGAGCATGCTCTATTCTCCAGCGCTTGTCGTTCTTCCCTTTTAAATATTTTGCATACACTTTTAAAATAGTTCTATTAGCACTATCTCCAATTGCATGTGTACACATTTGAAAATCTGTATTAATTAATTTAGCAGCCACACTATCAAAATGCGCTGGGCTACTTAATAAGAAGCCACCCCATCCTAGTTGATCTGCATAATGTTGCAATAAACAAGCTCCTCTTGAACCCAATGCGCCATCTCCATATACTTTAATACCTTTTACTTTTAATCTATCAGTAGTATAGCCTCCTTTTGTAAAATAAGCAGAGGCATATGAATCTGGATGATCACTTAACATTACATACAAACGCATTTTAAGGTCATTGCTTTGTTGTAAAGTGTCAATCATAGCAACTGCTGTTGGGTGCAAACCACAATCTGTAATAGTGGTTAAACCTGTTGCAAAACAATTGGCTTGCGCTGCAGTTAACCAATTTTTGTAATCTTCTTTGTTTGGTGCAGGAATAAATTTCTCCACTTCACCCACTGCATTATCAATTAATAAACCAGTCAATTTTCCATTGGCTACCACAAAACTTCCTCCTTCAATGGTTTGTCCTACTTTGATACCTGCTAGTGCTAATGCTGCATTATTGGCAATACTTGCATGTCCATCTACTCTTTCTAAAATAACCGGTCTATCTGGAAATAAACTATTCAACAATTCATTGGTAGGAAATTGTTTTCCGGGAAATCTATTTTGATCCCATCCTCTTCCTCTAATCCAAGATGTACCAGGATGCTTTGCAGCAAAGTCTTTCACTCTATTAATCACTTCGTCCCAAGAACTCACAAACATTAAATCTACTGCAAATAAAGATTGACCATATCCCACAAAATGCGCATGTGCATCTATAAATCCAGGATAAATAGTAGCACCTTCTGCATTCATCACACTATCCGATTTGTATTCTTTTAAAATATCATCATTGGTACCAACAGCAACAATTTTACCATCCTGCACTGCCATAGCTTCTGCAGTACTAAATTGATTGTCTACTGTATAAATTTGTGCATGGTGTACAATTAAGTCCACTCTTTGTTGGATACAAGAACTTAAAGAGACCATCGCAAATAAAGCAATTAGAATACGCATAAGGTTATTTTAGAAAATAAAAATAAGAAACTAGTTCAATAATTCACAAGGTTTTAAACCTGTGTGCTTCTTGAATGCTGCAGAGAAATGTGAAATAGAGGAATAGCCTAATAAAGCAGATACATCTGTTACGCTCAAAGCTTTCTCATATAATAGATACTTAGCATGCTCCATTCTTTGTTGTTGATAGAAATCAAAAATGGTAGTGCCAAATACTTCTTTAAAGCCTTTCTTTAAGTAGCACTCATTCATGGCTACTTTACGGCTTAATTCTTTAATAGTTATTGGATCGCCAATATGTTGTAATAAAATTTCTCTTGCTTGATATATACTTTCCTTACCTCTATCATCCGCTAAAAACTTACAAGTAAAAGTTAATTCTTTTTCTTCTTCAAATGCAAAATCCATGCTCTGCAATAATAACTCATGCACTTTTGCATTGATAAAAATATTTTCCATTGAACCAGTATAGCTATGATTCAACACTTCGTCCAAACTACTACGCTTTCTAGCTCCTAGAGGAAAAGTCTTCGTAAAAGATTGTAAATGCTTGAACGCTAAAATTTCGTCTTTAGTGGTAGTCAGTTTTACATTATGCGTGAACTGATGTAAAAAAGTAGAAGTAAAATGGAAAGAAAAAACATCCACTGTTTTGTGCGGACCTGCACAATCTTCTGTAGGTAATTGATTGCAATTGCCACAAACCTTATTCTCACAAAATCTATTTCCTGAAATACAGAATCTTAATTCTAAATAATTCTCTTTGGGTTGTCCTACGCTATAATGGTAAATCAACATTCCAGTATCTTCTGCCGACCATTGCTTCGCAGCGTATCTTCTGATGCTATATTGAGTTGACCCTGGAATATGCTGATCCTTATGCCAAAGCAGTTGCATGCCCTCAAAAGCAGCAGGTTTTCCGACATTATTCAATATTTCCATTGTTCGCATCATGGTACAAAATTAATGTATAAACATCAAAGCAGGTAAAAAGGTTCATTTTATGACCCAAAAATGACATTTTATTGTAAAAAATTTAAAGGGATTATTGTCCCTAAAAAGAATGCCCTTTAAAGGCCATTTTTAGCCTCATTTTTGACCTCTTGCATATTCACAAAACAACTAAAATGGGGATAACTAAAGAGGGGCGCATTTTATACTTAAACCCTTAATTTTCTTAAGTTTGTATGCATGCTGAATGCCCTATAAAAACAACAAAAAAGATCCTTTTATGTCAGAAGATTTGCAACATCCAGATTCGGCCGAAAACAAGAATTATGGAGCCGATAGTATCCAGGTATTAGAAGGTTTAGAAGCCGTTAGAAAAAGACCAGCCATGTACATTGGTGACGTGGGTATCAAAGGTCTACATCACTTAGTTTATGAGGTAGTAGATAACTCTATTGACGAAGCCCTTGCAGGGTACTGTTCTCATATTGAAGTAACTATTCATAAAGACAATTCAATTAGTGTTCAAGATAATGGTCGTGGTATCCCTACTGCTATGCACACTAAAGAAAAAAGATCTGCATTGGAAGTGGTTATGACCGTGCTTCACGCAGGTGGTAAATTCGACAAGAATACTTACAAGGTTTCTGGTGGTTTACACGGTGTGGGGGTAAGTTGCGTAAACGCATTAAGTACCAAACTTCAAGTGACTGTTCAACGTGAAGGAAAAATATTCGAACAAGAATATGCTATTGGTGTTCCTCAATATGCAGTTAGAGAAAATGGCACAAGTGATAAAACTGGTACAAGAGTTCATTTCTGGCCAGATACAACCATCTTCCAAGAAACAGTATATCGTAAAGAAATTTTAGAAGGTAGATTACGCGAGTTGTCTTACTTGAATAAAAGAATTCATATTAGCTTAACTGATTTACGCGAATTAGACGAAAACGGTAAAGCATATGTAAATGAATTCTATAGCGAAGGGGGTATCGTTGAGTTTGTACAAATGTTAGATAAAAATGGTAATAGAAATCCTATTATTTCTAACCCATTGTATGTTGAAGGACACGACGAAGCATCTAATGTAGCAGTGGAAGTTGCTTTAACTTACAATGACGATTTCAAAGAAAATATTTTCTCTTACGTTAACAATATCAATACCATCGAAGGTGGTACGCATGTTACCGGCTTTAGAACTGCTTTAACAAGAGTATTCAAAAGCTATGGTGATAAAGAAGGTTTGTTTGAAAAAGCAAAAGTAACTGTTGAAGGTGATGACTTTAGAGAAGGTTTAAGTGCTATTATCTCTGTTAAAGTACCTGAGCCGCAATTTGAAGGTCAAACAAAAACTAAATTAGGTAATAGTGAAGTGAGTGGTGTGGTGCAAACTACGGTGTCTCGTGTATTAGAAGCTTACTTGGAAGAAAATCCTAAAGAAGCGAAATATGTTATCTCTAAAATTATTTTAGCAGCACAAGCTCGTGTAGCCGCTAAGAAAGCAAGAGATATGGTTCAACGCAAAACAGTTTTATCTGGTGGTGGATTACCAGGTAAACTAGCAGATTGTTCTGAAAGAGATGCTGAGAAGTGTGAACTATACCTTGTGGAAGGAGACTCTGCGGGTGGTACAGCTAAACAAGGTAGAGATAGAAGTTATCAAGCCATATTACCACTTAGAGGTAAGATCTTGAACGTAGAAAAAGCAATGGAACATAAGATCTACGAAAACGAAGAGATCAGAAATATGTACACAGCATTGGGTGTTACAGTGGGTACACCAGAAGATCCAAAAGCTTTAAATCTGGTTAAGCTTCGTTACCACAAATTAATTATCATGACCGATGCCGATGTGGATGGTTCTCACATTGCTACTTTGATTTTAACTTTCATCTTTAGATACATGAAAGAATTGGTTCAAAATGGTTATGTATATATTGCTCAACCACCTTTATACTTGGTGAAGAAAGGTAAGGATCAAGAATATGCTTACAGCGAAGAACAAAGAAAAGGCTTGATAGAAAAATTAGGTGGTGGTAAAGATGATTCAGTAACGATCCAAAGATATAAGGGTCTGGGTGAGATGAACGCAGATCAATTATGGGAAACAACTATGGATCCAAGCAGAAGAACCTTGAAGCAAGTTACCATTGAAAGCGCCGCAGAAGCTGATAGAATTTTCAGTATGTTGATGGGTGATGAGGTAGCTCCAAGGAGAGAATTTATCGAAACACACGCCAAATACGCAAAAATTGACGCTTAAATGGCGATTTTTCAATATAAATAACCTACTTTCAATTAGAAATTTTCACTTTAAAATTTATACAAAATGGACACTTCAAAAATGATCAAAGCTTATTGCTTAAAAACTAAAGAAAAAAATGTACCAATGCATGATGCTGTAGT